>JAXLWI010000001.1:0-182976 GCA_046328575.1 Anaerolineae bacterium
ACGGCACTGCTGGGCTTTGGTATAATCTCGCCCGCGTCAGTCAGCGCCAGAGCATTCCTCAGTAGCTCAATCGGCAGAGCAATCGGCTGTTAACCGATGGGTTCTAGGTTCGAGTCCTAGCTGAGGAGCCTCGAAGGGGGAGAAGCCAACACTTCTCCCTCTTTTTGTTTTGTGGAAGCCGCGGCGCAGGTCGATTGACACTCAAGCCGCCGGTGCTATAATTTTCACTAGACAACTGAATAGACAACCTTCGGGGCAGGGTGCGAGGGTGAACACGTTCACCGCGAACAAGTTCGCCATCAATTCCCGATCGGTGGTATAGCCCACGAGCGCGTAGGCGCATGATCCGGTGGAACTCCGGAGCCGACGGTATAGTCCGGATGATAGAAGGTCACAGCAGCTCGCGTAAGATCGCGTGGTGTTTGATTTGCCCCGAAGCCAAACTACGGCTTCGGGCTTTTTGATCAACCCACTCAATATGCGCGTGTTCAATTTGCCCCAAAGGAATTCTGTGCCTTTGGGGTTTTTTATTGGGAGGTCAAATGGCAGTTTCAAAATCAGCGCAAATAATTTCAATCCGCTGTCCGTTTGGTGAAGTGCGCTTGCCGCGCAAATATGTCCCTTGGCTACGTGTCGGGGCGATCGGTATAGCGGTGGCGGTCGGCATCGCGATCTGGCAAATCATCGTCATTGTTGGCCGTTATCCAGCGTTTATTCTGCCAACGCCCGGCGAGGTGTGGACTGAATTGCTGCGATCGATTCAACTGCCGTCGTTTTGGGGTCACATCGCCATCACGTTGATCGAGGTACTGAGCGGCCTGTTAATCGGTGCCACGCTGGCGATGGTTTTCGGGTATATTCTCGCCAAATCGCCGCTGTTGAATTCGATTCTGTCACCACTGATCGTCGCGTCGCAAGCCGTGCCGATCGTGGCGGTTGCTCCCCTGCTCGCCATCTGGTTCGGCTACGGCCTCACGCCCAAGATCGTCACTAGTTTGCTGATCGTGTTCTTCCCGATCCTGATCAATGTAGCAACCGGCTTACGCTCGATCGAGCCGAATCTACGTGATTTGATGCGCAGCCTGCAGGCCAATCGCCGCCAAATGTTCATCAAGTTGGAAGTACCCGCTGCCCTGCCGATGATGCTCAGCGGCTTTAAGGTCGGTGCGACACTGGCCGTGATCGGCGCGATCGTCGGCGAATTCGTCAATTCCGATCAAGGGCTGGGCTTTCTCATCAAACAGGGCAACGGCGAATACAACACGGCGCGCACTTTCGTCGCCCTGATCGCGTTGATGGTGATGGCACTGGCGATGTATGGCAGCGTGGCTTTGTTGGAACGCAAGTGGCTGGCATGGAAAAAATGAGCCATTAACCCGGCTCACTAAACTTTGGAGATTGCGAACATCATGAAACGAGTTGTACTTGCAGTTTTGATTGGCGCTCTTATGCTGGCAGGCTGTGCGCCAGCAACCGGACCGGCATCGCCGCAAGCGCTGACGAAGATTCGACTGCCGATGGGCTACATTGCCAATGTCCAGTATGCGCCGTTTTACATTGCGGTCGATAAAGGCTACTTCAAAGCCGAAGGGATTGAGATCGAGTTCGACTATCGGTTCGAGACCGACGGTATGAAGCTGGTCGGTGCAGGCGAATTGCCCTTCGCCGTCGTCAGCGGCGAGCAGGTGCCCTTGGCTCGAGCGCAGGGCTTGCCGGTCGTGTATGTGATGCAGTGGTGGCAGAAGTTCGCCGTCGGCGTGGCTTCGCTGGCGGACAAGCACATCAAGAGTGTGAACGACCTTGTCGGAAAGTCGGTGGGGCTGCCGGGCTTCTTCGGCGCGAGTTATATTGGCTGGCGTGGGTTGTTGTATAAGGCCGGCATCAACGAAAGTGACATCAAGACGCAAGATATCGGCTTTACACAAGTAGCGGCTTTGCAGCAGGGCAAAGTCGATGCGGCTGTGATCTATGTCAACAACGAACCGGTGCAATTGCGCGCGGCTGGTTTGGACGTAAACGTGATTGCCGTCAGCGACAGCCTGGCGCTGGTCGCCAACGGCCTCATCACAAACGAGCAGACGGTCAAAGACAAGCCCGAGTTGGTGCGCGGAATGGTGCGGGCGTTACTGCACGGCCTGAACGACGCGATCGCCGATCCAGAAGTGGCGTTCAACACGTCCAAGAAGTTTGTCGAAGGGCTGGGCAGCGATCCGGCCAAGGATGAGATTCAGAAACAGGTACTGGCCGAGTCGATCAAGTTATGGCAAAGCGACACGCCGGGCCGATCTAGTGCGGCGGCCTGGGATACCACGCAGGACGTCTTGCTCAACATGGGGCTGATCAAAGCCAAGATCGATCCGGCGCTGCTATTCACCAATCGCTTCGTGGATGAAGCGAAATAGTTTGCAGATGAAGAGCTAATGGAGTTTATGAGTCAAGCGGCCTTGCGCGTTGAGCGCGTCAAACACGTCTACGACGATCATAACGGTCACGTCGAGGCGCTGGACGACATTTCGTTCGAGATCAAGCCGGGCGAGTTTGTGTGCATCGTGGGGCCGTCAGGCAGCGGTAAATCGACGCTCCTGCGTATTCTGGCGGGACTAGTCGAGCCGCAGCAAGGGCGCGTGTGGCTGGATGGCCAGCGCGTCGCGGCACCAGCCCGATCGATTGGTCTGGTCTTTCAGAAGGCCAATTTGATGCCGTGGCGCACCGTCCACGACAACATCGCGCTGCCGTTGGAATTGGAAGGCCGATCGGGCGCGGAAATCGCCGATCGAGTAACGCCCCTGATCGAGACAGTAGGATTATCGGGCTTTGCCGATTCGTATCCGCGCGGCCTATCGGGCGGAATGGAGCAGCGCGTGGCCATTGCGCGGGCGCTGGTGCATCGCCCGTCGATTCTGCTGCTCGACGAGCCGTTTGGCTCGCTCGATGCGCTGACTCGCGAACGCATGGCACTGGAACTGGCGCGCATTTGGGCGCTCCAACGCACGACAGTGGTGATGGTCACGCACAGCATTCAAGAGGCCGTCTTCCTGGCCGATCGGATCTTCGTGTTTAGTGAGCGGCCCGGCCACATCGCGCGCGAGGTGCAGGTCACCCTACCGCGACCACGCGATCTGGGTTTGCTGCAAAACGAAGCCTTCACTGAAATCGCCGGGCAGGTGCGCGAAGCCATCGCGACCGCATAACGAACGTCTGGATCTGCATCGCACCGCCGACCGAAATTTCGATCGACGGCGCGATTATTTTCGGGAGGATTCCGGCGAAACAGGCCGTTGATTGCACCAGAAAACGGTGCTATCGTGATAGCAGGACGTGGCGCGGCATCATTCGTTCGGTTGTGGATGCTGAGCGTTGTAAGCCTCGATGAAGCCGTAACACAAAGGAGGTTGCCATGTCCGTCCATCGAGTGCCCGTTCACCGACCAGTACATGCGGGTGAGCATCACTATTTGATCTTCTTGTTAGCCGCGGTGTTAGTGGTGGCGGCCATTATCTTGGTCGCATCACTGGCCGCCAATCCAGTTACGACGATCTCGACGCCGAATATAATAGCCGCAGAACAAGCCCGTTTGGAGTTTCGCCGGGGCGAATGGTATGCCAGTCAGATTGCCACGGAGATGGCGCGACTTGAATTCCGGCGCGGGGAATGGTACGCTCGTTAGGCAAAAGCGCTAGCACGAGCGGCGCACGTAGTCACGCTCGCCTCAAAAAGGTGCTAGGTCGAGCGTGGGGCTGAAGTTGCACCCAAAAGGCCGCCGATCGAAATTCGATCGGCGGCCTCGTTTTGGCTGGGGAGGAAGGACTCGAACCTTCGAATCACGGATCCAAAGTCCGTTGCCTTGCCAACTTGGCCACTCCCCAATTGCGCGGCGATTGTATCACTTACGCCCTTATCTGACAAGGGTTTCAGCTCACTCGTTAGCCTTTGAAATAAGCCAATTCGATTAAGTTGCCAGCGGGATCGTAGAACATGGCCCAACGTGAATTAACATCTTCCTCGATGCCCCACGGTAGATCAACGTGATGAGCCTTCAAACGGTCAATTGCGGCATCAAGATCTTCGACCGCAAAAGCAACGATCGGGAAACGTACAGGGACTTGATCAAGCGGCGGAACCGATCGGCCTTTAAGGATGACCAGATAGACGCCGCCCAGATCGAAGTGTGGTCGATGATCATGCATCGGCCGTAATTTGAGGCCAATCACATTCCGATAGAAATGGGTGGCGAGCGCGACATCTTCGGCCCACAATGTAATCACGGCGAGTTTGGGCGGCAACGTTGACCTCCATGTCTTTCACACAAAATGAAAGACCCGAAAGGCTTTCGCTCTTTCGGGTCAATTAAGGGCAAACAAAAGTCTCTTGGCAATGACCTACTCTCCCAGGAGGTCGCCCTCCAAGTACCATCGGCGCTGGCGCGCTTAACTGCCGGGTTCGGGATGGGACCGGGTGTACCCACGCCGCTCAAATCACCAAGAGACTGATGTTACGATAAGTTGTTAAGGCACCCAACTCAATAGACTGTGTAAAACTTCAAGTTCTCCGCACCACGTAAGCCCTCGACCATTAGCATCGACTAAGCTTAATGCATTGCTGCACTTACACCTGTCGCCTATCAAACCAGTAGTCTTCTGGCGGTCTTTCTCCCGAAGGAGGGGGGATCTAATCTTGGGGCGAGTTTCCCACTTAGATGCATTCAGCGGTTATCTCTGCCAGACGTGGCTACCCAGCGATGCTCCTGGCGGAACAACTGGCACACCAGAGGTCTGTCCACTCCGGTCCTCTCGTACTAAGAGCAGCTCCCCTCAAATCCCCTACGCCCACAGCGGATAGAGACCGACCTGTCTCACGACGGTCTGAACCCAGCTCACGTGCCGCTTTAATGGGCGAACAGCCCAACCCTTGGGACCTTATTCAGCCCCAGGATGCGACGAGCCGACATCGAGGTGCCGAGCGAAGTCGTCGATATGGACTCTTGGACTTCACCAGCCTGTTATCCCCGGGGTAGCTTTTGTCCGGTAAGCCACGGCCCTTCCACTCAGTACCGTGGGATCACTAAGCCCTGCTTTCGCATCTGCTCGGCATGTTCGCCTTGCAGTCAAGCTCTCTTGTGCCTTTACACTCTATGGCTGGTTTCCATTCAGCCTGAGAGAACCTTTGGGCGCCTCCGCTACCTTTTAGGAGGCGACCGCCCCAGTCAAACTGCCCGCCTGGCACGGTCCCCCGGCCGGATAACGGCGCGGGGTTAGGGTCAAAGCTTAATCAGGGTGGTATTTCACATTGTGGCTCCACCGAGGCTGGCGCCCCAGCTTCGAAGCCTCCCACCTATTCTACACAGACCAAGCCCTAACGCAATGCCAAGTTGCAGTAAAGCTCCACGGGGTCTTTTTGTCCTGCTGCGGGTAACGCGCATCTTTACACGTATTTCAATTTCGCCGGGTCTCATGCCGAGACAGTGCTCCAGTCGTTACACCTTTCGTGCGGGTCGGAACTTACCCGACAAGGAATTTCGCTACCTTAGGACCGTTATAGTTACGGCCGCCGTTCACCGGGGCTTCAGTTCAATGCTTTGGCTTGCGCCGAACATCTCCCTTTAACCTTCCGGCACTGGGCAGGTGTCAGCCCCTATACGTCGCCTTGCGGCTTAGCAGAGACCTGTGGTTTTGTTAACCAGTCGCTAGAGCCATTTCTCTGCGATCCTCCGCTGCTTGATGGAGTCTCCTCACAGCAGAGGACACCTCTTATCCCGAAGTTACGAGGTCATGTTGCCTAGTTCCTTGGCATGAGTTCTCCCGGTCACCTTGGTATATTCTACCCGTCTACCAGTGTCGGTTTGCGGTACGGGCACCAATGCTTCAACGCTTAGCGGATTTTCTTGGCAGCAGGGCTCAACCACTTCTGGCTCAAGGCACCGCCATCACCCCTCGGCTCAGCGCGCGGATTTACCTACGCACCTCAACGCCTACAGGCTTAGCACCTCCACAACCAATCGGAGGCTGGCCTACCCTACTGCGTCCCCACTTCGCTCATCATCGGTGGTACAGGAATGTTGACCTGTTGTCCATCGCCTACGCCTGACGGCCTCGGCTTAGGCCCGACTAACCCAACGCGGATTGACCTTGCGTCGGAAACCTTAGACTTACGGTGAACACGGTTCTCACGTGTTTTACGCTACTCATTCCGGCATTCTCACTTCTGCACGCTCCAGTCGTCCTTTACGATCGGCCTTCGCTGCTGTGCAGAACGCTCCTCTACCAATCCCCTTGCGGGGAGTCCGTGGCTTCGGTCTCAAGCTTGAGCCCCGTTACATTTTCCGCGCAGGATCACTTGACCAGTGAGCTGTTACGCACTCTTTAAAGGGTGGCTGCTTCTAAGCCAACCTCCTGGCTGTCTGAGTAATCCCACATCGTTTCCCACTTAGCTTGAAGTTAGGGACCTTAGCCGGCGGTCTGGGTTGTTTCCCTCTCGACTACGGATCTCATCATTCGCAGTCCGACTCCCATTCTCTAGAGTTACGGCATTCGGAGTTTGGTTTGGTTTGGTAAGCAGTAAGCCCCCTAGCCAATCCAGTGCTCTACCTCCGTAACTGAACGAATGAGGCTAGCCCTAAAGCTATTTCGAGGAGAACCAGCTATATCCAAGTTCGTTTGGCATATCACCCCTACCCACAGCTCATCCCCTAATTTTGCAACATTAGTAGGTTCGGGCCTCCACGAGGGGTTAACCTCGCTTCACCCTGTCCATGGGTAGATCACCTGGTTTCGGGTCTACTCTGCGCCACTCAATGCCCTATTCAGACTCGCTTTCGCTACGGCTTCGGGTGTGACTCCCTTAACCTTGCGACACAGAGTAACTCGCCGGATCATTCTCCGAAAGGCACGCCGTCAGGCCTGTCGTCCCCGAAGGTTCGACATAGCCCTCCGACTGTTTGTAAGCATACGGTTTCAGGTTCTATTTCACTCGGCTCGCGGCCGTGCTTTTCACCTTTCCCTCATGGTACTTGTTCACTATCGGTCGCTAAGAGTATTTAGCCTTGGGAGGTGGACCTCCCGGCTTCCCACAGGATTAGCGTGCCCCGTGGTACTCAAGGACACCGCGGAAGTCTGGATCTCTTTAATCTACGAGACTATCACTCTCTGTGGTCGGCCTTTCCAGTGCCGTTCAACTAGAGACCAGATTGGTAACTTCCATATGCGGGCCTTACAACCCCAAACGGCAAGCCGTTTGGTTTGGGCTAATCCCCTTTCGCTCGCCACTACTCAGGGAATAATCTCTTTTCCTCAGGGTACTAAGATGTTTCAGTTCCCCTGGTTCCCTCCGTGCAACCTATGAATTCAGTTGCCGGTGCCTGACGATCGGTCAGGCGGGTTTCCCCATTCGGACATCCCCGGATATAACGTCTGCACACGACTCCCCGAGGCTTATCGCAGTGTACCGCGTCCTTCTTCGGCTCTTAGCGCCAAGGCATCCACCGTACGCCCTTAGTAGCTTACACGTGATGCGGAGAAATTGAAGTTCTACATTTACAGTCTATTCAGTTGTTAATGTGCCGTGGTCCATATTTCGACCACTCAGCGACTGTGCCGCTGATGACTATCACTCAGATTTAAGAGACAGTCATCAACCGCACAATCTATTTCACTAGAGACGAAACAGCCCGGCACATTCCCGGGCTGCGAAAACCTATCGGAATATGCCTTAACTGTTATTCAGTTCACGACCTTCGTCGTCTGCGTCAACTAGCGAAAATTCCTTTGTTAAGTGTTGTACGGAGTGGAGCCGAGGGGATTCGAACCCCTGACCTCCTCCGTGCAAGGGAGGCGCTCTCCCAGCTAAGCTACGGCCCCGTTGCCCTGCCGGTTAGTGTGGGCCTTTCTGGACTCGAACCAGAGACCTTCCCCTTATCAGAGGGATGCTCTAACCAGCTGAGCTAAAGGCCCAGTGTTTTAACGTTCTCCAGCCCTTAACCGCTGAAAAGTGATAGGAAGATCGACGCGTTGGGGACGCGAGTACAACCGTAACTCGCGATTGACCTGGGAAGTAGACCTCCAGCCGATTGGCTTTCAGTCGAACTCCCTAGAAAGGAGGTGATCCAGCCGCACCTTCCGGTACAGCTACCTTGTTACGACTTCGTCCCAGTCACCAGTCCCACCCTCGACGCCTGCCTCCTTGCGGTTAGCGTAGCGGCTTCAGGTGTTACCAGCTCCCATGACGTGACGGGCGGTGTGTACAAGACCCGGGAACGTATTCAACGCACTATAGCTGACGCGCGTTTACTAGCAACTCCGGCTTCATGTAGGCGGGTTGCAGCCTACAATCCGAACTGAGACCGGCTTTATAGGATTAGCTCCCCCTCACGGGTTGGCAACCCATTGTACCGGCCATTGTAGCGTGTGTGTAGCCCCAGATATAAAGGCCATGCTGACTTGACGTCATCCCCACCTTCCTCCGGTTTAAGACCGGCAGTCTCGTCAGACACATGTAACTGACGACAGGGGTTGCGCTCGTTAGTGGACTTAACCAAACACCTCACGGCACGAGCTGACGACAGCCATGCAGCACCTGTGCAGGCTCTCTTGCGAGTCGTTCCGCTTTCGCTTCACTACTACCTGCATGTCAAACCTGGGTAAGGTTCTTCGTGTAGCATCGAATTAAACCACACGCTCCGCTGCTTGTGCGGGTCCCCGTCAATTCCTTTGAGTTTTAACCTTGCGGCCGTAGTCCCCAGGCGGGATGCTTAACGCGTTGGCTTCGGCACGGATGGGGTCAATACCACCCACACCTAGCATCCATCGTTTACGGCTAGGATTACCGGGGTTTCTAATCCCGTTCACTCCCCTAGCTTTCGCGTCTGAGTGTCAGGAGCAGACCAGGGGGCCGCTTTCGCCACAGGTGTTCCTGCTGATATCTACGCATTTCACCACTACACCAGCAATTCCACCCCCCTCTTCTGCCCTCAAGCCCCGCAGTATTGAACGACCACTCCCGGTTAGGCCGAAAGATTTAACGTCCAACTTACGAAGCCACCTGCACGCGCTTTACGCCCAGTGAATCCGGATAACGCTTGCCACCTACGTTTTACCGCGGCTGCTGGCACGTAGTTAGCCGTGACTTATTCAAGAGGTACCGTCCTATCTCGTCCCTCTCAAAAGCGCTTTACGATCCGAAGACCTTCATCGCGCACGCGGCGTTGCTGCTTCAGGCTTTCGCCCATTGAGCAATATTCCTCACTGCTGCCTCCCGTAGGAGTTTGGCCCGTGTGTCAGTGCCAATGTGGGGGGTCACCCTCTCAGGCCCCCTACCCGTTGTAGCCTTGGTAAGCCATTACCTTACCAACTAGCTGATGGGGCGCAGGCCCCTCCCGAAGCACATTACTGCTTTAGTCTGCAACTTCTAATATTACAGACCACATGCGGTATTAGCAATCCTTTCGGACTGTTATCCCACACTTCGGGGCAGGTCACCTACGTGTTACTCACCCGTCCGCCACTGAAGTACTCCCGAAGGAGCCTCTTCGTTCGACTTGCATGTGTTAGGCACGCCGCCAGCGTTCATCCTGAGCCAGGATCAAACTCTCCGTCAAGAAAGAACAGTCCGAAGACTGTAAGGTTTGACGTTTAGACCCAAGCGTCGTTTTTACTTCCTACCACTTTTCAGTTGTTAAGGTGCTGGTTGCCCTTGAGTAGAGCGGGCAGATGTTACCACGCGGGTTCTGACTTGTCAAGGGTTTTGCACAAGAATTTGTGCTGGCGAAGAAATCGCGCTGATGTCGTTGCCGCTTTGGCGGGCCATCAGCGCGAGACGCAATGACTACCTTACTTAGAAAAGGTGGTCTCAACTCAGTTAGTTGGTTGCGCCTCGCCTCCGTGACTTCAGTTGTTAGGTCTTTCCGAGTAGTTCTTCGGACGAGACCGGTGTTGCTCACCGCACGCGTGATTATATTCAAATTCGAAGCCGTGTCAAGCCCCAGATTCCTTAAAAGTTTCGGATCGCACAATCACATTTCGCGACGCCCTTCTAGGGCACGTGCTAGTGTAACCTCGTCAGCGTACTCTAGGTCTCCACCCATCGGAAGCCCACGGGCCAATCGCGTTACTTTGATATTCTGCGCCATCAACTTCCGCTGGATGTACATCGCGGTGTTTTCGCCTTCGAGGCTGGGATTCGTCGCAAGAATGATTTCTTTGACGTTACCACTCAGCACTCGATCGATCAACTCGCGAATTCGTAAATCCTCTGGGCCAACGCCATCCATCGGCGAGATGACACCGTGCAAGACGTGATACAACCCGCGATACTCACGCGTACGTTCCACCGCCATCACATCGAGTGGTTCTTCCACGACGCAGATCACCGATCGATCGCGTTCGTCGCTTTGGCAGATCGGACACGGGCTGTGCTCGGTGATGTTGAAACACGTCGCACAGAACTGAATCCGATCGCGGAGTTCTTTGAGCGCGTCCGACAACTCGATCGCTTCATCACCCTGCGAGCGGATGAGATAATACGTGAGCCGCGACGCCGACTTCGGCCCAATGCCGGGCAGCCGTGAAAAGGCTTCAATTAAGCGCAAAACTGGCTGTGGTGTAGTATCCATCGCTGAGTGAGTTTACAACCCTGGAATACCGAGTCCGCCTGTTAGGCCCTGCAGCTTCTGAGCCGCGTAAGCCTGTGATCGTTCAATGGCTTCGTTGACAGCCGCCACCAACAAATCTTGCAGCATCTCCAGATCGTTCGGATCGACGACGTCCGGCTGCAGCTTGATCGATTTGATGCGCTGCTGGCCAGTCACTATAATGGTGATCGCCCCGCCCCCAGCAGTCACTTCCAGCGTTTCATCGGCAAGCGCTTCTTGCGCTTTCACCATGTCCGCCTGCAACTTCTGAATCTGAGCGAGCATGCCGCCTCCGCCCATGCCACCACCGCCAAAGCCGCCTCGTTGTTTCATGCTTGCGCTCCTCGCTATCGATTTTGTACCGGCGTTACTTTTGCGCCTAACTGCATCGCGGCGCGGATCATTGGATCTTCCACCAACGATCGTATCAATACTTTTTGATCCAACATCTCGCTGAGCACGTCTTCAACCAAACGCTGACTCTTACCTGATTCGAATTTGCTCTTCAAATGCTCGGTCGGCCAGCTGAGAATCACCGTTGAGCCTTCCACATTCAAGATATGACAGCTCTTCAACAGCGCTTCGGTTGGCACGCTGCGCGATTTGACTTCACGCATGACGTCCGGCCAACGTGCCTGTATTTCTTCAATGGCAAAGGCTGATGCAGCGGCTGGCTCAGTCAAAGATTGCGCAACTGGTTCTTCAACTGGACGTTGAATAGGCGCAGTCACTGGAGCTGATTTCTCGGCTTTAGGTTCAACCGTTTGAGTTGTTGTTGGTTGAGGGCGAGCGGGTGTCGGCACCGGCTTGCGCGCCGCTGGCGCACTCACCATGATCGGCGCAGAGGCGATCGGTTGCTGCAACGCTTCAACGAGCGCTAATTCCAGCGGTAATTGTGGCTGCCAGCCACCGCGCAGATCGGACGCGGCTTGATTGAATAATTTGATCGCGCGCGTGAGCCGATCGAGTTCAAGACGTTCCGCTTGTGTATTGAACTTCGTGCGTTGTTCGCCGGGCAGATCAACTAACGCCGCATCACCGAGTTTGATCAGTAGCAGCGAGCGCAGTTGCTCCACGATTTGCCGCGCAAACTGCCGCGCATCTGCACCGGTGTCAATGGCGCGATTGATTGCATCAAGACCGGCGGCCGCATTCGCGTCGCACAACGCGTCGATCAAGTCACTGACCCAACGCAGCGAACCTGCGCCCAGTGCGGCTTGTGCGCGTTCGACCGTAATTTCCGCGCCGCCCGCCGCGAGTTGATCGAGTAAGCTCACCGCATCGCGCATCGAGCCGGTCGCTTGCCGCGCGATCAACGATAGCGCTTCCGGTTCAGCGCGTAGACCTTCTTCGTCGACAAGATGCTGCAAACGCGATACGATCTCGCTCAACGTTAAACGTCGAAACGCAAACGGCTGACAGCGTGAAACGATGGTGGCCGGAACTTTCTGCGGATCAGTTGTGGCTAAGACGAAGATCGCGTGCGGCGGCGGCTCTTCCAGCGTTTTGAGCAGCGCATTAAAAGCCGGCTCTGTGAGCATGTGAACTTCGTCGATGATGTAGACTTTGTAGCGCGCCTGCCCCGGCGCAAAATTGATCTTGTCGCGCAGATCGCGAATCTCGTCGATGCCGCGATTGGACGCCGCGTCAAGTTCGATCAGATCGAGCAATCGGCCGTCTGAGATCGCCGTGCAGATCGGGCAAGTATTATCGGGACGCTGAGTGAGATCGGGGTTGGTGCAATTAACGGCCTTCGCCACTAAGCGCGCCATCGTCGTTTTGCCCGTGCCGCGCGGGCCGGAAAACAAATAGGCATGCGCGATGCGGCCGCTGGCAATCGCGTTGCGCAGCGTCTGCAATACGTGTTCCTGGCCGCTGACTTCGCTGAACGTTTGGGGTCGCCACTTGCGATAAAGCGCTTGCGCCATGATGTGCTCCTGCGTGCGTAGAGTGTAACACGCTCACACCCCTTCGACAAGGGTTGCAGACGGGTGGTATAATAAAATCACAATTCAACATGGGGAGCTCGCAGCGGCGGGCTGAGAGGGCGATCGATCTATCGCCGACCCACGAACCTGATCCGGATAATGCCGGCGGAGGGAGACTTGAGAACAATAGCCACCCACACCGGAGTGGCTATTTTGTTAGGTGAAGACGATGCACGCACTGATTTTTGCGAATGGTAACCCACCCGATCGATCCACGGTGGCCCGGTGGTTGTCACACGCCGATCTGATCATTGCCGCCGACGGTGGATCACGTCACGCCCTGGCACTTGAGGTGAAGCCCGATGTCGTGATCGGTGATCTCGATTCGTTGGATGCTCTGACACGAGAACGTTTGGAGCGCACGAACACACGCTTCATCACGTATCCGACGCGCAAAGATTACACCGATCTGGAATTGGCGCTGCAATACGCTGTGGACTGCAGCGCGAGCGAGATCACGATTTGCGGCGCACTGGGCGGACGCTGGGATCAATCGCTGGCGAATCTAATGTTGTTGACGCTGCCCCTGCTCGATGGAACGACGGCGCGCATTGTCGATGACGGGCTGACGATCAGCGTAGTGCGTGATCGAATCGAGATCGCTGGTCGGGCGGGTGACACGCTGTCGCTGATCGCGTTGAAGGGCGATGCGCGCGGCGTCACCATCACCGGCTGCGAATATCCGCTGACTGACGCCGTGCTACCGTTCGGCGCATCGTTGGGTATTAGTAATGTGTTCGTTGATTCTGTAGTAACCGTGAGCGTGACTGACGGCCTGGTGCTAGTGCTGCACGCCACGGCTGAAGACAAAGGAGCAAGTGCATGAAACACCTGAAAATCAAGGCGATTTTGCTGATCGCGATGCTGATCGCGGCCTGCACGCCGACGGCGACTTCAACGCCGACACCGACGGCTACCACGTCGCCGACGGTGGTTGCATCACTACAACCGACTCAAGCGCCAGCGCCGACGGCCACACCCGCCACGTCGGTCATGCCCACGCCGCCGATCTCGCCGCTGACTGCACCCGGCGAAACGCGCACGCTAACATTGTTGACGCACGAATCGTTTGCCATCAGCGACAGTGTGCTGCAACAGTTCGAAGCGGCGAACAACGTCAAGGTGCAGATCATCAAGCAAGGCGATGCCGGTCAGGCGTTGAACCGTGCGATCTTGACGAAGGACACGCCCGAAGCTGATGTGTTATTCGGCGTCGATAACACGCTGATGAGCCGCGCGTTGGAAGCGGGCATTCTTGAAGCGTATAAACCCGCGGCGCTAAGTGCCATCCCGGCGGAGTTCCAACTCGATCCGAGCGGGCAGTTGATCCCGATCGATTTTGGCGACGTGTGCCTCAACATCGACAAAGCGTACTTCACGCAGAAGAATCTGCCGCTACCGCAATCGCTGAAAGATCTGACGGACGCGAAGTATAAAAACCTGCTCGTTGTCGAGAATCCGGCCGCATCCTCGCCTGGACTCGCCTTCATGCTGGCGACGGTCTCCGCCTTCGGTGAAAATGGCTGGCTGGATTATTGGGCCGCGTTGAAGCAAAACGGTGTGAAGGTCGTCGAAGATTGGAATACGGCGTATTACACCGAGTTCAGCGGATCGAGCGGTAAAGGTCCGAGGCCGATCGTGGTGAGCTATGCCTCCAGTCCGCCCGCCGAGGTCGTGTTCGCCAATCCACCGATCGATCAACCACCGACCGAGTCCATCGTCGCGCCGCAAACGTGCTTCCGCCAGATCGAGTTTGCGGGCATCGTCAAAGGTACGCAGAATCGCGATTTAGCCGAAAAATGGCTGGATTTCATGCTCAGCGTGCCGTATCAAGAAGACTTGCCGCTGAATCAGTTTGTGTATCCGGTGAACCCGCAAGCCAAGTTGCCGGATGTGTTTGCGAAGTGGTCGAAGATCGCCGAGCAACCGGCTACCCTCGCGCCGGAGGCGATTGCGAAGAATCGCGACAAGTGGCTTGAGGATTGGACGAATGCGGTGTTGAAGTGAAGAGTAATGAGTAACGAGTAACGAGTGACCGATATGGTCACTCGTTATTTTTTGTTAGGCACGGAATAGGTGAACTGCGCCTAGCCGGGAACGCTGTGCATGAGTTCCTCGGCCAAACCGATGAGCAGTCCTTCAGGGCCGCGAATGTAGCAGAGCCGATACACGTCTTCGTACTGCACCACTTCGCCGACGAGCTGCGCGCCGCGCGTGCGGAGTCTGACCAGCGTCTCGTCGAGGTCGTCCACGGCGAACATGACACGCAGATAACCGAGCGCGTTTACCGGGGCGTTCCGGTGATCGGCGACGACCGGCGGGGTGAGAAAGCGCGAGAGTTCCAGCCGGCTGTGGCCGTCGGGGGTGACCAGCATGGCGATTTCGACGCGCTGGGTGCCCAGTCCGGTGACGCGACCGGCCCATTCGCCTTCGATCATGGCGCGCCCTTCGAGCCGAAGACCCAGCTCGGCGAAAAATGCGATGGCGTCATCGAGGGATTCGACTACGATGCCGACGTTGTCCATCCGCTTAACAGTCATATCATCTCCTCCCTATTTTGTCCGGAAACGCCCGGCCTCCGCTCCCGGCCCGCATCCTCGCGGGCCGCAGTCCGTACCGTCGTGCGCCCCGTCGCCCGCGGGGACGCGGGCTAAAAGAAATATCGAAGACCCAGTTTTCAGCCAACTTGACCTCAGTGGACCCCAGCAGGCAATATTTTCAGCAAAATATTATCTAAACCACCTCTACTTATGACAAGACTCGCTCTGGTTACGGCAAGACTCGCTCCGGTTACGGCAAGACTTGCTCCGGTTGCGGCGGAACTCATCCCGCACACACACGGACGGTGAGCTGCGGGAGTAATATCGGCGTAGGGGCACAGACCAATGTCTGCCCCTCTGCTCCATCCGACTGCACCTACCAGCGGCGCAAATGTTCGTTACCGCAGCCGCTGTCGAAGAACTATTCCACCTTCGCCAACAACGCCGCCAACGCCCCCACCTGCGAACTGTGCACCACCGCCAGCACTTCATCCATCGCCTGCAAAATCATATCGCCGCGCGGAATCAACAACTCACCTTTGCGAATGATAGCGGCTAAAATACACTCCGGCGGCAGATGCAGATCGCGCACAGCCTTGCCCACGACCACCGCTGTCGGATGCACCTTCTCCTCCACCAGCGAATACTGCCCCTTGCGCAGTTTCAGCAGCGTCGTCATATCGCCCAGCGACATCTCCTCGGCGATGAGGTGCGACATCAGATCGGCTGGATTCAAAGCCACATCCACACCCATCTCCGGCGTAAACAACCACGCATTCTTGGGATTGTTCACCCGCGCGATGATGCGCGGCACGCGGAACTCAAAGCGGGCCATCATCGTAATCACCAGGTTCGCTTCATCCTCGCGGGTGACGGCGGCCAGGACGTGTGCTCGATCGATCCCCGCGACCTCCAAGACCGTTGGCGAACTGCCGTCACCTTCGACCACACAGCCAGCGGGCAGATCGCGGCGCAGATCGGCCACCGTATCCGCTCGATCCTCGATCACACACACCTCATGCTTTTCCTTCAACAACAATTCCGCCAAATTCGCGCCGGTTTTGCCGCCGCCTACGATCATGACAAACATACCTATGCTCCTTCACCCAGGCCCAGCAATTCCTCAACGCGTGACATGGCCGCCGACAGCACCGCCAGATGCAGCACATCACCTGCGCGGAACTGCGTGCCCGACAGCGGCAGCAGCGCCCGATCGTCCCGTGTGATCGCCACCACGCTTACCTCACCCGGCACCGATAGATCGCGCACACTACGCCCGATCAAATGCGCGGGCGTCTCGATCTCGATCATCGTGACTTCGCCACGCCCAAACGATCGGATGGAATCCAGCCCGGCGTGCGTCAACAATTCGCGGATGCGCTCCGCTCCCCACTGCGTGGAGGAAATCGTCACCAGGCCCAACCGCTGATAGATCTCAGCGCGGCGCGGATCGAACAAGCGCGCGACGACATGCGGCACTTTGAAAATGTGGCGTGCAATGCGAGCCGCGACGATATTGACGTTGTCCGATGAACTCGTCGCCGCAAACGCGTCGGCCGTTTCGATGCCCGCCTCTAGCAGCACCTCGCGATCGAAGCCCACGCCCGTAATACGTCGCCCTTTGAAATCCGGCCCCAGCCGCGCCAGCGCCGCCGCATCGTAATCGATCACGACCACATCGTGCCCGTCTTCCGCCATCAACTGCGCCAGCTGCTCGCCGACGCGTCCGCACCCCATCACAATCACCTTCATAGTCTTACTCCTGCCCGGCCTTCAGCCTGACCACTTGCTCTCGCCGTCGCGCCACGACTTTGCGCATCCAGTCTAGCACGTACACGACCGGCGGGAAAATCACGAACATCAGCCAATACTCGATCGGCGGCGGGCGATGCCCAAAGGCTTCCGCCAGCGGCGGCACATAGATCAACAGCGCGATGATGACCACCATTGCGGCGATACCGATCAACAAATATTTATTGCTCAAGAAACCTTGCTGATGCACCTTATCCACTTCGGTGCGGCACGCCACCGCACTCCCGATCTGCGCTGCCACCACCCCCATGTGAAAGACCGTCGTCGCCGTCGCGTACGCCACACCATCGGCGAAACCGGCGCGCACCTCGGCGGGCAGCAGCGACACCGGAAACAGCGTCGACCAATCGCCGTAGCCGAGTTGCGCTGCCACCGCATAGAAGCCAAGATAACACAGAATTGTCTCGATGGTGCCGATCATTGCCGCGCGGCTCAGCAACCGCCGATCGATCAGCTGGGCCGATCGGCGCCGCGGCGCCCGCCGCATCACGTTCGGCTCCGGCTTCTCCATGCCCAGCGCCAGCGCGGGCAGCAGATCGGTGCCCAGGTCGATCGCCAAAATTTGCGGCACGGTCAACGCTAGCGGAATGTTGAACAACGACATTAGGATGAACGGCAAAATCTCCGGCACATTACTGGCGAAGATGTACGTAGTGAACTTGCGCAGATTGTCGAAGACGGCACGGCCTTCGCGCACGGCGGTCGCAATCGCGCCGAAGTTATCGTCGGTCAAGATCACATCGGCGGCTTGCTTCGCCACGTCGGTGCCCGTGATGCCCATCGCAATACCGATGTCGCTTTTGCGCAGCGCGGGCGCATCGTTGACGCCGTCGCCTAACATCGCCACGGTTTCACCACGCGCTTGAAACGCGGCCACCAACCGCAACTTGTGATCGGGCGCCATGCGCGCAAAGATCGTCTCTTCGGCCAACGCCTCTTTCAACTGCTCGTCGTTCAACTCGTCGAGGTCCGCGCCGGTCAGGATTTGCGGTGAGGGTGTGCGCAGCAAACCGATGCGGCGCGCGACTGATTCAGCGGTAAGGCCGTAATCGCCGGTAATCATCGCCAAGCGGATACCGGCCGAATGGAACTGCTGAATCGCGTCAGCGACTTCGGGCCGCGGCGGATCCATCATCGCGGCTAGACCGATGAACGTCAGTTCACGTTCCACACTTTCCGGCGAGAATTTCGCTGGACCCGATCGCGGCGGCAGTTCGCGCCACGCCAACGCCAATACGCGCAGAGCGTTGCGAGCATAATCATCGTTGGCGGCCAACACTTCGGCGCGCAAGACCGGTGTTAATTCGCGTACCTCGCCGTCGATCAGAATGTAGCGGCACAACTGCAAGACTTCACGCGGCGCGCCCTTGATGAACGCCACTTCTTGCCCAGACCACTGATGGATCGTGCTCATGCGTTTGCGCTTTGCATCAAAGGGGAGTTCGTGTACGCGCGGATACTGCGCCAACGTCGCCGCTTCGTCGAGGCCGCCTTTCAGCGCCAGCACGCGCAGCGCCGCCTCGGTCTGGTCGCCCAGCGCGGTCCAGTGCGGCCGATCGGGTGTCGGCGGATTCAATCGGGCGTTGTTGCACAGCAGCGCCGCCGTGCACAACAATTTGAATTCATCTTCGTACTGGGTCTTGATCGGTGAAGGTGAAAACTGGCCGTGAGGTTCATAGCCCACGCCCGATACGCTCAGTCGCCGCCGCGCCACCCACACATCGCGCACCGTCATTTGATTCTGCGTCAGCGTGCCGCTCTTATCCGTGCAAATCACCGAGGTCGCGCCAAGTTCTTCGACCGTGGCGAGCCGTTTAACCAGCACGCCGTTCTGCGCGAGGCGTTGACCCGCCATCGCCAGCGTCAGCGTCACGGTCGGCTGCAAGCCTTCCGGCAAGAACGCCACGATCAAGCCGATGCCTAAAATAAAGGCTTCTTCCAGTTTCATCGACTGATCGAACGCACCGACGGCGATCACGATCACGCCCAGACCGATCGCCAAGAGCGACAATTTCCGCGTTAACTGCGCAAGTTGTTGTTGCAGCGGGCTGGGCGATTCGGGCACGGCCTGCGTGAGATTGGCGATGCGACCGAACTGCGTGGCCATGCCGGTTTCATACACCACGGCTCGACCGGTGCCGGACACGACCGAGGTGCCCGCAAAAACGAGGTTGGGCCGCTCGACTTCAGTCAAGCCTTCGCGCACCGACGCGTCTGCTGATTTGCGCGCGGGCACGGCTTCGCCCGTCAACGTGGAGTTGTTGACGCGCAAGCCATATTCTTCGATCACGCGCGCATCGGCAGCGATGTCATCGCCTTCGGCCAACACCAGTACATCGCCGACGACGACCTCACTGGCTGGCACGCGGGTTTCCACCCCCGATCGGATCACGCGCGCGTACGCGGGCAGCAGATGCTTCAGCGCTGTCATGGCGCGTTGGGCACGATGCTCCTGCCAGAACGCAAACACTGCATTGATGATCACCACCGACCAGATGACCAGCCCCAGCACCAAGCGCTGACTACCGATCAGCGCCAGTGCGCCTGCGCCCCACAGCAACAGCGCCATCGGATGACGCAACTGCGCGAGCAAGCGCCGCTGAACAGGCAACGGGGGCGGTTCACGTAGACTGTTGGGGCCGTAAGCCTCCAGTCGCGATTGAACCTGCTGGGGTGTCAGACCTGCCGCCGCTGATTCCAGCGCGTGAAACACATCGGCAACGTGCAGGGCGTGGAGGGGTTCGGAGATCATAGTGTAAAGGATAAAGGATGAAATTTGAGGGCTGAATCATTCACTTTCGATCTTCAGCCCTCATCCTTCATCCCTCAGCCTTCATCCGTGTTTGGCCGGGAAGGCTCGATCGGTATCGCTCGGCTGAGCGGTCTGTTGCGGAGCGCCGCCCAGACGCGGCTCGGCCGGTTGATTCGTCAGATACTGATCGATGAATGACGGCGCATCCGGATGATCGGTATGCAGCGCGTGATCGTAATCGCCTGCGGCCACCGGCACTTCATAGCGCACCGGGCGTCGCACGCCGACCAACTCGAAGGCCCGCGAGATCAGCGTGAGCAAGCCATACCGATATTCCTGCATCTTCAACGACTGCCATTCGACGATAGACGCCATCGAGCCTTGCACGCGCGCTTTGTCGCGTACGATGCGCTGAATTTGCTTTGGATTGCGATAACCCAGTGGCGACAACAACAAGCCGTGCGCCAACAGCGCCAGCACGCTGAACGAGATCAACACCACCCAGCCGCCTTCTTCCCACTTGCCGACGATCTGGCCGACAAACACGATACCCGCCAGGGCTGAAGCCACGGTCGCGCCGATGCCCCCCCACTTGCGCATGCGGCCTGTGTAGTGCTGCCGAATGTGGCGGCGAATTGCCAGGCCCATCACCATGATCGGCATGAACACGCCTACGCCGTAAAACGGCACAGCCTTGGTCGTCTCGCCGCGCACCAGAAACATGATGAAGACCGCCAAGCCAAATGTGATCGTGACCGAACGCGTGAACGTGCCACGTGGATCGCGATACACAATTACTTCGGGAATTTCACCAATCGCCACATCGCGCCATTCGGTGGCCTGCGCGTCCTGAAAAGCCGTCATCGACGCCGCCGCCAGCAGGGCCACCGCCAGCAATTGATAGGTCCAGAACAAAATACTGCCACCGGGAATCTGATCAAAACCGATGAAAGCCAGATTGCCCACAAGTGTGCGGCCCAGTGTGCCATCGAAGACGTTAAAGCGGATCGCAAAGAACGTCAGCAGCAATGTCGTCAAACCACCGTAAAATAGGAACGACGTTTGTACAGCGCGACCGATACCGCTCTTGCCGCTATAGAAGTTCCACACTTTATTCAGGCGCGGTAGATGTTTTCTTCCCCACTTCACAAAGCCCGCGTCTTCGTTAATGACAAACTGAATGCCATTCGACATGGCTTCGAGACCCGTTAACGCCACCATGCCCTTCATCGACGCCGTGAGCATATGCAAGATCGCCTGCCCCAATGACGCGGCCTGGGGCGTCTCAGTCACCGCAACGGCGGCCACGCCCTTCGCGTTGGCGATGAACAGACCAACGGCCATCGTGATCGTCAGCATAATAAAAATGCCTAGCAAGGTGAACACCACCCGCGACGATTCACCACGTCCACGAATAGTGAGGTACCACGTCACGGCCGCCAACGCCGCGCCAATAAGGAAGTGCCAGATCCAATCAGTGCCGTAAGCGCCGATCACTGATAACAACTGATCGCCACCGGATAACGCCGACACCACGATCGTCAACACGTAGTCTTGAATCAAGGTCACGGCCACAATCAAGCTCAACGTAGGCCACAGATACCGCATCGAGGCGGTGTACGATCCGCCACCTTCGTTGAAGATGCCCAGCGAGTACATGTACAACGCGCCAAACACAAAGTTCGCCAGCGCGATAACGGCAACGGCAATGTAGGCGTAGTTCTGCAAGCCATAGGGATGCAGCGCGCTCATCATTTCGCCGGTGGCGTAAAAGTACGATGTAAAGTAATCAACACCAAACAACGCCAGCGCCGCCAACAAACCGATCTGCCCTGCGCCGTGCACATGCGCGTGTTCTTTGTTCTCTTTGGGTGAAGCCTTCCACGCTAAAAATACAATCACTACCAGTAAGATCACTGAAAATAACATAGGTCACCTATCCCTTGGGGCCGTGGCAAACGCGACTTCCAACATTGCCAATTCGTCCAGCAAATGCTGGCGCGTCGAAGTATTGAGGCGTGTGTCCTCGTTAACCTTCGCCTCTTCTTCGCGCACGGCCCGCACCACAAACGCCGGCACAAACATGATGCGGCCGGCTGGAATCACTTCGAAGTTATTGAGCGCCAGTGTCAGGGTCTGATCATCGAAGTACGGCACGCTGAGGCTGAGGCCGCGATTGAGATCGTTGCGCGCGGCCCGCTGCTTGATCGTGGCGATGATGTCGCGCGTCTGATAGCGCGCCAGCGCCCGCCCTTGATTGATCAACTGGCCCAGCAGGCCATACCGCTTCTGGTGATACTGCTCATCGGCGACGATGTAGGGCGCAAACGCGCGGGCCAGGTGCAGAATCTCCATGTAACGCTGCATCGAGGCCACGTGCGCTTCGGCCTCGCCGAGTGAGTTGACCAGTAAACGGTCTTGATCGTCAAAGGCCACCCACTGCGGCAAATAGAAGCGTCGCGCCGCCGCGGTGTACGGCACTAACAACTCGCCGCGCCCTTCACTGTCTGGCGCGCCCTCTTCGGCGATAGCATCCGTCGTGGCCGTAATGGCCGACTCAGGCTCAAGCACGTCGCCCACAGGAATCGATGGAATCTCTTCGCCCTCGGCGGCTTCATACGTCACCGATCGACCCGCGGGCAGCATGCCGTGCACCAACTGGATCACCGTGGCGTGGCGCAATAACTTCGCGCTGATAGCCACACTCCGTTGGTTCGACTGCTCCAATTCGTTCAGGCGCTGCCGCAATTGCTTGCGCAGATCCGCCGGACGAGAAAGCCAATCGAACAACCCGGCTCCGCCGACGACTTGCTCGCGCTGATCGGCGGGCACATTGAGCGGCGAACCGCTGGCGGCCTCCACCACCCGATCGGGCAGCGTAAACCGCACCTGCCCCAGATGCTGTACCAACGCATCGGCCAGCGTGCGCGCTTGCGCTTCGATAAATCGTTGCGTCAACGTCGGCTGGGCGGCTAACAGCGTCCCGGCCTCGTCATACTCTTGTTGCAGCGCGTGCGTGATTGCGGCTGCATCGACATTGCGACTCATTCCTTACTCCTTCTCGTTCATTACGCGCGAAAACTTTCCCACATCCAGATCAGGCCCACTTCAGCGCCGACCGAAATGCACAACAACGCAGTGCGCGGCCAGTCACGTGCGGCCTGGGCAATGAGGACTTGAATCTGAAAGAAACCACCGATGATGACTAACGGCACCGCCTGCCACATCAACTGCAAGCGGGATGGCCGTTCCGACACAGCGATCGGCACATCGCGCAGTTCCAGCACGGGATAAACACCGTTCATTTCGATCATCTGCGCCGCCGATTGATCTTTCCGTCCCCAACGATGAATCTGATGGCTGGCCATGCAGACCAGCACGTCGCCGGGCCGAACTTCAGACTGCAGTGCTTTGAGCCAACTGCGTCCGGCTACTGGCCGCGCATCTACCGTCAAGCGATCATCTCGAGTGAGTGCCAGCAACAGCGACAGTTCACGCCGCAACCGCATTTCTGCGTCCACATCGCGGGCCAGGCCCAGATACGTTACGGCCAGGCGGCGCGACACCGCCAGCGACCAGACTCGCTTCGCCAGCGCGGCATCGTCCACCTGCTGATCGGGAACGAGCACGACCAAGCGGCGTGCATTCCTCAGGCGCAGCGCCCCGTCAAAAGTCAGTTGAGGTGTCAATGTCGCCATGCCGGTAGCCTCCGTTCTGCTGAATTCAATATTGAGTCTATCAGCTTCAAATAAAACGGCGACAAAAGTTCAGACCAATTGCATAAAGGACAAATAAAGATTGGGGTTGGAGAGTGGAGAGTGGCCGACATCCATACTACGTTTGACCCACAAGTAGGTCCGTTCTAAAATAAACGCGCTCTTTGTTCGCGCGATCAATCAACACGAGGTTGGGCACGGGCGAAGACACGAACTCAGAATAACACACACCTTTTACGGTGAAAGAGAGGAAACATGAAGAATACAGCCCCCAAAAACATCGATGAGTACATCGCGGCATGTGAACCGAAGGTCCAACCGATTCTGGAAAAGATCCGCGCCATTGTCCGCAGGGAAGCGCCAGAGGCCGAAGAGGCCATCGGTTACCAGATGCCGACCTTCAAGTTAAACGGCAACCTGGTACACTTCGCAGCCTTCAAACATCATATTGGCTTCTATCCCACGCCCTCAGGCACCGAGAAATTTCACAAGGAAATCGCGTCTTATAAAGCCGCCAAAGGCTCGATCCAATTTCCACTGGATCAGCCCATTCCCTACGATCTTATCACCAAGATCGTTAAGTTCAGGGTCAAGGAAAATCGCGCCAAGGCGCCAGCAAAGAAGAAAGCGTAGGGGTAACTCTCGCGGTTGCCCAACGCCGCCCGCGAGGACACGGGCTGTGAGCAGGCGAAACCGTAGGGCAAACCGGTGGGTCTGCCCCTACAGATCATCCGCAATGAAGCGATAGCCCACACCCGGTTCGGTGATGAGGTACTGGGGTTGTTCGGGGTCGTCTTCCAACTTCTTGCGTAGTTGCCGCATATACACACGCAAATACTCCACGTGATCGGCATCGGCCGGATCCCACACATGTGTGAGGATGGCCTGGTGCGTCAACACCCGACCGGCATTTGCGGCCAGATAGGCCAGCAACTTGAACTCGGTTGCGGTGAGTTTCACCTCATCTTCGCCGCGTGTCACCACGTGCTGCGCCAGATCGATCGTAAGCGGCCCGGCGTGAATCACCGTATGCTTCGTCGCTGGCGCCTGCGCCTGCGCCGAGTGTCGCAGCGCCACACGCACCCGGGCCAACAATTCTTCCACACCAAACGGCTTGGTCAAATAATCATCCGCGCCTTTATCCAACGCCGCCACCTTATCGCGCTCATTGTCTCGCACCGACAAAATGATAATCGGCACTTGCGTCCACTCGCGTAATCGCGCGCAGACTTGAATGCCATCCATGTCGGGCAGACTTAAATCGAGAATGATCACATCGGGCGGAGTTGCCGCCGCCAGCGCCAAGCCTTCTTCGCCGCGCGCCGCCGTCGAGACGCGGAACTGCCGCGCGGTAAGGATCGTTTTCAGCGCGCGCAGAATTTGCGGCTCATCATCAATGACGAGTACATGTTGATTGGTCACGCGCCGCCTTCACTCTCGATGGGCAAGTGCGGCGGCATGTTCGCCGCTGTGCCGGCGGCCTTGAGCGGCAGCGTGAAATTGAAGGCAAAGCCATCGGGCAGATTCTGCGCCCACATGCGCCCGCCATGCGCTTCGATGATGCCTTTGCAGATCGATAGCCCCAGGCCGGTGCCTGTCACCCGATCGGCCGCGGTGACCCGATAGAATTTGTCGAAGATGCGCTCCAGATGCTCGTCGGGCACGTGCGGGCCGCGATTGATCACGCGCACGCCCAGCGTGTTGGCATCGATCACGCGCGCCTCGATCCGAATCGGCGTGCCTGCGGGCGAATACTTAACGCTGTTGCTGATCAAGTTGGTAAAGACTTGATCCATGCGCACGTAATCGACGGGCACCAAGGGCAAATCGTCGGGCAGATCGATGTCCACGCGATGCTGCCGCGTCTGCGGTCGCATGCGCGCTACTACGCCGCCCACGATCTCGGCCAGCACGTTCAACTTCAACTGTGGCTGCAGCGCGCCTGCCTCGATGCGCGACATGTCCAGCAAGTTGCCGACGAGTTGATTGAGGTGATCGGCTTCCTCGTCAATTGCCATGACCAAATCCTGTCGCGCGTCAGAGTCCCATTCGACATCGCCACTGCGTAAACTGCTGGCCGCGGCCTTGATCGTCGCCAGCGGCGTGCGCAGTTCGTGCGACACCGACGACAGCAGCGCCGACTTCAATCGATCGCTTTCTTCCAGCACTTGGGCCTTATTCACCGTGCGCGCCAGGTGCGCTCGTTCGATCGCCAGTGCACCCTGGCTGGCAAAGGTCTTCAGCAGGCGCACCTCGGCGGGCAGCAAATCGTGATCGCGCCACAACCGGATGGTGCCCTGCACACCGCGAGCCGTGGACAGATCGATCGTGAGTACCGGCGGCCGGCTGGGTTCCGCCGGCTCGATCGGCCACGCGGCATCGATCGCATCCTGCGTCTGAACGTCCACCCGTTCTGCTTCAAATGTCTCCTGAGCGTGCTGCGCCAGCGTGTGCGCAATCGCCTGATCATGCTGCACACCCGTCAACGCTGTGCTCAACTCATACAAGCGCGTCGCCTCGCGCTCGCGAGCCTGCGCCGCTGCGACGCCCAGCCGCGCCCGCCCAATCAACTGACTGATAACGAAGGCAATGACGAGGAACGCCAGCAGCGTTAACGCGTCCGGCGTTTGATGCACAAAGAAGGTGAAGTAGGGTTGCAGGAAGTAGTAGTTGAACGCCAGAAACGCCGCGAAGGCCGCCATCACGCCAGGGCCAAGTCCCCACATGGCCGCGCTCAACCCGACCGGCACCAGATACACCAGCGCGTCGATTTGTTCGGTCAGTAGCGACCGTACTAGAAACAACGCCACGGTTGTGAGGATTACCAGGCCCAGAGCGGCTAAGTAACCCAACACAATCGAGCGGACTTCCCGCTTCAACGACTGAGACATCTCAAACCTTCGACACCGCCACCAGCCGCCGCGGCGCTACGCCGAGCTCATCCGTTTATCGTCGTCCGTCAAGTTAACGTACGGCGCCGTCAGTCGGTGCGCGCTAACAGTTGCGCAAGCGCGTTGACTTCCGTGCTGTGCACCACAGCCAGAATCTCATCGGCGGCTTGCAAGACCACGTCGCCGCGCGGAATGATCAATTCGCCTTTGCGGATTACGGCTGCCAGCACGCATTCGGTGGGCAGTTTCAAATCACGGATCGCTTTGCCTACAGCAACGGCAGTGGGATGCACCTTTTCTTCCACCAGCGAATATTGACCTTTTCGCAGCTTCAGCAGGGTCATCATGTCGCCCAGCGACATTTCTTCGGCAATCAAGTGAGCCATCATATCAGCTTGATTGATCGCCACGTCCACGCCCATATCGGGCGTAAACAACCAGGCGTTCTTGGGATTGTTGACGCGAGCGATGATGCGCGGCACATGAAACTCAAACCGTGCTAAGTGAGCAACCATCAAGTTAGCTTCGTCTTCGCGGGCAACCGCGGCCAAGACTTCGGCGTGCTCAATACCTGCCAGCCGCAACAGTTGCATGTCCGCACCATCGCCTTCGAAAATACACTCGGTCGGCAGTTCGCGATGGATCTTCGCCAACACTTCCTTTCGATCGTCGACCACATGCACCTTGTGCCCGGCTGCCAATAACAACGACGCGAGGTTCGAGCCGACTTGACCACCGCCTACGATAATAACAAACATGCTACGCCTCCCGCTTCATCGTGACGATCGACTTGAGGTGCTTGGCCGCGTCCGTCTTGACTCCCAGCATGACAATGTCGCCGATCTGCAGCACCGTGTCGGGCCGCGGAACAAACGTCTGACTGGTGCGTGTGACAGAAATGACGACGGATTCGTCAGCCTGAGCGAGCAGACTCACAGGTCGGCCGTTTAACAGCTCCTCGACCATCACCTGAACAATCTGAACGTCGCCAGCGCACAAGGTGTAAATCGGTTCAAATTCCTGCGCAACTAGCAGACGCTCAATCTGGGTCGCGCCCCAACTGGCCGACGAGATTGTCTGCAAGCCCAATTTGTCATACAAGGCACGGCGCTGTGGATCGTAGATGCGGGCGATGACGCGCGGCACATTGAATCGATCACGCGCAATACGAGCCGTGAGGGCATTGGCATTGTCGCTGGAAGTGACCGCCGCTAATGCATCCGCCGATTCGATCCCGGCACGGATTAACACGTCTCGATCGAAACACACGCCCACCACGGTGCGCCCTCGGAAGGACGCCCCCAACCGATCGAACGAATCGATCTGCTCGTCAACAATGGTGACTTCATGGTCTTCCGATAAGGACTGCGCCAGTTCAGCGCCAACGCGTCCACAACCTACCACGATGATTTTCATAACAAACTCCTCATCACTCAATCTGATAGGGCACGTCGGTGATGACAACCCCGGGCCGGTGCAGCAGCGCCTCACGCAAAATATCGGCGGTGCGCATGTGCAGCGCGTTTTCGATGTTGTGTCGCGGCACAAATTGCGGCACTACCACGGTCAGAATTTCATTGGGCTGGCGCTGCATATCGATCTCTTCAATGTAGCCCAACAGCGGCTCCATAAACAAACGGTACGGTGAATCCAGAATAACCAATCGAGTACCGTCGCCCCACTTCTCCCATTTCTTCTGCACTTTTTCGCCATCGCTAGGATCGACTGCCACGTGCACGGCCGTCACATCTTCCGACAACGACCGCGCATAACGCATTGCCACTAACGCGCCGCGATGCACACTGCTGACCGGCACAATGACGCGGTGCCGCGTGATGCGCAGCGGCGCATCGTAGTGTTCCAGCGTGAGATGTTTGGCGACATCCTTATAGTGATAGTGAATGCGGAAGAAGATGAAGACCAGCGTCGGCGTCAAGATCAAAACGATCCATGCCCCGTCGGCAAACTTGGTGATAGCGAACATGAACATGACGATGGCCGTACACACTGAACCAAAGCCATTGATGAACATCTTCAATCGCCAGCCACTTTCATAGCGCAAGACCGAACCGGGTTCCTTGATTTCCTCACCCGGTTGCATTTGACCGATCTTCCACCACCGCCGTGCCATGCCCGCCTGAGACAATGTAAATGACAGGAACACGCCGATGGCATACAACGGGATCAAGGCCGTTACGCTTGCATTGAACACAATGATCAACAGTGAAGCGATCGCGGCCAGAGTCATGATACCGCGCGAGTAAACCAGGCGGCTGCCGCGATAGGTCAATTGACGCGGCAAGAAGCCGTCGCCGGCATGCAGCGCGCCCAGCCGTGGAAAGTCGGCAAAGGCCGTGTTGGCTGCCATGATCAAGATCACAGTGGTCGCCGCGATCGTCGCTAAATAGAGGAAATTGCGCCCGTCAAACGCCGTTCGAGCCAACTGCGAAATGACAGTCTCAGCCTCCGACGGCACCGTGTGAATCTGACTCGCCAGGAAACTGATACCGAGCGACAACGAACCGAGGATGAGTGACATCCAAATCAGCGTGATGCCCGCATTGCGGCTGCGCGGTTCTTTGAACGCCGTGATGCCGTTCGAAATTGCTTCGACCCCAGTTAAGGCGGTTGTACCGCCGGCGAAGGCGTGCAGGATCAAGAAAAGCGTAATCGGTTGCAGCGTCTCGGCCAACTCGGTATGCGGCGGATCGACCACCTGCCCCAGACTACCCGTCACATAGCGGAACAAAGCGACACCCACGGTGAGAAAGATCATCACGATGAAGAAGTACGTTGGGATAGCAAAGATCGTGCCAGATTCTTTGACACCGCGCAGGTTGATCAACATGATAAGACCAACCATCGCCACGGCGATCCATACTTTCCACGGTACCAACTCTGGATATGCTGACACCAGCTGGGCTACCCCAGACGATATCGATACGGAGACCGTGAGAACGTAGTCGGTCAACAACGCTGCGCCAGCGGTCTGCGCAGGCAATTCCCCTAAGTTGTCGCGTGCCACAATGTACGCCCCGCCGCCGCCCGGATACGCGTGGATCGTTTGCTCGTAGGAGATGGTCACAATGGCCAACAGGATCACAATCACGATGGTGATCGGGAACACGTAACCCATCGCCGCGGCCCCGGCTACCGCCAGGATGACCAACACCTCTTGCGTCGCGTAGGCAGTTGACGACAACGCATCGGAGGCAAACACTGCCAGGCCTACCGCCTTGCCGATCGTTTGATGCGGCGCATCGGCGGTCTGCAATGGCCGCCCGATGAAGTACGACCGCAGCGTTCGCTTGGGACTGGCATTCACTGTCTTGCGAAGAATGCCATTTCGCTTCTCAACTGACATCATAGACCCTCACACAAAAACCGCCCGGCAGCGGGCGGACTTCCTAGTACGTGGATTATACGTGGGCTAGACCAAGGTGTCAAAAGAAACCGATCGCTTTGCCAAACAAATCGACCTGTCGGGCAGTCACCAACCCGGCAGGTCGATTGTTCTGTGCGAAACCCTCAGCTCTTCAAGACGAGCGGCAGGAACAGCCCGGGCGTCATACCGTTATCGATCGGTTCCGGTCCGACGATCACGGTGACCGTGGTCGTCGAGGTCACAAGGTTGCTATCGGTCGCCGTCAGCGTGATGGTGTGCGTGCCGATGCTCAACGTATCGAGCGCCAGCTGCGTGCCCGTACCCAGCGCGCCATCCAGATCGGACGACCACTGGAGTTGTGAGTCTGCCAGCGGCCCATCTTCGGGATCGAATGTTGAAGCCTCGAAGATGATCGTCTGGCTCACCACGTACGTCGAGCCGCTGATCGGCGACACTGACGTGATCTCTGGCGCTTTGTTCGCAACATTGAAAGTGCCAGTCGTCTCGGCGAAGGCCGTGTTCACCCCATCGCTGACCCACACGCGGAACTTGCCTTGCGTAGTGCCGGGCAGCAGATCGAGGTTGAGCGTGGCGGTGGTCGTGGTCAGCTTGCCAGACAGCGGTGACCACGTCAGGCCACCGTCGCGGCTGTAGTCGATGTTGAACGTCAATGGATCGTTGTCGGCGTCTGAGGCCGTCCAGCTGGCATTCACCGTCGTGCCGGTGAGCGTGACCCCGCCGCTTGGCGCGATGAAGGCAATCGTCGGCGTGTGCGCGCTGACGGTGCGCGTGATCAGAGCCTGCGTTGGGCTGGCGATGACGATCTTCTGCGTGCCCGTGATCCATGGGACGTATTCCGTAATCGCCGCCACTGGATCATCGGTTTCAAGACCACCGCGCGGCGAGAAATTGTAATCGGCTAACACCGCATCCGCCGCGCCCAGCAACTTGATGTGATACGTGCCGCTGATATCGCGTCCGAAGATATCAAACGCATCCGGCACGCGATAGAAGGTGCTGAGCGTCACGGTGTTGGTGCTGGTGATGATGTGGCCGAACAGCGCCAGATACTCCACGCCTTGCGCTTTGTACGCCTGAATCTGCGCCTTCAAGACGGGCTTTTCCGCGACCATGCGCGCCCAGATGCCTTCATACGTGAAGTCAGAAATCCATTCATTGGCGCAGTACGTCATCACATCCGTCCACGTTGGCGGAATGACCAACGGCGTGCTCAGGCTCCAGTCAAGGCCGTAGAGTGTGGTGTTGGTCCACTCGCCCGTCGTGGGGCTGATTCGCCCGCCGGTATACGGATAGCTCGCGCCGTCTTGCGCACCGCAGTACTCGGCGTGATAGCGCCCATAAGTGTGACCCAGTTCATGGCCGCCGTACCAGTCGCCAAAACTTTGGCCGTCGGGATCCCACCCACCGGTCGGGCCAGTTGGACCGGAGGCCACGGTGTCTGGAATGTCACGCGCTTTGCCGCGCATAAAGGTATTGTCATCCACTTGAATGACTTGCCCGTAGTAACGCGTCCACGGATCTTCGCCTGCGCCTAACACTTTCTTGCTCTGATTCCAGGCCAGATCGTCGTTGAGATCATCGACATCGGGCAAGCTGTCATAGGGCGGATCCATATAGCCGTACCAAACGTTGAGCGTATTGATGGGATACGCGGCGCGCAGCCACGCGGCCAACCGGGTCCGATCGATCGATCGGACGTGGCGGACCACGCCGCCATACCAGTAGTTGGCATCCACCATCAAGATGTTCATCGCCGGCGATTTGCTAAAGTTGACGGTGACCGAGCGCGAGTTGTTGGACGCGTTGCTATCGCCGTATTTCTGCGGCGTGTTGATCTGACATTGGAACGTGACGCTGCCCGAGTTGAGCCAACCTGTCGGCACATCGAAGTAGTAGGCATCGTTGAGTTGCGATCGAGCCGGGCTGGATTTCACCGTGATCGATCCACCACTATTGGCGGGTGATAACGCCCCCATGTACGTCGCGCCGCGATACACGTACAGCCGCGCTGGTACGGCGCTGATCGAGCCGCTGCTGCTGTTGACGTAGCAGCGCACGAAGGTACGTTTGTTGGCGATGAGCACGACGCTGTTGTTCAAATCCTGCACGGCCTGATTCACTTCGATGCCGGGATTCTTCACCATCAAATCGAACGTGCGAATTTCGGTGGTCAGGTCGGCCGTGCCCGGATACGCTTCCAGATTGCCGACATTGTCTCGCGCGCGCGATCTAAATTCGTAGATGTGGCCACTCACACCGGAGAACGTGCTGGAGGTAGAAGTTGTCGCGCTCTTCCAGGTGGTCCAAGAACCGTTGGTAGTCTTATCGCGATACTGCACATCGTAGTTGGCAAGGCCCGAGTGGGCATCGCTGCCCGACCAGAACACCGTGAACGATGCGCTATTGGATGTTAACGGCGAATAGACCGACGACGACGGCGGTGTCGTGTCGATATAGAATGGCCCGCGATTCGCTGCGCCAACCGCCCAGTTACCGGCCACATCGCGCGTGCGGACGTGGAACCAGTGATTGCTCGCGGTGGCTAACACACCGCTCGTATCCGATGTGCCCGCCGTGTCCTGAATCTGGTCCGGCACGCCGCCCGATGAGTTGTCCCATTGGATCGAGTAACCGGCCACGCCGCTGCCGCCGGAGTCGGTTGCGCCCGACCATGTTACAAGCACTGTTGGATCGTTATTCCAAACCGATGGGGTGTGGCTGCCTCCAAAGAGCGTAGGATTCGTCGGCGGCGTGAGATCGATCTTGAACGGTCCCGCGTGAATCGCATCGGGCGACCAGTTACCGGCCACATCACGCGTGCGGACATGCGCGTACCAGTTGCCTTCGCTCAACGGCGAGGTGATATAGCTGGTGGCAAACACATTAACAGCCGTGCCCGGCAGCGAACTGGGATTGTGATCGATCAGCACCGAGTAACCATATACCCCGCTGGTTGCGTCGGTCGCGCCGCTCCAATTGATGTTCAACGTTGGGTTGTTGCTCCACACATTAACGACATGGCTGCTAGACCCAATCGTGCTGGGCGCTGTCGGCGAGATCGTATCGATTTTGACGATGGCCTGTGCAGTACCGATGTTGCCTACCATATCCATCGCGCGGAATTCAAGGACATTTTGTGTGGCTGAGTCCTGATTGAAAGCAACACTGGCCGCGCTAATCGATTGGGTGCTGGTCGTGCCATCGACACCGCTGATCGTCGCGGGCAGCAGCGAACTCCACGAGCCGCCGCCATTCGTCGAAAAACGATACTGACCAGAAGCGACGTTTAGGCCTGCCCCCGTGTCCAACGCACTGGCTGTCACGGTTGGCGTTTGCGTGGTGCTGATCCAACCGCCGGGTTGGAAGTTGTTAATCGTGGGCGGAGCGGCTTCAGCGGCCGCCCACAACTTCAGACCGCCGCCCTGAGTGGTTCCCAGTATATCGAGGTTGCCGTCGTGATCGATATGACCGAATTGCGATCGGAAATAGGAACCGGTCGTCGGCAGGTTGTTGGTCGAAAGCGTCCAACCGCCTGCGCCGTCGCCCAACCACACTTGCGGCCCAATGTTCTCGCCGCCTGCCAGAATATCCAGCCAACCATCGTGATTCACATCGCCCACGGCGACATCGAAGAACTGATGCGTTGTATCGGGGCTGGGCCATTGCGTCCAGGTGGTGAAAGTGCCGTCGCCCAACCACACATCGACGCCATTGCTCGTACCGTTCGCGCCCGCGACCACGTCCAGCTTGCCGTCGTTATTGAAGTCGCCGACAGCAATGGCCTGATAGGTGCCGCTGGTTACGATCGAGTGGGAGATGAACGAGCGGAGGCTAACCTGTTGGAAAGCTTGCACGCCGTTCGTATCGCCTGCCGCTACGATGTCGAGTTTGCCATCGTTATTGAAGTCACCAAGGGCAGTATCGTAGTACGTCCCCACCGATGTTGGGTTGGGCATCTGAGTGTGATTGGGACCTTCCCACACGCGCAGACCGTCCGTCCCGTCCGATGGGGCCGCCACGATATCATACGCAAAATCATTGTCCATGTCGGCCACCGATAGGCCGCGATACGAGCCAGTTGGCACTAGCGAGAAGTCATACCAGTATGTACAGCCACCCGAATGTCCAAAGTAGCGAATGCCGCCGCCACTGCCACTGGCCGCGATCACGTCTGGCTCGATGCTGCTGATATTACCCCACACGCCCACTGCTACATCCTGCCAGTTACCCGTCTGTGCACCCGGCGTCATGGTGATATTGCACGAAGCCCAGCTATTGCCGCCATCGCCGAGATAAGCGACCAACCCCGCGCCGATGTCGCGCGACATGACGACGTCCAGATCACCGTCTCGATTGAAGTCACCGTACCCCAATGCGTTCATCACGCCGGTGACTTGCGGCGACACGAGGGGTGTCCACGCCCCGATCGGATCACGCACCCCCACATCGGCCCACGCGCCCACGCCACTACTGCCAAGACCGGCCGCCGCTATGTCCAGCAACCCGTCACGATTGAGATCGCCCACATCGGGTCGATCAAAACTGCCGCTGGTGATGGGCGGTGTCACGCTGATGAAACCCGTGGCCGAACCGAGGTACGTAAACAGACCGGGCGAAAGAGCCGTTGAACCACCGCCAGCGATCAGATCGAGCCAGCCGTCGTTGTTGAGATCATTGAGTCGTAGCTTGTAGTAACTGTTGGTCAGCGGAATCTGATTCGGAGCCAAGCTCCACGAGCTCGTGCCCGTGTTGTATTTGTAGATGAACAAGCCGCCACCAGAGGCGCTGGGCGGACTAAAACGGCTGGCGATCAGTTCGGGCTTCCCATCTAGATCAACATCATCCAACACTACGCCGCGGAAGGTGTTGGTGGTGGTCAAACCGGTGTTGGTGGCTGTCCATGTCCCGAAGTTGCCGCGCCAGAATTTAAGGCCACCGGTAGCCGCTTGCGCCGCGGCTGCGATATCGATGTAAGTATCGCCATCCACATAGGCAGCGGCCAGATCGTAGTATTGGCCCGTCGTCGTGATCGATGTGGTTTGACTGAATGATGCGAAGGCGTTCTGGAAAACGAGAATGCCGGGATAAACCGGCGCTCCGCCCGCCACAATAAGGTCCTTCCAACCGTCGTGGTTCACATCGGCGAAGGCCAGACCTTCATACGTGCCAGTAGGCAGACCTGTCCACGCGGTCCATGTGCCCGCGCCATTACCTACCCAGGCGCCCACTGCCCCGACGCTGCTTTGACTGGCGGCGATGTCCAATTTGCCGTCGTTGTTGAAATCAGCGACGATAACGTGACCATATTGGCCCGCAACAGGTAGACCGGTGCTGAATCCGGTGCCGTTCCAATTGCCGGCACCATCACCCTTGTAGACGACAACGCCGTTGGTACCAACGGCGATCAGATCAGACTTGCCGTCATTGTCAAAGTCGCCAAACGCGACATCGCGAATCAGGCCGCTATTAGGCAGTCCCGTCGAAGCCGCTTGCCAGACGATCGAATTGGCGGCTAAGACGGTGAGCGTGACAATCAACATCAACGCGCCAACTGCCAAGCCACCTGCCATACCAAGACGCCACACCGCAGAACGCGACTTCAGCATGTTCGTTTCCTCCTCCAGGGCACATTCAATTTAGCAAGACACAAATCGATTGTATGGGATCGATGCAGCCTAGTGTACGCGATTGAGTGGTTAGAAGTCAATATTCGGATTAGCCGCAGCGATTAAGATCGAAGAGCATGAGCGTAACGGGCGCACATCTTACCATATTTTCACAATCTAGCAACCTAAATCAAACAATAAAGCAAGTGACCATTGACATTATCCTCTAGGTGACATTAATCACTAGAATTCAACCTAAGTAGTGATAAAGTGGTTTGCAAATCATTTGAGACGTTTGCTGAAGGTTTGTAAGCGCACAACCAGCACCATTTGAAGTTCGTTTTTATTCATCTGTTTTCTTTGAGTTGTCCTCTTTATCTCGCTTATAGTTTGGCCGACTGGCACTCACTTGAACTTATCGCTTCTTCCCCATTATTAGTGAGGCCAGATGTAAGTCAAGCCGCCTGTGTGCACCTGGCTTGGCTTTTATCCTAAGTTGCTTATCAATCAAATAGGATCCACGCTGACCCAGCCATCGTTGCTGTCATTTGCACGATGCCGATGTGGGCGATCGATCCATTGGTACCCTAACCCTTTCCAGGAGGATTGCATCATGTTAAAGAAGTATACGGTTGTTAGTGTGGTATTGTTGGTCGCCCTGTTGCTCGTTCCGCTGATGGCGGCGAGCCTGTGGTCCGGTGGTGGCGTCTGGACCGGTGGCGGTGTTTGGACCGGTGGCGGTGTTTGGACCGGCGGCGGCGTCTGGACCGGTGGCGGTGTTTGGACCGGTGGCGGTGTTTGGACTGGCGGCGGTGTTTGGACTGGCGGCGGTGTTTGGACTGGCGGCGGTGTTTGGACCGGTGGCGGCGTCTGGACTGGTGGCTTGGCCTGGTAGAATTGATTTAGGTCAAAACCGCGATATCTTGCTTGCTCGCACACCCCAAGCGCTCAGCAAGAGTATTTGCTGGACAGCGGTGGCTTATTGCCATCGCTGTCTTTTATTGATCAAGGTCTGGATGCTATGAAACACGAGATTCCTAGACGTCTAATCGAGATCATTAGTCTCGGCATTCTAAGCGTCGTCTGGTTCCTGATTGGGTGGCTGATCCACAGCTGGTTTCAGCCGTCATCGGCAGCGCTTTTTGAACAGTCTCGGCAGGCGCTAAGTCAGTCCTATCCCAACAAAGCGTTGAATGATACTGAATTGACCTATGCCGCAATCCAGGGGATGCTGACCGCAACCGATGATCCATATGGTCAGTTCTTTGGTCGGAGATAGTCAGTTTCATTCAACATCATAGAATCTGGGCGAAAAATACATTCCGCGTATGAAATGGCCAAATTGTGGCGGATAGGGTGTTTCAAAACCAAGTGCATGACAAGGCCGGTTTGAAAGATGGCGACATTATCTTGTCAGTAAGCGGCACCACGCTTGATGCCAACACCACCGAAGCCCAAGCGGCGATGCTATATCTGGCAGGTCCTGTCAGTTCGACGGTGCATATAATCATTCAACGTGGCACCGAAACTTTGGCTTTTGATGTGGTCCGGATATGACGGCGCGGTCAAGTAACGACTCGAATGCTAGACGGCAACATCGCGTACATATCGCTATCGGCGTTTACGCAGAATGCGCCAGAAAAGTTTAAGAGCGCTGTGCAAGCGATCATACAGTATGCGCCAAGGCGCTCATCTGGGATCTTCGAGATAATCGCGGCGGCTCGGTCGACGCCGCACAACAGATTCTCGCGTTATTTCATCGACAACGGCTCGTTGTTTACAGCAGAGCCTGAAAGGTGGAGTACAGCGACCGTTCATGGCGCAGGGCGGCGCATTTGCTGCTGATCTGCCTTTGGTCGTGCTGGTAAACTACGAGAGTCAGTCTGCGTCAGAAGTAGCGGCGGCAGCCGTTCAAGACCGCCAACGTGGAAAGGATTTGGTCGGCACACAGACACACGGCAAAGCGGAGATTCAAACGTCGAGCGTCATTGCCGGGTGATGGTAAGCTGCCGCATTTCTCGATCGCCAAAATCTTGACGCCCGTAAATCGATGGTATGAAGGCGCAAGGCATCAAACTGACATTGGCGTTGAGGATATCCGCGCAACGAAGAAATGGATGCGATTTTGGACGCAGCCTGAAGCAATTCCGCCAGTGCGCCCTTAATAAGCGGACGGTTTCAGCCAGACACTAAAGGTAGAGCCCACACCGAACTGACTGGCGACCGTGATACGGCCGCCCATGTTTTCGACGATCTCTTTGCAGATGGGCAGACCTAGTCCGGTGCCTGGCGCGCCCGACTTGCGGCTGGCCTCGCCGCGGAAGAAGCGCTCGTGACCAGATGCATCTGTTCCTGCTCAGAAATGCCGTGGCCAGTATCCGTCATCAAAACGTCACCCACGCCAGACCATTCCACATTCGCAGCGCTGTTGAGAGCTGGGCGATACCGCCGCCCGGCGGCGTATAGTTCATCGCTTGCGGTTAAGTTGACATGCCCTGCGCAAACCGCTGCGCATCGAGCATGGCCAAAGGTAAATCGTCAGCAAGATTGCAGCTCCAGCAGCCAACCCAGACGATCGGTGGCCATCGCCGCTCGATCGTGAATCATTTCCCCAGAGACCAGCCGTTGAGGTCAACTGGCTCAAGATGGAAGGCCGCTTGGAGATCGAGCCGCGATAGATCGAGCAGGTCTTCGATCAGATTCTCCAGCCGACCGCTCTCCCGCTGCAACGTCCGCAGATATTCATCGCGCTTTTCGGGTCGACCGCGCGCCATGAGCAAAATAGAGTTTGACGTTGGTCAGTGGCGTCCGTAGTTCGTGGCTGACGTTGGAGACGAATTGATCTTTGAGGCGATCCAATTCGCGCAAACGATCGTTGGCTTCGGCCAGATCGTGCGTGCGCTCAGCGACGCGACATTCTAGTTCGGCATTCTGACTCTGAACTTGTTGAAACAGGCGCGCATGCCGCAATGGCGGCCTGGTTGGCCAGAATCGACACCAGCGGCACATCCGTTGCCCGAAAGGCTTCGGCCTCGTAGTGTTGGATCTGCATGACACCGACGACTTTGTCACCGCTAATCATCGGAACGTATAGCGCCGATTGCGGTTCGCGCTCATCGCCGATTTGGACGCCGCGGCCATTTTTCTTGAGTTCAGCCAGTAACGGTCGAAGATCGACGATTCGACGGCGTGGCTGCGAATCGTATCACTGACTGACCTTCACCTAATGCGATGCGCGGGAATTGACTGGCATCAAGGTCAGCGCCGTCAACTGCCGCAAACCCGCCGTAGAGATCAGCTTCGACTTTTCGTATCGTCAAACAATGCCACGATCAGTCCGCTTGCCCCCAACAACCCCTGTGCGATCTGCCGGTACATTGTCCAATAAATTTCGCGCAAATTCAGCGTGGCGGCCATGTCCGGCCGATTTCGTACAACGCCGTTAGTTGCCGATTCTGATCTTCCAGGCGTGTGTTGAGTTGTTGCAGTTGATTGAGCGTCTGCTCCAACTCGCCGATGTTCTCTTTGTGCGCGCGATAACGTCTGACTGAGGACGGATGTCAGTCAGTTTAAAACAGGGATTGATCGTGCTCGCTGTAGACGGTTGACATGTTTACTTGGTTAACATGTGCGTAACGATTCAAAGCCTTTTACGACTAACTCTATCTACACCCAGGCGTTTGCCAACTGTTGGCCTACAATTACGACTGCATTTGATCAATTTAGGTTCCATTGCAGTCCTTAATTCAGGGGCAAAGGAGCCGATTTTGAGGCTGAAAATGTCCTGACAATTGGCGTGCCCCATCAACAAAACCACCCTGCCAGGCAGACGCTCGGCAGGGTGAAGTTCGCCTCAAAGCAGCCGGTGCGTCAGCGTATTCGCCGACGGCGACTAATGAACAATGCCATGCCAATCGGTGCCAGCACGAGCAACACAATCAACACGATCGCGTCGTTATTAGGTACGGTATCCTCCTTCACTCATCTACGCTATGATCTACCGGCTGGTCGTTACGCCCGACCGGCGCGCTGACTATCAACGCCGGTTGCATACCGTTAGTTTGCCGTTTACAACCCGCGCACAGTTTCGCCTTCCACGACAATCCGTTCAGTGGCTCTCAACGCCTCGATGGCAACAGCAACGGCCTCATCCACCTTCGAGCCGTTGCGGGCAAAGCTCAACAATTGCGCTGTTTCGCGCATCAAGTCCATCAGCGACAGGCTGCGCGCCCTCGCCAATAATGCCGCCGCCTCGGCGATCTCTTCAGGCGCGATATGCGTTCGATCGGGCGCGGCTCATCGTCTTGATCGGGTGTCCGCATGATCGGTTTTTCCAGACCGATCGGCCATAGCCACTCCCCGCGTTGATCGATCTGTCCGGCTTGTGTCGCTAACGCAATCGCTTGATTCACCGCGTGATGCGCCGCCCCCGCCCGCGTAATCCCCACGAGTCGAGGAGGCGATCGAACACCTCGTCGACGTGCACCGGCCCTTCAAGCTTAACCACGCGCACGATGTCGTTCACCAAAGCGGCTGGCTCGGCCTGCCCCAATTCGCCGGTCTGCGGCTCTAGTTTCGCCCGCTTATAAGGCCACACATACGTCGGCAGATCGACTTTCGCCTCGACAGGCGGCGGCGGCGTCAACAACGTCTCGACTTTGACCGGTTCACTGACCAGCGCGCGAGTTTCAGAAACGACTGGATTTTCAGGGAGTTCCAGGTTTCACCACACCTGTCTTCGCCGTTTCGACGGCTGCTAACACCCGATCGACTTCGCGCCCGATTGCTAATCCAATCCTGCGACCAGATGCGCTGCAATTTCCAGCCCAGCGACTCTAACACCTGCTGCCGCAGTCGATCGCGATCGCGCGCCGTTTGCGCCGAGGATAAGTTGCGCCGTCGCATTCGATGCCCAGCAAATACCGCCCGGGGTTGATCGTGATCAACCACCGCCAGATCAATGCGATAGCCCGACACACCCACTTGTCGATGCAACGTTAGGCCCGCCGTTAACGTTTGGCTACACCTTCTCAAACGGCGACTCAGCCAGAGCATCGGCGCGATACGTCGCTGTTGCACTTAACGCCCGCAAACCGTCCTGCGCGATGAGCATGTAGTCTTTCAACAGTTTTGCGCCCTGGCTCGTCGTCCGCGTCAAATCAATGTCTTCCGGTTGCAGCGACGCGACCAACGTCACGTGATAGCGCGCGCGCGCTGACGGCCACATTCAAGCGCCGCTCGCCGCCCGCCTGATTGAGCGGACCGAAGTTGCAGATCAACTTGCCCGCTTCGTCTTTGGCGTAGCCGACGCTGAAAATGATCGAGTCGCGTTCGTCGCCTTGCACCATTTCGAGGTTCTTGATGAAAAACGGCTCGGCGTTGTCCCTACCGAAATAGGCTTCGAATTGCGGCTGTTCGCGGCGGCGGCGCTCCCATTCGATGCGGATCGCGTCGCGCTGCGCCACGCTGAACGCGATCACGCCCAACGTCCGATCGGCTGACTGGGTCGCGTGCTCGAAAATCAGATCGACGACACGTCTGGCCTCCACATCGTTGCGCCGCAAATTCACGCCGTTTGTAGATGCCGTCGGCCACGTACACAAAATCGAGCCCAAGTTTGCCGTTGTCGTATTGCACGTTGGGAACGTGTACAACCGATCGTTGTAGAAATAGTGGTTCGAAAAGGCGATCAACGATTCATCGCGGCTGCGATAATGCCAAAGCAACACCTTCAGACTCAGCCCCTCGCACTCTTCGGAGGATGCTGTCGAAGACGCGGCCCGCCTCCGACTCCGACGTGTTTCTTCGTCGCCGCTCTCGCCGCCGACCACCTCGAAGAAATGCGGGCGGCAGCCGCATCTTATCGCCGACGATGATGGTCTGCACCCCGCGCACGATCGCGCCCGCCGCTTCTTCCGGCGCAATCTGCGTGAGGCCGTCGAAGACGACCAGATCGAAGGTGTAGACTTCGGGATCGAGCAGCATCGCCACCGTGATCGGCGACATGAGCAGACACGGCTTGAGTTCCTTGATCAGGCGCGGCACTTCGGCAAACAACTTGCGTAGCGGCTTCAACCGTCGCTTTTTCGCGGCTTCACGCCGCAAGATGGTCTGCTCGGCGCTGGCCGCTTCGGATCCACGACGACTTGGGACGCCGCTCGCTGAGCAGCGCGCGAATGCGCGCCCGCGCGATGATCAGCCGTTGCCGATCGAGTTCTTTGAACCGCTCGATCAACGTCGTGTGCGGCGCGCTGTCGAATGTGCGCAGCGCTTCATCGGCGAACGTCGCGGCATCGATCCACGCTTGCCAGAACGCCAGCAGGTAAGTGTCGCGCCACTGCGCAGCCAGAAACTCGCCGCGTAATGCCGCTTCGACAACGGATCCACCACGCGAAAGTCATCGCGCAAAGCGATTGAGGTTGGCGTACCTGCGTCATGAGTTGGTTCAAGCCCGATCGCCACTGTGCCAACTGCGCGGGCAACGCGGTCAATTTATTGTTCAAATGGATTGCGGCCGTAGACTTGCAGGCGGCACCGCCCGATCGATCTTCTGGAAGCAGCGCCAATGCTTGAAGCAGACACATTTTCGCTACCCACTCTGATGGCTTCAACGCGTTACGGATCGTCAACGCCTGATCGATTAACGCCAGCGCTTGTTCATACTCAATTTGTCTTTGGCGTAGCGCGCGTCGGTAAGCGCCTGCAAATCGGCGCGGAAATCGCCCACCGCCGCGGCACGATACTGGTGTACTTGGTCGTAAGCGCACACGCAGCGTGTCCGTTTCCGAGCGCGAAGATACGAGGCGAACACGCCTGCAGAAAATCGATCAGCGGGCGGGCCGCACCGATCGAGCGCGGTGAGGTCAAACCGCACGCTGCAGCCAGTTGATTGACTTGTGCGGTGAACGTCGGGAATCAACGTCGGCGAGTTCAGGCAGCGCGTGCCACCGATCACGCGAGCTGATCGATCGGAGTGTGGCGCCGCGCCACGGATGTTCCGCATATCGACGATCACCTCGGGCAACGCGGCCAGCCGGTTCAAAAGATCGATCCGTGCCAACACATGCGCGCGCTGACGCTGATCACTTCGCCCACGTCAAACGCCGATACTGGCGACGATTGCAAACGCGCCATTTCACCATGCGCGTAAAACACCGTTTGATGCAGCGCAAAGCGCGGCGTGCGCAAGGCGGCCGCATACGTATCGGCTTTGTCGCGCAGTCTGCACTTCAGTTAAGCTTCTTGCCGTACCTTCGGCTTAATGGCTACCGCGCATTCAACGCATCGACGAGTTCCTTCACGACTTCACGTTTATCGCGTTTGTGGTTGTGCAACTGCAAACAGAACTCGCCCAGACCCGCTTCGTTCAAGCGGCGCTGCACGACTTCCAGCGCGGCCATCTTTTGCGAAACGAACAACACCCGTTTGCCCGCCGCTAGAAACTCCGCGATGATGTTGCTGATGGTCTGGCTCTTGCCCGTGCCGGGTGGCCCCGCAGCACGAAACTCCGCGCCTTGCTTCGCGGCCTGAATCGCTTCTTGCTGACTGGAATCGGCGTCAACCACTTGAAAGACTTGCAGCGGTGGCACTTGCGCGTCGAGTTGACCGGCGGTGATGAGCGCAGGTATCGGCAGCGCACCGTCACGCTCAACGCGGCGATCATCGGATGGGCCGCGAAGACGACGGCGTGTTCGTCTGCGTCTTGATAAAGGCTGATCTTCTGGAACGAAAAAATGCCGAGGTAAACCGCCTGACACGCGCCAACCTGATCGGTTTTGATGGTCGCCCGGATCCGATCGAGATACGCGCGGTAACGCCGCTTGTCTCGATGTCGTCGGGCACATCGGGTAGATCCAGGCCGAAGTCTTGCCGCAGTTTGTAAATCAACGTGGGGTTGAGGACGAGATCGTCTTCCAGCATCGCCAACGTGTAGGGATTGCGCAGCGCTTCATGCGTCAACGCGGCAGGCACCAGCAGCAGCGGCGACTGCGCGTTCTCTTTGGTCAGCGGATCGATCCAATGCAGCACGCCAAAAGCGACAAACAGTACGTTAACGCCCTGCTCTTCGAGCGTGCGAGCGCGCGCGGGCACGCAGGTTGAACAGCGCCCGGCGAAAGGCGCTCGTCGGAGAAAGACGAGGCGAGTTCGTTGTTGAGGCGTTTACGCGCCGGTTTGGGCGCGTCAGGCGCGGCGAGTTCCAACGAAGTTTGATCGGCGGTTGAGGCCGCGCTGATCGGTGCGGTATCGTTTCGCGGGTGTTGGCGGTTGTCTTCAGGTTGATCGAGATCGATCAGCGTGAGGGCTTCGGCAGCGGGAAACCAGCGCTTTACCGCGCGCTACTAACGCCTGAAAAAGATCGTCGGGCGCAGGCCGCACGATCGGCACGGTGCTGGCGCGTTCGACCCTAAAGTAGAGCAACCGATTGGCGGCTTAGATCGAGCAGAGCTGCGCTTGCCAGTTCCGAAGTTTGCGCTGGACAGCAGATGTCGGTTCGAGCATGCGGCCTCATCACAGGCAGAATGGATAGCACATCCATTCATCTGCGAACATAGCAAAGGTCAACGGTCAATGCGAACAGTGCGAACGCTCCAATCGACAAAGAAAAACGCCGGACGGCTGATTTTGCTCTCAGCCCCGGCGTTAGCCGCCAACGCGGCATGACTTTAGCCACAAATCGGCAGTTTGACCTCGACCATTGTGTGTTCGCCATAGACGCTGGTGAGATTCAACGAACCGCCGTAAATCCCGGCAATGCGCTGGGCAATGCGGAATCTCAGGCCAGAGCCTTGCTGCTCATGAAGTTTGCGCTCGAACTGCATGGCGCTCAGGCTTGACGATTTGCTCGGCCGTCATACCACGCCCTTGATCGGCAATGGTCAGTCGATAGATCTTGCCATCGACGACGTTGCTGACGCGCATCGGGGTGCCAGGGTCGTGAAACTCTGAAGGCGTCGCTCACCAGTTCTTCGATGAGTCACCGGCGGATCGGCGATGTAGCGGCGCATCCTGCAAATCCAATTGAGGATCGCGGAGCGCATGGCGCTCGGCGGGTATGTCGGGCTCCTGCCCGATGATTAATCGCGCCGATGGCGAAACGCGCGCCCGCAATAGTTCGATGCGACGGGATCATGCACCGTCACTTCGAATTCGCCGTCAGTAGTTGACGATGAGGCGTTCCATGTTCCTGGCGGATTGATAAATGATGTCAGCGATGTTTTCGATCTCATCGATCGCCAGTGGACTCGCCGGATCTCAACGATGACGGATGAACCGGTCTTGATACCGCTCAATGGGGTGCGCAATTCGTGGGGCAGCGCCAAGGGCAGATACTCTCTTGCAGCGCGGTGAGTTCATCTTCATGCCGCTTATCCACCTGTGGCGCTTGGCCAGCCGGGTCTCGATCGCCCAGAATGTCTTGTCGGGGAAGGCTTTGGTCAAATAATCGTCGGCGCCTTTAGTCCCACGTTGGCGTCACGATTTCAGCTCGATCGGCTTCGGCTGTCAGGAAGATAAACGGAATCACGGCCGTCAGCGAGTCCTTCTTCAATTGTTCAGCACGCCATAACCATCAAGATCCGGCATCATAAATGTCACAGATGATCAAATCCGGCATGAATCTGCGTGCGCGCTGCAAGGCTCCATAAAGCCGTTTTCGCTTCAGCCACATCAAAGTCTTCCGCTTCAGCAGATCGAGCAGCTTCGTGGCGAATACTGGCGTCATCTTCAACGACGAGAACTTTACGACATCTGATTATTCCTCCGACTGAGCGTCTGGCTGGGCAACGTGACAAGCACGGGTGGTGCTCCCTGCCCAGGTTCAGGCGCATACACGATTGTGCCGCCGTGTAAATCGACCGACTGCTTGAGATGGCCGTATCCTGGTGCCGGGAAAGCTGGGTATGTCACCGACATTGGGCGCAGCGCGATGGAACGTCTCGAATAGCCGTCATGGCGTTTCTGGAATTCCGATGCCGTAATCGGAAATCCGGAAAGTCGTCTCGCCTGCCTGCCGTTCCACCGCAAATTGATTGATCCGCCCGCGGTGAATACTTGACTGCATTGGATAACAGATTCGTCAGAATATGCCGCGCGTTTTGATCCATGTGAACTAAGCCAAGATCCGCTGGGGCTGTATAGATTATCGTGTGCTGCTGCGTGCTCAGTTGGACTTCTTCGGTGAGATCGGCACACAGACGATCGAGATCGAGCGGGACCGGCGCAAAGGGTAGCGCCTGCATCCGTGCGCGACCGATAATCAACACATCCAGCAACTTGGTTAGGTTGCTTACGCTCGCCTGAATCTGATGTAGATAACGCAAGCGCTTGTCTTCAGTCCAGCGCGGGCCATAATGCTCCAGTACTTCAGCCGCCGACAGGATACCCGTCAACGGCGTTCGGAATTCATGTGACGTCATCGAGATGAAACGCGACTTGGCTTCGCTGAGTTCCTGTTCTGCGCCAACGCGCGGCGCAGTTCTTCTTCGGCTTGTTTGCGGCTGGTGACGTTCTCGGCCACGCCGACGATACGCACAACTCGCCCGGTATCGTCGCGCACCGGAAAAGCGCGATCCCAGATCCAGCCGATCGAACCGTCGGGCCGCACGATGCGATACTGGCGCAGGCTTCGCCGCGCAGCGCGCCGTCGTGCCCAATAGTCGGCCGTCACCGCCTGATCGTCGGGATGAACAGCATCGGCAAATGAACGGGGATTAGCGTACAAACCCGCAGGTGCGCCCCCACATGTCTTCGCCGGGCTGACGTATAACATCCGGTCAGAGCCGGCGACGACATCCAGAACACTTCGCGAATGTTTTCCGCCAGTTGACGGAAGCGCTCTTCGCTGTCACGCATTGCCTGTTCAACCTGCCGCCGGGTCGTGAGATCATAAAAGCCAGTCACCATGGCCAGTTCGCCATCGTAGACCACGGGCTGCATCGGCTGCTACCCAAAGCAGAGTGCCGTCGCCGCGTCGCAACTGCACTTCACGCTGATGAACGAAGCCATGCCGATGAACCTGCACGACGATCTCGCGAAAGTCACGCTGCGACGCCATGTACTGGCGCGCCAGTTGGCCAATGAGTTGTTCACGCGGTATCCTGACCAACTCGGCAAGCGGCGTGTTAGTTTCTAACACCGCGGTATCCGATAGACGCGTAATCAACAACGGGACAGGCGAAGCTCCTCGGCCACGGCCCGCAAACGACCTTCACTCTCGCGCAGCAGAATGCTGGTTCTGCGCACGTTCGTTACTTCGCGTTCCAAGTCGCGGTTGGCAGCGCCAGTGCGCAGCCGTCCGATCGGCCACCCGCTGTTCCAGATCGCGGTTTAACTGGCGGATTCGCCTTCCGCCAGGTGGCGTTCAGCGACATCATGAAAGATGCCCAGCGTAATTTCGTAGTTACCGGCGGCATCAAGTTGAGGTGAAGTCAACCTGCAAATAACGACGTTCGCCAGATGGCTGGGTGATGGTCAACTCATACGTGCTGGCCTCTTCGCCTCGCAGGTGGCGCTGAGTTTCAGCCATAAGCGAATCGGCCTGTGCTTGGCGCGACAAAATCCAGTAGGCTGCGGCTAATCAGTTCCGGGCGCTACACCAAAATACGTTCAGCAGCCGGGTTGGCGAACATGATACGCTCGGTGATATCGGCCACGACAATGCCTTCGCCCAGATTCTGACTCAGTTTTGCGAAAATGGAGTTCACTTTGCGCTCAACGCCTGCTCTGCGCGCTGACGTTCGGCGATGTCCTGACGCAGCCAGCCAGCCGGGTTCGGGCCTGATGCAGTGTGCGCTGCAACCAATCCGCAATCAACCACAGCACCAGCGCCAGATCAACAGCCCTACCAGGCCCAAGAAGCGACGAAGACACTCGATGTTAGGGCTAACGCATTCGCGCCAGTGTAGATGATCGCTACCAGTAGAAAAACGAGGAATGCTGCGGCTGGAAACAACAGGAAACTGGCTAACGCGATCGGCAGCGCATAAATGAACGAAATGTCATCCATCGTATCCAGCGGCGTTAGAACGCTGGTGCTAAGGACCAGTAACGCGATGGCGACGTAGTCGGCCCAGCGTACGTGGCCGCGCCGATAACAAGAAATGTGGCCGCAAACAAGCCGAGTATGATCAGGTCAGTTATCAGCCAGCCGATGTAGAAAGGGTTATTCTGCTGGTCAGCGAACAGGTCGAGGACAAACAGGGTGAATACGTAACGCACATGCTGGCGAGGATCATGGCCAGCATCCGCCCACGACCACGCTCTGCAGGATCGTCGGAGCGGACTCAAAAGCCAGCGGTTGAAGCGCGTCTGCCAAACCTTACGTTTACGTTACCGACTGACGGGTCCTTGATCTTTCCCCCCAACCCGACTACAGTCAAATTATCTGCGATTCAGCAAAGAGCGTCAAACTCCAAAATTATCATTTTCGCAGAAACCGTTAGCGCACCGGCTCGACTTGCAGCATCGAATACTTCGACTCGATCGGGTGATACGGCGACTCGATGAAGTCTTTAAACCGATCGGAGCGGTAAGCCTGCAGCGAGTCGTAGTTGTACAGGATGATATACGGCTTGTCCTTGAAGATCATTTCCTGCATCTGCCAGATGATCTTCTGCCGCGCGGCTGGATCGACCGCAATCGCTGGTCGCGATACAGTTTGTCGAAATCGGGGCTGTGATAGCCGGAATCGCTCCACCCGCCGACGACGAACTGATCGGACAACATATCGTGCTGAGGATGAAGTCGGGATCAGGATCGCCGCCCCAGCCCCAAATGACCAGATCGTAGTCACCGACACCGGTAGTGGCCGCAGTAAGCGCAGTGAAATCTCGACTGCGGCTGGCGTCGCCTGACGCCAATGTCTTTGAGCCAACCGGAGATCAGGATCGGCCACGCGCGGATACTCGGCTTAATCCAGACGTGAATTGCAGGCGTGATTTCGCCGAACTTTGCCTTTGGCGCGTACGCCGTCGGCACCTGCTTGTAACCGGCATCTTCCAGAATTTTGTTTGCCGCAGTCGTGGTCGAACGGCACATCAGTCACGTTGGATTGTGCTGGAAACCGCCGCCCAGCACTGGGGCTACGATCGACCAGCCGGGTTTTGGCCAGATCCTGCGGATAGACAATGTCGACCAGGTCTTGTTTGTTGATGGCATGCGCAATCGCCTGCCGCACCACAGGATCTGCCAGGGCCGGATTACCGGTCGGTTTGGGATCATTCGGCGGGCGCGGTATTGACGATCAGTTCATCAAATGATCGATCGGGCATCTGGATCGCTTTGACGTTGGCGTTGTCTTCACGGTCATGAACGCGCCGTTCGGCACGGCGTTGAGTTCAAGGTCAGGATGTTCGCCGACTTTGAGCGCCTGCACCATCGCGTCGCCGTTGTCGAAGGTCTGCCAGATCACCTGATCGACCTTGGGGCGCCGAGATAAAAATCGGGTTGGCGTCCAACACGATGCCCTTATCGGCGTCGTACCGTTGAAGTTTGAATGGGCCAGAACCCAGCGCGGATCGTTGGCGGTTAGGCAGATCGTCAGGCGTCTTAAAGCCTTCGAAGTCTTTGCGCGGCAAAGCGAACAGCCACATACGCGGTATTCCATATTCCGATTGGTTCAGCCAACTTGATCATGACGGTTTTCGGATCGGGCGCAGTGACTTTCCAAAGCACCGGCGTAGAAGCCACAATTCAGCGTTGCCCAGCCATCCGATCATTCTTGATAGTGTTGATCGACCAGGCGACATCATCGGCGGTGAGCAGCGTGCCGTCGTGCCATCAGGTCGTCGCGCAGCGTAGGCGTCCACGCCCAGCCCGTCGGGCGACGACGACCGCCTTTTCAGCCAAATCACGGTGTATTTGCCATCTGGCCTCAACGTCAGCGCCAGACCAAACAACATGTGACACGACGTATTCACCGCATAGTAATCCTGAGCGCACGTCGTCCAGCTTGCCATCGCGCATCACCGATTTTTCCTGCGGCGGTAATAGCGGGTTGGCGCCACCGTCGGCGCAGTAGTTGGCGCGGCGGTCGAAAGCCGCCAGATTGCGGCGCAGGTGGTTTAGCCGCCGTCGTTAAGCAGCACAGGTTGAGCTGTCGGCGTTGGTGACGTAGCCCGCAGCCGATCACCACAACCGCCCATGACGATCGAGAACCACCGCGCAGCAGCATCTGCATGATTCACCTCCAGGTGAAGCAGGATTGCAATCAGCATACGATGATTCAACTGAAGCGCAATCCGCCGCCATGCGTTACATCGGAAAGCGCTGAACGACATCCTCGGGATGGCCACCATGTACGAAGTGGGCAGCGCCGATCCACAACAATCCGCCCACCATGTGCTGATGGCGTTGAACTTCATGAATTTGCCTGATCGCACCGCAAACCGATCGGCCTTCCAGCGATTCTGGAGATGATCCCCATCGCAGCGACTGACTGGCGTTATAACGATCGATCATCGAACACGGCCGATATTGAGGCGGCAGGCATGCATGGAGTCCGCTGTCCTGATGATCGGAGGCACGGCAGCGCGCCAGGTTTTGCGCAGGCCTGAGCGAGTACACGCACCGAAGAACGTAAAGATGGCCAGCGAGGTCGCCGATGGCTGGCCGCGTGCGCCGCAGCAGTTCGCGCGATCGTAGCCAGATCGTGGCGGCTTCCACACGATCTGTCGCCAGGCCACACCAGCCGCATCGTGCTGATGTACGCTACCGACGATCGCCACTCGACGACGTGCAATGAGATCAAGGTTATCATGGCCATGAATTGGCGCAATATGGCGGTAAGAAGAACGCGATGCCGCCAAGATCAATATCGCGCTGCGATTGCTGCCGACTATGGAAAGGTTTATCGGATCAGACGTTTGGCCGATCGAGTGGCTGAGACAACAACTCGATACCGTACTGGCGGCAATGGTCTGCTCGCGCGCTCCGATTACGATCGTATCATCTGCGCGATTCAGCATCTGCGATATCCACAGATTATCCGAATCCGCACGGCGAAGAAAGGGCGTCAACGCGCGCGCAAAGCGTTGATCGGCAATTAAAATGACTATCCTTCCGACGATCCCGGTCTGACCGATTGGCTGCACGAAATGAGGGGCGCTTTCCTGATTACTGGTTACAAGGCATTAAACGGCAGGATGGATGAACCGCCGCTGATGCATTGACGGTGACGACATCTGCGCCTGAAGCGTTCGCGGGCATTATGACCGGTTGTTCGATTTATGAGGTGCGCTATCCGATCGAGCGCGTAGAAGCGGCGCGGTATCGCAGAACAGGTTCACCCTTCCAGTTTGGGGAGAAAGACGGTCTCACCGTTCACCCTGTACAAGAGCGTCGTTGATGTATGGTGGTAGCTGCGCCCGCATACCGTTCGCGATCTGAAATCCGACAGCGTCAGCCTGCTGGCACTGGCGAACTGTTGAGCGCAACTGGTTGAGCATTCTGGCCGGTTTGCCGCAGTGTTGCGCCTGGCAGGCAGGGAAGCGATCAGGCTATCGCCGTTGTGGCCCACCGATCGTCAGAACGATGGCATTGTTGCTGGTCACGAACCGTTCGCCTGGAACGTCACCACCGCAGAAGACAACGATCCATGTCCGTCAACGTCGGTAAAACTGGGCGCAGGCGTCATGAAAGATCGGCTATCGCCTCGCCGTCATCGCCTGATTGAGCACGTTGAATGCGTGGTGGTTGGTGATCTTCCGCCGGGCGTGGTCAGCCACCGTATCGCGGTAGGTGCATCCGCGTCAGTGCTGGTCCCGCTCCACGCGGAGAAGGAAGCGCTGGTGCCTGACTTCAAACTCACGCCGCCCGATTTGATCACGGTCGGCAGCGCCGAACGCCGGTTTGTCTGGCAGATCACCGAGGATGCGATGCAGCAGCGCGTGACCGTTACCGTCTTCGACGGCGATACCGGAAAGGCTGCCCGATGGCACAGCGTTGTATGCCGACGAGCGCATCGAATTGACGGCCTATCATGCCGATCCCGCGCACGCGCAGTTGGTGAACGTCGTCAACTATCGCCTGACCGAACGCGGCTACGAAACGGTGATCCGCGCCAGCGGCTCAACGCGTACCACGGCGGAGAATTTCTACATCGACATTGAGTTGCAGATCAACGCCGGAGCCGGCAACTGCGCCAGCGTGGAGTTGGTTGGAGACGATTCCGAGGTACTGGTGAAAAGATCTCAACCACGTTGAACACATATACTACCGACGTGTCATTCCGAGGCCGTAGGCCGAGGAATTTACAGTACTTGTTTTCCAGCGGATCATTGCCACAGCGTCAGCCTGATACCCGCCCGCAAAATCAAGCGATTATTATCATCGTCCTCAATCACACCCTGCGCCCCATCCACCGACACTGGAACGCCGGTCTGGATCCGATCAATCGGGATGCGATCGACGCACGGAATCTCGGCGATGATGCAGCCGACCGCCGTGATCGTTTCGCACTCCGCATTGACGATAGCGCGAGGCGCGACGCCGTTCATCTTCAACCGATAGAGCGTGTACGACCCGACGGTTGAGCCCGCCGCTGGGAAAGATCAGCACTTTGCCGCTGATCGATTGGCCTTCTGAGTCGTGACCCTTTTCCACCACAACGCCCGTATCAATCACCGCCACCGAAGAACGAATGTCCATCGAGGTGACCAGCGTCACCGGTGTTGCGCCTGATAATTTTCATCGGAATTTCATCGTACCTCATGCAGACCCGGTGACAGCCATCTTCCACTTTTCACTCAGTCGTCATCACCCGCCGGTTTGCGCTCTGGCCACCACTTCGTCAAACGGCTTGATGATGGTCTTGAACCTTGTTCTTGCCTGCCGCGTAATAGCACGCTTTGGCGTTCTGTCGGTCACCAACGTTCAAACCCGCCCCTTGATCGGCGTGCCAACGACGCAGGTAATGCGGGCGAATCCGGCGTCGCGCTTCGGATGAGGTGTGTAACCCATTCGATCGGCGATGTGCTTCGGTCGGGCGCGCGGTCGTGATCCAGAATTCTTTCGTCACGCGCTTACCCTCCAGCAGCTGCGCGACGCGGCGATTTTGATCGATAGATGCGGACAAATCGAGACTGACAAAATCGCCTCGTCTGACGTAGCGACATTGGCGCCAGTGCCGTACTGATCGATCCTGAAACGCGCCTGATCGAGATCGTCTCGATCAGCGCGGCGACGATCGCTTCTGGCGCGCGGATCCTGCGCATGTGAACAATGCCGCGCCGTTTTGCGATGTCGATAATGTCCGCGCAGAACGATTTGTTGCCTGACCGACGCATGGTGCCTGACGTTTTGGTGATGTAGTAATCGGCTTTCAGCGTCCCAACCGCCACGATGGCGATACCTAAACGCGCCGAAGTCGTTGTTCTCCGTCAACGACGCTTGCACAGCGAGCGTATTACCGGGGTGACGACTGCTCTGGCGAAAAAACCATATCGGGCGTGACGCCCGTCAATCGCGGATAGTGCGTCAGCCCGCCTTCCTGATTGTCCGCGCAACGATCACGGGAGTTGGCGTAGCACACGGCGCTGCTCTTTGCCCACGCGATGTGTTCGCCAAAGTGCGGCACGTTGCCAAAGAGATAGCGTACACGAACAGGTGGTGATGACGTTCATGCGCGCAAAGGCGTCGATGACGCGCATCTGATTGCGCGCAAATTCCGCGCTGATGCCCAAGGCCTGCCAGTTCTCGATGTCCATGCCCGCTGGATTCAACGTCGTGAGGACGCGAGTCTGGCCGCCGCCGTTCGCCATCTCGGAGAGAAAGTGTAGCCCCGCTTCGCCAAGGTTATCGTAACTCACGCCCGAAATCTGCACCGACGTGACAGGGATCATTTTCTCTGCGCCGTAAATCGTGCCCAGCGCGACCAGAATCTCCATCGCCTTCTGCGTGGCGCGGCCATAGTCGCCGTCTAGCATGCGCTGCTCTTCAGTGGTTAATTTCATATCAACCCCAACTAAATGGGACGCGGATTAACGCAGATAAACGCTGATTTGAATTTATCAGCGTCATCAGCGTGAATCCGCGTCCAAATACTTCTTTAGATCAACTTGCGGAAACGGTGCGCGATTGAAATCTTTGCCTTTAGCTTGAAGCGGCTTCGTGAGATCGAAGCCCATCTTAGTGGTGAAGTGCGTGCCGCTGGCCGCGCTCGGATCGAGGCTAGAGCCTTGTTCGCGCGGCTTGACGATCAGATCGACGTCGCCCTGAAAGCGCGTCGCCATGGCCCACTCAACTTCGTTCGGATTGTAAATGTCGATGTCTTTGTCAACGACGAAGACGTGCTTGCACGATCGATGTCCCGCAAACGCGGCCTCGATCGCTTTGCGGCCATCGTCGTCATGCTGTTTGTCGATCTGCACGATGGCGTGCAGCCACGACGCCCCGCCCGGATCGACGTTCACATCGAGGCACTTCACGACTTCGTTGACCTTTTTGAAGATGGTGGGTTCGCGCGGCATACCCATTAGCAATTTGTGTTCCAACACGCCGGGTAATAACGCTTGCCAGATCGCATCGCGGCGATGGGTGATGGTCTTCACTTCAAACACTGGCTCTTGCCGGATCACATCATACGTCTCGGTCAGATCGACGAACGGCCCTTCGGCGTGTAACCGATCGAGATAGACCGTACCCTCGATGACGAATTCGGCCTCGGCGGGCACGAGCAAATCGAGCGAGTGGGCGCGGACTACCGGCGTGGCCTCCATCGCGTTGGCGATGTCTAACTCGTTGACGCCAATCTCCACGGAGGTCGCCGCAGCCGCGAGGACGTTGGGCGAGTTACCAATGCAGATCGCCACGTCGAGTTGTTTGAGATCGCGCAGGTAGGTATCGAAGTGACGCGAGCGCACAATGCGCATGGCCAGCTCGGTCGGTGAGAGTTGCATGCAGCGATGAAAGTCCGCGTTCTGCCCGTATTGCGGATGCTTGGCGATGACGACGCCCGAACTGATGTAATTGCCGCCGTCGAGTTCGCAGTGACGCAAGATGGGTAAAGCGTTCAGATCGGGCTCGGTGACGATCACTTGCTGGCACGGCGCAGACGTGACGACTTCGCACGGGCGACGTTGATCGATCGCGCGGGCGAGGAACGGAATGAGGTCGTTGACGCGCAGGCCGAAGTAAGCGGCAAAGGCCGCTTTGCTGCAAAACAGATTGCCCATCACACGAAACGCCGATTCGGTTACGCAGTCGAACAGCACCGGGCGCGGTTCAAGTTGCTTCAAAACCCCGGCGATTTCGTAGGTTTTTGAAATGGGCGCAGTGACGTGGACGAGGTCGCCGCGCCGATCGAGTTGGTGGAGATAGTCGCGGAGAGACATGGGATTGGCTCGCTTTCGGCAAACGGATCGGGGCGATTATATCATCGCCCGCAAAACAAACTGCCCGACTCCAGTAACGGAATCGGGCAGTCGTGATGCGAGTGCGGCGATCTAGATCGCGCGAACGTTCTGCGCCTGCAAGCCCTTGGGGCCACGGGTCACTTCAAATTCAACCTTCTGGCCTTCGCTGAGCGTCTTGAAACCCTGCATTTGAATCGCGGTATGATGGCAAAACACATCGTCGCCGCCATCGTCCTGGGTAATGAAACCAAAACCCTTCGCATCGTTGAACCACTTCACTGAACCAGTTGCCATTTACTACTCTCCTAGTTTGGAGATAGACGTTACGCTATCAACTTTCGACTGCACAATACAGCCAATGACCTCAAGCTTCTCCATCTCCGAGTGCGGTAATTGTAAGCCCGATCAACGTCTGTGGCAAGGACGACGGAATGAGCCGGATTTTGAGGCTTCGCCAGTGCGCTAGGGGACACACTGAAGCGGGCGTTGATCCAGATGTTGCGCCGCTTCGCAATACACCCTGAAGAGATCGGCCCAATCGGTGTGATAGAGCGTGTCCATGCCGCGACAGGCATCGTGCATGCCCAGATCAAGCGTCCCCGCTTGAAACGCCCACGGCATCACGCCACTCGCGCCCAACTCAAAGAACCGCTTCAGCGTCGCAGCGACGGCCGGGCCGCGCGTGGTGCCGGTGGCGGGCAGGGCTGTGTCTTGGCCGCTGCCATCGCCTAGCGCGCTATCACCCGACCAAATCTCGTCGCCCAACGGGTACGAACTATCGACGCACTTGTCGCCCGCCTGACTGTGATTGCCACCCGTGAAACCCAACTCTTCGACAATGTAAGGCCGCTGCTGCGCTTGAAACCAGCGATAGTCCACGTACTGATCGAGACGATCGTTGAAGTTCCGATCGTTGTTCGGTCGGACCGCGGCGCGCGGGCTTGACCATTGATTGTTGTAACCGTGGACGGTGCCGAGATCAAACGCGACCTTGCCATCAGCACAAGTGAGGTCGTACAGTGCAGCGGGATCATGCCCCTGCCCGTTGGTCGCGTGAAACGTCGAGGCGAAACCCGATGCGACCAAACGCGGGTAACGATCGGCCTGATGCACGAAGCAAGCCATATCACGCACGAAGCCTTGCATGATGGACACGGCCTGTTGCGGATCATCGACCTTGAGTTCGTTGCCGAGTTCCCATGCGAAGATTTGTGCGGGCTCGATCGAAATCGCGGTGGGCGATGAACCGATGACGTGAAGGCCCGACGGATCAGCCGTGTTTAGCGGGACGCTCACGACCTCGTTGTAGTGATCGATCAGTTTTTCTACATACTGCTGGAACGATCCTGCTTGAAACGTCGGTTGAGCATAATCCCGACTGAACCACTCGGCCCTGAGGTGCGGCGGCTCGCCGTTGGTCAGGTAACAAAATGGATCGCTGAAATCGTGCGCGGAGTAATTGGGGCAGTGCAGATTGTAAACGTTAAAACTCGGCGGCGCGGCATAAAAATCCGTGAAGACGATGATAAACTTCAACGCTTCAATGCGCTGTTGCGCTTCGAGCAGGCTGGCAATGCCCAGCACCTTATCGTTGGCGGCGAGAATATCGCCCAGCGCATGAATCGACGCGTTGGCATCGAAAAAACGCGGCGCGAAAATCCGCACGACTTTCGCGCCCATGCGGCTGGCGGCCTCCAACTGCATTTGAATGATGCCGGGATTTGCGCCGGTCAAATCGACGCGATACACATCGGAGCGGATTAAACGTGGATTTTGATCCGCCAAGTACGCGAGTTCGCGCGCGTTAACGCCGATGAATTTGTACGCGGCGTGCGTATGCTGGCACATCAAACCGCCCTGCCCGTCGGCGATCACGAAATCGTCGTGACAAAACGGATCGGGGGCGGGCAACGGCGTGGGTGTCGCCGTCGGCGCGGGCGACATGATCGGGCGCGGCGTGCGTGTCAGCGCAGGCGTCGTAGTCGAGTTCGAGGCGCACGCATTTAAAAACAGGCCGATGATGAAGATCGCCACAGATCGACGCGCCATATCCGTTACGCCCACAACACCAAAGCCACACCTGCCAACACGCGCAAGCCCGCGCTGAGCAAGATCGCTTCGCGCAAGCCGAGTGCATCGGCCAACAGCGGCCCCAACATCGAGCCGAGCAGCAGTGCGATATTACCCGCCATGTTGTTCAGCGCCATGTGCGCGGGCAGATCATCGCCGGGGATGCGCTCCATCAGGCGATTGACTTGCGCGCCGCCCATTACGCCCGTGATCAGACCGCCCAAGATCGACGCCGTAAAAAATAGCACGCTATTCTCAGCGAGGCCCAGCAGCAACGGATACGCGCCATACAACACCGCCGTGATCGCAAACACGCCGCGATGCCCGAAGCGCCGCGTCAACCGCGCCAACTGCAACGAGCCGATCAACATCAAGCCGTTAAAAGATGCCGTGCCAATGCTGATCACGCCATCGGTCAAGTGCAGCTGATCGACCTGCATCTTTGCAAACAGCGGCACTGGCACGGCCTGTCCCAGATAAAACAACAGATACGCGAACAACACCAGGCCAAACGGCCCGCGCAGCAAATCGATGCGCAGCCGTTTGCCGCTCGTCGATTTCGCAGACGCGGACACCGGTTCGGCCAAAGACCCGATCGGTCGGATGCGGCCTAAAAAGAACGTGCTTAGCGCCGCGCCACTCGCGCCAATCGCAAACACGATCTGATAGTTCAGCGGAAACACAATGTGATCGAGCAGTTGCCCGCTGAACAACGAGACAGCTGTCATGCTGAAGGCCATCAAGGCGTTGCGGCGGCCGATAACGTGCGCACGCCAATCGGGCGGCACGGTGGCCGCGAGGGTGGCGTTGAAGCCGATCGCTAGCGCCGTCCCCGGAATCGACATCAGCAGCACAAGCAAGACGTAGCCGCCGATTTGTGTCGGCGCGGGCAGAAACCACGGCAGCAGTACCATGACCACGTAGCCCAATCGAAACCAGATCGAACTGAGGTACGTGGTACGGATCAACGCGCGGCGTTCCAGCCAGCGGCCGATCGGGATGGCGATCAACAGGCTGATCAGCGCGGGTCCGGCGGATAGCAACCCCATCTCAATGTTGGACGCGCCGAGGCGAGCCACGTACACATTGATAAAAGCCAGGGTGCTGCCGGCGAGGATGCCGTAGCCAAAGATGTCCAGATACAGCGCGCGAAAATTACGGCGCAATAATGAGCGCGGCGGCAGTTCGTTTAAGTTAGACACGGGCGGGGATTAAACCACAACCGGACACAATGAGCAATGAACAATTACGAATGACAATCAGCGAACGGATTATTGACTCGAACCGTTGGCGATCAGCGGCAAATATGTCTTCGACAAGGCGATGGGCTGACCGCTGATATATGCGCCGAGGTATGGCAAGACGGCTTGAAAGTTCGCGCCTTCCCAATCGCCCAGCGTCCACATCGCGCAGCCAATGACGTAGTCATCTTTGCTCAACTGTCGATCGTACCAAGTGAAGTCGTCCATGAACGTCTCGACACCCGTGAAGCCGCCGCCCGCATTTTCACCGGCTTCGGAAATCACCAGCGGAATCACCGCGTCGACGGTGGCCAGGTACTTGTACAACTGCCGATAGCGCGTCACCAAATTTTTCGGCGCATCTCTCAACAAGCCATCAAGGCCGTATTCATGCAAACACAAAATGTGATGGCCGTGTTCTTTAGCGCGACGGCACGCCCGCGCGATTTCGGGATAGGCGTCTTCAGGCGGATTACCCGCACTCTGCGACCACAGCCCCAACCGATAACCGTCGGCCTCTGCCAGATCCATCAAGGCGATGTAGAAGTCGGCTTGCCAGCCCCAATGATTCGAGAACTCGTTGAAGGTCTCCCACACATCGATGACGGGATTCAACTTCCAGGTCGGTTTGACCAAATCGTAGTAAACGCGTGCCGCGTCTTGTGCCGTAGTGTACGTGACGCCGATCGCTGGACTGAACTCGGGCGGCTCCCACGCCTGCATGTCGACAAAGTCATGATTGTTCAAGCCCACGCCATTGACGCGCCCAATCGTCAACGTTTTATCGCTGAACTGCTTGGCCTTAAATGCCGCTTCAAAATCGTCGACACATTTGACCATCACCACCGGATGACCGCTCTGCGCGCAGCGCGCCAAAAACTCATCCAGGCCATCACGCGGCCCAAACGTGACATGCAGACCGAGTTTGCTGCCATTCTTGGGAGCAACCCAGCGCGGCTTAACGGGCGTGGCCGTTGGTCGCGGCGTTTCGATCGGACTGGTGGCAACCGTCGGGCTCGGCACAACCGATCGGGTTGGCGTGGCCCCAGCGGCTGCCGTTGGTGAAAGTGGGCTGATCGATGATGTAGTGGTCGGCGATAACGCCTCAAGTTGATCGAGCAATGTGCGACAACCAGACAAGACCGCCGCGCTTGCGCCCAACTTGAGTACTTGTCGGCGCGTGAAAGTTCGATTCGGTGCCATCGCCCGATGGTAACACAGTTCACATTACCCTTGTTTTATAGGCTAAACAAAACGGCTGGCCGTGTCGGTCAGCCGTTCATTTCGGATGTAACGCGGGCTCGATCGGTTAGTTACTCATTGCCGGTGGCGGCTCGATCTTGCCCAGCATTTCGCCATGCACAGGCTGATCGGTCACCAGCGTCACGTCGCCGCCGCACTTCAGTCGAATCTTGACGCGCCCGTCGCCCAGCGTCGCTTCCCAGTAACCACCCAGATCGTCGATCAGGTAGGTGACATCGATTAAGCGGCGGATGAACCAGCGCAGATCACTGCCGGCGGTAATTTCATCGTCGCCCGCTACTGTCTCACTTTCGAGATCCAGTGCGCCACCCGCTGACGCCTGCGTCAACGTATGCAGATCGCGCGCGACGAGGTTGCCGCCCGCGTACAGCGCCACTTGTCCATGTACCCCGGTGATGTCGATGTCGCGCCCTGCATAGACTTTCACGTCACTGCCGCGCGGCACACGCACTTTGCCGTTATTACCGATTTGAACGTCGAGTACTGGTTCGCCTGCGCTTTTCTTTAGCGCTTTCGGCACCGTCAGGCGAACGTCGAACAGCACGTGCTCGCCGACTTTGGCTCGCGCGCGGCCAACTCTGCTTCGGTGCGGCGTTCGATCTTCGGGGTCTCAATTGCTATCGGTTTCAGCCTGCAGCCGATCGCTATCCCAGCCCTCGACGGCCACATTGCCGCCCGCGTGAATCACGAGCTTTCAGCGTTAAGCCCGCCACCATTGATCGTTGCGTCATTTTCTGACTCCATGCTCAAGCGACTGATGGGTGTTGAATCATCAACCGCCTGAGATTCATTTTGATCTTACCACGACTTATCACTTACCTGCGGCAGGCTGCACACTCATTTGACGCGCGACCTGCGGCGAAACGCGCACCTGCATCAGAATGAGCGCTACACCCAAGATCACCGCCCCCATCCAATACGGCGCGCCCGGCATGACTGCGTCATACATCGCACTGGCCCACAGCGGCCCCAATCGCCGCAACGAAGCCAGCCACGGTTAGTGCTGACGCCAGACAACAGACCTGTTCGTTCTCTGGCACACGATTAGCGGCCAGTGTCCTCAACGACGACCAGATGAAACCGGTCACGGCGGCCTGCACCAGACTGATCGGGAAGATCAGCCAGAACTCGGCGCGATGAAGATCAACACGCCGCCCAGGCCGTACCGATCAGGCTAAACAGCGCCATGCGTTTCTCGCCATACTTCGGCACTAATCGCCCCACCAAACCAGCCTGCACAAACGCCGCGTTGCGACGCTCATGACCAGCAGCAAACCGATCGCGCCGGCTCCGCGGCAAATTTGTCGACGAGGAAGAGACTGCCGATACTGTTGCTGCCATCGAACGCGAAATTGAAGAGCGCGTACACCACCAGAATCACGCCCAGCCCCGGCTTGCGCAGCATGTAGCCAATCGACGCGAACGGGATCGGATCGCAAGCGTAACGCCGGTGTTTCACGGCGTTCTTTGGGCAGTGTTTCAGGCAACGTGCAGATCAGCGCCACGCTGATCAGCGACACGACGCCCGCAGCCAACGCCGGCAAATCGAGACTGATCTGCCCCACCGCGCCACCTACGGCCGGCCCGATGATGAAGCCCAACCCGTAGGCCATGCCCAGCAACGTCATGTTCTTAGCGCGTTCCTCAGTTTCGACAGATCGATGATACTGGCCGCGGCCGTGGATGTGATTGCCGTTAGGTTGCCGGATTGTTGCGCGCGCGCGCGCGCCCCGCCCCGCCCCCGCCCCCGCTCACACACGCGCGCCTGTCTCTCTCATCCCGCGCGCGCGCGCGCGCGTCTCTCACTCCCTCCCGCCCGCGCCCGCCCCATCCTTCCGCGCTCTCTCTCTCTCTCCCCCCCCCGCTCTTTCTTCTCTTTCTTCCATTGTGAGAAGCGCCGTACGATGTAAGGCGCGACGGGAAACAGAATCGTCAAGCCCACGATGTCCATCAGCATGATGAAGAAGATCAGGCTGAGAGTGCGTTTCGTGGTCGGGGTCGATGTTGATGTCGATTGATTCGTCATGTGATGCTCCTTTAAATTCCCCAAAGCCAAATCCGCCGCGGTTTCCACGAACTTCCAGTTGCGGAGAGTCAAGCCAGCGCTTCGATACGATCTCCATGCCGATGGCATCCGTGCGAATATCGCAGCGCCTGAAACGTGCCTGCGCCACCAGTTTCAATCGCATCTGGCGCAGCGCGTTCGAGCAACACCTGCTGGAACGTCAATTTCGTAAACCAGGCATTGATCCAATCCAGCCCCATCGCTTCAACCATAGTTGATAAATGCCGTGGCCATCGCGCCGCAGATCAACAATCAACGCCCGCCGCCGGGCGTCAACACACGCTGGCCGGCAATCGTTTACCGGGTTAAAGGAAGTTCGAACGCCGCCAGGCAGATGATGAACTCGAAACTCAAGCTGGCAATGGCATATCAGATGCATTTCATGCCGGAACGGCCTGCGCGGCCCTGCTTTCAGCCTTAGTCTGCGCAACTTCACGAACGACTTGCCGATGTCGAGACCCAGCACGATACTTGCCCGACTTCGCCACTTCGATCGAGAGATACGCCCGGCCCTGGCGCGACTTCCAATACGCGACCGTGCCGGGCGCCACCGCCTGCGCCGGGATGCTCGCGCCCAGCGCTTGAACTCATCTTCGCGGCGCGTATTCCGCGCGCATTTCCACGTGGCAATGACCCCTTCCATCGCCATGCCCTTGTACGGTTTTACTGCTTGTGTCGTCATCGATGGTCTCCTCTATCAACGTGCGCTTATTTGCCCTTGGTTCGATCGTTGCTGCGGCTGATGACCCAGACTGCCGCCGGCAGCTCAAACAAAAAACGCACCCAGATTCAGTGGATTCAGCCAAACCTTAATCAGAGTCCTTAACGTGTCCATGTCGATCTCTCGGTGCTGAAAGACACGGTTTATCACGATTCAAGCAGGATAGCGCATCACCGTGCGCAGCGCAGGATTGAGCGGGTGATTGCCGCGGGTGAACGGCAAACAACCCGATCGTGTAAATAAGCTAATCCGGATCAGGTTGGTGTGGGCGTAAAGAGTGAGCTTACAACAGATTCAATTCGCGGGCGGCGTCAGCAGCTCCTGCGCGACTAACGTTAAGCTTTATTGAAGATGCTCTTGACCTGCGTCTTAATCGTGTTCGGGGATACAACGAGTTCACGGGCGATTTCAGGATTGGTCAAGCCTGCCGCGTGCGAGCAGTTTCAACACACGCAATTCCTGCGGACTCAACGGCTCCAACAGCGGCGACGAAGCAGCCGCTTCAGCCGACGGTACGGAGGCAACTGCACGCAGCACCTGCGCGAGAAACGTCAGGAGTGAGCGCTTGGTTACTTCCGGTGCGATCGCCTGCAACCATCGCCGCATGGCCGCGCCTTCATCGACGAAGACGCGCACACACCCTTTGGGTTGAGCCAAAGCCAACGCTCTTAAGAGCCGTTGTTTTGCCTGTATTTCACCCGCTTCAGCGAGCGCCAGCACATTGAGAATTTCTATTTCGCTGCGAGTGCGGCCTTGAGCCTGTGCGTCAGCTAGCCATGGTTCAAGCAGCGCCGCCGCCTCGGTTGACGATCCTGCAGCGATCTTCAGCCGCGCAGTGATCAGTGCTTCCAACTCTTGTTGGCTGGCCAGCACGTTGGCACGCTGCGGTGCACGCGCACCCAGCCAGTGTTGAGCCGCGCTGACGTCATTGGTCATCACTGCCAGCCGCGCCTGCCAAGCCGATACTTCCTGCTGCCACAGCGTGCGCTGTGTTTGCACGGCTAACGTTTGCAGCCGATTTTGCGCCCGTGCCCGTTGTCCACGGGCCTGCTCAATGCGCGCCATCAGCAACGGCACGCACGTGCAGTTCTTCATCGCCATCAACGCGGTGAAGGTCGGCGGCTTCAGTGGCCAGGTCTCAGCCGCGACCAAATCGTTCCGTTCGTAGGCGATCATCCCCAGTCCGGCAAACGCTAGTCCGCGATCAGTGCTGAAAGCGGTGAGGTCACCGGCTTCGCTCAACATCTGCCGATAGATCTGCTCGGCCAGATCGAGTTCGGCCTGAGCCAGGTACGTGCGCGCCAGCAATATCGGTCGCCGCCAGTGTGCTGAATGTATTCTGGCCGATGCGGTACAACACGCGCGTTTCCATGATCGTGCGCTGCGCCAGACCGACTTCGCCTGCCAGCAGTCGCTCGATGCCGATCGCCAATAAACTGATGCCGCGCCATTCCACGTCATCTTCCGGCAGCAATTCCAACGCACGCTGGGCATAGAGGAATGATCGGGCGAGGTCATCCCGCCAGAGTGCCGCGGCGCGCAACGCATAGACTTGTCCTACACCGCGCTCATTCTGTGCGGCTTGCCATTCGCGTTCAGCCGCCCGTAAGCGATTCTCCACCATGGCCGCGGTCGTCACCGCATATCGATCGGTTGTAAACAACACCGCTTGCGCATCCGCAAACACAAGGCTGGCTGGACGTTTAACACTTCAGTGGGCAAGATTGCGTGATCCAGCGATGCAATGTAGTCAATTCGTGATTGCCGCGTGCGTTAAGACTCCATTCAATCGGGCGCTGCGGCGCGCTTAGTATCGTGCGCAGTGAGAGCCGTTTCGATCGCTTCATCATACAAACGCTGAGCTTCATACCAGCCACTCGCCTTGATCAGCCATGCCTGGATCGTCGCTTCATCAAAGCGCTGCCGCGCCAAATAGCGCAGGACTTCGGCAAACAGCGCGTGATAGCGGTACCAACGCTGACCAGATTGTGCCGCCTTAAGGAATGACAAACAGATTGTCACGCTCTAACTGATCGAGCACAGCGGCACCATCTGCCCGATCGGTAATTGCATCGCACAACGAACCAGTCAATTGATCGAGAAAACTGGTCTGCAAAAGAAACTGCTGCGGTGTGAAGTCGCTGGCAAAGTGGCTAGCACTTCGCTCGTTAGATAATCCAATACCGATCGCGTATCACCGCTGAACGTGGCGAGAATCTGTTCGGCCTCACGCGGATCGGTCTGTTTTGCAGTGCCAGCGACACCAAACGCAAACCCGCGCCCAGTTCGGTTTTCTGTCTCGGCACGCGCAGCGACATCGGGCGAAATCGGCGCGCGTACGGTGTGGCGCAAGAAAGCGAGTGTTTCAGCACTCGAAAAACGCAGGTCCGTCGCGGTGATGTCATTCACTTCCGGCGCGCGCCCGCCAGCGTGCCAACGACAGTGGCGGCTCGCCACGCGCCATCAATACGACGTGCAGCGTTGACGGCAAATGATCGATCAAGTACGCCAGCGCCGTGTGAATCTCAGGCGCACTGATCGCATGATAGTCTTCCAACACGAGGATGCTATGCTGTGAAAGTTGCGTCAATTCGTTGATGAAGGGCGTGAGGAGCGTTTCAATTGCCAACGACTGGAGATGTGCGCAACGCCGCCAAAGCCGATCGCCCTATGTCCCTTCAAAGGCCCGACACGCCGTGAAAACGTAACGCCAAAAGCGCACGGGATCATTATCCTGGCATCGAGCGAAACCCAACCGACCGGCATATCCTCCTGCACGGCCAACCACTCACTGACTAGCGTCGTTTTACCCGCACCGGGTGGCGCACTGACCAGCGTGAGTTTGCGATCGAGTCCGGCGTCGAGTCGTGCCAGCAAATTCGGACGCGGCACCAGCGCAGACGGCAGGCGGCGGAATCAGCTTGGTGCTGAGCAAGCCGTGCTCTCTTCGCTTGGCGCGGGCTAGAGGTTCGATTCATCGGATTCAATTCGTGGCCTGCATGTGTTAGCCAGATCGACCACGCAAAAAGTATACCGCATAAAAAGAATCTCTCCGAAAGTATGGGCTTTCGGAGAGATCAAGGTGATTACAGCGATTCACTCAGGCAATACCGGGCAGTTCCTCCAAACCAACACCTTTGGCTTCACGCCGCACAATGGCGAATAACTCTCGCTCAACATCTTCAGCCAACTTCGGACGTTGATAGGCGTTGAGCAATTCGGCCACGCGTTGCTTCGCGCGTCCAAACGCATCCAGTCCGCCATTCTCTTGCCACGCGCGTACCGAACCGCGATCGATGATCTTCGACGGCAGATGCTGCTCGCTGGGGAATAATCGGCGCGTGTCCTTCAATTTCAGGAACTCACCCTTCAGGCCTGTCTGCGCAAACATCGCCGTAGCCAGTGTCTCCGTCGGCGTACCGATGCCGCGCAGCAGCCGCTGTGCCATTGCAATCGCTTCAGCATCGATCACCAACTTCTCCGCGCTCTGGCATACCAAAAAGTCCAGCATGCCCGCGCCCGAGATCATATTCACCCCCGCCAACGCGCCCACGATGGCGGTCACGCCACTTTCCAGTCCTGCCTGCGCATCGACGAGTTTGCCATCGCTGGCAGCGAGATAACAGTGCGTGGGGAAGCCAAATGACTTACCGACCTGAGCGTAAGCAGCATCGATCATCGCCGTCTCGATCGCGCCCATCGGCGTCGCGCCTGATCGCATATCGAAGATCGCGGGCGCTCCGCCCCACACGATCGGCGCTCCAGCCTGCGCCAGTTGATGAATGGTCATGCCGCTGATGCACTCCGCCGCGTGCTGCGTGATCGAACCGATCAACGTGACAGGCGCGGTCGCACCCGCCAGCGGCATCGACACAATTTCGGCGGGCACGCCGGCCCGCGCCAGATCGATCAAGTTCTGCGAGGCAAAGCCGCTCCAGTTCAACGGCGGCGAGGGACACACATCGAACACGGCGCGCGGCTTCACCTTCAAAGCCCACGCCCGCCGCAGTCCGCCGCGAGCAGATCGATCATCACTTGCGTCGTGCGCTCATTGAACGAGCTCATACCACTGGCTTATCCGAATACAACAGCACCAAGAACAGGCGATACATATCCCTGGATCGATTTGGGCACGTCATCGCACACAATCGCGGTCGATTGCGCGGCGAGTTGCGGGAGCATTTCCGCCACTTTGATCAGCCGCCCAGATCGGCCGCGCGTGACGGCCGATGTTCTAGCGTGTCGGGATCGAGCACTTGCACGCCTGATGACCCCCGGATCGAAGTAGACATCGTCGTCACCGTAGTGCACCACGGTTGCCTGCCCGATCATGCACGTAAAACGAGTGCGGCACGGTGGCAAGTGCTTTACGCGCCACAGCCCGGGAATATGCGCGATTTCGCCGTCGATCTTAGCCTCCAGCAGCGAGCAACAACTCACGCGCCTCGTTGGATTGAACGCGCACTCTGGCGTCATCAATAACTCGAACGCCTCGCCCACAATCCGATCGATCAACTCGCGATCAAGCAATTCCAGTTTTGGTTGCATAGTGTCGGCCTTTACTGAACCACAAAGACGCAAAGTAATATTGAAACTTCGCGTTCTTAGCGCCTTCGCGGTTTATTTTTCGAGTGTCGAGATGATACGATTCAACTCGGCGACCAACTTCGATTCCGCGATCAGGCTGATGTTCGCGCAAGATGTGCTGCGCCCGTTCACGCGCCCAATCTCTCGCGCCATCACGCTTCGCCTCCCACTGGCCGTAAGGGCGTCGATCCATCAATCGGGCTGCCAGTTCCTGCATGTGGGCGCGCGTGTGCTTATGCTTGAGGAAATTGCCGCCCGGCCCCACGGATCGAATCACATCCAACGCCAGCGTTTCATCGTTCACAACGATGCCGTTCATCATCGACCGCACAATGCTGAAAATTTCGCAATCCATCACCATCTGCTCGTAACTGAGGATGCGGCTGCCGTGTAACAAGCCCGCGCCCAACAACATATCTGATCCAGTGATAGGCTGGCGAACGATGAGAAAGCGTTATCGACAGCGGCTTGCCAATCGGGTTCTTTGGCGCTCCGTCGCAAACGCCCCCATCGAGAGCGGCACGTTGTAAAAATTGCTCAACACATTCGTCGCCGCGCCAAAGAGGAAATCTTCCGGCCCGCCGCCGGTGTAACCGCCCGTGCGCAAGTCCATCGCCGTTTGCGCGGCCGCGTAATAGACGGGCGCGCCGCGGGATGCGCGAGTTGCATCAGCGCCAATGCACTGATCACTTCCGCGTTGCCCACCACGAGGTTGCCCGCCAGCGTCACCGGCCCGCTGAACGCGCACGACGCCATCGTCAGCGTAGCCGACGGGCAAGCCCGCTTCAGCAGCGAGCAGGCCCGCGTCGAGCGAACCGCCGTCGTGACCATGACTGGTGGCATTGCATGATCGACAGGATGGGGCGCTTGCGCAATTCGTCTTTACCGCCGACGATAGCCGCCGCCATTTCAATCGCAGCCTTCATTTCAGGCTCAGTAACGATGCTCTCAGTTTGCAAATGTTTGGTGGTGTTGCGCCACGCCGCTTCCAGTTCGTGTAGACTGCGCGATTCGGGCGGTTGATCTTGCGCGGCCACCATCGACCACCAGAAACCGATCTCGTCCAACGCATCGGCCACGCGCGCGCAATCTTCACTGTCTTGCTTCGTCGTGCGGCGACGTTCACCCGTGAACGCATCGATCACTTCGATACAGCAGCCATCGGTGCCTAGAAAACGTGATTGCCATCCATCGGCAAATCCTGCGACGGATCACGCGCCGCCAGCGTATAGATCGGCGGTGCAGTCTTTAACGCCGCTTCGATGACGTCCGGGAATCTGGCGATCATCGTGGCGCGATCAACTGTTGCCCCGTGCGCTTCGAGGGATGTCCAACGCTTTATGCGACGGGAAGCGCACGCCCACTGTCTCAATCATGTCGAGCGTGGCGGGTGTGAATTTTCAACACGTCTTCTTGGCTCAGAACATCCAACCCCAAACGCGGATTGAAAATGGAGTTGATTTTGCCTGCCATGTTGCCTCCGTTTTACATCGTAGGGGCGAACACACAGGTTCGCCCGTGGCAGACACACAGGTCTGCCGCTATGCTTATGCGCCAACCAGTTTCTTCGCCAGCGTCACTGCCCCCATCGCATCTTCGCTCATACCATCAGCTGATTCAGCAGCCCAGCTCGCGTGTAACGGGCGCACCCCGACCATCACTTTCACTTTCGGACGCATCCCCATATCATCCAGCATCTCGATTACGGTGCGCTGGCCTGTCATCGTCGTCGTCAGGAGTGCCGACATACCGATGATGTCCGCGTTTACTTCGCGCGCTTTTTCGATGAATTTCTCAAACGGCACATCAACGCCGAGGTCGTAGACTTCAAAGCCGCTGGCCGACAGCATTGTCGCGACGAGGTTCTTGCCGATCTCGTGAATGTCGCCCTTCACCGTGCCCAACACGACTTTGCCCAACATTTGTCGCTGTGTGCCGCGCTTCTGCATCTCTACCCAACACGCCGACGGCGGCTTTCATCGCTTCAGCGGCCAGCATCATATCGGGCAGGAACATCTCGCCCTGCGCGAATTGATCGCCTACATACGACATGCCCCAACATACCCGCCGCGATTGATCGCCTCAAGCGGATCGATGCCTGCTTCCAGCGACCGACGCGCAACTTCAGCCGCGGCCTCTTCATCGCCGTCGATGATGCTTTGCTTCATGGCTGCAAACAGTTCTTCCGACATGGTGACCTCCGTAAGTGAGATAGTTGAATAGTTGTTGAGTGCGATAGTTACTTCAAATTCTGCGCGGCGTTCGACGATGGCATGCACGGCGCGAGCCGCTTCACTGCTCAACAACGGCGGTTGATGCGCCGACAGGATTTGCTCAACCCGATCGGCCGCGCGCTGCGCCAGTGTCCTGCCGCCCTTCGACTGCCACTGCCCGTAATTGAAACGTTCGATCAAGTTGGGATACCAGCGTTCCTTGTAGTGCTTGCGCGTGTGCGGCGTGTTGAGGAATGATCCTTCCGGCCCGATCTGATTTGATCAAGTCCAACGCCAACGTTTCGTCGTTGATCTCAACGGGTTGCAGGAACGGCTTGATGAATGAGACGATCTCATCGCAACGATTTGCTCGCGCCAGCGAACCCGCGACAAACCCGATTCGAGATAACCCAGATCGTGGATCGCGCTTCGCCCGCCCGATAGCGCCTCCATCAACATCGTCAACGAGGCGTCGATCGCCGCTTGTTGATCGACCACTTTCGCGTCGCTGCCGCCCGCGAGGCTGAACATCGGCAAACCATAGTAGTGAGCCATCGCCGCCGCAATACCGCGATGATCCGGCTCGGCATAAGGATCGACCATCGTCTTAAGATCAAGCGCATCGCCCGCGAAACCCGAATAATAATCGGCGCACCTTCGCGTTTAAGTTGCGACAACACAATACCGACGAGGACACCGGCGTTGTTCAAGGCGAGGTTGCCCGCCATCGTCACCGGGCCGGTCGTGCCGCCGGATGTGACTGGAATCCATAACGCAGGTAGGTTTTTCTCGGCTAAATACAGCAGTTTTTGCAATGCATCCTGATTGTGCAGCAAGCCCGTTGTGACGTTGATGTAACACGCGATGCAGGGCTTCCTCGCGTAACGCCGCTGCCCGCCGACGGCGGCCTCGGCCATCTCGACGGCGTCGATCAAGCCCGACGTTTCGTAGGTCACGATCACGATCGGTTTGCGGTGATTCACCATCACTTCCATCTGATACTGATCGGCGATGCGATTATCGACATCGCCGGGCAGGAACATCGACATCACGAAACTGATGTTGCTCAGCGCATCGCAGACGGTGATGCCATCACGCACGTCTTGCAACTTGGGCTGACGGCCGCTCCCATGTCCGATGATCGACGATGTTCAGCACATCAGAGCCAGGGCCGAAGTACGTGTGGTAATCATCCAGCACGATCTTCGCGTTGCCCAACCGATCAAACAGCGTGATCGATTTGGGCACGGTCTGTAGGGTTTATCGATCAATCGGGCGGGCACACGCACGCGCGCGCCGTCAATCGACGCTCCGGCTTTACGCATCAATTCGATCGCGTCGGGCTCGAGCAACTTGACGCCAGTCCGTTCGAGGATCGACAGGTTGGCGTGGTGAATCTGTTCACACTGGGCGGGGGTGAGCCGCGCGAAACGGGACTGCCTAATGATCGAGCGTCGGTCATGGTGGCCTCGTGATAAGAGATGCGGCTCAGTGTACCGTCAGCGTAACTGAAGTGCAAGCGCGTCAAAAGTGCAGGATGTCATGCCGTGGCTGGATGACTTTCACGTATTGCCACCATGTGATGCATTTTAGCACAATGTGAACGTCGTGGTCAGGTATAATTTGGGCAGCCTTGAAGGGAGCGACGATGTCCAATTACGTGCCGTCAACTGAGCAATTAGTGGTCGAAGTGTACACGCGGGACTTGCCACGCTCGATCGAGTTTTACCGCGCGTTGGGGTTTGAGGTGCTATCGGTTGAAGATGATTTTGCGGTGCTGGCGTGGAGGATCACCAGTTCTTTTTGAGCCGCACGCTGATCCTCTCGCCCCGATCGATCAACCGCAAGCCAATATGCGGATCATGGTGGCGGACGTCGATCGCTACTGGATGATTGCCCAGCAAATCGGGGCACGCGTTGGTGCCAAAACCGATCGACGATCGATACTATGGCCTGCGCGATTTCACGATTGCCGATCCCGACGGCTTCGGGCTGCGCTTCGGTTCGCGCTTAAATGCTTAATCGCCCGTAGCAAAGCGTTTACGCAACGACGCTTCTTTTTCCAACGCGCGCAGAATGCGGGCATGCTTTCACGCGAGATCGGATAGAACGCGCACAGCACAATGCCCGCCACGAAAAAGATCGCGGGCAGCGGGCCTGACAAAAACTGGATCGCGTTCAAAGCCGAGGCAGGCTGCGTGGCGCTGCGTTCGATATAGCCTGTAGCGGCTAGTAGCGACCCCGTCACCGCAATCGTGCCCGCGCTGACCATCTTCTGAATCAACGTGATGACGCTGTAATATGCGGCCTCTTGTCGATTCGAGGAGTTGCGCTTCATCCCACTCGATCGTGTCCGGCAAAATCGCCAGTGGGATCGCGCGTCGGAGACGCCCACGCCCGCTAAAGCCGCCACGATAAACACCAACGTTGCCCGGCCCGCTGGCATGAAACTCAACCCGATCAGCACACAGGCCAGAAAGACCATGCCGACTTGATACGCGCGCGGTTTATTCATCGCTCGGCAAGCCACACCACAACGGCAGCGCTAACACGGCCACGCCGAAAATCAACGCGAAAATCACATCGCGGTCGCCGCCGCTTAGGCGGAAATAATCGCGGATCAGAAACACCAATACAACCGGAATCAGGTCGATTGGAATCCACGTCAACAGATAGATGCCAGCCGCAAATCAAGAACGCCTTGTTACTGGCCGCAACCGAAATGAGTCGCGCAGCCCCGGCGCGGGCAATTCTTGATACGCCGGATTCTCACGTGTCGTAGCAAACGTCACATAGATCGGGATGACGCTGAGGAGACCGAGGATCGCCGCCATCGACGCGTACGCCGCACGATGTACTTCGACCGAAGCATTGACACCGGCCAGTGCATCAACGATGGCCAACGGGGGCGACCGCGCCGATCAACCCAAACCCGGATCGAGAACGCCATGCGATACGAATGCAGCGATGTGCGTTCATCGTAAGTCGGCGCGAGTTCGGGCGTCAGCGCGATATAAGGCACGTTGACCAGCGTGAACAACGTATCGAACACGATATACATCGTGGTAGTAGATCGTCAATAGCGTCTTGTCGTTCGTCGCGGGCACGAGCCACATCAAGATGAAGGCCAAACCGAAGGGCAGCGCGCCGAACAACAAATAGGACGACGTCGCCCCCAGCGCGACCGAACTGATCGCTGAGCGTGCCGATGATCAGATCGTTGAGCGCGTCCCAAATGCGCCCACCCCCTGATCGACACACCAGCCAGTCCCGGATCGAGGCCGACAACGTTGATCAGAAAATCGAGGTAGAGCAAGGCCAACGCGGTCGAAGTCAACGAGAAAACCGCTATCGCCCGCACCATACGCGATCTTGCGCCAGATGGACATCGGTTTAGCGATCATTGCGACCCTCGGCGTGGATAGTCCGATACCCAGTTGCCCCAACCAATATACAACACGATCACGGTGAACGTTGGTCCGACGACAACACCGTTGAATTTCTTCAAAGCCAGCGTGTCACTCAACCTGAACAATATCGCGCCGGATCAAGGCCAGCCACTGCCATCGCTGAACGGGACTTTCAAGCAGTGAATTCGCGCGCCACATCATCGCGCCGATAACGACGACGTACACGGCGACGGGCACAGCCATGCCCTTGAGATTCGGCAGCAAAATTAGATAGGCGAGAACCACCCACACGATGAAGCGGCAGCGCCCGCCACCAGCGAGCCTGTCGTGTCGTCGAGAGGAACGCGGCGATGTACCACACGTGCCCAAGCAAAAACGCGATTAAACCCGGCACAAAGAGATCATCGCCGATTTCGAGGAGGATGTCACCAGTCAGCGAGAAGGATCAACTGGCTACGATGAGAACGGCGTAGCGGTCGCGCACGGTGAACAGCACCCACGCGATCAAACATAGGAGCGCGTTTAAGATCACGCGCAGCCCGATCGATTCCTTGCCGATCTCAGCGATGAACAGAATCGCCGCTATCAGCCCGATGATGAACAATGTACGCGTCAGCGTGACCGATCGTGCCGCCATACTTCCCCCTGACTGTAGACGACTCAGCAGTCGATTGGTTTCTGCTTCCTCTGTGCAGCGTCTTGCGGTTAAAGACTTAATTCACCCCGAATGACCGTAATCGCCCCGCCGCCGACCTTCACCGTCTCGATGTCATCACGTGGCCGACGACTTCCACCGTCGCCTGACCAGGTCGATGCAGCCAGTGCCCCTGCTCCGCAATGAACGTTGGTTGATCGATCAGACCGTGATGCCACAGATACGCACCCATACCGCCAGTCGCAGAGCCCGTAAATGGATCTTCAAACATACTGGGCGGCGGCGCGAAGTGGCGCGCGAACGTGCGGCCTTGATCGGTGATGCCCTGCACCGCGAACAGATGACGCTGAAAAAGTCACCTGCGCGTGCCAGCGCGCGTAAATTCCTGCACGTTGATATTGATGCGTCGCAACACGTCGAGATCGCGCACGGGGATCATCAACTGCGGCGTGCCAGTGCTGACGGTTTGGATTGGCGCGTCGGGTCGCGCATCAATCGCCGAGAGGCCGAAGATCGACACTCACTTCTGAAGCATTGTACGTTCGCAAGAATTGCGGTTTTTTCTGCGACATGATGATGTGCTTCACGACGCCGTGGTCGGCCTGAATATCAACGCGAATCGGCCCGACCTTCAGTTCGAGCGAGATCGTCGTAAGATCGCCTGTCAACTTCAAGCGACCCGAATCGATCAGCGCGTACACCGTCGCAATTGTCGGGTGACCCGCTATGGAATCTCCTCGGCGGGCGTGAAGTAACGCGCGCGCCAAAAATCAGCCACAGCCGATCGAACGACGAAGGCCGTCTCGCTCAAGTTGCTTTCGCGCGCGATAGCGAGCCGCATCGCATCGTCCAGATCATCGGCCTCAAACACGATCGCACAGGGGCGTCGCCCAACGCACGTTCGGTAAACGCATCGACTTGCATAAAGGGGATAAGTTGGCATAGTGATCCAATCAGCAAGACCGCGAACGGCCCGCTCGCTTTAGCGCTGACTCGCTTGATAGTTGAGCAGCAACGCGGCGATCGCGCCGGGCACCCGTCCCGTCGCCGTCAACGCCGTCACGACGTGCTAACGCGCCGCAGCCACGATCAACGACCGCCAAAGCGGCGGAAACACAACACACAACACTGCCCGTAAACAACCCATGTTAACCCCCATAGTGGTGTTATGATCAAGTCGTTCGACAAACATCAGCATGATTCAGATAATTTCATTTCTCGAATTCGTTTTCGTAAAAGTCGATGCGCGTCAGACCGGTGTTGTTGAGGCCGAACCACCAACCGGCTTCGCGATAAGGGACTTTCAGGAGCGCGGCCAGCACCCGATTGTAAAACGCGCCGTGCGTGACCACCGCCACCCGATCGTTGGTGCCACCGTGCCGGATGTTCTTCAGATCGGCCAGAAAACTGCGCCCGCTGAGCCTTTTCGTCGTCGGCCTGACGGGCCGATTCCACCAGCCGGTGTGATCGAGACTATCCGGCAGCACGAGATTGGCGAAACGCGCTTCGAAATCGGCGCTGGTCTTGCCCGGCAATCCGATCGGCTCGCCTGTGACCGGATCATCCAGGATAGATGCCGCCGGTCTCGTGCAGATCGATCCACGCGACGAGCGGGCGCCAACAGCCTCAATACGGGCGCGCTGTCGAGACAGCGCGAATCATCAGGCTGGTGTAGAGGTAGCAGAAAACCAAAGCCAAACCGATTGGCATCGTCGCGCCGAGCGGCTGAAAATTCCGATCGCCTGTACGATATGCGCGCCAGTTGTTAGCTTGCTGATGACCGATATCGGTCAATTCCGGATCTTTCATTATGACTGTCCCACGAACCAGTTTGATCGTACAGCAAGTTATTGACGGATTGAGCGTGTCGAATGAAAATAAAGTTGCATGATAGTTTAGACTTCTGCAAGTATAGGGGAAAGTGTGCCGATGCAACTGCGTACGATAAGGTGGTCATACTCAACACGGCTTGATCTCGGTAAAGTGTAGGACGATTTCATCGCACAGAGAATCTCATGGACACCCCGTACTGCATTAACTGCGACCGCACGGTTGATCAAGTTCCGTTGTTGACGTTGACGATTCAATCCGGCCCGGCGTACATTTGCCCGCAGTGTTTGCCCACGTTGATCCACAAGCCGCAACTGCTCGTCGGCAAGTTGGCGGGCGCAGAGAGCCTTCAACCGCACGAACACTAAACACGCAGCCTTTGACCGTGCTGCACTTCGCTTAAGATGCAGCAGCCTTCAGCCCGATCACGCGATCGGGCATTTTCGTTTCTCGATTTGCCATCCGCGCCAAAAGGCTTAAACTTGCGGCATGGATAATTTACCGCCCGTTGCTCTCGCACTCGATCAGTTAGGCATACCCTATCGGTTGTTCGTTCATCCCGGCCCGATTCATTCATTGGAACAGGCCGCCCGAGAACGCGGCCACCTGCCCGATCAAGTCGTGCGCAGTATCGTCTTTCGCGTCGGCAAAGATGACTTCGTGATGGTGCTCATCGCCGGTGATCGACAAGTGGCGTGGCCGATCTTGCGCCGTCACCTCGGCCAATCGCGGCTAACCATGGCGACCGAAGCCGAAGTAAAAACGGCGACTGGCTACGAACGCGGCGCGGTCGCGCCGTTCGGCCTGCCACGTCCGATGAGAATCCTCGTCGATGAGAGCGTCTTCGCCTTCGAAGAAATCTCGCTGGGTTCTGGCGTGCGCGGCACAGCCGTGATTATGCCATCGGCTGAACTGCGACGAGCATTGGGCGAAGTCGAAGTTGGATCATTCGGAGAAAACGCATGAAGAATTCCAGCGTTATCGCGGGGTTGTGGGTATTGGCGATTGCGGCTTTTCAGATCGCCGTCATCAAGCCGGACGCCCAAGCCGGGCAGATCATCATCGCTACGATTGTGTTTGCGGTGCTGATGGGCATCTACTTGCTCTTCGCCGAAAGTCGCTTTGCCGAAGCTCTGCCTCAAGTCACGCGCAACGGCGGCGAGTTTGGACTGCCGGGTTTCCTGTTTTTGCTCTTCGTCATCCTGACGCTGCTGGCAGGCACACCCAATGGCATCATCGCCATTGCATTGGCGGCAGCCATCTTCTGGATTCCGACGGCGTTGGTGGTGCGAAACGAAATCGCGCTGACGCCGATGCAGGCCGTGGTTGGCCTGTCGATCTTGTCGATTCCGTTGGGGGTTGACGTCGTGTTAGGCGCGCAACTCGACACGACGACAGTTGTGCTGCGGGCAGGCGCGTTTGCGTTAGTCGCGCTGTTGTTGCTGTTCACCACGCGCGAACAAAAGAGCCGCCTGTCGTTCTACTTCATCAGCGTTGTCGCTTTTATCTGGTTCACCGCCGAGTTTGGCAACGCGCCAGCGCTGCGCCTGCCCTTCGACGGCGGACAGATTCGGTTCATGCAGCTGGCGCTGATCGTGCTGTTCCTATATGTGATCACGCTGGCGGGACGCTGGTCGGATCTGGGTTTCACGTTCGCCTTACATCGCAACGATTGGAAAGAAGCGGTGATCAACTTCGCGTTATTCAGCGTGATCGCCATTCCGTTCGGATTGCTCACAGGCTTCATCAGACCCGCCACCGCCCTGCCCTCGATCATCGAGATCGCCGGTCGGGGCGTGGCGATCTTCCTTTTCACGGCTATACCCGAGGAGATCCTGTTTCGTGGCACGCTCCATCGGTATTTGGAACGTACCCTCAAATGGGCGCCGCGCCTGACGTTGATCTTATCGTCGATCATCTTCGGCGCGGCACACCTCAATAATCCGCCGAACGTGGGTTACTACTTTATCTTGGCGGCAATTGCCGGCTTTTTCTATGGCCGCACGTACTTGCGCACGGGCAAAATTGTTCCGGCCGCGCTGGTGCATTTAGCGGTGGATTGGATGTGGAGCATCTTCTTCGCGGGGTAGAACTAGCCACAGAGACACCGAGGCGCAGAGACATTGAGTCAAAGGTCGCCTGCGCCTCGATGGTTTAATCAAGCCTTATGCTTCAGATGGCGCAATCGGGTACTTGTCCGGGGCTTTGTCGAACAACCGCTTGCAGCCGGGCGCGCAGAAATAAATGGTGTGGCCTTTGTACTGACTGACCCACTTAGCGGTGGCCGTATCGACCTTCATCTCGCACACCGGATCGATCGCATAGTGGCGCTGACTCGATCGCTTGATCAGCACGATCAAGCCAACATGGAAGAACGCCCAGACCGCCGTCATCACGATCGCCGTGATCCACACTTGCGCGTCGCCGATGCGCACCATGACGCCCAGCATGGCCCCCATCATGCCGCCCATCACGCCACCCATGCCACCGTCAAGCACGCCCATGAGTTTGCCCATCGAGCCGAAGCCCGCGCCGAGTGCCAATCCCAACAGCACGCCAACGAGGTTAGCCACAAACATATCGGTGGCCGCGCCGATAAACGTGCCGACGACGATGCCCGTCATCATACCCAGCGTCATGCCCACCATCGTGCCGTTCATTTCGGTCATGTCTTCGCGATAGCGAAGCAAGTAGACGCCGACGGCTACACTTAAGGCGGTGATGATAATACTCAGAATAATTGCGACACCTAGATCCATGATAGCCTCTATTTCACATTGAAGTTAAAGCGGACATTGACCGCCGCTTGATTGGGCCGCTCGACGACAACGATCACCCGCCACGGGCCGCCCATCATAAAGTGCACTTCACCCGCGTAGTGACCGTCACCCGCCGCAGTGGTCTTGATCACGTTTTTGCCATGACTCATGTTAGTCATGTCGATATCGAACGACACCGTTGCATCGGTCACAGGTTGATCGGTCTTGTCCAGTACCAGCGCATCGAGCTGCGCATTGCCGACAGTCGGATCAGCCGCGCTGGACAGCCAGACCGCATAGTCGCCGACACGTTGACCATCTCCCAACGCGCGTCCGTTGAGCTGTACACCGGTCGGTAAATGCTTTACCGGCAACGGCTCGGGCGTCGTCGCCGTCCCGCCGCAGCCAGCGAGCAACAAAACTGCCAAGACCACGCTTATTCTTCGTTTCATAGTTCTTTCACCGTCACCTGAATTGTGATTAAGCCGCGTTGTTGAAAATGCAATGTTAGAGGAAACACATCACCGGGTTTTAGATCGCGCTTGAGGTTGACAAACATCACATGCAGTCCGCCCGGCTCAAATTTGACCTGCTGCCGCGTCCCGATCTCGACTTGCGGCAGCGGGTACATCTCGATCAGCCCGTTGTTCGTGCGGATGCCATGCATCTCGGTCGCTTCGGCTACGTCACTGCTTACGCCGATCAACACGTCAGATTGATCGGTGGGATTGTCGATCGTGAAATAGGCGGCGCATACGCCCCCGATCGAGCCTGGCAGCCCAAAGGTATCGTGCACGCCAAATGACGTTGGGCCACAGGCCGCCACTAGGCCAAACAGGATCATCAGTAAACCGCAGGACCGGATCAATCTGCCCAAGCGCATCTTCCGTTGCTTCTCCACTTCCGCCGATTGACTTTCAATTCCATCACGATTATAATCGCGCCATGTTACGCTTGAATCTGGTGGTTGACAGCGCGAACGATAATAATAATAACGATGCCTACGGGCGTCGCTCACTTTCGTCGCGTGCGTAACACTGACCACCCAACTGACGAATCGAGAGCCGCCCTTCACAACAAGGGCGGCTTTTTTCAATTCATACTTGGCTGAAATCTCGTGTGAGATGTAACAGATTATAACAAAGAAATTGATTACGGCAATAGCCCAAAATCACCTTGCGGAGTGACGATCATCATGTACAAGACTCATAATTGCGGCGAACTTCGACTCGCGCACATCGGCCAAACCGTTAAACTAGCCGGCTGGATGCATAAGCGGCGCGATCACGGCGGGTTGATCTTTATCGATCTGAGGGACCGATCGGGTCTGGTACAGATTACGGTCGATCCGAGTTTAGGCGCGGCTTACGAAACCGCCGATAAAGCGCGCGCCGAATATGTGCTGCAAGTTGTCGGTACGGTGCGCGCCCGACCGGAAGGGCTGGCGAATCCGAACCTGCCCAGCGGCGAGGTTGAAGTGATCGCCGAATCAATCGAGATCCTCAACGCGTCCAAAGCGCCGCCGCTCCCGCTCGACGACGACGGCACTAAGACCACCGAAACACTCCGCCTCAAGTATCGCTACCTCGATCTGCGACGCCAACGCTTGCAGAAGAACTTGATTCTGCGGCACAAAGTCATCAAGTTCATCCGCGACTACATGGATGCGCAAGGCTTTATCGAGATCGAGACGCCAATGCTGATTAAGTCCACGCCGGAAGGCGCGCGCGACTACGTAGTGCCATGCCGCGTGCAGCCGGGCAAGTTCTACGCCCTGCCCCAAAGCCCACAGCAGTTAAAGCAGCTGCTCATGGTCGCCGGTTACGAGCGTTACTTCCAAATCGCGCGCTGCTTCCGCGATGAAGACCTGCGCGGTGATCGCCAGCCCGAATTCACGCAGCTCGACTTGGAAATGTCGTTCGTCGAGCGTGATGACGTGCTTGATTTAGTGGAAGGGTTGATGACGTCGATGGTGCCCGCGGTGACGCCGCACAAACGCGTCATCTCGCCGTTCCCCAAACTCGCCTATAAAGATGTGATGGAACGCTTCGGCATCGACAAGCCCGATCTGCGCTTCGGTGTGGAACTGATCGAACTGACGGATGTCCTGCAAGGCTCGGAGTTCAAGGTGTTCGCAGACACGATCGCGAGTGGTGGCGCGATCAAGGGCATCTGCGTGCCGGGCTGCGCGGCTTACACCCGCAAACAGATCGACGAGATCACTGAGTTGGTGAAGGCGCAAGGGCCAAAAGGTTTGGTTACGCTCGCGTATACGGCTGATGGTGTGAAGGGCAGCGCCATCAAGTTCTTGAAAGAGACTGAAGTCGCCGCGATCGCCGATCGGGTTGGAGCAAAGACTGGCGATCTGGTGTGTGTTGTCGCCGACAAGCGCGCTATCGCTAACAAGGCGCTTGGTTTACTCCGTCTCGAATTCCGCGATCGGCTTGATCTGGCTCCGAAGGATTTGTTGGCCTTTGGCTGGGTAGTGGACTTTCCGATGTTCGAATGGGACGAAGACAGCCAAAAGTGGACGTTTGCGCATCATCCGTTTACGATGCCGAAAGAGGAAGACCTGCCGTACATCGAAAGCGATCCGGGCCGAGTGTACAGCAACGCCTACGACATGGTGTGCAACGGTTATGAATTAGCGAGCGGCAGCATTCGTATTCACCGCCGCGATGTGCAGGCGCTCATTTTCAAGGCGTTAGGCTACAGCACAGAAGAGATGGAGCGCCGCTTTGGTCACATGCTTGACGCGTTCGACTATGGCGCGCCACCGCACGGCGGCATGGCGCCGGGCATCGATCGCTTGGTGATGTTAATGGCGGATGAACCGAACATCCGCGAAGTGCTGTCGTTCCCCAAGACGGCTAGCGGCAGCGACTTGATGTTCGACGCGCCCGCCGAGATTGATCAGGCGCAGCTGCGTGAGCTGCACATCAAACTTGATTTATAGCTAAGCACGCGGTGAAACACAACGAGTAAGACCGATTGGTCTTACTCGTTTTTATTTTGCCTAGCGCCTTCTAGCGAATGATCACCCATGAAGCGTGCAAAAAAGCTCATCTATGCCAAGATTCTTAGACGCACAATACGAGGTCTTGACATACAACCTTAATCTCTCATGAAAGAAGATTGACAGTCACACTTTCGATTCTATACTGAATACGAGCTCGGGTCTACACGCCGAACGACGTACAGGCGGGGGCCAAGTTGTATGAACCACGTCGTTCGACAATCGTGTAGCACTCGGCCGATGATGTGATACCCTGCAAGGAGGCATAGCGACGATAGCGCTTAACGCGCTAACTGCGAATGACATTCAAGCCAAGACGGCTACGCCTTTGAGCAAGCCGTGGGCTCCGAGGCAATATTCACTAGCCACGACCATCGACCCCTTTAACGCAGTAGTTCCACACAATTGAAGATCACTTTCACACTACTCCAAGGGAGGGAGACCGTGAAAAACAAGATCCTGAGCTTCGCGCTGTCGCTCGGCATGTTGTTGAGTTTGTTGCTGGGCGGCTCGTTTGTACCGTTAGCTGCGGCGGCACCGGCAGCGGGTTGTCAACTCGATACCGCGCATGGCCGCATCCAACACGTTATTCAGATTCAGTTCGATAACACCCACTTCACGCGCGACAATCCCAACGTTCCGTCTGATCTTGAGCAAATGCCGCATCTGCTCAACTTCATCAAGAACAACGGCGTTTTGTTGTCCAACCACCACACGCCGCTGATCTCGCATACAGCTACGGACATTTTGACGACGTTGACGGGCGTGTATGGTGATCGGCACGGTGTACCGGTCAGCAACAGTTTTCGTTATTTCCTGCCTAACGGCACAACCAATACGGGCGTATCATTTGCGTATTGGACCTCGCCGCTGTTTGATCCTAGCAACCCAGTGTCGCCCACCGATACGCTGCCGAACATGCTGACGGCTGACGGTCACAACGCGCCCGCGCCATGGGTGCCGTTTACGCGCGCCGGCTGCAACTTCGGCGCGGTAGCGACCGCCAACACGATTCTCGAAAACACGGCGATCGACATTCCCACGGTGTTCGGCGCAGGTTCGCCAGAAGCGCTGGAAGTCACCGCAAATCCCGCACAAGCTTTTGCCGATTTCGTGGGTATCGGCATTCACTGCGCCGCAGGCGATGTCTTGTGCAGTGCCGCGAATAACGGCAAAGCCGATCGGCTGCCCGACGAACCGGGCGGGTACACGGGCTTCAATGGGTTGTTCGGCCACAAATACGTCGCCGCGCAGATCAGCCCGAGCGCTCCGTTGACTGATCTCGACGGCAATGTGATTCAAGACCCGACCAATCACATCGGCTTCCCCGGTTTCGATGGGATGTCCGCGTCGGTGTCGTTGGCCTATGTCGCTGCGATGCAAGAGCATGGCGTGCCAGTCACTTACGCCTACATCTCCGACGCGCATGACAAGCATCCGACTGGCCCGGCGTACGGCCCCGGCGAAGCAGGTTTCGTCGCGGCGCTGGCGGCTTATGACAGTGCCTTCGACAAGTTCTTCACGCGGTTGGCAAACGATGGCATCAACGCGAGCAACACGTTGTTCATCTTCACGGCCGATGAGAACGATCACTTCGTAGGCGGCACACCGACCAACCCGTGTGATGGTGTCAACACCCCGTGTGTTTATAGCCACGTCAACTGCCCAAGTGCCACGGTGCCTGTCTGCCCGTCTGATAACGTCGGCGAGTTGAATGCCAATATGGCTGGACTGTTGGCAACTGAGCAAGGCGTAACCACGCCGTTCCGCGTCCACTCAGACGATGCCCCGACGGTTTACTTGACAGGCAATCCAACGCGAACCGATCCGACCTTGCGCACCTTCGAACGCGCGACCGCGCAGTTGACGGCCACCAATTACTACAAAGGTGTGGACGAAAACATGACGGTGGCGTTGGCCGATCCGGTAGAGATGAAGTTGTTGCACATGGTCACAGCCGATCCGGCCCGCACACCATCGTTCACGTGGTTCGCCAAACCCGATTACTTCGTGTTTGCGGGCGCAGCTAATTGCGCCACACCGTGCGTGCAAGAGCAATTCGGCTTTGCGTGGAATCACGGCGATGTCACACCAGACATCACGCGCACGTGGCTGGGAATTGCCGGACCGGGCATCGCTGAACGTGGCGTCGATCATGAAACGTGGTCCGATCATACGGATGTGCGACCCACCGTGCTGAGTCTCGTCGGCCTGAAGGACGACTACATGCCCGATGGCCGCGTCCTAGTCGAGATCATGTCCCGTTCGACTTTACCCAGAAGCCTCAAGGGTGAAGGCAGTCTATACGCTGAACTGGCACGCATCTACAAGCAAATCAATGCGCCGGTAGGTCAACTTGGTTTGGCCAGTCTGCAAGCATCGACGCAGGCTGTGCAGAGCGGTAACGCCAGCGATGACAGTTTGTACACTCGGCTGGAAACGCAATTACAAATGTTGACCGCCGATCGAGATGTGTTAGCCGATCAGATGAAAACCATGTTGTTCAATGCGGCATTCAATGGTCAACCACTGCCCGGTTGGCAGCTGGGACGTTTGATCAGCCAGGGCGAGCGGCTGCTGGAACGCGCACGACACATTGGCGAGCAGCATGATGGCGAAGTCAACACTGAACTGCCGATGCCATCATTGAGCACGCCGGTAAAAGCGCCAGCCGCACCGTTACCCAACACGAATTAATGTCTGTTAGGAGTTCACCACTGATACAGTCGGGCTGAGTTGTAGTCCGACGTTGACTCACGTGCATTGCGCTATACCTCGCGGAAGCGGGAAGGCGAATTGACTTCTCGCTTCCGCAAACGCAAGAAGTGCACCTTAGTGTCTAGTAATCACTAACCCCCGGTTATTTAAGGCCTATTTTCTTGCGGAGTTGAAATGACTGTGGTATAGTCCGTGGCGTCCTGCTGTGCGCGTGATGTCGCTCACGCGTTTTGAGCCAACATCCTTAAAAACGGGTTCCGTTTCTCTGGCTGGGATGCGATAGCCGCAAGGCAAGGCTGAACTGCCAGGTTAGGTTCCCACCTGCGAAAGCAGGTTCAAAACAATCGCGACACACGGCATGGCGGGCGCTGAATCATAAGAGCCAACTCAATTGAGTTGGCTCTTTGTTATTGCGGAATTGCTGTAGGGGTAGGCCGTGCGCCTGTCCACCAATGGGCAACCGTAGAGTCGATCGCGTCGCTCGGAGCGCTTCGCAGGGGATGCCCCTACACCAGCGGTTGCCGAATGACGGTCTTCAATTTCTCCGGCGCGGTGCGTCGAAAATCGCTGAGGTAGATTTCGTGGTGTTTGCCGCGCAGTTGATGACCGTTCTCTGTGATGAAGGCATGCAGCCGCGCAATCACCGGGCCTTCATCCTTGAACGGGCCAAAGTACATGATCTGCGCGCTCGGCCCTTCGTGATAGGACTCGAATCGCACCTTGGGCAACGCAATCGGATTTTTCTTGTTTGCGACATCAGCGCACGCCGCTTCAACCATCGCCGCGGTGATGATGTCCGGCTGCATGATCATCGCGGTCCAATGCCACAACCCTTTGGCTTCGACACTGAAATGCGCCATATCCTCCACCCACCACAAGCCTTCCAATGCCATCACGGGATAATCATACAGTGTGCCGCCGTACTTGCCTTGCTTCACGCCAAACTTCAACGTGTACGACAGGGCATACAAGGTCTCCAACGCGTCCTGGAAATCTTGCGAAGTATTGGGATCACCCGTGCCATCGATCATCAAGAAGTTCAGCGGCGGCACATCCACAATCGAGAACTGTTTGGCCGACGGCTGATACAGATGCTTATACTGTTTCTTTAGATCGATCGTCTTCATGGCAACCTCCGCTGATCATGCCAGCCAGGCCGCAGGCACATGCAGCCGCGGCTCGATTTCATATAGGTGACGCAGGTCATCGAACACCGCATCGCCCGCGACGGTTAACGCCGCCAACCGATCGTACTCGGCCAATTCCGGGCCTTCGTCGGGCAGCGGATCTTCTAAGCGATGAGCGAAGTAGCCCACTTCATAGTCCCACGGCAGAATCTCGATCTTGTTGAATGCCAGAGCTTCGCGAACCACATTGCCGAAGATGAACCACCAACCGTGCATGTCGAAGATGCCATATTTTTCGGGCTGATCCGCACCCGATCGGCATGTCTGCCACGCCTGGCCCGCCACAACGAATTGATCGCGCGGCACATCCAGCGGATCGAACGGCAGGTGCAGTACCTCGCGCTGAAGTTGATCTAGCTGCGCATCCACTAGGATCCAACGGTGTTGATCTGCATTCCAGTATTCGGCTACCCAGTGATCCTCGCCGTGATCAGGCTCGAAGTAACGACCAAAACCACATCGCGCTCGCGCGGGCACGCCCTGATGCCGCAGCATCGAGACTAGCATCAGCGTGAAGTCGCGGCAGTTGCCCACTTGCCGTTCAGCGGGTTGACGCAGCGCGGTCAGTGGACGCGGATCCGTCGCGCGCAGGATCGCCAACTTCTCGCGGATTGATCGGACGTTGAGGGTGCGCTTCTGCTCGTCGGTTAGTTGTACACCGTAACGCTCCGACCAAAACACATGCAGCAAGTTGTTCTGCACGATCTGAACCAGCGCGCTGATGTCAGTCGGCAGGTCGTGGAACAGCTCAGCGTGTTCGCACGGATCCGTCAACGGACCGGGTGTTGCATAGAACGATAACAATGACACGGTGATCTCCTTGCAGATCGTTCTCGCCTGCGCGGTTGTCGCTGACAACCGCGCAGGGCAATTGAGGTTGAGGGTTAGGCCTTCTCGATCGGGATCTGAATCTCGGCCACGTTCGCGGCTTCATCCGCCTCGACGTGGATATATACTTCGCGGCTGGGGCCGCAGAATCGATAGCCGTTTGTTTCAGCCCAGCGCATCAAGGCTTGATAACCGTTACTCAACTGCGGAAACGGGCCGTGATGCACGGTACACGCCATCATCTCGATGGCGGGCAAATCGTAGACGCGGATGCGATCAGTCGTGGGCAGTGCTGCGTCGATTACTTCGCACACTTCCAGATCGACATCGCGCTCCTTGTAGCCGTCATTGTGATCGATCGTGAGACACGGGGCCACCGCTTTAACGTTGTGTTGCTCCATATACGTCCCTAATTCGTGCCATAGGTCGCTCTGCGCGCCGTAGTTGGCGACCACATCGCGGACAGACGCAATCCGCACTGGCGCGACCTTCTTGATAACCACATCATACTTAGCCATGAGCGTATTCTCCTGTTCGATTTGAATGAGCAAGGCTTCGACCTGCGTCAGCCGCGCCTCTTCTTCCTCGATCGAGCGTTCGATCTCGGCGCGGCGCAGCTTGAGCATGCCACGCAACTGATCGGCGGGCAGATCGCTTTCCAGCAACCGCCCGATCTGATCGAGCGACAAGCCGAGGCCCTTCAACAGCAGGATGCGATTGAGCCGTGACAACTGGCTGGCCGCATAGTAGCGGTAGCCCGTAAACCGATCGATCTCGCTGGGCCGCAGCAGGCCGATCTCGTCGTAGTAGCGCAAGGTCTTGATGGACACATGCGACAACTTGCTGAAGTCACCGATCTTGAACATGCTTCGCTCCGTGCGCGCTTGGAGGATACGCGCATACTATACACCTTCCAGCGGGGGGAGAGTCAAGGGGTAAAATGATTTATTCGAGCAGGAACTTTCGCATTTCATCAAAGACCTGCTCCTCCTGCGCGATGAAGCAGTAATGATGTCCGCCGGGAATTACCACTATCTTTGCCTGCAGAAACCGGCTTTGAAACTCAGCAATGAGCGACCATAAGAAAGGATCTTTGACGTCCCGAATGAAACTATCGTAGGCGGCTTTTTGCTCTGCGGTGTATTCATCGGTCAGGGTGCGTCGGCGCTGCCCGTAGAAACAGAGCGTGGGAATTGGAATTTTGACTTGTGGCGGGGCGTAGTCAGTAATCAGATTCTTGATGATCGCTTGTTCGACGTATGCGGGCATCCGATCGACATAGATGCCATCTTCATTCACCTTGACACCATGTGACAGTTCTTCATCCCACAGGTCGCTCCAGATGGCGGCAAATTCGGGGACATCGCGTTTCAAGTCAGCGACGTATTCTTCGAACGTGCGCGGCGGAGCGCTTTCCGGGCGCTTGATTACCACCGCTTTAAGTGGATCTTGCGCCATAATTGCCGGTTCCCCTCTTCGATCATCCAGCGCGTCCAGATAGATCAACTTCTCAACTCGCTCTGGATACGTTGCGGCGAAATGCGTCAACTCCACGCCCGCTAACGAGTGTCCGGCCAAGCTGGCTTTTTCAACGCCTAACGCATCCATGAACTGTCGAATATCTTCGACAAGCGTATCGGCGGCATAGCCGGATTCGGGATAATCGGAATCACCATGTCCGCGGCGAGTGAGACCCAAGACGTGGAACCGATCGGTAAAGCGCGGCGCGAATCGGTTATAGATGTAAGCCGAGGAGCCCATGCCGGTGAGGAAGATCAACGTCGGGCCGGTTCCAGCCCAATCGAGATAATGCAGACGGACGCCATTTACCGTGACAAAGTTGCTAGTGTGATTCGATGCGGTCATTTCTTTCTCCCTTTTTATAATGAACTGTGCCCCATTCACAACAACATGAATGGGGCACAGTCCTATTCTGTAACGGCCACTTCGTTGACAACCACCGCGTTGGTGGCTCCTCCCGATTGCCGATCAAGCCTAATTACGCGCGTCAGCAGTGGCAGCGCCGAGGTCAAGATCACCGCGCTCGACGTGAGCGCCGCGCGCAAGCCAAACGTGTTGCCAATACCGCCGACGATCGGCCCGCCCACGATCTGACCGAACGCGTCCACCTGACTTGACATCGAGATCACGGTAGCGCGCACGCTCGACTCGACATGCTGATTGACCCACGTCGTGTACAGCGGAATCAACGTGTTGCGCGCTGAACTCAACGTCCAGTATGCGAGCAGCGCGATAACAAAGTTATCCGTCAGCGCAAAGACAAACAGCCCTACGACCATCGCCGTGTTCAGGCTCAGCACTGCGCGCGCGATGAGGCCGTGACTGTTGGTGTCCACGCGTCGCCGCGCCACTTCCGTCAGACCCAATCCCAGCAGCATACTGCCGCCACGAATGAGGCCGATCCACGTCACCGGCGCAAGATCGCCGATCGCGGGCAGCGTGATCGTTTGCAGAAAGTGTGGTGTCCACAAGCGATCGAACCCTTCGCTGTACAAGCCAAACACCAGACCGATCGTGAGGATGTTGATCAACGTCGGTTTGCCGCGCACCAGCCGCAGACCGCTTTTGAACGTGTGCGCCATCGATTGAAAGGTGTTTCGTTCTTCGCGCGGTGCTGGCTTGAAACCAGTCTCCGGCATGCTGACGATCAGCGCCACGCCCAGACCGATCAGCAGCAGGCCGCCCAGCACGATCGGCAGCGAGACCGACACATTGCCGATCAACGTACCGACGACGATGCCCAGCAATCCGCCGATCGTGTCCACCTGCCCGGCGCGCATAAACGCCTGACCCGCACGCTGCTCGCCCACTTCGTCGGCGATCCATGCTTCGGTCGCGCCGCTGGTAAAGGTGTAGCCCAACCCCCACAACACCTGTGCGACGAGGATCGCGGCAAAGACCGGCAGCGAGCCTTCTACCACAAAGCCCGCGCCCATGACGAACATGCCGATGATGATCGAGGTACGACGGCTAATGGTATCGGCCACCACACCTGTGGGCACTTCAAACACAAACGCGGCGACTTCCAGCGCCGTGCCCGTCAACACCAATTGCAGCGGATTCAAGCCCACGACCGTCACCTGATAGACCATGCTGACGGTGAAGATCATCGAGAAGAACACCGACAGCGCGAACTGCATCCAGAGATAAACGTGGTAAGCGTCACGCTTGGTTTTCAATCGTGAGGACATGTTATCTTTTTACCCATTTTTTATTTGTCAGTGTTCGTTGATCATTGTTCATTGAAGTAGTTCCTCATCCCGAGGAAGCTGTCATATCGACGTTGCGACACTTGTCCATTCGCCACCGCGGCTTTGATCGCGCAACCGGGTTCGCGCACGTGCGTGCAATCCAGCCCGAATTTACAGCGTCCGATGAACGGCCGCATCTCCGGCAGCAATTGCGCAAAATCATCAACCGTGTCGGTCAGTTTGAACTGACGCTGCCCCGGCGTATCGACGACGCTGCCGCCGAAACTCAGCGCGAACATCTCCAAGTACGTCGTGGTGTGCCGCCCTTCACTGTTGACGGTGTTGACTTCGTTCACCCGCAAGCCCAGCCCCGGCTCGATGGCGTTGAGCAGACTCGTCTTGCCCACGCCCGATTTGCCCCACAACACCGAGACGCGATCTTTCAGCGCCGCCCGCACTCGATCGAGTCCCTCGCCGTTAACGGCGCTCGTCACGATGACGGGATAGCCAATCTGGCGATAGAGTTCGATCTCCTGCGAGAACGATTCATTCGGTACCAGATCGGATTTCGTGAAGCAGATCACGGCGGGCAAAGGCGCGGCTTCGGCGGCCGCCAAGTACCGATCGAGCAGGTTCCAGGCCGGCGGTGGATTGGCGGCCGGCATGACGATGAGGATCTGATCGACGTTGGCCACCAGCACCTGCTCGCGCGGCCCGGACTTCTTGAACTGTCGCGCGCCGTCGGTGGCGGGCCGCGACAGTTTGTTGCGGCGCGGCAGAATCTCAGTGATCAAGCCGGAACCGTCGCCCGCATCGACAAAGCGCACGACATCGCCCACCGCTACGGGATCGACCGTTTCGAGATCGGTGATGCTCATGACTCGCTTGCTCATCGAGCTGGGATCGGCGGTTGAAAAATTGAGTTGCTTACGTAGTTTGCCGGACAGTGTCCCCGTAACGGTGCCAGCGTCCGTACGAATCGAATAGTGGTTCAGCATTTTCTTGAACACGACCCCTTGCCGAAGCATCTGGTTGGCGTGTTCAAGTGTATCAGTCGGTTGTAACATTGTAGGTAGTCTCCAAGTAAAAGAAAAACGGCCACAGGTCAGCTACCCGTGGCCGTTACATGTTGCTCGCGCCGGATTGTCAAATCCGGCCGTTTGACCGTGGATTCGACAAACCGTGACGAGCAGGCACCAACAAAAACGCCACGGGGCTTAGCGCACCCATGGCGTCAGATCGAATCGAGGAACGATCGAACTAGCGAGCCAACACAGGCGCACTCAGCATGCAAGCAAGTTCACGCACAGTAGATGTGATTGTCATGAATGCGCCTCCTGTTAGTTTTAACATCCAACCGCAGTTTACCACAGCCCTTGTAAGCGCGTCAAGGGGACTTTCGACGGAGATGACATTGCGGCATTCCCCACAAACCGATCTCAGTCAAACCGCCGATAGCTAGCGCGCACAACTGTGGTATAACAAGGTGCGATGTTCTCTCAACCGGAGCAGACATGACTCACCCCGACACTTTCGGACTCGACTTTGGCACGACCAACTCCTCGTTGGCGTTTTACGATGGGCAAACGCTGCATCGACCGCAGCTCGATCTGAGCGGCGACAATCCAGCAGTGCTGCCGTCGCTGCTCTACATCGATCGGCAGCAACAAGCAATCGTCGGCACGGCGGCGGCACAGCAGTATTTGCAGCGTGAAACGGGCCGATTAGCGAATTGGGAGAAGCGCTACGTTGGCGAGATCGACGTCGTGTCTTCGGGTGCTAGTTACGTGCAGGCTGTACACGTGCTGGTCGATACCGGCGCGTACGGTCGCTTGCTGCAATACGTCAAGACCGCGCTGCGCGATCCCGGCTACGATGGCACACAAATCTTTGATCGCTTCTACACCGTCGACGAACTGATCGCGCAGGTTTTGCGCTCGCTCAAGACCAGCGCCGAACAACAATTACAGACCGAATGCACGCGCGTCGTGCTTGGCCGCCCCGTGAAATATTCACCCGACGCCGATGTCTCCGAACGCGCGCAAGAGATCATGTACAAGGCCGCGCGTCAAGCGGGCTTCGAATCGATCGGGTTTGAGATGGAACCGATCGGCGCGGTGTACTTCTATCACCGCACCAGCCCCCAACGCGAGTTGGCCTTCGTCTTCGATTTCGGTGGCGGCACGCTCGATCTGACGTTGGCCGAAGTGGGCGGCCCTACTCCGCCCAACATCATCGCCACTTTAGGTGTGCTGGTTGGCGGCGATGATCTAGACAAGCGCTTGATGCAATCGCTGTTCAAATACTTCGGCGGAGTTGCGCCGCGCGGCCGACGCGCATTGCCGCCCTATCTGTTGGACTTCCTCGAAAACTGGCAGACCATGCCGCTGCTCTCGCGCCCCAACATGATCAAGACGTTGAGTCAGTATCGCGCTGATAATCCGGCAGGCATCGAGGCGTTGTTGACGTTGGTCACGCGCAACTTGGGCTTTCAACTCTTCCGCGAGATCGAGCAGACTAAGATTCGCTTATCGAGCGCGCACCTGGCTGAACTCAAATTCACTCACACCAACATCCACATTCGTGAAGCGCTGACGCGGCTCAAGTTCGAAGAGTTGATCGCGCCTGAAATTGCGGCCGTAGATGCAGGCGTGCAGCAGATTTTACGCGAGGCCAATCTCAAGCCCGATCAAGTGGACGTGGTTTTGCGGACGGGTGGCACATCAGCAGTACCGGTCTTCACCGAACTGCTGTCAGATCACTTCGGGCACAACAAACTTCGTTCGCTGGAATTGCTCACATCGGTGGTGGGCGGATTAGCCATTGCGGCGCATGAAGGACGCGGTACGTTTCCAACGTATGAGACGATTTATCCGAAAGAGCCGGCGGCGGTGTTCGGCTATATCCGATCGGACACACGCGGCGACTTCGAGGCCTACGAATTTCGGATTGATTCGCGATGTTACCTCGACTACGAGTACACGCTCAGCCGCATCCCCGCCGATCTCAGCGCCCTGCCCGCGCTGCGATTGGCGCAGGCTGACAAAAACGTTGAGGATGCTGAATTCCTGCACTTCAACCTATCGCGCGCAGCGAGGGTCTACGTAGCCTACGATGCCGATGCCCGGCACGTGCCTGATTGGCTTAGCGATTTCACGCGCACGGCCATGACAATCGAAATCGATCAGATTGGCACGCCGCGCCTGTTGACAGTCTACGCCAAAGATTTCCCGGCGGGAGCGGTAACGTTGGGCGGCAACCGCGCGATCGGAAGCGCGGGCAACGTCTTCATGCACTATCTGGTGATCGTCCGCCCCTCGATCAAATGAGAATATGCTTTGATCGAATCTTTCATGGCACACAATTCGGTATATAATGAGAGCGAAAGCGTCATTCTAATCTATCGGCCAGATCGATTCAGGCGGCAATCGATGATCTTAAGCCGAAAGCTCGAGTGACCGGAGACCAACCTGCAGATCTTCGCGTGATCCCGTCGCAGACTGAGACGATCGGTTAGAGCAGCTCCCTCGTTGAGTATCGCGCAGTTTAATGTGACCGGCTCACGCTGGGCGAGCAGATAGTCAAAAAGTCATCATACTTGTGTGTCTGAATCATTACCGCACGGCAGATTGACAATCAAAACCGCTCGAACAATGACTGTCAAATTTCAGAGCTTTGAAATTAGGGGGTCAAGATGAACGACCTACATCCTGCCATTGATTTGGGTTTCACGACTGAGGTACTTCCGGATTGTCATCATTTGTGTTTGATCTTCGACGACGAGGCCCAGCGCCAAAAGATCGTATCTGAATATTTGGCCGCCGGTCTTAAACAGGGGGACCTGGTGCGTTACTTCACCGATGTGACTTCACCTCAGGCTGTGCGGGATTGGCTCAGCGAGATGGGGCTCGAACTTCCGCGGGCCGAGGAAGCGGGTTCTTTTGGTATTACGCAGGCCGAAAACGCCTACTGCCCCAGCGGACAAATCATGCCTCAGGACGTGGTGAAGAATGCGAAGGCCCGGTATGCTATGGCTAAACAAGCCGGCTATCACGGTTCCCGCGTCTCGGGTGAAATGTCGTGGGTGTTGCGCCGACCGGCCGATATCGATCGATTGCTGGAATATGAAACCCGCCTCAACTTGATCGATGAGACTTTTCCCTACATCGGAATGTGCCAGTACGACGCTCGCAAATTCGATGGGGCGACCTTATTCAAAGTCCTTCAGGTACATCCCTACATGGTCGCCCAAGGACAGATCGTTAGGAATCCTTTTTATCTCCAGCCACAAGAATTTCTGACGCGTCTGGGCGTCACCGCCTAAGGCACCAACGCCGGATCGATATCGAACTTAGCGCCTGCTGATAGCGAAATTATGCCTGACCCAGATCGCCAACCGACTACACCGACTGCCGCCTGGCAAAAGGCCGACGTGCGCGTGCTGGGACAGATCCTGGCTGCGCAAAACATTGTCTTTGCGTTGCCGGACACCGCGCGGGTGGCTGAATTCTACGCTCAGACCTTGATCTCAATTTCCGGAATCATGGGCTGCCGAGTGTGTTTAGGCGGCCAGTCAATTGAGGTCGGCTACATGGCAAGCCCACCGTGCGCCGAGTGCGAGCGGTTACGCACTCACCTTGGAATTGACGGCCAACCGATCAAAGCCAACTCAAACTTCAAGTGCGGTCTGGCCGATCTGCCCAATATTCGCTCGATTGACATCCATTCCTATCAACATCATTTTGGCTTCTTTGTATTCAATCTGAATGATGTCACGGCGTTTGAGGTGTACGAGCCCTTTATCCGCAACCTCGCCAACGAAGTTGCGATCCTGCTCGAAAATCGCTGGCAAAAAGATTTGCTGCTCGCCGCCCGCGACGATTTAGAGCGCAAAGTCGAAGAGCGTACGCGCGACTTGACCGCTGCCAACGCCGAACTCCGCAGTGAAATCGCGGAGCGCCAACGGGCTGAAAGCCGCGTCAAGCGGCTCAACCGACTGTACGCCACGCTCAGCCAGATCAATCAGACCATCGTGCACGTGCGCGATCGCGCTACCCTTTTCGAGCAGATCTGCCATGTGGCGGTCGAGCACGGTCAGTTCCGAATGGCGTGGATCAGTCGGATCGACGAAACAACGGGGCGAGTTGTACCGGCGGTGTTTGCAGGCGAAGAACTCGGCTACCTGAATAGGGTGCAGATCACCTTGCGTGACGAGCCGCATGGTCGTGGACCGACCGGCACGGCCATGCGCGAAGGGCGCTGCGTCATCTGCCCAGACATCGCCACCGATCCTCGGATGCGCCTATGGCGTGATGCCGCCTTGCACCGTGGCTACCGCTCTACAGCGGCCGTGCCGTTCAGAGAGAATGGCCGTGTCAGCGGCGCACTGACCGTGTATTCGGCTGAGCCCAACAGCATCGACGCCGAAGACAAAGACCTGCTGGATGAAATCAGCCTGGACATTTCCTTCGCGCTTGACGGGCTTGAACAAGAGGCCCAACGTCAACGCGCCGAAGCTGAACTCAGCCGCCTCAACGCCGAACTCGAACAGCGCGTCAGCGATCGCACGGTGGAACTCGCTCAAGCTCACGAGCGGTTGCGGGCCATTCTGGACACCGCGGGCGAAGGCGTCGTATTCACCGACCCCCAAGGCAACATCGAATACATCAATCCGGCGATGGAGCGGCTCACCGGCTATACGGCTGAAGAAGCACTGGGGCACAATCCACGCCTCTGGAAGAGCGATCAAACGCCAAGGGTTGCTTATCAGTACATGTGGGACGCGCTGCTGCGGGGTGAAATCTGGCAAGGCGAAGTGATCAATCGGCGGAAGGACGGCACGCTGTACAACGCGGCCTTGACCACTTCACCAGTGACCGACACCGACGGGCAAACGGTGGGTTACGTCGGCGTGCAGCGTGACATCACTCGACAGAAAGAACTGGAACGGCTGAAAGATCAATTCGTCTCGACCGTCAGCCACGAACTCCGCACGCCGTTGGCCAACGTCATGCTGCATATCAACCTGCTCACACGTGGCCGACCTGAACGGCACGATATTTATTTACGCACCCTGCAGCGTGAAGCCGAACGGTTGCGGCGCATGATCGAAGATCTGCTGGATCTATCACGGCTCGATCGGAACGTAACCCCGATCGAGTTAGCGCCGACCAACGTCCATCAGTTGCTCGAACTACTCGTAACCGATCGGGGGGAGTTGGCCATCCAGCGTGGCTTAACGTTAAGATATGAGCCTGCGCCCAATCTGCCCGTTATCGCCAGCGACAGTTCCAAACTCACGCAAGTCATCTCCAACTTGCTGACCAACGCTCTCAATTACACGCCGTCCGGCGGTGAGGTGATCGTATCGAGCGCGCAGCAGTACACAGCCGATCAGGCGTGGATCACCATCACGGTGCGCGATAGTGGGCCGGGCATTGCGCCGAAAGAACTGGCGCATTTATTTGAGCGGTTCTTTCGCGGCGAGGCTGGCCGCAAGACCGATGCGCCTGGTACAGGTTTGGGGTTGGCGATCTCGCAGGAGATCATGCGCCGTTTGGGCGGGCGCATCAGCGTGGACAGCGAACTCGGTCACGGCGCAGCGTTTACGATCTGGCTGCAAGCCCTTGAATAGGCCAGCTTATTACGCTTTGCCGTGCAGCATATCCATCAAGCGCCCCAGCACACGCGCTCCATCGACGCGCAGGGCGTTGTGCTCGTACTCGCTGGTAGCCCAGACTTTGAGGCCCTTAATGCAACTCGCAGTCTCTTCAGACAACGCTCGTTCCACGTACATGTCATCGTAGTACATGGCCGCGGCGACCGGCACAGTGTTTTGTTGTAAAACGGCCTTGTCGTACAGCGGCGGCCAATCGGCGTCTGCGGCGAGTAAGTGCGCCACCTCTTTCAGCGGACGCAGCGCGGCGTACTCGTCAAACATCCACGGATAAATCATCTCTCCCGTGAACAGCACCGGTCGATCGGGCGCGTAATCGAACTCGGGATATTCGGCTCGAATACGTTCGGCTGACCAGTCAGCGGCCGTCCCTTCGCAGTAGATCGGCTCTTGGAATAGCGCGTAAATCGGATTCGGCTCGAACGGCATCAGGTGATCGTAGCCGCGCAGAAAAGCGAGGCTGATCTCGCGACCGTGTGCGCCATCTACAAACGCTTCTTCCAGCAAATAGTGAATCTTCTCAAAGCCATCGCTCGCCCCGAATTGCATGCCAAGTTGTTGAAAGCGCCGCACACTCAAGCGCGTGCCGTCGGGCAAACGCACGTCGTTATTGGCTAAGTAATCGGCGATGTCATGCGCGCGCTGCACATCGTCTGGATAGCGCTCGAAGTATTTCTGATTTTTGCCTCGCACCCGGCGATACGTGCAGCGATAGACATCGTCGGGATGATGGTTGATCGGCGGCAGGCCGCCCGTGATGAAGGCTTCGCGCAAACCCTGCGGCGCTTGCGATAGATACGTCGTGATACAGAAGCCACCGTAACTTTGCCCCAGCGCACTCCATGTCCGATCGCCGATCAACTCTCGGCGGATGGCTTCCGCATCGCGGACGATGTTGTCGGCGCGGAAGTGCTTGAGGTAGGCCGCTTGCCGCTCGGGCGTAGACAAACGCGCTAACGTCTGAGGCGTGATCGGCGTACTGCGACCGGTGCCGCGTTGATCGAGCAGCAACACGCGATAGGTTTTGATCGCGTGCATGACCCATTCTAACGAGGTCTCCGGGCGCGGTGAGCCGAAGCCCGGCCCGCCTTGAAAGAAGACCAACCACGGTAAATCGTCGTGCTCATGCTCGGGCGCGACGACTTCGCGCGCGAAGACCGTCAACGAGCCGCCGTTGGGTTGCGCGTAATCGATCGGGAGGGTATACGTGTGATCAATCAGGATCAGTCCGGGAATTCGATGTGTAATCGTGCGCAAGGTGCTCCTATCACATCACTACAATCTTGGTGCCTTCATCCTTTTTGGCGCGCAGGCTGACATCGGTGTACGGCACGCTGGGTTCGGTCCAGCGGAACACAAATTGCGCGGCGTCGTTGGACACGTTGACACAGCCATGACTGCGCGGGCGGCCATAATCATTGTGCCAGTACGTGCCATGCACGGCGATGCCCGATCCGGTGAAGTACGTAGGGAACGAAACGCCCGGCAAGTTGTAGTAGTCCGCGCCCTCCCCGCCGATCATGTAAGCGGTGTAGTGTTTGCGCAGCACGCGATACTCGCCTTTGGGTGTGAAGTTGCTGCCGTAACCAGTAGCCGTGCGAGTGGCGAAGACAGCCGTATCGCCTTCAAAACAAGTCAGGACTTGTTCTTTCAAATTGACTTCGATGCGCTTGTCCTTGGCGCCGACCGACAAGGCCGAGACCTGCGCAACGTCGAGATACCGCATCGACCAGGCTGGCACGTACGGGCCGGGACTCCACGCGATGCCTTCTTGCAGCCGATACCACCACTCGCCTTTGGCGTCCTGCACCGATTCCACTACCCGATAAACTGAGCCGTAGTACAGTTTGCGACTGATCGCCTGACTATCCACGCGTGAGCGCGCGCCGGTAATAGGTACACACACTTGCATCCACACACCGGGCTTGTCGACCTTGTTCAACGGGCTGCCGCTGGGCATGTTTTCAACCGGCTGGACAAAGCCGCTGTGAATATAGCCGCCGTCGGTCTGATACCAGATCGGATTGCTGGGCCAGGGCGCCTCGCCCGTGACCTGCGCGTATAGTGGAAGAATGTCGTCGTACGTCTTGTACTCGACAATCTCGGCCTTCAATTTGGCCTCTTTGCGCACGGCTTGTCGAATGCCGGTCGAGATGCGGCCCAACGACGCGGGTGGCGCATCAACGTGATCGGCCAGTACGCGCAGCGGACGCGGCAACAATGCCCAGGCTCCGACCAGACTGCTGTACTTTAAGAACTCGCGACGTGAGACAGTCTGCATGCTGTTGACTCCCCGGTAAAATTTCGATTATTCTATCGGCTGCTCGCTAAGGCTGCTTTCATCCGCTCCAACGCTTCTGTCAACATCGAACGGGGACAGGCAAAGTTCAGCCGCACAAAACCTTCGCCGCCCGTGCCAAACATCGCGCCGTCGCTAAAGGCGACGCGTGCCTTATCCAGAAAGAATTGATACGGACTGCCTTCAATGCCGGCCGCGCGACAATCGAGCCACGCCAAATACGTGCCTTCGGGTTTTGCCAGCTTGATCGACGGCAGTTCGCGCCGCACATAGTCATACAGGAAATCGCGGTTGTCTTCCAGATACACCAAGACTTGATCGAGCCACGCCTGCCCGTCGCGATACGCCGCCTCGCCCGCGATGAGGCCCATCAGATTGACCCATGGCACCAGGCTTTGTTTGGCCGCGTCGTATTTGCGCCGCACCTCTGGATTGGTAATAATCGCCATTGAACATTGCAGACCCGGCAGGTTGAAGGTCTTGCTCGGCGCGATGAGGGTGATCGTGCGTTCGGCGATTTCGGGGCTGAGTGACGCAATCGGGACGTGCTGCTGGCCGCGATAAATGAGATCGCTGTGAATTTCATCGGATACAATCGACAGATCGTGCTTGAGGCAAATCTCAGCCAGTTTTGAGAGTTCTTCACGGTTGTACACGCGCCCGATCGGGTTGTGCGGATTGCAGAACAGGAACATCCGCGTGTCCGCCGTGATAGCCGACTCAAAGTTGTCCCAATCAATGCCGTAAGAACCATCGGGTTGAAGCACTAACGGCGCATCGACACGGCGGCGTTGAGTAGACTCGGCGGCCATCAACATCGGCGGATAGACCGGCGGCTGCACCAACATCGCTTCGCCCGGCGCGCACACCGCATAAGCGGCGATGTTGAAGCCGACAACGACGCCCGGAATGAACACGATGTCTTGTGGCTGGATATGCCAGTGGTAGCGCGCCGCCATCCGATCGACGATTGCGGTCCGAAAGGCTGGCAGGTCCAGCGCATCACCATGCAAAGCCATATTAGGGTAGCCAAACAGACCCGAATCAACTTGCTGACGCAGCGCATCGATCACCGGCTGCGGTGAGGGGAAATCCATATCGGCCACCCACAGCGGCAGCACATCGGCCTCATACGCATTCCATTTGAGGTTAGGGGTGCCTCGACGCTGAGGCAGGACATCGAAATTGTAGGGCATGCGGCAAGTCCTCGTTGAAAGATACTGCATTGTAGTGAAAAGTACCTTTGAATGCAATAGTACGCTGTTTAAGTGATTGTAACCCTGTGTCCCGATTATGCCCAGGCGGCAAAAAATGTATAATCACGACAGTTCCTAACGCTACATCTCATATTATTTGAAGCGAGGCCTAAATCATGACCGCCCGATCGAAAGTTGCCGTTTTGCGTACTCAGCCCGCCACTGTCTTGCAAGACTACGGCCGTCTATTTGACCTGGCCGGAGGCGCACAAGCGTTACAGCCCAGCCTAACGACCATCCTCAAAGACAACATCTCGTGGCACTTTCCAATGCCGGCCGCAAATACCACGCCGTGGCAATTGGAAGGGACAATCATGGCGCTGCGGCAGGCGGGCTTCAACGATCTGGTCTGCGTGCAAAATCAGACGGTGTTGACCAACGCCTTCAAGGGCGAAGACCTCAACGGCTACGTACCGATCTTCAAGCACTACAACATCCCGGCCCTGTACAACTTTCGCACGAATGAGATGCAGTGGATTCACTATCGACCACAAGCCAAGATGCTGGCGCTCGATCACATCTATCCCGAAGGCATTCGCATCCCCGATTATTTCATCGGCAAGAACATCGTGCATCTGCCCACGGTGAAGACGCACATGTATACCACTACCACCGGCGCGATGAAAAATGCCTTTGGCGGATTACTCAGCCATTATCGCCATTACACGCACACCTGGATTCACGATACGCTGGTGGATCTCCTGGCGATTCAGAAGGAAATTCACCCCGGCCTGTTCGCCGTGATGGATGGCACCACCGCCGGTAACGGCGCCGGACCGCGCTTGATGATCCCCGAAGTGAAGAACGTGATTCTCGCCTCGGCCGATCAGGTGGCGATCGATGCGGTGGCCGCCCGCCTGATGGGCTTCGATCCATTGTCCATTCGCTACATCCGCATTGCGCACGAGCGCGGCTTAGGCGTTGGCGACGTACGCGAGATCGAGTTGGTGGGCGATGATGTTGCCAATGAAAGTTGGAACTTCCAGATCGGCTACAACTCGCACAGTTTCCTGGCCTGGCTGTCGTGGTACGGCCCGACCAAGCGCTTGCAGAAGTTGATCTTCAGGACGCCCTTCGTCGTAGTGCCGACTTTCGTTTCGGAGATGGAGCAGGACTACTTTTACTGGCCGCTCAAATATCGGCACGTCTATGCCAAGTGGCGACAAGAAACCACCTGGGGGCGCTTGTTCCAAACCTATCAGCATCAAGGACACCTACAACCGACTCCAAATTGATGCGCCTGTGAGCCGAATTTAAGCAGATCTCAACGGAGACTGGCCGGAGCGATGCTCCGGCCAGTGCGTTTCTGTGCCAAACGTTTACGCTCGCGTTTACGCTCCTGTTACGACCGCCGGGTAAGATACAGACAAGATAAACACAGACAGCCCCTCGGGCTATTACAGGAGAATACACCATGGCATGGGTTATCGATTCAGCACATACGGAAGTTAACTTCACGGTTCGTCACATGATGATCAGCAACGTGCGCGGTCAGTTCCAGAAGTTGAGCGGCAGCGTCGAGTTCGACGAGGCCAATCCAGCCGCCACCAAGGTCGATGTTCAAATCGAAGCGGCCAGCGTCAACACCAAAGATGAGAAGCGCGACGGCCACCTGAAGTCGCCGGACTTCTTCGCCGCCGATCAGTATCCGTACCTGACGTTCAAGAGCAAGCGCGTCGAGGTGAAGGACGCCAGTCACGCTCATCTCATCGGCGATCTGATCATCCGCGACGTGACCAAGGAAGTAACGCTGGACGTGGAATACAATGGTTCCGCCAAGAGCCCGTGGGGGACGACCAACGCCGGGTTCAGTGCCAAGACCAGCATCAATCGCAAGGATTGGGGTCTCAACTGGAACGTGGCGTTGGAAACGGGCGGCATTCTGGTGGGGGACCAGATCAACATCGCCATCGAGTTGGAAATTGTGAAGCAGCCGGACACCGTGCCAGCCGCCGCAGCGGCAGCCTAAGGGACAAGATTGGTTTAGAAGCCTTATCGGTTAGACGCAAGATCGGTTAGAAACAACTGAAGAAGGACGAGAGCCAGAGGCCGCGCGCCTTCCACTCTCGTCCTTTTTGTTCGTTTGGACATGATACACTTAAGATATTGTGTAATACACGGTGCGTGACGCAAGCTGATGTCAGCCACAGATTGCGCCCCACGACTAGACCAGGCAGAATAGACTATGGCAGTAACAGGGGCTTCTCAAACAATTCGCGCTGCGCTGCTCAGCTGGCCGCAGGTCGAGGCGCACCCGCATCGCTTTGGCGGGACAGAGTATCGTATCGGACGGCGCGAGTTGGGCCACATTCACGGCGATTCACTCGTGGATATTCCATTCCCGAAAAAACTTCGCGATGAAATAGTCGCCGCCGGCAAGGCCAAGCCGCATCACATTTTGCCGGACACCGGTTGGATCAGTTTTTACCTGCGTCAACCGACCGATGTAGATCGTGCGATCGAATTGTTCCGATTGTCGTACGAGATCGCCGCAAAACAAAAAGGTCTCAAGGGGGAGTGACCATGACGATTCTGGGATTACATCACATCACGCTCGTCAGTTCCAACGCGCAGCGCACCGTCGATTTCTACACACAGGTGCTGGGCCTGCGCCTCGTCAAGCAGACTGTCAACTTCGACGATCCCGGCTCATATCATCTCTACTTTGGCGACGAACTCGGTCGCCCCGGCACCGCCGTCACGTTCTTCGAGTGGCCGCACGCCGTGAAAGGTTATCCCGGTATCGGTGGAACGCATCACCTCGCTCTGCAAGTGGCCGATCGAAACGGCCTGCTCAAGTGGAAGCGCCGCCTGATCGATCTTGGCCTCAAAGTCGATGGGCCGCTCGATCGTCATTACTTCACCTCGATCTACTTCCGTGATCCCGATGGTGTGATTCTCGAAATTGCGACCGTTGGACCCGGCTGGGCGATCGACGAAGAACCCGATCGGATCGGCACTGAATTTCGCGCCCCGCCCGCCGATATGATCGTGCGTAACCGCGACGAAGCCCGCATCGCCGCCGAGATGTGGCCCGAACCCGTGCCCGTTATCACGTCCGACATGGCGCTGAATCGCGGCCTGCATCACATCACGGCGATTGGCACGGACATCCAGCGCACCCACGCCTTCTTCGGTGAATTACTCGGCCTGCGGCGCGTGAAAATGACCAACAACTTCGATGATCCCGATTCGGCGCACTGGTATTGGGGCTCCGGTGACGGGCGTCCCGGCACGCTGATCACCTACTTCGAACGCCAGCCGACGCGTGAACGCCGCGCCCGTATCGGCGCCGGACAGACGCATCACTTTGCCCTGGCTGTGTCCGATGAAGACACCCAGCTCGCCTGGCGTGAGAAATTGCTCAGCGCGGGCTTGCGCGTTTCGCCCGTTATGGACCGCGTCTATTTCAAATCGATCTATACGAACGATCCCGACGGCCACATCGTCGAACTGGCGACCGTTGGACCGGGCTTCGCCGTCGATGAGCCGATCGCGGAGTTAGGCACGCACTTGAAGTTGCCGCCGTGGCTGGAATCGATGCGGAGCGATATTGAAAGTGTGCTGAAACCACTTGAATTACCGGCGAAATTGGCCGTTTAACCTGATTGATTCCGGAGACAAGCAAGCGATCATGAGTGAAGTTTTGACGCCAACTATGCAGACCATCGTGCCGAGCGATCTCGATCCGCGGGATGCCTATCGATTGTTGATCAGCGCGGTCGTCCCGCGCCCAATCGGCTGGGCGTCCACCATCGGGGCTGATGGTTCGCTGAACATCGCGCCGTTCTCGTTTTTCAACGCCGTCAGCAATATGCCGCTGACGGTGATGATCTCAGTCGGCCAACGGCGCGGTCAACCCAAAGATACGCTGCGCAATGCGCGCGAAACCGGCGAGTTTGTGATCAATATCGTCGACGAAGATTTGGCCGCCGCGATGAACACCACTTCGGGCGAGTGGGCGTATGACGTGAACGAGTTCGATCGGGCTGGACTGGCAACAGCGCCGTCACTGGATGTGAAGCCGCCGCGCGTGGCCGCCGCACCGATCGCGCTGGAGTGCAAGGTCACGCAGATCGTGCCTGTGCAGGACACAACCTACACTTTGATTTTGGGGCGCGTGCTGCGCTTCCACATCCGATCGGGGTTGCTGCGCCCCAACGGCCAGATCGATGCGACGCTGCTTAAACCCGTAGCGCGCCTCAGCGGCGATGAGTACGCGACGTTGGGTCGCGTGTTCGAGATGCAGCGACCACAGTAATCGCCCGCCTTCGCCGCCGAGTTTTGCTATAATGCACGCCATTCTCTCCGAGCGAATACGATGAACGGGCTGGACGTTGTTCTCATTTTAGTCGCGTTAGTGTGCGGTGTCGCGTGGTGGCGACAGCGGCGGCAGCACGCCGCGCTGCGCGCCCAACTCGACGACTACGCCGCGCAAGCTAGCGACCTGGCCGAGCAAGTGCGCCAATCTCAGGCCCGCGCCGCCGCCCTGACGCAAGGTCCCCCTCACCCGCTGCTCGTCACCGATGCGGCCAGCGCCATTCAACTTGCCAATGCGCGCGCCCGTGAAGTTTTAGGCGCTAACTTGATCGGCCAGACCGTTATCGAAGCAACGCGCTCACACGAGATCGATGCGGTGCTGCAAGCGGCGTTGAGTCAAAATCAGATTACTGAGCGGCCCGTGACGTGGAATATTCGACCCTATTTCGTGCGCGTCGTACCGATCGAAAACGGCGGCGCGGTCGTGGTGTTGGAAGATCAAACGGAGTTGCAGCGGCTGGAACGAGTGCGGCGTGACTTCGTGGCTAATGTCTCGCACGAGTTGCGAACGCCGCTGGCGTCTATCCGTTTGTTGATCGAAACGCTGTTGGCCGGTGCCAAGGATGATGCTGAAGTCTCAGTGCGCATGTTGAATCAAGTGATCAGCGAGGTCGAAGCACTGACGCAGTTGGCCCAAGAACTGCTCGACTTGTCGATGATCGAGTCCGGCCAAATGCCGATGAAGATGGCGCTCGTCGACATTCAGGCTGTCATCGACGAGCAAGTTCAGCACTTTGAGCCGCAAGCGCAGTCAAAACAGATCACGCTCAACAACACCGCGCCGATCGGCTTGCGCGCCGAGATCGATCGGAAGTTGATCGGGCGCGTGCTGGGCAACCTCATCCACAACGCGCTCAAGTTCACGCCCCCAAACGGGCAGATCACCCTCAGCGCGGAAACTAGCGCAGAGAAGATCACCGTCAGCGTGCGCGATACTGGCGCAGGCATTCCGCCCGAAGATTTGCCCCGCATTTTCGAACGGTTTTACAAAGTCGATCAGGCGCGCGGCAAGAGTGGCACCGGTCTGGGCTTAGCCATTGCGCGGCATGTAGTGGAAGCGCACGGCGGCAAAATCTGGGCGGAGAGCAAACCCGGCAAAGGGGCGACGTTTTACTTCACCGTGCCCAAGGCCAAATAGGTCGATGACAAATGATCAATTAAAAATGACCACTGACAAAGGGAACGGTTTGTCAGTGGTCATTGTTCATTTGTCATTCGCAAGTTTTCATTCAAACCGGTAGCCCACGCCGCGCACTGTGACGATGCGCTTGGGATCGGCGGCATCGTCTTCGATCTTTTCGCGCAGCCAGCGGATGTGGACATCGACGGTGCGGGTGTCGCCGGGGAAGTCGTAGCCCCACACGTCTTGCAACAACCGATCGCGACTGAGAGCCGTCCCCGCGTTTCTGATCAACGCCGCGAGGAGATCAAACTCCTTGTGGCTCAAGCGGAGTTCTTCTTCCCCCCGATAGGCTTTCCGCCCGATCAAGTCCAGCGCCAGATCACCAGCCTCCAGTTTGGCATTGACTTCGGGCGTGGCACGCCGCAGCACGGCGCGCACGCGCGCGAGGAATTCGCCCAGACTAAACGGCTTTACGATGTAGTCGTCTGCGCCAGTTTCCAACCCCATGATGCGATCGATCTCGGCGCTACGGGCGGTCAACAGTATGATCGGGGTGCGCTGTTCTTTGCGCAGAATACGACAAATCGATAGCCCGTCCAGCGTGGGCAGCATCACGTCGAGCACGATCAGATCGAACTTCTGCTCGCGCGCGATCTCCAAAGCCTCGCCGCCGTCGCCCGAGGTCGCCACTTCGTACCCCTCGCGCTTGAGGTTGTACATCAGCGTTTCGCGCAGGGTCGTTTCATCTTCGACTACCAGCAGTCTTTGCTTGTCACTCATCACTCGTCACTCGCCACTTGTCACGCATTACGCTGAGTATAGTCCATCTGCCCACTGTCCCGCAAGGCCGCGTATGTTAAACATCTTTAACCTGCACTTGAAGTGGCCTTCATGCGCCGCCGTTATACTTCAAGCAATCAAACAGAAAGGAGAGCGAAAATGGCCCAAGAATTGGAACTGAAACTGCGGACGCTCCGGGCCGAACTCACGCAATTGGTGCGTGAAGGTTTGGATGAGGATGGAACCGTGCTGCGGCGGATGCTGGCCGAACTGGAGCGGTTGGAAAATCAACGCTGGTCGCTGCGGGCTGACACCCGCCCGATCGGATAACGGGGGAACCCATGTTGAACTGGCAGTCCGAACACTCTGGCGAAGATCGGTGGTCGATTTTGAATAGCACGCGCGGTATGCAGGATGATCCCGCTCTGGCACGCTATCACACGCTGTTAGCAGCGTTGGATGCGGGCTGGCGTGTCGAGCCGCCCATCTATGTGCGTGCCGACTGGAGTTTGAAGTCGCGGCGCAAGGTCTTTCACTTTGTGCTGCGGCGCGACAGTTTGCGGATGACCACCCTGCTCAGCGTACCGGAATGCGATGCGGTGCGACGGTTGATTAATGACAATGAGTGGGCGATAAGTTCCAACGACTCCTAATCAAGTGTGCGGCTCCTCTTTGGGGTGGCCCCGGCATCCGATGGCGACGGATGTCGGGGCTTTTTGGTCGTTTTGACAAGAAATGTCAAATTTGGCAGGACGTTCCTTGCTAGAATGAGCCTACTTTACGCTGAAAGGATTTTAGACATGACCACTTACTATCCGCTCGCCGTTGGGAACACCTGGACGTACAAGATGAAAGACGGCAAGACTTTCACCAACACCGTCACCGGCGGCGATGGCGTCAACTTTACCATGCAGAACACCTCGCAGCCCGCGCCGCAGAATGTGCGCAAAAACGGCGATACTTATCTGACGGACAGTTACGAAGCCGGTAACTGGCAGGTCTTGATGAAGGATTCGCTGCAAAAGGGCGACGCGTGGGACATCAAGTACAAGGCCAACGGCATCGACACGGTGCTGAAGATGACGGTGAAGGACGCCGGATTGACCAAAGAGGTGGAAGGTAAGACGTATCAGAACGTGGCGCTGCTGGAAGGCGATATGAAGATGTCGATGAACGGCAAGCCCGTGCCGATGACGTATCTGGTGCAATACTATTATGCGGAAGGCATCGGTTTGATTTTGACCACCGCTTCGCATGGCGAGGCGATGGGGCTGGTGTCGTATCAGTTGAAGTAGAACCTCGACCCTCACCCCGGCCCTCTCCCAACGTCGGCAAAAGCATCCGACGCGCTTCGCGGGGAGAGGGTGACGCACAGCGTCGGGTGAGGGTTTACCCAACTCGCCGCGCTTAGATGTTTCCGCCCCGCGTCCGCGCGGGGCGGCCCGGCGACATCCGCACGGCTTTGGGCGAACACATCGGTTCGCCCCTACCCTTTATGCTCCCGCCCTGCGTCCTCATGAGGTGATTCGACCGCGACGCCATCTCCTAAATTCAAGGTCAAAACACCAACGTTTGGCCTTTTCGGCCTAATTTAGCAGATGCCATCTCCTAAACTCGACCTCAGAGCACCATCGTTCGTGCTCTGAGCAGCATTAAACAAGGTTTCTTCTCCTAAATTCGACCTTCAAGCACCATCGTTCGTGCTCCGAGCAGCATTAAACAAGGTTTCTCCTCCTAAATTCGAGGTCAAAGCAGCAACGTTTGAGCAAAAACCTCGAATTTTGAAGATGCTATCTCCTAAATTCAAGATCGAAGCGCCCACAAAAAACCCTCCGAAGGCGATGTGGCCCTCGAAGGGTTTACGGCGCGATCGGGTTGGTTAGCCGGTCGGGGGTTTGGGATCAATCCGTGACTTTTTGGCGAAACGCCTCGCCATCTCGTCCAGCATCGGGTCCAGCTCACTGCCGCGCCCGTTGTCTTTGGCGCTCTTGTAGATGACCAGCGCGGCCATATAGGCCTCGCTGCCGACTTCCAGCAGCGTGTCGTTGATCCGCTGTGCCGTGCGCTGCAACCACGCATTCATCTCCACCAGCTGCTCCATCAACGCCACGTCTTGCTGAAATGCGGGGATGTCAAATGATCGGGGCAAAAAGTCCGACTCCATCTTCACCAGGTTGGCGGCAGCGCGCACAAAGGCCAAACTCTTGTCGCCGGTCTTGGGCAGCGACCCGCGCTCTTCGTTGTCCAAATCTACGCCAAAGATAAGTTCGTTGTTGAGATCGACGATGAGACTTCTGATGGCTTCAAACTGCGTTTGCGGCATGGTGTAATTCACACGACCGGACATTAAAAACACTCCTCGAATGATTTGTGCAGCGCGTCACATTGTACGCTGAACACCGCGACGAGGCAAATTGCTGGTTAAATATTCTTTACACAGCCTTAAAAAGCCCTTGAAGACGGCCTGCTAAAGTTAGCGACGTAGGCCCGAGGCGCTCGCCTCGACTGAAATTAAATCTGACTGTCTTCAAGGAGAAGAAGCAATGCAACGTAGTTCCCGTTTTAGCGTGGTTAGCCTGATGCTCTTGGTAGCCGTCATCGCCGCCGCGTGCGCGCCCGCCGCCGCCTCGACCCCGCAGGTGGGGGTGACACAAGTTCCCGTAGAGGTAACGCGGGTAGTCGCTGGCACGCCGCAAGTCGTCGTCGTGACGCCGACGGTTGACCCGAACGCCCCGCAGCCCATGGCCGCTGGTTCGGTCACGTTGAATGGCGCGGGTGCCACCTTCCCCGATCCTGTCTATACCGAATGGCGCTTTGCCTATCAATATGTTGATCCAGCGGTCGTGATCAACTATCAAGCCATTGGGTCGGGCGGCGGCAAGAAGGGCATCGTCGATGGCACCATTGACTTCGCCGGTTCCGACTCGCTGTTGACCACCGAATACACCGCCACCACCAAGGGCCAACTGCAAATGTTCCCCACGTTGGCGGGTGCGGAAGTGCTCATCGTCAACCTGGCGCCAGAAGTAACGACGACCATCGTCATTGACGGCCCCACGCTGGTGGGCATCTACAGCGCCAAGATCACCAAGTGGAACGATCCCGCGTTGACTGCCTTGAATCCGGGCGTGGCCCTGCCCGACAAACCCATCACGGTCGTGCACCGCTCCGATGGTTCCGGCACGACCGAAATCTTCACCCGCTATCTGGCTGATGTCAGTGAAGAATGGAAGACCTCGGTGGGCGCGGGTCAGTCGGTGCAGTGGCCTGTCGATAAGGCCGGTAACGGCATCGGCGGCAAGGGTAATGCCGGTGTCGCCGCGGCCGTGCAGAACACACCGTACTCGATCGGTTACGTGGAACTCTCGTATGCCGTTGCCAACAAGATCGCCTTCGCCGACATGGTCAACAAGGCTGGCAAGACCGTCAAGGCCAACGCAGAATCGCTGCAAGCGGCCATGGCCGACTACGGCGACAAGTTCGATGACAAGTTGACGATCAAGATGATCAGCAACGGCGCGGGCGAGAAGTCCTGGCCCATCGCCGGTTACACTTACCAGGTTATTTACATGGATTGGAAGTCGGATGCGACCGTGGGCTGCGCCAAAGCCGAGAAGTACCTGAACTGGGTGCATTGGTTCCTGACGGATGCGGGCGCGGCCAAACGGGCCACTGACCTGGGCTATGCCACCCTGCCCAAGACCGTGGCCGACAAAGTATCCGCCAAGTTGTCACAGGTGACCTGCGACGGCAAACCCGTTCAATCGGATTTCTCCCAGTAGAAGCGATGGATTGGTAGAAGGACCGTAGGCCTTCAGGAGAGCGCGATCGAGTGATCGTGCTCTCCTGAAGTAGTCTAGTCACCCTTCACCCGGCGCTGTGCGCCTCCCTCTCCCCGCGAAGCGCGTCGTATGCTTTTGCCGACGTTGGGAGAGGGTTGGGGTAAGGGTTAGGAGCAGCACATGTCAACACTCATTCCCAAGAAATCGGCCAGCCCGATCGGTTATCGGCTGCGACACGGCGATATTCCCTGGTCGGCTATTCTCATCGCGATGGCCGTGCTCGTATTGATTCTGATGTTAGCCATCGGCTGGTCGGTCTGGTCGCAATCGGCGGCCTCACGCGAACAGTTCGGCGCGGGCTTTGTCTCGCCCACGGCCGATGCCGCGTGGGACCCCGTCAATGATCAATTTCAGGCGTGGCCCATCGTCATCGGCACGCTCGTCACGGCGGTGATCGCCATCGTGGTCGCCACCCCCATCAGCGTCTTCATCGCCATCTTTCTGGCAGAGTTGTGCCCCGAGCGGTTACGCACGCCCCTCAATTTCATGATCGAAATGTTGGCGGCGATCCCTAGCGTGGTCTTTGGCCTGTGGGGCATCTTCGTCTTCTTGCCGGGTGTCGTCAAACCTGTCGGCGATTTTCTGGGCAGCACGCTGGGCTTTTTGCCCTTGTTTTCAGGCACAATTCCGGCGTCGGGCACATCGCGCCTGGGGGCCAGCCTGATCCTGACGATCATGATCATCCCGACAATCACGGCGGTCACCCGCGATGTCTTACGCGCCATTCCGCGCGCGCAGCGCGAAGCCTCGCTGGCTTTGGGCGCCACGCGCTGGGAAATGATCTGGCAGGTGTTGCTGCCCTATGGTTTGTCAGGCATTTTAGGCGCGATCATCTTGGGGCTGGGCCGCGCGCTGGGCGAAACGATGGCCGTCACCATGGTCATCGGCAACAACACGGTGGAAGCCAGCGGCTCGCTGTTGAAGCCCGGCGCAACCTTGGCTAGCGTCATCGCCAATGAGTTTGCCGAAGCCGTCAGCAAGTTGCACACCAGTGCGCTTATTCAACTGGGCCTCATCCTCTTCATCATCACGTTGATACTGAATATGATTGCCCGGTTGTTGGTATGGCGGGTAGCTCGCCGGGTCCCCACGGAGGCGCGCGCATGAGCAGTATGACTCGCACGTTGTCACGTTCAAGTGAGCTGGCCAAGGGCCACTATCAACGCCGCCATGCGGTCAACACGGTGATGCTGGGCTTGACCGGGTTGTTCACTTTGTTGGCCTTGGTCCCGTTGATTTGGATCATCGTGTATGTGGCGCAGGAAGGCGCTAAGTACATCAATCTCGATCTGTTCACCAAATTACCAGTAGGTTTGGGCCAGGCCGGCGGCGGTGTCTTGCACGCCATTGAAGGCACTTTGGTCGTGACACTGCTGGCGTCAATCTTGTCGATGCCCATCGGGGTGTTGACGGCCTTCTACGTGGCAACGCATCCCAACACGCCGTTAGGGTTGGCAGTCCGCTTCGGTACTGATGTATTGGCCGGCATTCCCTCGATCGTGATCGGGTTGTTCGGTTACGCGCTGATCGTGCTGCCGCAAGGGCACTATTCCGCGCTGGCGGGCGGCGTAGCCATCGCCATCATCATGCTGCCGACCATCATCCGCACCACGGAAGAAATGATCAAGCTGGTGCCCAATGCGATGCGCGAAGGCTCGCTGGCCCTGGGCGCACCTGAGTGGAAAACCTCGCTGCGCGTGATTCTGCCCGCGGCGCTCAATGGCGTCGTCACTGGTTTCATGCTGGCCATAGCGCGTGGTGTCGGCGAGACCGCGCCCCTGCTCTTCACCGTGCTGGGCAACGATCGCTACGACATCGGGCAGATCATACAGAGCAGTCCCGGCGTCGGCGAGGCGATCACGCGCATCTTCGAACAGCCTACGGACGGCCTGACTTTGACGATGTGGAAGTATGCGTCACAGCCGTTCCCGGAACGAGTTCACCAAGCCTGGGCGGTGGCGCTGGTGCTGATGCTGTTTGTGCTGGGCATCAACATTGTGGCGCGCGTGTTGACGTCGCGCAGTCAGATGAAGGGCAATCAGTAAGAGGTAAATGACATGGAAAATTCTTTAGCCATCAAAACGGTCGTGGCTGTCACCAGTGTGCCGCACACGGTTGACGCCATGGCGACCAATGCTGAAATCAAAATGAACGCCGCGAACCTGTCGATCTACTATCGCGCGTTTCGCGCGGTGGCCGATGTGACACTGCCTATTTACAGCAACCATATTACGGCCATCATCGGCCCGTCGGGCTGCGGTAAATCGACGCTGCTGCGCACGTTCAATCGCATGAACGATCTGGTGCCGGGTTCACGCATCGAAGGCACAGTAACGCTGGACGGGCATGCGTTGTACGGCAACGGCATCGACGTGGTGGATGTGCGCCGCCGCGTGGGCATGGTTTTTCAGCGACCCAATCCGTTCCCCAAGAGCATCTTCGATAACGTCGCCTACGGTCCGCGGTTGTATGGCGTCCGCAAGAAGAGCGAACTGAGCGAGATCGTGGAGAGGAGCCTCCGTGCCGCGGCCTTGTGGGACGACGTCAAGGACAAGCTGGGCCAATCGGGTATGGCGTTGTCCGGCGGGCAGCAGCAGCGGCTGTGCATCGCGCGGGCCATTGCCATCGAACCGGAAGTGTTGTTGATGGACGAGCCATGCTCGGCGCTTGATCCGGTGGCGACGTTGAAGATCGAAGAGTTGATGCAGGATTTGAAGGACGAGTATACCATCGTGATCGTGACGCACAACATGCAGCAGGCCGCGCGCGTGTCCGATTACACCGCGATGATGATGATGCGGCCCGATCGCGCCGGCGAAATGATCGAGTTCGACGTGACGCAGAAGATCTTCACGCGCCCCACCGACAAACGCACGGAAGATTACGTGACGGGGCGCTTCGGCTAGATTTTGCATTGACCCGACTAATCGAGAGTGTTAAAATGAGCTCAAGCATGGAACAACGCTATCGCGTATTAGTGTTATGCACGGGTAATTCAGCCCGCTCACAAATGGCCGAGGGACTCATCAACGCGCAGTTGGCCGATCGGTTTATGGCGTACTCCGCGGGTACGCAGCCGACTGGGCGCGTCCATCCTGAAGCCATCGCGGCACTGCATGAGATCGGCATCGACATTTCACATCAGCGCTCGAAGTCGATTGAAGAATTCATCGGGTATCAGTTCGATCTGGCGGTGACGGTCTGCGATCAGGCGGCGGAGAATTGTCCGGTGTGGCTGGGGCGCGGCGAAAAGGTTCACATCGGTTTTCCAGATCCGGCCGCGGTTCCGGCCGCTCAGCAAGCGCAGCACTTTCGGGTAGTGCGCGACGCCATTCAAAACGAACTTATCGGATTCTTACGGCAGTGGCGGCCCGCACTGCAGACGCCTGTTTCTGAGGAGAAGAGCGAATGACCATCAGTCATATCCGCAGCGCCCTAGATCGCGAACAAAGTGCCATCAAAGATGACATCCTGCGTATGGGCAGCATGGTCGAGAGCGCCATCGATCGGTCGGTTGTGGCGCTGAAGCAGCGCGACGGCGCGCTGGCCCAGCAGATCGTCGACGACGACAAGAAGATCAACGACATGCGCTTCAGAATCGAAGAGGCGTGCATTACCCTGATCGCCACGCAGCAACCGGCGGCCAGTGACCTGCGAGCCGCGATCGGCGCGACGCACATCGCGGTAGAACTGGAGCGCATGGCCGATCACGCCATGGGCATCGCCAAGATCACGCTGCGTATGCTCGATCAACCGCTGCTGAAGCCGCTCATCGACGTGCCGATTATGGCAAACGTTGTTAAAGGTATGACGCACGATGCGCTGGACGCCTTTGTCAAGAGTGACGCCGAATTGGCGCGACAGGTTGCCAAGCGGGACGATGAGGCTGATCAACTGTATCAACAGATCTTCCGGGAACTGTTGACGTACATGCTGGAAGATCCCAAGAACATCAGCCGCGCCACGTTCCTGTTATGGGTGGCGCACAATTTGGAGCGCATTGGCGACCGCGCGACGAACTTATGCGAGCGCACGATCTTCATCACCACCGGCCAACTCCGCGAGTTGAACGACGACGAGAGCAGCCTACAAGAGGGTCATTTCTAAGCGCCGGCATCGATTGGCGCGCGTTCGGTTGACCAAATATCTATCGGGTGCTATGATGTCGCGCCGCGGCCGCTCATCGCCGTAAGCGGACTCAACGTCCCGAATTATTCGCGGGAAAAGGGGAAGCGTGCGCTTCCTCTTTTTGTATGCAGCCGCCGACAGTCGATCATTTGCCGCTGAATCATTTATGAGCAACGAATCCGTCACTGCCGTCAATAGCGAGCCAACCGAATTGAAGACGGGTCGCAAAGCATTCCGCGCCTTGCGGCATCGCAATTACAAACTGTTCTTCTTTGGCCAGTTAGTCTCACTGATCGGTACGTGGATGCAGACGACAGCGCTGCCGCTGCTCATCGTCAATCGCCTCGCTCCGGACAAGCCCGAATTATGGCTGGGCATGGTCGGGTTTCTGCCATTGATCCCACTGCTCCCGCTCAGCTTAGTCGCCGGGTCGCTGGCCGATCGCTTTCCTAAACGGGCGCTGCTGGTTCTCACTCAAACCACATTGCTGCTGCAAGCGTTTGCTTTGGCCGCGTTAACGCTGACGAACGTTATTCAGATGTGGCACGTGCTGGTGCTGACATTTGTAGCGGGTGCGGCCAGCGCCATCGACGTGCCGGTGCGCCAATCGTTTGTGGTGGAGATGATTGACGACCGCGCCGATCTCGACAGCGGCATCGCGTTGAACTCGGCGATCTTCAATCTGGGGCGCGCCATCGGACCGGTATTGGGCGGCATATTGGTGGCGCTGCTGGGTTTTGGTGCGGCGTTCTTCGCCAACGGAGTAACGTTTGTCGCCGTTATCATCAGCTTAGTGTTGATGAAATTGCCGCCGCACCCTAAACAAGCGAAGCCGCCGAAGATGCACACGCATTTGATTGAAGGCCTGCGCTATGTTTGGGAACACGACACCCTGAAGGTCTTGATGAGCTTGGTCGCAGTGTCGGCGTTTCTGTCGATGCCGTTCATGACACTGATGCCCGTTTTCGTGCAGTCCAAGACGCTGGCCGATGGGACGTTCGTGCCGATCGGGCCACTGGCTGCCAGCGCCAAACCCGTCAACGATTGGATCTGTAGCCAGGTCGTCTGCCAAGATCAGAACGCGGTGCCTTATGGTTTGCTGATGGGCGCGTTCGGGTTGGGGGCATTACTGGGGGCATTGCTCATCGGCAGCTACAGCGATCGGGGACGCGGTCGGTGGCTGACGCTGGGCAATCTGGGGTTTCCGCTCTTCTTGTTAATCTTTGCGGTATCGCAAGCGTGGTGGTTGTCGATGGTCACACTGATCATCGTCGGCGTGGTGTTCATTCTGCAAAACGCCTTGACTAACACGCTGGTGCAGTTGGCCGCGCCCGATCAGTTGCGAGGCCGTGTGATGAGCATCTACTCGATCCTTTTTCAAGGCATGCAAGGCGCGGGCCGGATGCAGGGCGGCTTCACGGCGACGTTCATCGGTGCGCCGCTGTCAGTCGGCCTTGGGGCCGTGGTCTCGCTGGCTTACGGCCTAGTGGTGTTCTTCCGCTGGGCCAAGATCCGGCAACTTAACTAGCCGCGCTTGATTCGGCCATCGCGGTTGCCTGCAATTCTCGATAGCCCTCTGCGCCCAACAACAACTTCAGTTCCTCGCCAAAGATTTCGTAGATGGGGCGTCGCGTCGCGCAGGCGCGGCGGCAGTTCGCGCCTTCAAAGTCACGTTCGGTTTCATGGTCGAGGATGACCTCGCCGTTCTCGACATAGACCGGATACAACGCGCAATAAAACGGCTTCAGCCCCAAACCTTCCAAGCCCAATTGCCGCGAAGTCACCTGCAGCGCGCACAACCGATCGGGCCGTAGAAAGACGCAGCAGGTGATCCCCGGTCGTACCGGATCAGCCACCACATTTGTGCCGATCTTGACGCCGGAGGGTGTCGTCTCATCGGGTTCCGGTGCAGAGAACCACGTGTTTGGATCGCGCCGTTCTTCGGGTAAATTCGGCTGGATCGCCGCCACGTGCGGCACAATCGATTTGAGATCGGCCACATCCAACCAGACGCCGCCGCTGCAACACGCGCCCTTGCATTCGTTCAAATAGCAGCGCTCGGCTTCCACCGTTTCCAGTAATTCGGGGTGAATCTTCAAACCATTGACGATCACGTTGACCTCACAAAAAGAGACGCTCCGTTGGAGCGTCTCACTCACTTACGAATCGACCAACTACCAAATTACTTAATCAAGAACTCGCCGTTGCGATAGAACACTTCGCCGTCCGCCGAGATTTCTGTGCCGTCGCGGGTGTCGCAGATCATGTCCCAGTGCACGGCGGATTTGTTGCGACCGCCAGTGTCGGGATAGGCCGCGCCCAGCGCCACATGGATAGTACCGCCCAATTTCTCGTCAAACAGGATGTTGCGCGTAAACTTCTTGATGGCTGTGTTAGTGCCGATGGCAAACTCGCCCAGTGTGCGCACGCCCGCGTCGGTGTCCAGCACGCTCAGCAAAAAGTCTTCGCCTTTTTGCGCGCTGGCCTTGACGACGCGGCCCTGTTTGAATTGCAGTTCCACCCCGTCCACTTCGCGCTGTTGATAAATGGCCGGATACGTGAACTTGATCCAGCCTTCGGTCACCGTCTCTTCCGGTCCGGTGAAGATTTCGCCGTCAGGGAAGTTCTTCTTGCCTTCCGAGTTGATGAAGATGCGATCTTGAATGCCGACGAGCAGATCGACATTGGGGCCTTTGACGTGAACGCGCTTCTTGCCCTTGAGCCAGTCGATATACTTCTGCTGGCGTGCCGCAATCTCTTGCCAGCGCGCCACCGGATCGGGATCGTCGAGCAAGCCAGCGCCAAACACAAAATCTTCGTAGTCGCGCAGACTCATATCGGCGTCTTGCGCGTTCGCATCGGTAGGGAACAGCGTTACGCACCAGCGCAACTCGCCGACGGCGCTGCGATTCATCAGCGTTTCCGTCAGAACACGGCGCGCGCTGGTAATCATCGCCACGCGCTTGGGATCGACCCCCGACAACGCCTTGGTGTTCGTGTCGGCTTTGATGGCAATGCGGACATCAAAATCGCGGACGGCCATCAGTTCGATCGGGTTCAGGTATTTCAGCTGTTCATCCGAGCCATACTTCAACAGCAATTCGCTGGCACCCGGCACCAAATCGAGGTGATAGTAGCCGCTGCCCGCCGTGATATGCGGATGGCCGCCCATCTTAATCACCTGCTCGATCACAGCCAACGTCAACGGCTGCGCAACCGGAGACGCGGTGATATACACCCGATCGCCCGGTTTGATGCCGACGGAATATTCGGTGATGACTTTCGCCAGTTTCTCAATTCGTGGATCTGGCATACGACTCCTTCTAGCCAATGTGATAAATGAGATTATAACATCGCTGTGCGGCAACGGCTAACCGAAGCGCCCGGTGATGTAGTCCTCGGTGCGTTTGTCCTGTGGCTTGGTGAACAGGTCCTTGCCAGAGCCGACTTCGATCAAGCGGCCTTGCAGGAAGAAAGCGGCGTTGTCAGCGAGACGCGCGGCCTGTTGAATGCTATGCGGCACGATCACGATGGTATAAGTCTGCTTCAAGTCCTGCAGCGAATCCTCGATCTTCGCCGTCGAGATCGGATCGAGACCTGACATCGGTTCATCCAGCAGAATCACTTCCGGCTCAAGCGCCAGCACGCGCGCTAGACACAAGCGCTGTTGTTGCCCGCCCGATAGTGCAAACCCCGACTCGTCGAGCCGATCCTTTACTTCGTCCCACAGGGCGGCAGCGCGCAGACTTTGCTCAGCCAACTGACCGAGGCGGCGCGCATCACGCATGCCTGCCAACCGTGGTCCATATTCGATGTTGGCGCGGATCGACATTGGCAACGGCAGCGGCTGCGCAAAGACGATGCCCATGCGACGGCGCAGATCGGTGACGTTGACTTCTGGGGCGTAAATGTCCTTGCCGTCCAACAGCACTTTGCCCATCATGGTGCTGCCCTCGACCAGATCGTTGAGGCGATTCAGCACGCGCAGCAATGTCGATTTGCCGCCGCCTGCCGGACCAAACAAGACTGTGATCTCGTTGGCGAAGATCGTCAAACTGACGTCGACCAGGCTTTCGGTGCCGTCGTCGTAGCGGAAGTTCAGGTTCTCGATGGTGATTTTAGGCGTACGTTCCATGTTGGTCGCAGGGCAATTTCGTGACGTAGGGGCAGACCGCCGTGTCTGCCCGCGGGCGAACATACTGGTTCGCCCCTACAAACATCACCACTGGCGTTTACGGCGATAGTAACTGCGGATGATGGCCGCGCTCAGATTCATCGTCAACACAAAGGCCAGAAGCACCAGCGCCGTGCCGAATTGAATCTGCACTGGCATGTTGGGCACTTGCGTACTGATGACAAACAGATGATAAGGCAGCGCCATCGTCTTGTCGAAGATGCTGTTAGGCAATTGCGGTAGGAAGAAGGCTGCCGCCGTGAACAAGATCGGCGCGGTTTCACCTGCTGCGCGCTCTAGTCCCAGGATTATACCGGTCAAAATGCCGGGCAGCGCTTGCGGCAACACCACTTTGCGAATCGTTTGCCATTTGGTTCCGCCCAAACTGACACTGACTGTGCGGAAACTCTGCGGCACTGAACGCAGCGCCTCTTCCGCCGTGCTGATGATGACGGGCAGCGTCATGATCGATAGTGTCAACGAGCCAGCCAGAATCGACGAGCCGAATTGCAATGCCAGCACGAACAGCCCCAAGCCGAACAGACCGTACACCACCGACGGGATGCCCGCGAGGTTGATGATCGCCAATCGGATTAGACGCGTGAACGTATTATCGCGGGCGTATTCACTGAGATAGATCGCAATCGCCACGCCCAGCGGCACCGAAAAGATCGCAGTGCCGATCGTGAGCCAGAACGTCCCGACAATGGCGGGCCAGATGCCGCCCGCTCGCATGCCGTCGCGCGGCGCGGTCGTGAGGAACTCCGGCGTGATCGCCGAGATGCCCTGCGCGATGATCCAGCCAACCACCAGCACGATCGGTAGGATCACGAGGATCATCACGATCGACAGGAAGGCGATGCCAAAGCGTTGAGTCGCAAATCGATTCATAAAGAATTAACCACGGATAACACAGACAAACACGGATAACTTATACAACACGACGTTCGTATTCCAGGCGTGGTGTCGCAAAATTGAGCAACAAGCCAACACGGCAGTGGGTGGCTTTCAGATAATTCATTAATTGCGCGACTTCGATATTCGTCAGCCGCTGAATGGCTTTGAGCTCGACGATTACTTTCGAATCCACCCAGAAATCAACTCGGTAATCGCCAGCGTCTATCCCCTTATATTGAACTTGTAATGTCTTTTGTCGTTCAAATGGAATTGATCTCAATTGAAATTCATGCGCTAACGCTTCTTCATATACGGCTTCCAGAAAGCCTGGGCCAAGCACAGTGTGAACTTCCATCGCCGCGCCAATGATCGCCCGTGTCAGTTCGTGATAAAGCAGTTTCTCTTCCGGCATTGCAGATGCTCAAGAACCAGAAATCATCCGTGTAATCCGGGCTATCCGTGGTTAAGATAACAACCGCGCCGAACGCCGCGCCTGCCGGAAAATGGCGATCGAGGCGATGACGTTGACAATGAAGGTGATGACGAACAACACAATGCCGATCGCAAATAGAACATGGAAGTGTGTGCTATTGCGAGCCACTTCGCCCATTTCGGCTGCCACCGTCGCTGTCATCGTGCGCGCCGGCATGAAAAACGAATCCAACGACAACGGCATGCGCGCCGCATTACCCGTCACCATCATCACGGCCATCGTTTCGCCAATGGCGCGACCGATGCCCAGCATGATGGCAGTGAGAATGCCGGTGCGCGCCGCCTTCAACGTCACCATCCAGATGGTTTGCCACTTCGTCGCACCGAGCGCCAACGCTGCATCACGATAACTCTTGGGCACGGCGTCGAGCGCGTCTTCGGCCACGCTGATGAGTGTGGGCAGCGACATGTACGCCAGCACCATCGAGCCGGTAAAGGCCGTGAGACCGGTCGGGGCGTTGAACACCTCACGCACCAGCGGTGATAACGCGATCATGCCGATGAAACCCAGCACCACCGATGGAATCCCGGCGACAACTTCGATCATCGGCTTGAGGATCTCACGCAGCCAGCGCGGCGCAATCTCGGCGATAAAGATCGCCGACAACACGCCGGTCGGCACAGCGATGATCGCCGCTCCGATCGTCACGACCAGCGAGCCGAGGATCAAGGGCAGCAGGCCGAAGTGGCTTTCGATGGGATACCAGCGCGTCGAGAGCAGATCACCGAGCGGCACTTCAGTAAACGCTGGCAGTCCTTCGCGCAGCAGAAACACGAAGATCAACACGACGAACGCAATCGCCATAACGCCGCTGGCGCGAATCACGCGCTGCGCCGCCAGATCAATGAACGAATTTTGGCGAGTAGAAGCGGAGTCAGTCTGCATACACCATCACTTCAGCGGCACAAAGCCCAATTGCACGACCACGGCTTGACCGTCGGAACTGAGAATCCAATCGAGATAGTCTTTGATCGAACCTTGCGGCTGACCGCGCGTATACATGAATAGCGGGCGCGCAATCGGATACGTGCTGGCGTTAACGGATTCAATGCTGGGCAGCACGAAAGGTTTACTCGCATCGGCCGCGACGGCCAGCATCTTTACATCGCTAGTCACGTACCCCAAACCGTCGTAACCAATGGCATTGGGATTTTGGCGAATTTCAGCGGTGATGCCTTCGCTCGATGGCAAAAGCAGTGTGTCTGGCGAGAAGAGCGTTTTATCTTTGCTGTTCCCCAGGCGCAGAACTCGTTCCAGAAAATACACGTGCGTGCCGGAATTGGTCTCGCGCGATAGCAGCACAATCGGTCGATCTTCGCCGCCAACTTCGCGCCAGTTGGTGATTTTGCCGCTGTAAATATCGGAAAGTTGCGGCAACGTGAGCGCTTGAACGGGATTGTGGGGATTGACGATCACGGCGATGGCATCGCGGGCAATCTCGATCTCATTCGGCTCAAAGCCGTTCGCGCGCGCCTGCTGCTTCTCTTCATCTTTCATCGCGCGACTGGCGTTGGCGATATCGGCCGTACCGTTGATCAACGCCGTGATGCCGGTGCCCGAACCACCGCCCGTCACCGAAATGCGTATGCCCGGCTTAACCTTTTGGTACGCTTCCGCCCACGCCAAAGCCAGATTGACGATCGTGTCGGAGCCGATGTTCTCGATCGGTTTTCCGAGCGGTGCAGCAGCGGCAGTTTGATCACTGGCCTGCCCACCGCACGCGGCGAGCATGAGGAGACATACACAGAGGACCAACAGGCGGTAACGCATCACGGCCCGATTATATCATGCGACGACCTAGCCACAAAGTTGTGAGTTCGTTCACTTCACGCTAAAATGGCAGCATGACCAACAAGATCGAAGTCGAGCACCTCAACTTCTACTACGGCAAAAAGCAAGCGCTAATCGATGTGACCCTCGATGTCCCCGAGCGGCACATCACGGCGTTGATCGGCCCCAGCGGCTGCGGCAAATCGACGTTCCTGCGCTGTCTCAATCGCATGAACGACACAATTCCGGGCACGCACGCCGAGGGCAGCATCCGCTTGGACGGCATCGATGTGCTGACCTCCGCGCTTAACGTCGTCGATCTGCGGCAGCGCGTGGGCATGGTCTTTCAGAAACCCAATCCTTTTCCGCAATCGATCTACGATAACGTCGCCTTTGGGCCGCGCGCGCTGAAGATGAACGTGAATCTCGATCGAGTGATCGAACAATCGTTGCGCGGTGCGGCCTTGTGGGACGACGTGAAAGACAAACTCAAAGGGTCGGCGCTAGAACTCTCACTAGGGCAGCAACAGCGTTTGTGCATCGCCCGCGTGCTGGCCGTTCAGCCGGAAGTGATCTTGATGGACGAGCCGTGCAGCGCGCTCGATCCGATCGCAACGTTGAAGATCGAAGAGTTGATGCAGGAGTTGAAAGAGAAGTACACGATCGTGATCGTGACGCACAATATGCAGCAAGCCGCGCGCGCCAGCGATTTCACCGGTTTCTTCTGGCTCGGCGAACTGGTCGAGTTTGGCGAAACCGGCAAACTCTTCTTGAAACCCGCGCAGAAACAAACTGAAGATTACATTACCGGTCGATTTGGTTAGACGCGAGCACTAAACCGCGAGGTTTTTAAGCCAAATCGAAGTTATCTCCCCGGCACGCGTAGCGATCGTGAATCTCCACTATGCGGGCCACATCCGATAGCATGTTGACCGAGCCGATTTCCTTCACCAACTTGCAGGTCGTAAAACGCGCAGCCGTATGCTCATAGGCTCGTTCCCACTGTCGTTGTAACATCTCCGCCGTCGCGGTCGGCCACGGATAGCGTGACGGCGGTGTGTCTGAGCCGCAGCGCCACGGCTTAGGCGTCAGTCGGGCGCGAAAACATTCTTGCGCGCGACACAACCTCACATACAACGGATCGCTGTTCAGGCTCTGCAAAATCTGTGTGCTGCTCGGATCGGTTGGCTCAAACAATTCATTCGTAATCAAACCGCGCAGGCCGCCATGCGTGCGATATACGCGCAGGCTAAATTGCGGATTGCGCCGCCCCCACTCTTCAAGCCGCGCGATTTGTTGATCAACCGGCGATGGCACAGGGGCTTTGTTGCTTTTGGAGCGAAACAGGCCGGCTAAACGGCTGGACTGTGCAACCGGCTTCGTATCAAAATCGATGTCGATGAACATCACGCGGGCAGTATTCAGAATCAACGCGCCGTAAGCATTGCGTGTCACGATTGCGCTATCGCGCCCATCGCTGCCCTTCATCACATCGATGACCTCTTCGCGCAGCGGCCGATCAGCATAGCCATACCGATCGAGATTCTGAAACGACGTAAAGCGTGACGCAACTTCGCGGGCGCGGGCCTCCGCCGCTTGGGCCGCCTCAGCCTGGCTGGTATCCGACCAGCGCCAGAACGTCAGATCGACTTCGCCGTAATCGGCGCGGACTTTAGCTGTGCCGCTCGCCCAATACTTTGGAATCTTCATGCGCCCTCCCTGCCTTGAATACAGCGATTGTACCATCGCCGCAAGTGCGTTATAATCCCAGTGCCGCTGACTTTTCGGAGCAGTGAGCGAGTAGTTTAGTAGAGTGGTCGCCGCTTGGATCACGATCGTGTGACCGAGACGCAAATTAAGGCAAATCATTGCGCCTCTCTCACGCCCGATCGGTGATCCAGCCCGATCGGGTGTTTTGTTTTACAGATGCTCACCCTCCGCGTCCCCGCGGATGGGCCACCGCGACTCGCGGTGGCAGAGCAATGACAGATGACCGACTATCAGTATCACTCTGAAGGAGAGTCAACATGGACCGCAAGAAAGTTTCCATTCCTCACCTGCACGCCAAGAAACAACGCGGCGAACCTATCAGCATGATCACGGCCTACGATTACCCCGGCGCGCTCGCCGTCGATGAAGCGGGCGTGGACCTAATCCTCGTCGGCGATTCGTTGGGCATGGTCGTGCTGGGCTACGAATCGACTGTGCCTGTTACGATGGACGAGATGCTCATCCACACGGCCGCCGTCAAACGCGGCACAAAATACGCGCACATCGTCGGCGATATGCCTTTCATGTCGTATCAATCTGATGTGAAAGAGGCCGTGCGTAACGCGGGACGTTTCCTCAAAGAAGGCGGCGCAGATTCGATCAAGTTGGAAGGCGGCGCAGAGATGGCTCCCACCGTCAAAGCCATCGTGGACGCGGGTATCGCCGTGATGGGCCACATTGGTTTGACGCCGCAATCCGCGTCGAAGTTGGGCGGCTATCGGATTCAAGGCAAGACGCGCTCGGGCGCGCACAAACTTTTGGACGATGCGTTGGCTTTGCAAAACGCGGGGGCTTACGGCATCGTCCTCGAAACGACACCCGCGCGCGTCAGCGAATTTGTGTCCAAGCAACTGACCATCCCCACCATCGGCATCGGCGCAGGCGCGGGTTGCGATGGGCAGGTGCTGGTCTTTCACGACCTGCTGGGCTACTTCGATCGCTTCTCGCCCAAACACAACAAGCGTTACGCGGACATCCGCCCGATTATCATCGACGCAGTGAAGCAGTATGTAAATGAAGTCGGTTCGCGCACTTTCCCCACTGCTGAGAATTCGTTTGCCATCGATGACGCAGAATTTGAGGCGTTTGTTGCAGGAGCGCAAACGATTCGCGCACAGCAGAATGGACAGCCGCTTAATGCAGGCGAAGCATTAGGAAAGATTTACTAGAGCCTATTTCAAAACCTTTTTGAGCGCCAGAAGCGCGCAAGCCAGATGAAAGAAGCCGGCATAGGTCGTGATCAAGCGTTCATAGCGCACCACGAGTCGTCGAAAATGACCCAACCACGCGAAAGTGCGTTCGACAATCCAGCGATGCTTGTAGCGCCGCAAGCGGCGGCCATCTTGGTGGGTGGCCCGGCGATGGCTCGACCGGGCCGGAATAATTGGCTCGATGCCGCGCCGCACCAACGCGGCGCGCAAGGGATTGCTGTCATAGGCGCGATCCGCCACCAAGCGGTCGGGGTGTTTGCGGGGACGCCCAGCGTGATGGGTGCGGCGCACCGCGACCGTGTCCAAGGTCCGCGCCAGCAACGTCACTTCCGCGGGCGTGGCCGCGTCCAGGTATGCTCCCAGCGGAGTACCCGCGCCATCGACCACCACCAGCCACTTTGTGCCCTTGCCGCGTTTGGTCTTGCCGACGTGCGTGCCCCCTTTTTTGCCGGGGCAAAACTGCCATCGGCAAAGCATTCATCCCAGCGGATCTTCTGCCGGTCATTCAAGTCGGCTAGAAACGCCCGCCACAAATCGAGGAAGACGCCGCTGTCTTCCCACGCCCGCAGTCGTCGCCAGCATGTCGTCGGACTGCCATACTGTTTCGGCAGTTCGCTCCACGGCGCGCCAGTCCACAAGATCCAGAGAATGCCTTCAAAGCACTGCCGATCGGATACCCGCGGTCGACCGCCTTTGGGGCGGGGTGGGGACGCCGGCAGATGGACTTTGATTTTGCTCCATTGTCGCTCAGTTAGTTTTCGCCAAGCCATGCCCGAAGTGTATCACGGCCTGCGGCAGGTTTTGAAATGAGTTCTAACTCACCTTACGCACCGTCACACCCGCGACGCTCCAGCGGCCCACCGCCGCAATGCGGCGGACATGGGCAAGCGAGTGTTCAGTTCCATTGACTCTGGATTCCCGCTTTCGCGGGAATGACACGCTAGCGAGGTTACCATGCAAATCTCCATCATCGGGACTGGCGCAATGGCGACGTTGTTTGCCGCCCGCTTATCCGACGTGGCCGACGTGTCCATGATCGGCACGTGGCGCGAGGCGTTGACGGCGATCCGCGAACACGGCATCACCATCGACGGCGATAGCTGCTGTCACAGCGTCCACACCGCGTCTGATCCCGACGACGCGCCCGCCGCTGATCTGGCCATCGTGCTCACGAAAGCCTATAAAACAAGGGTCGCCGCCGAGGTGGCCGCCAAAACGCTGAAGCCCGATGGGCTGGCGCTGACTCTGCAAAACGGGCTGGGCAACATCGAGGTTTTGTCCGCGCAGGTGGGCGTTGACCGCGCGATGCAGGGCGTGACAATGCAAGGGGCGACGCTCCTCGCGCCGGGACACATTCGCACCAGTGGACGCGGCGCAACGCACCTGGGCTACGTCCCGATCGAACTAGCCGCGCCCCGCGATTGGTCGGCGCATCATCTGGCTTATGAGATCACGGCGTTGCTCAACTCGGCGGGACTCAAGGCCCAACTCAGCGCCGACATCGACGGGCTGGTGTGGGGCAAAGTGATCATCAATGCGGCCATCAATCCGCTGACGGCGATTCTTCGCATTCCCAACGGCGCGCTTATCGAGAGTGAAGACACCATCGGGTTGATGCAGGCCGCCGCATTGGAAGCCGCTGCGGTCGCCAAAGCCAAAGGCATCGCCCTGCCCTATCCTGATCCCATCGAGCGCGTGAAGCAAGTCGCCACGTTGACGGCCACCAACTTCTCGTCGATGCTGCAAGATGTGCAGAATAAGCGGCAAACCGAAATCGATGCGATCAATGGTAAAATCGCGGAGCATGGCCGCGCACTCGGCGTGCCAACGCCGATCAATGCAGCGCTGACTTCGCTGGTACGGGCGATTCAAAATAATTACACCGCCGAGGTCGCTGAGAATGCGGAGACCAATCTGCAAAATGCTCTGCGCGCTCAGCGACCTCGGCGATGAATATTCGGAGACCATCTTGCGACTTTCACATCATTTCGGTTCGACGTTACGCGAAACACCCGCCAATGTAGAAGCGATCAGCCATCAACTGCTCGTGCGCGCCGGATTCATCCGGCAGTTGGGACAGGGCTTGTTCTCGTATTTGCCCTTAGCCAAACGCTCGTTGACCAAGATCGAAAATATCTTGCGCGACGAGATCGACGCCATCGGCGGGCAGGAGATGACGATGCCAGTGGCGCATCCCGCCGAGGTGTGGCAGGCCACCGGGCGCTGGTATGCGATCGGGCCGGAGATGGCACGCTTCAAAGATCGCAAAGATCGTGACATGGTCTTGGCGATGACGCATGAAGAAGTCGTCACCGATCTATGCAAGACCGAGATTCGATCGTATCGGCAACTGCCGCAGTTGGTCTATCACATCCAGACCAAGTTCCGCGATGATCCACGCCCGCGCGCGGGCCTCATCCGCGTGCGCGAGTTCACGATGAAAGATTCGTATTCGCTGGACGTGGACGACGCGGGTCTGGACAAGCAATATCGCGCGCATTATCAAGCCTATTTCAACATCTTCCATCGCTGCGGCGTGCCCGCGATTGCGGTGGGTTCGGATGTGGGCATGATGGGTGGCAGTCTCGCGCACGAATATATGTACCTCACGTCCGTGGGCGAAGACACGCTGATTTTGTGCCGCAATTGCGGCTACGCGGCCAATCGACAGATTGCGACGTTTGCCAAATCAATGCCCGGCGCCGGAAGACTTGAAACCGATCGAAAAGTGGCGACCCCCGATTGCAAATCGATCGAGGCGCTGGCCAATTTCCTCGGCGTGCCCAAGAGCAAGACGGCTAAGGCCGTGTTCATGATCGCCGGTCATGAAGAAGAAGGCCGCACGCGCGAAGAGTTTATTTTTGCGGTGGTGCGCGGCGATAGACGTGAACGAAACCAAATTGAGCAACGCCGTGAAGGCCGATTGGTTGCGCCCCGCGACCGATGAAGAGATCAAAGCGATCGGCGCGACGCCGTTACGCCAGCCCGATTGGTTTGTCTAACGTCACGGTCGTCGTCGATGACGCGGTGACCTCATCACCGAATCTCGTCGCAGGCGCGAACGAGGCGGGCTATCACTTGCTCAACACGAATGTGGGCCGCGACTACACGCCAACGCTGATCACCGATCTCGCGGCAGCGGGCGATGGCGATGCGTGCATCAACTGCGGACAACCGCTCTACACCTCACGCGGCGTCGAAGTGGGCAACATCTTCAAACTAGGCACGCGCTATTCCGCCGCGATCAACGCGACCTTCCTCGCCGCCGATGGAACTGAAAAGCCCATCGTGATGGGCTCGTACGGCATCGGTTCCGGGCGCTTGCTGGCCTGTGTGGCCGAAGAACATCACGACGACAAAGGCTTGATCTGGCCCATCACCGTTGCGCCATATCAAGTGCACCTCGTTGCCTTAGGCGAGTTTGAAGTCGCCGATCGCATCTACGCCGCGTTGAAGGCTGCGGGCATCGAAGTGCTGTACGACGATCGCAGCGAAAGCCGGCGTCAAATTTGCGGACGCGGACTTGATCGGCTTGCCTATTCGGTTGACCGTCGCGAGCAAAGCCCTGAAGAATGGCGGCATCGAATGAAACGCCGCGATCAAGCCGAGAAACCATCGTGCCTGAGGTCGATCTGATCGCACGGGTGCAGGCTGAAAATCAAGGCGTCCGGATATATCGCGCGTTGATCCATTCAAAAGACGTTAATGAGACAGTTACAGTAGCCAGGTTGCTTGAAATGTAATCTTCGCTAAAAAAAGTTGAGCCCAAGATTATGCTGTTTCGGATCTGAGTTGATACGCTGAGACTGAAAAAGTGACGTCGTACTGTTACGAAGTAAATCCAAATCATCAAGACACACTTGACCTTGTTTTGACATCAGAAGTCGAGATCAGATGGAGCAGGACTTGAGGCGTATAGTTGATTTTACAGTTTACTGCAGCTACCGTTCTAGAGTAACGGAATGAAATTAAAAGAAATAACGGATTGCCAGCATATCTATTGTGGAACATGCATCGGGTCTATGAATTACCATCCGTCACTTATGCAAATCCTGCGCTCAATGCGAGCAATATGACCGTAGATCTAATCCAACTGAAGAATAAGCCGATGATATTGGTTTCGCTGGCTGGCGATGGTCTTTAAAAAAAGCCGCTAACACGGTGTGCGTGTCATTGACGTCTTAGCGTCCAAATGAAGATGCAAATCCTCACCTATCGAAGAATTCCCAAGGCCAAATCAGCCCTCGGCCTATGGGGTCTGGTGCCGACGATGGGCTTTCTGCACGAGGGCACTTATCGTTGGTGAAGCGCGCCAAAGCGGAGAACGATCACGTCGCGGTGAGCATCTTCGTCAATCCCACACAGTTCGGCCCGACTGAAGACTTGGCCGCGTATCCGCGTGATCTCGATCGCGACTTGAGCCTGCTCGAACCACTCGGCGTCGATCTGGTGTTCAATCCCACGCCCGATGTGATGTATCCGCCGAATTACCAAACTTACGTGACTGTCGAAGATGTCACGAAATATCTGGAAGGCGCGGCACGACCCACCCACTTTCGCGGCGTGGCGACGGTGGTGGCAAAGTTGTTCAACATCGTCGGGGCGGAGCGCGCCTACTGGGCAGAAGGACGCGCAGCAAACCATCGTCATCAAGCGCATGGTGGCCGATCTGAATCTGCCCATCGACATCATCATTTGCCCCACGTTGCGCGAAGCCGACGGGCTGGCGATGTCCAGTCGCAACACTTATTTGGACGCGGAACATCGCCAGGCCGCGCCTGTGTTGTATCGAGCATTGACAGCAGCAAAGAACGCCTTTGATCAAGGCGAACGCGATGGCGATCGACTACGCTCAATCATGCGCGGCGTGATCGAAGCGGAGCCACTGGCGAAAATCGATTACGTGTCGGCGGCGGATGCGACGACGTTGCAGGAGTTGGGGCCGGAACACCCTCCCCGGCCATCTCCCTTCAAGATAGGGGAGAGTGTATTGCTGTCGATGGCAGTGCGGGTCGGCAAGCCGCGTTTGATTGACAATTTCTTATGCGATAACGGCGTGTGGCTAACCGGCGAAATCGTCAATCCAAAATCCGAAATCTAAAATCCAAAATGCTTCTCACTCTCGACATCAGCAACACCTCCATCAAAGCCGGTGTGTTTCGCGGCGAGAACCTCGTCGCCAATTGGCGCTTTGCGACCGAGCGCCAGAAGTTGACCGACGATTACGCCATGCTACTGTTGGGCCTGTTTCAAGCGGCGGGCGTGCCCGCGAGCGAGATCAAAGGCGTGTCGATGTCGTGCGTCGTGCCACCGCTGCGCTCGGTTTTTGACGATCTGGCGCGCAAGTATCTGCACCTCGTGCCGCTCATCGTCGGGCCGGGTATCAAAACCGGCGTGAAATTGGCGGTAGATAATCCACGCGAAGTAGGCGCGGATCGTGTGGTGAATTCGCTGGCAACGTATCGACTGTACGGCGGCCCGGCGATTGCGATCGCGTTTGGCACGGCGACCGTGTTCGATTGTGTCTCGGCGCAGGGCGAATATCTGGGCGGCGCGATTGCGCCCGGCATGGTGACTTCGTTGGAATCGCTCACCCGATCAGCCGCCCAACTCTTTCAAGTCGAACTCGTCCGCCCGCTCAAAGCCATTGGCAAAAATACTGTCACTACAATGCAATCGGGCGTGGTGCTAGGCTTCGCTGGTTTGGTCGAAGGTTTGGTCAGACGTTTGAAGAGCGAACTCGGCGAGGCGAAGGTCATCGCCACCGGCGGCCTGGCCGAAGTCATCGCGCCCACGACAGATGTGATCGATACGGTGGACTTGCAGTTGACGCTCAAGGGACTAAAGCTTATTTACGAATTAAACCAGTGATGAGTGATGAGTGAAAAGTGAATCAGCGACTTCAATTATCACTTTTCACTCTTCACTTAGTCATTAGTCATTTTTCATTGATCATTCACTATGGAAACCATCTCACTCTTCCAGAACAAACACTTTGTCCTCGGTGTCAGCGGCGGAATTGCCGCGTATAAAGTGGCCGACCTTGCCAGCAAGTTGACGCAGGCGGGCGCGCTGGTCGATGTCGTCATGACTGAAGCCGCTACGAAGTTTGTGGGGCCGGTGACGTTTGCAGCGGTGACAGGCCGCGCCGTGCAACTCGACGCCGATCTGTGGCGGCACGATCAGCATGTGCCGCACGTGCAGCTGGGCGAAAAAGCCGATTTGATGATCATTGCGCCCGCCACGGCGAACACGCTGGCGAAGTTGGCGCACGGGCAAGCGGATAACATGCTATCCGTGGTCGCGCTGGCCGCACGTTGTCCCATCATTCTGGTGCCCGCGATGGATGGCGGCATGTGGTCGAATGCGGCCACACAAGCGAATGTGGCGACGTTACGCGAACGCGGCTTTCACGTCTGTGGTCCGGCCATGGGCCGCATGGCATCCGGCTTGATCGGTGAAGGGCGCATGCTGGAAACGCCCGAAATTCTAGGCTTTGCGCGCCTGGTGCTGGGCCAGCATGGATCGTTCGCAGGTAAGCAGATTGTCGTGACGGCAGGCGGCACACACGAGGCGATCGATCCGGTGCGTTTTATCGGCAATCGATCGAGCGGCAAGCAGGGCTTCGCCATTGCGCAGGCAGCGATCGATCGCGGCGCGGAGGTGACGCTGATCGTGGGGGCGTCCGCGCTGCCGACGCCCTACGGTGCGGTGCGCATCGATGTCGAATCGGCGCAGCAGATGTGCGAGGCGGTGTTGACGGCGAGCGCGAATGCCGACGCGCTGATCATGGCCGCGGCCGTGGCCGATTTTCAAGCCACCGCGCAAGCCGATCAGAAGATCAAGAAAACCAAAGACACGATCGAACTCGATTTGAAGTTGGTGCGCACGCCCGATATTCTGCAAGCGGTGAAAGAGCAGCGGGATAAAACGTCGAGGCCAAAAGTAACAATCGGATTTGCGGCGGAAACGCAAAATTTGATCGATAACGCCACAACCAAACTTCACAGCAAAGGACTCGATCTGATCGTGGCGAACGATGTCTCCGCACACGATGCCGGGTTCGCCGTCGATACCAATCGGGTGACGCTGTTGGACGCGGGCGGCGGCGTGGAAGCACTGCCGATCATGAGCAAGGCGCAGGTCGCCGAACACATACTCAATCGCCTGGCCGCACTATTGAGTTAAGCAACCTTAACTTCATTTGAAGTACAATTAAAGCGGCGAGGGCTATCGCCGCTTTAATATTTCCAGCGGGGGACACCGTATGACCGAAGCTTTTGACGAGAAACTTGCGCGACAAGTCGATCATTATATCGAGCGACTGTGTGCGCCGCAGGATGAAGCGCTGACACAAAATCTAAAGGACGCCGCCGCCGCGGGTTTGCCCACAATCAACGTTTCACCGAATGAAGGCAAGTTGTTGTATTTGATTGCCAAGATGGCGCAGGCTAAACGCATTTTGGAGATCGGTACGCTGGGCGGCTATAGCACGACCTGGCTGGCGCGAGCCTTACCAACAGACGGCAAGTTAATCACCCTGGAACTCGATGAGAAACACGCGGTGGTGGCTCGTCGCAATCTCGATCGCGCGGGCGTAGGCGATCGGGTGGAGATCGTGATCGGGCACGGCGTGGCTTCACTGGCCGCGCTGCTGAATCGAAACGAGCCGCCGTTCGATGTGATCTTCATCGACGCGGATAAACCAGCGTATGTGGACTACTTGAACGGGGCGCTGAAACTGGCGCGACCAGGCACCGTGATTTTGGCGGACAATGTTATCCGTAACGGACGCGTGATGACCGAACACCCCAGTGATGCCAGCGCGCAAGGGGCACGCGCTTACAATGAAGCGATTGCGCATCATCCACGTTTAGAATCGATCGTGCTGCCGATCATTCGGGATAATTTGGACGGCTTGGCTATCTCGATCGTAACGAGTGATGAGTAACGAGTCAACACCGCATTACGGAGGTTGTCATGCAACTCTATTTTCTCCGTCACGGTTTGGCCGATTGGCCTGACTGGGATCCGAATCAAGATCACACCCGCCCGTTGACTAAAGAAGGCGTGAAGAAGATGAAAGCCACGGCGAAGGTCATCGCGCAACTCGATTTGAAGTTGGACGCGATCTTGTCCAGCCCGTTCACGCGCGCGCTGCAAACTGCCGACATCGTGGCCGGGCAATTGAAATTGGATGCCACCGAAGAAGCCGCGCTTGCGCCAGGGTTCAACTTGGAGCGGCTGGGTGACATTGTCACGCGTTACTCGTCGGCTAAAGCCTTGATGCTGGTCGGCCACGAACCGGGTTTCAGCATGACGATCCACGAGATTATCGGCGGCGGGCGCGTGGTGCTGAAAAAGGGTGGACTAGCCCGCGTCGATGTGACTTCGCTCGATCCGCTGAGCGGTCAACTCATCTGGTTGCTGCCGCCTAAGATGCTATCGATGCAGTGAGGTAAAAATGGACGCCTACAAAACGATCATCTCGCTGCGATCCGTTCGACAGTTCGACCTGAGCAAGCCGATCAGCGATGAAGTCCTACATCGCATCTTACAAGCAGGCCGCATGAGCGGTTCCAGCAAGAACACGCAGCCGTGGTGGTTCATCGTCGTGAGCGAACGCGAGACGCTGAACGCGCTATCAAAATGCGGCGATTTTGCGCAGCATCTGGCAGGCGCGACTCTGGCAATTGCCATCGTGTTCGATCCACAATTCTATCGCGGCGAGTTCGATTCGGGCCGGGCCGCACAGAACATGATGCTGGCCGCATGGGCTGACGGCGTCGGCTCGTGCATCGCATCGATGCACCGCGAAGATGACACGAAGGCGGTACTCAACGTACCCAAAGACTATCGCTTGCAGCACATTATCTCATTCGGCTATCCGCTGCCCGTCGATCAGAGCCTACCCGCTGTGCCACGACGCGGGCGCAAAGCGCTGACTGAAATTGTCAAACAGGAGAAATGGTAGATGAACAGCAACCAGCGAATAATTTTCATCACTCGCCACTTATCACTTTTCACCATTTCGTGCTACAACCATAGTCACCAAGGAGTTTCATGACCCGTATTCAGATTCGGCGCGGTACCGAAGTCTTTCATAACCGCGACGTTCAAATTGAAGTTGAACGCGACTATTCTACCGTAGCCGAGGTTGCCAATCGGACCACGCGCGACATTCTGCAAGCATTCCCGAAAACATCCCGCCTGTTTGAATCACTGTTGGCCGATCCGCGCATCAACGCCCATTGGGAAATGGCCAATTACGTGGCCGTGGTGAAGTTGGGCTACAACGATCATGGTCCCGTTCACGCGCAGATCGTCGCGGCCGCAGCGATGCAGCTCATGCAGTTACTGCATCAACGCAACGTGCCATTTGATGTGGTCGAATCCGGCGCGGGCGACCTGGACGACGCGCACGCTGTGGTGCTAGCCGGCATTCTGCTGCACGACATCGGCAACGAGATTCATCGGGTTGGGCCACGAGGCGTTCAGTGTAGCTCTGGCGCAACCCTTGTTGGAGAAGCACTTTACGCCGATCTATGGTGACGATCTCGAAAAGATGCAGGCGTTAATCAGTTTCACGCTCTCGACGATTGCCTGCCACGATTGTGATCCCGCGCCGTTGACGATGGAAGGCGCGGTTGTGGCAGTCGCCGATGCGACCGACATGACCAAAGGTCGCGGGCGCGTGGCATTTGATCTTGGCAAGATCGACATTCATTCGGTTTCGGCATTAGCGATCGAGGCGGTGCAGATCCGATCGGGCGGCGACAAACCGATCGAGATTGTGATCTCACTCAGCAATTCAGCCGGCATCTTTCAAGTCGAACAGATTCTGGCACGCAAGCTAGTGGTTACACCGCTGAAAGACTACGTCACCATTCGCGCGGTGGCGGCGGCTGATTATCCCGAAGTTGATCAGCGCATCATTCACAGCGTCATTTTCGATAACGGCCGCTTTCGCGTTGACGACAATTCCGATAAACCAACGGTCTAATCAGGAGGTCTATCATTCCCGCGCAATTAGCCATCCAACTCGATCGATCTTCAGCGACCTATCGGCCTGGTGAAGTCGTCCGCGGCGCAATTCAGCTGACCGTGCGCACGCTGCTGCGGCCGCGGGCGGTCTTAGTACGCGCCCTTGGCGATGAAGTCACGTCGCTGGGTCCCAATGTGTTGATGACCGAGCACACCCATCCATTTGATCTGTCGTTTGCGGTGTGGGCCACGTCGCTCGATCAGGACAAGTTGCCTGTGGGTGATCATTCGTTCCCGTTTGAGTTTGTATTGCCCACTGCGCTGCCGCCGACGTTTCGCGGTGAGTTCACCAGGATCGCTTATCGCATCGAAACCAAAGTGGATGTACCACTGCACTCTGATTTGCACGCCGAACAAGCCCTGATTGTGCAAGTGCCGCCGCTCGTCGATGCCGACAAGCCGCTGCGCTCATCGGCCAGCACCACTGATGGTCTCAAGCTCGAACTTGAACTTGGCGCGAGTGGTTGTTATCCAGGCGAGCATGTGAGCGGCCAGTTGCATTTGAGTGGCGCGACATCAGCCAGCGTCAAAGCCGCCAACGTCGATCTGATTTCGTATGAGAAGGGCGAAGCCCGCGAGTTCGTGGATCACTTCGAGAAGTTGCGGGTGCGGATCGAAATTGAGCCGAAAGTGTTGACGGAGGGACAGCCCTTCCCGATCGACTTACCGATCCCCGACGATGTTGATCCGTCTTTCAGCGGAGTGCACTCAGCCAAATCGCGGCGCGTGCGCGCCATCGTCACCTTGACGGACGGCCGCCTGCTGACTACCGAGGCTGTCTTGCGCGTGGGACAACCTTAGGCCATGAACCACGAACCAGTAATCCTATGCAAAATCCTTTGTTCGTTGTGACTTGGTCATAGTTAATTGATCATGGCTAACTGCGCATGGGCATTCTGTATTTAGGCACACAAGGCTTTTCCTACAAAGACTGGTTGGGGAATTTCTACCCGCGCGCCATCCGCCCGACAGACTACCTTACGCATTACATCGAACACTTTCGCACGGTTGAACTGGACAGCACATTTTACGGCGTGCCGCGAGCCACAACCGTGCGGGCCTGGTATGACGCCACACCGCCCGACTTTGTGTTCACCGCAAAGTTTCCACGCACGATCACACACGACAAGAAACTCGTCAATGCCGAAGAAGAAACGCGGGCGTTCCTCGACGTGATGACCAGCCTGCGCGAAAAGTGCGGTCCGCTGCTGCTGCAATTCTCACACGACTTTAGCCCCGACTTCGCGGCTGCACTCGATCGGTATTTGAGCGCCCTGCCGTCAACGCTGCGCTATGCCGTCGAGTTCCGTCACAAGGGCTGGCTGCAGCCGCAGCACTGGGACATGCTGGCGAAGCATCGCGTCGCGCTGTGCCTGCACGATCTGTACTACCTGCCTAAGATCGCCCGCGCCACCGCCGACGTGGTTTACATTCGCTGGCTGGGCAATCGCACGCAGTTGACCAAGTTCGATCGAATTCAGATCGACCGCAAGAAAGAACAGGTGTGGTGGAGCGACGTTGTGCGCGCCTTCTTAAGCAAGGGACACAACGTTTTCGGCTACGTAAACAACTGTTGGGCGGGTCACGCGCCGACCAGCGCGCAGCAGTTATTCGACCTAATTGTTACTGAGCATGATTAACTTGACCCATTCTGCTCGCGTCCGATCATTCGTGATGCTGCTTGCGATAGTCGCAGCGGCGTGTAGCGCGCCACAAACACCGAGTGCACGTACGGCTGTACCAACCAACACATCGCAGTCAGCCACGGCAACACTTGCGCCATCGGCTACGCCAACAAGTCAAGCGACTGCGCAGCCTTCGATACCCGTCGACACACCGACGGTGACTACTGTGGCGACACCCACGGCAATTGCACAACAAACGCCGCAGGCATCGAGTGATGACGCCTCGCTCTTGATGTTTCCTACCACCGACGGTTTGATGTCGGTGGCGGCTGATGGCACTGGCGCACAATTGATCGGACCGGTGCGGCCGGAGTTTGCGCGCACACTACGCGACGCGTTGTCGCCGCGCGGGGATTGGATCGCCTTTATCAGCGGCGATGATCCAGCTCAGTCCGCTAACGTTGGAAGCAACCCAATGATGTTGACGGCGCTCGACATTACGACGGGCCAGATCAAGCCGATCACACCGCTGTTTTCAGATGAATTAACGCAAGCGATTAAGGCTGCATCCGTGACCGGTGATCGCAATGACGCGATCGAGGCTGAGATCGCCGTCGTCGATAATACTGACACCGTGAAGTGGTCGCCCGATGGTCGCTATCTGGCCTTCATCGCCGCTATTGATGGACCATCGTCGGATGTGTACAGTTACGATCGAGAAACTGAGGAGATCCATCGGTTGACCGATGGGCCGAATCAAGCAGCGCGGCTATTCTGGTCGCCCGATAGCCAGTGGATCGTGCATGAAGAAGTCGCTGCGTTTGGCACTGGCGCGGGTTGGGACGTAAGAGCAGTATGGGCGGCGGCGGCTGATGGCAGTGGCAATCGCAAGTTGTACGACGTGATACACAGCGGTGATGAAGTCTTCGGCGAGTGGGTATCGACCGATAAGTTCCTCGTGCATTCGTGGACGCCGATTGGCTTGCAAAATCTACGCGTAGTTAACCTCGCCACTGGCGAAGCGCAGCATGTTGGGCCGGATTTTCCGGTGCAGACGTTGGCTTATGATCCGCAGTCGCAGACTCAACTGTACGATGGTGATGATTTCTTTATGCACCAACGCGGCCTGAGTGGCGGCTTGTATTTGGCTGCGCCAGATGCGAGCATCAAGCCACCGCAGTTCATCACCTCCGGCACCTGGTACAGCATTCGCTGGCTGTCTCAGACACAATCTTTTTTCGCCGCAGGGCGAGACGGTGTCATTAGCGTAACGCGAGCGGGTGCGGTGACCAGGTACGACACAGAACGTGCCATACCGATCGGATCGCCCGACGGCGCATGGCTGTTAGCATGGCGTAATGCGGACGTTATCAATTCGACTGGCTTGCGCCTCTACACACCCGATGGTGAACTCGCACGCACGATCACTCAAGACACTGTATTATTTGCGACGTGGTCGCCCGCTTCGACTGGCGCTTTCTACGTGTCAAAGGGTGGGTTGTACTACGTGACGCTTCCCAACGGCGAGCCGCAGTTAATCGCAGAGAAGTTAATCTCCGCGGAACCGGCCAGTTTTGTCTGGATACGCCACTAATACAAAAGACCTCGGCTGGGCTCTAAGGCTGCCGAGGTCTTTTATATCGCCACACGATCGTGTTTAGTTCAGCCGCGCCAATAACAGCTTCACGGCTTGCTTCGCCGCATGGTAGTCTGGTTCGATCTCGATGGCACGTCGATAGCAACGCAGGGCTTCCGTCCACGGCCCAATCTTTTCGTACACCCGGCCCAGATTCAGCCACGGGAAATGCGGGGATTCATAGCGCGTCGCCGCAGTGGCGCGTTCCAGCCACGGCACAGCTTCCCGATAGCGCTCCTGCTCGAACAGGTACGCGCCGATGTCGTTGTAGGGATTGCCAAACGCCGGATCGATCTCGATGGCCTTGAGACATTCCACGATGGCGTCTTCATACCGATGCAAGAAGGAGTAACACCAGCCGAGAAAGGTGTGAGCCTCAGCCGTTGCATAGGTGTCGATACTTTCTTGATACAGCGCAATCGCATCGGCTAGTTCGCCGTTCATTTGCTGATTGTAGGCTTCGTGCCACAATTCTTCGGCGCGAGCGCGGGCGGCGATATAGTCGTCCATGTGTGTCCTCCACGAAAATGATAACACATGGTCGCACTGGCGCACAGCTAAATCCGACAAACAACAGACCTCGCCGGGTGGCGAGGTCTGTACATTGCACAAGCAACTAGTTACAGCCCTAAAGCCGCTAACGCTTGAGTAAGCCAACTGCCCGCCGTGTTGACAGCTTGTCGCGCTTCGTTGAAGTCCAAGGCGCCGATGTTGCCACCACCTTGCAAACAGACCTTGGCAATCTGAGTTACCTTACTGCCCGAGATGAAATCAACGGCCTGCCGATATTGGCCGTACGCACCTTGTACGTTCGATGGCTGGGAGGCTACATCGTAGGTGGGCGAGCCGATAATTCGGAAGTAACTCTGCATGAACGCCGTGCAGCTCTCACTGCCGCCGCCGTGATATAACCGATCCATCGCACCGCCGATTGCTTCGACGGCATTTCTGGTGTTTTTGATCGCGTCGGCCAGTGGCGGAGTGGCGGCCTTCTTGGTGGCGGTGGGTTTCGGCGTGCCGATCGGTTTGGGAGTGGCCGTTGGGCCTTTCGTCGGTGTCGGCATGACGGCCACTTGATCGGGCGGCACTTTGACGCTGACGTTATCGACGGATACGACCAAGGGCGTCCCCTTGCTCAACATGGCGGCGCTGAAGGCCAGGTAGCCAGTCTTAAGCGGTTGATCGGTAAGTGAACCGACCAAGGTGTCATTCAAGTAGACGGCTAATCGTTCACCGCGGGCGACCACGCGCAAGCGGTTGACGTCACCGCGTTTGAAACCGGGCGTTTTATCCAGTGTGAGCGCCGCTTCAAATTGGCCGACATCAGTCATTTTTGTCATTACCAGCCGGGCATTCGCAAACAGCTCCAGCGAATAGCCGGATCGTAGAGCCACGCTAACGTAGCCATCGGTTGGCCCGGATTCAAACAAGATATCAGCGCTCAAATCGAAATCGGTCAACGAAGCGATCGACGCGGCTGTAATGGGCGAGTTCCGTTGCACCGTAAGCGTTAGCTTGCCATCAGCGATGGTGGCCGTGCCCAATGCTGAGTCAGCTAACGTCCAGCCCAACCCATTATCGTCGAATGGCTCAACGACAATGTCGTCGCCGGTCTTCAGGTCTTTCAGATCGACGGTGAACGTTGCACTCGCGAGTTGCTTATCAGTCCGCACCACTACCGTATATTTGCCTGGCAAAATCTTGCGGACGTTACCAAACAGGTCACGGCTGGCAGTCCCCGCAGCTGAGGTCAGTATTTCGTCTTTGATCTCATCACCGTGTGGACCGGTAATACGCCAGGTAAGCTTGGTATTCGCCGGTAAATCGATGTAATCCACGCTGGCAAAGATCGCCGGCACGCCGACGCTGAAGGTAGCGTCTTTGCCCGACGCCGTGCTTGAATCCACGCTAGTACCAAAACGCAAGTTTTCAAGACGAGGTTTCGGGACTGGCGTAGCCGTCGGTTGCGGCGTGGCCGTCGGCGGCACGGGGGTAGCCGTGGATTCAGCTGTCGCCGTGGGCGGGATGGGTGTTGGCTCAGGCGCAGGCGTTGCTCCAGTGCAGGCCGCCGTCACAAGGCTCACCAGCAAACCGATCCACACTAACTTGCCCAACATCTTGAACATTCTCTGCCTCCAAAGCAGTGACCCGCAGATCGTAGAATAACCGACTCAACAACATGGACAGCCACATCCCAGACAATATCGACCAGTCGCCGATGGGCGACGATGGCATTACTGGCCCAACGCACTGAGCGCTTGATTCAATTTTTCCTGAGCCCATCTTAGTGTGGGCAAAGATTGCAGGAAGTCCAACTTGCCCACCAGACCGCCACCCCGGTTGCACATCTCAACCACAATGGAAGTTTTGGACAAGGTCAATTCAATCCCTTGTCGATACAGCGCGTAAGCATTTTGCACATTGGGCGGCTCGGCGCTCACATCAAAAGTGGGCGCATTCACCAGTAAATTGTGTTCCTTAATAAATGGGTCACACTCCTGGGTCTGCCCGGAACCGGCGTGCTGATAAGCTAAATCGAGCTGCGAGATTGCCAGTTGAACACGCCGCGCGGCATCGAGCAGCGAGCTGTTAGGCGCGATGGGCACGGCGCGTTTGGCCCAGTCGCGCGCCTGGCCAAAGGCATCGACGGCCTTGCTCACAGTTTTATTGACCGGGCCCAAATCTAACGGACCGATTGGCCCGCCATTCTGGCCGCAGCTCAGAATTGTAGCGCCGCGAGTTTCAAGGATGCTGATGCCATTGCGATAAGCCGCATACGCTTGCTGAATCTCGTTCACTTGCCCGGTCACATCATAGGTTGGCGCCTGCTGAACACTTTGGTATTGCGCGATCAACGGCGCGCAGTTCTCAACACCACCGCCGCCGGCCATTTGATTGATTAAACCAATCATGCTCAACGCCGTATTGAATGCCTGTTCGATCGACTTTTCCAGTGTCGAAGGCGCAGCCGACACCCCTCCGCCCGAAACCGCCGCCGGCGCTTTGGTATTCACCGGTTTGGGCGTCACCACTTTCGTCGGCGCCGGGGTCGGCGTGTTAGTCGGCCGAGGTGTATTTGTAGGTGCCGGTGTATTAGTCGGCGGAACGGGCGTCGAAGTTGATGTCGCCGTCGGAATTGGCGTATCGGTCGGCGGGACGGGTGTGGCGGTAGGTTCTGAGGTGGCTGTGGGCGGAACAGCGGTTGGTGCAGGCGCGGGAGTGGGACTGGCACAACTTGCCAGCAGACCAGCGATTACCAGTAAGCTGCTTAACCGGACTAAGACATGAGACAAACGCGGGGGCATTTTCATTCCTCAATAGGCAAATTAGAAGCCCCCGCGCTTCCACGGCGTACAGTATGCGCTTGTCTGGAGTTTTTGTCAATACGTAAAAACCCTTAATTTAAGTTCCGGGCGAGTAAGAGTTTGGCAACAAATTCGACCGAACAAAGACATAAGTCGGCCGGTTATTTGATGATGCCTTGCGCCACTAACAACTCCGCATTCAACAACGAGCCGCCTGCCGCGCCGCGAATGGTATTGTGCGACAGCACCACGAACTTCACATGAAATAAGGAGTCCTCACGCACGCGACCAACGACGGTGGTCATGCCGTTGCCAGCGTTCCGATCGCGTCGCGGCTGCGGCCGATCGGCTTCCGTTCGAACTTCAATCACGCAATGTGGCGTCGAAGGGAGCGATTGCACGATCGGCGGGGCCTTGAAATCCGCCATTACTTGCGCGGCCTCTTGCGGCCCGATCGGTCGATCGAACTCCAGCGAGACACAGACTGTATGACCATCGATGACGGCGACGCGATTGGTGTGCGCCGAAATCTTGAGGACTGCATCCGCCACTCGATCGCTCGTCAACCGCCCCAACATTTTGCACGGTTCGGTTTCAACCTTGGGCTCCTCACCGCCGATATACGGCACGACGTTATCGATCGCATCAAGCGAGGCCACACCCGGATAGCCCGCGCCCGATAACGCCTGCATCGACACGACGAATGCCCGCTTGATCCCAAACGCATCCAGCAACGGTCGAAACGCGATCGTGAAACCCGTGGACGTGCAGTTAGGATTCGTCGCGATGAAGCCGCTCCAACCGCGATTCTGCTGCTGCACTTTGATCAGCGCCGTGTGATCGGGGTTGACCTCGGGGATGAGCAGTGGCACATCCTGATCCATACGATACGCGGAGGCGTTCGAACACACGCCGTGCCCGGCCTTCGCAAACGCCGGTTCGAGTACTTTGGCCTGATCGGACGGCAACGCCGAAAAGGCAATCGCGGCATCGAAGCCCGGCTCGGTCGGCACGACGGTCATCTCGCGCGCATAAACTGGCATCGGCGCGTCGAGTACCCAGCGGCAGACATCGCCGTACTTCTGCCCTACGGACCGATCGGATCCGGTGAGCGCGCTGACTTCAAACCACGGGTGATTCTCCAACAATTGCACGAAGCGTTGTCCGACTGCGCCTGTCGCGCCGAGTACAGCCACTTTGATTTTAGACATGGTATGCTCCTGATAATGAGTAAGCGACCCTTACTCGTTACTGGCTACTTGTTAAGCGGCGATCAATCGATGAATCGCCCGAACCGCATCGTCCCCATCCTGCGCGTCGACAATGAGGCTGATGCTGCATTCGGACGACCCCTGAGCGATGGCAATGACGTTGAGGCGTTCATTGCCCAGCGCGCTGAAGACACGACCTGAAATGCCGGGCGTGTGGCGCATGCCCGCTCCCACCACCGTCACGATCACGACATTATCCAGCGCGGCGACTTCGTCGATGTCCTGTTGCTCCAGTTCGCGGCGGAACTCGTCGCGGAGCGCAGCAATCACGGTGGACGTAGCAACGGATGGCACAGTGAAGCAAATGCTCTGCTCCGATGAGGCCTGCGTGATCAAGCTGATGCTGGTATGCGTGCGCGCAACGGCGCCAAAAGTTCGGGCGGCTACGCCGGGTACGCCTAGCATACCGCGCCCTTCCACCGTCAACATGGTCAGGCCGCGAATGAGCGTCACGGCTTTGATATCGCCCTGCGTGTGGCCGTTGTCTTTTACGATCTGCGTACCGGGATGCTGCGGATTAAATGTGTTCTTGACCCACAACGCAATGCCGCGCTCGATGACGGGCCGAATCGTCTTGGGATGCAGCACTTTCGCGCCGTAGTAGGCTAACTCGGAAATTTCGCGGAAGGTCAGTTCGGGCAAAGTCTGTGCGCCGGGCACGATGCGGGGATCGGTCGTCATCACGCCGTCCACGTCGGTGAGGATCCATACTTCATCGGCGTCGAGGGCGACACCCAACAGGGCGGCGCTATAGTCGCTGCCGCCGCGGCCCAGCGTAGTAACAACGCCGTCCTGCGTCGCGCCGATGAAGCCTGTCACGACTGGGATCACACCCTGATCGAGCAGCGGATTCAATCTCGCTTGTGTGGCCGTTCGGGTGAGATCGGCAATCGGGTTGGCGGCTTGATAGTGCGCGTCCGTAATGATCAGTTCCGAGGCTTCGATCGGTTCTGCTAGCGTGCCGCACGCTTGCAGATATGCCGCCATCAAGTGGATACTCATGCGCTCGCCCAATGAACTGATCGCGTCAAGCGCGCGGGCCGAGGCCTCACCCAATACGTTGACAGCATGGCACAGCGCCTCGAACTCCGACAGATACGTTAGCACTTCCGCGCGGGCCTGACCTTGCGCCGCGGGCGGCATCAAGGCTTCCAACGCGGCAAAGTGTTTGGCCCGCAAATCAGCGGCGATCGATCGGAAGGTGGCGGCATCACCGTTGGCGGCGGTATGCGCGCCCTTCAACAACGCATCAGTGACGCCGCTCATCGCCGAGACCACCACCGCCACGCGCGGCCACTTTTGGCGCGCCGTGCGCACAATATCCGCCGATTGACGAATCGCATCGGCGCTGCCGACGGATGTGCCGCCGAATTTCATGACAAGGGTTGGCATGGTTTCTCCTTGGACAAACAAAAACGCGGAGCCGTTCAGCTCCGCGTTGATTTGACTGAAATTCCAGTCTTACTCACTCACGACGAAGCGACGGCCACCCGATAGGGGGTCGTAGTCATGGTCGTGGTGGTCATGGACATCGACATCATAATGGGCGCGAGTTTATCACAGTCCACAGGTTCAGGTCAAGCTTAAGAATGCACAACCCTGCCGCACGTTTTTCTTGTCAAAGTGCCAGATGCCTTCACACGGCATAGGCCACACTGATAATCGCAAACGCGATTAGGGTGACGACCGTCGCAAGCGATAGCGTGTTCACCACGTAGGCCCGATCGGCCTCAGCGGTTTGGCGGATGAACAGCGGAATGACAAAGGGCGGTGGCAGCACCATCATCGTCAGCACGGCGGCTTGAAAAATCCGATCGAGATGCAGCAGCCCGTCGATCACCGCGGCGTTGAAGATCAATCCGAAGATCAGCCACGCCCCCACCCGTAAGACGACGGTGCGCAGCGGCCAACTCAATCCCGATCGCGTGAGCTGCATTTCGTAGCCGATGACGATGGCGATCAACGGCGTCGTCATGGCGGCCAGCAATTCCAGTGTGTGAACGAGACTGCCCACCAGAGGCGAAGCCGTCGTCGTCGCCGCCAAACCGATCGAGTTGGCGAGGATCCCCAGGGCGATGGCGATGATGACGGGCGTCTTGACGAAGTTCAGCAACACAGCGCGCGGCGACAACGCCTGTTGCTGAGTGCGAGCCAGCGCCGTCACCAGCACAAAGAACACAAACGTTACTTGCCCCAGATCGACAATGCCGAACTTGTAGAGATTGTCCGCGCCATACACCGCACCGAAGATGGCATAGCCCAGCATGCCGGCCTCGAAGCCGGTCATCAACATCGGAAAGAACGGCGACGGCACGCGCCACGGCCCGCGCCTGCTGAGCAACAGCATCAACACACAGGCCGCAAAAACGCTGACGACGATGAGCAAGTATCGCACTTCCAGATTCACTCGCAGAAACGCCAGAAACAGCGCTGACGGCAAGGCAAGATTGAGCACAATCTTTTTGAGATCCGCCAGCGCCGCGGGTTGCAGGAAGTTGCGGCGCTTGAGCAGAAAACCCAACAGAAAGAGCAAAATCACGGGCAAGACTTTGGACAACGCTTCAAGATAAATCATAGGGATTCCTGTCTGATGGGCAGACACAGCGGCGATCCTCAGTCAAGGATCGCCGCTGTGCTAGCCGGTGGTTTCGGGTGGAGTATAAACCCAAGCGCGTTGATCGGCTACTTGCAGCCGTAACGCACGGCCATATGCTCCTTGTCGCAGACAAACAGACAGGTGTTACCCGCTTTGATCTCCAGGTTGCCAGCCTCCCCAGTTTCAGCGCCGCCTAGAAAAGCGCGCCAACCATACGTCCCAGGCTGAATCAGGCGAATGCCACTGGTGCCATCGCCGTTAGCGTCCAAGGTGAGATCGGCTGGTCCCCAGAAGACGATGCGGCAGGTGACGGGGAAAGTGTTCATCACCATGACCGTTGTTACATTAGGATCGGACGGTGGCACAGTCGGCGCTTTGGTGGCGACGGGCTTAGTCGGCGCTTTAGTGGCCGCCTTCGTATTGGTCGGCTTGGGTGTCGCGGTGTTCGTCGGTTTAGGCGTTGGCGTCTTCGTCGGTACTTTAGTCGGCGTGCTCGTCGGCAGCGGTGTGGCCGTCGAAGTGGCCGTGGGCGGTATAGGCGTTGCCGTAAGCGTGGCCGTCGGTGGCACAACGGTTGGCGCTTCAGTGGGCGGCACGGCCGTCGGCGCGGGCGCGCTGCTCGGCCCATTACAGCCGATCAAAAGAGCACTTAACAAGGCGAGTACGACTAGACGCGGGCGTGGAGACATGGTAGCTTCCTTTCCTCAAACGGGGATTCGATGTAAAACAACGTGACAGATGCTGCCGAGTATGACACGCGCACCTCGGCAATGCCACTATCAATAGCACTCAATTTGGGGTGACGTTCTACCTATCAATGTCGCTCTCTGAGTAGAATTGGACTTGCGGTAAAATGGGAGGTATCTACTTTGGGAGGAGAATCAAATTGTCCGAGTCAATTTCAACCGCCGGGAAGTCTCCGTTGAGGAGCCTGCCCTTTACGCAGCAACGCAGTTTCCGCAAAACGCTTAATGAGCGGGTTAACACCTTTCTGCAAGAGCATCAATTGCCCGCCCGCGATGTGCCCGCGATGTACGTCAAAACCGTCATCGCGCTCGGGTGGTGGCTGGGCACGTATCTGCTGTTACTGCTCGGCCATTTTCCGCCGTTAGTGAACATCCTGTTGTGTATCGTGTGGGCGTTCTCCATCGCTTCGGTCGGCTTCAACGTCATGCACGATTCAAACCACGGCGGCTATTCGAACAATCCGCGCATCAATAAGATCCTCAGCCTCAGCGCCGAGTTATTGGGCATGAGCGGCTTCCGCTGGCGTGTCAAGCACAACGTGTGGCATCACACTTACACCAACATCGCGGGCTTCGACGACGATGTGGAAACGTACGGACTGATGCGCTTGACGCCGCATTTGCCGTGGAAGCCGCTGTATCGCGGGCAGGCGTGGTACTTCCCGGTTGTCTACAGCCTGATTGGTTTTGACTTCATTCTGCGCGATTTCTTGATGGTGTTCTTCGGCAAGTCCGATGCTGTTCACGTTTACCCCAAGATGGGGGTGCTCGATCAAATCATCTTTTGGGTGGGCAAACTGTTCTACTTCACGATCATGTTTGTGCTGCCGCTGATGGTCTTCCCGTGGTGGCAAGTGGTGATCGGTTTCTTCATCGTGATGTTGACGGTGGGTCTGGTGATGGGCGTGGTCTTCCAACTCGCGCACATCAGCGGCGATGCCGCTTTCCCGGAACCGGTGGGCGATCCGCTGCACATCGAGAACGAGTGGGCCGTGCACCAGGTCGAGACAACCACAGACTTTGCGCCGCACAATCGCTTGCTGGGTTGGTTCACGGGCGGCTTGAACTTTCAGATCGAACATCACCTGCTGCCACACATCTGCCACTTGAACTATCCGCGCCTCGCGCCAATCGTGGAGGCGACCTGCGAAGAGTTCGGTATCCGCTACAATTGCTACAAGACCTGGCGAGCCGCGTTCATGGGTCACTGGCGCGAATTACGCCTGCTGGGCCGCACGCCGCAACTGGCGACGGTTAAGGCCGAAGCCGTTACGCGTTAGGCCAGCGCGATCAACGAAACGAGCCGCCGATTGATCGATCAATCGGCGGCTCACTTTTCGATTTCCCGTAGGAGACAACCTGATGTATCAATCTTTCCCTGTGCGCTTCCTCAACCCGATCGATTTGCCGCGCCCTTTCGGGTATTCGCATGTCGCCGAAGTGTGGGGTGGCAAAACCATCTATATTTCCGGGCAAGTTGCGCTCGATCGATCCGGCACGCTGATCGGCCCCGGCGATCTACGCGCGCAGACACAGCAAGTCTTTGAGAACTTGAAGGGGGCGCTGGCCGCAGTCGGCGCGGATTTCAATGCCGTCGTCAAACTCACCTATTTTGTGTTGGACATCTCGCAGATTCAGATCGTGCGCGAAGTACGCGATCAATTCGTGAACGTCCAGCAGCCACCTACCAGTTCCGCCGTCGAAGTGCGCCGCCTCTTCCGCGACGATGTGTTGATCGAAATCGAAGCGATTGCCGTCATTCCGGGCTGATATGACCGCCAGCCAACCGTCTTTGATCGAAACGAAAAACGAAGCGTACCTCATCTACTCGGAATGGGGGCCGCCGCGCCTAATTCCACGCGATCAACGTTTGGCTGAGCGCTTCCCTCACATTCCTGAAGACATGCGCATCGCGTGGATGAAAGAGTTCGATCGAGTCGAGGCGGCCATCTGGAAAGCGGCCGAGACCGGCGGGCCGCGCACCGGCTCGTTTGCAGTCTTCGTTCGTCAGATGAAAGCAGCGTTTCCGTTTCTGAGCGACGAAGCCCTTCGCACGGCCTGGTCACGCGCGGGTTATTACGCGTGGCACGAAGGATACTAGGTTTACTTGAAAAGAGGCTGAATCTTCGCAACAAACAGAACACGAAACCAATTGATCGCTCAACCGACTTCGTGTATTTTCGAACCAGCAATCGAGCATCACCAATCAGAAATTCCGCGCCCGTCACCTTCTACATCTATTTTGCTGTTCGTTCCCCCATCGGATTCTCGAAAAAATTGAACCCGCCATCTCGGAAACGGGTATTTACTGCGCAAATCGCCAAACAAGGAGCAGACACCATGTCCGTCGATCGCTCGTTCGTTGAACTCAACCGCGCCGCCACCGGCCGGATGCGCGCCCTCGCGGCGCGGCTCACCGACGCTGATCTGCGACACCCGGTCGGCGAACACTGGACCGTGGCTATCGTCTTTGCGCATCTCGCCATGCTCGATCGACGCGCCTTATGGGTTCTCGACGCAACCGAGCGTGCCGGACAGGTGGTCAATCCCGATTACAACATTTTCGTCAATGATGTTGTGCTCCCGCTTATGGCCGCCATCCCGCCGCGCGAAGCAGTCCGCCTCGCCATTGAAACCGCGGAAGTACTCGACAAACGCCTCGAAACTTTCCCGCCCGATTTGATTGAACTGATCCGTGCCGAGTACAAACGTTATCTCTTTCGTGCCTACCACCGCACCGAGCATCTTGATGAAGCTGAGGCAGCTCTAAAAACCATTTGACGCTCTGCCGCATGAAATCCGAGAAGCCAACTGAACATATCAGTCGGCTTCTCGGATTTGTCTGTTTGTCAGAATCACCAACTCGTATTCCGCAATCATCAATCAGAAAACTTCAATTCGTTTCCTACCACGTCGATCGTGATTTTCGTCCCCGCCGCTGGATTCTTATCCAGCAGATAGTCCGCCAGCGGCTCGCGCACGTACTTCTGAATGATGCGGCGCAAGGGTCGTGCGCCCCACTCGGGATGGTCGTTCTTGCTCATCAGCCACACGCGCGCGGTTTCGGTGACATCGAGCGTAAGGTTGCGCTCGCCTGCTAATTTCGTTTCCTTCTTCAACAGCAAGTCCAAAATCTTGCGCACCGCTTCCGGCGAGAGCGCGTTGAACATGATGATCTCGTCGAGGCGATTGAGGAACTCCGGGCGGAAGTGCTGCTTCACGGCTTCCATCGCTAACTCGTGCGCCTGATCTTCGCTCAACGCTCGATCGACCAGAAACGTCGCGCCGAGGTTGCTGGTCAGGATGATCACGGCATCGCTGAACTTCGCTACACGCCCCTGCCCGTCGGTCAGGCGGCCTTCGTCCATCATCTGCAACAGCACATCGAGGATGCGGGGATGCGCCTTCTCGCATTCGTCAAACAGCACGATCGAGTACGGTTGCTGGCGCACGCGCTCGGTGAGTTGTCCGCCGCCTTCAAAGCCCACATAGCCCGGCGCGGAACCGATCAAGCGATTAAGTGAATCCTCTTGTTGGTACTCGGTCATGTCCAACGCGACGAGATTATCTTCGCTGCCGAACATGAATTCAGCCAACGCCTTCGCGAGTTCCGTTTTACCTACGCCCGTTGGGCCGAGGAAGAGAAACGATCCGATCGGACGTTTGGGATCTTTCAAACCGACGCGCGCGGTCTTCACGGCGCGGCTCACGGCCAGCACCGCCTCATCCTGACCGATGATGCGGCTCTTGATAAACTCCGCCATCTGCGCGTACTTGGTGCGCTCGTCCTGACCCAACTTCGTCGCGGGGATGCCCGTCATCTGGCTCAACGCCAGCATCACATCGTCGGGATCGATCGTCGCATCGGGCTTGGCATCAGGCCGATAAGCCAGGTCGGTCTGCGTGGACATGCGTACCAGCGCGGCTGATCGATGCAGCAATTTCACGGCTGCGCCGGGCAATGCCTCAGCCGATAGATACCGCCCGGCCATCACGGCCACCGTGCTGGGTGTCCCCGCCGAGATCGACAAACTGTATTCGCGTTCGAACTGCGGCTTCAAAACCCCCAGAATTCCAGTGGTTTCTTCGGTTGTGGTATTTGGCACGCGCAAGACATACACGCCGTTCAGCGACTTCAGACTCTCGTTGTATTCGGCTTCGGTCGCCGTCGCGATCACAATCGGGTCTTTATCTAGGAACGCTTTCTGCACCACGTTCTTGATTTTGTCCGCGACAAAACGATCGAAGAAGCGCGCGACGTTGGGCAAAAACAACGCGCCGCCGACGGCTTGCTTCACGCCCGATCGCAATGCTTCCAGCGGATTGTCCAACAGCGCGGGCTCGGCAATCTCGATCAGCGACGTGACGCCTTGCGGCCCTTTGCCTTCTGCGATGAGTAACGCCAGCGAATACGCCAGCGACTTGCGTCCGCTGCCCGCATTGCCGACGAGCAGCACATGACGATTGCCCGCTTGCGACAGAACGCTGATCAATTCACGCAGCAACGCTTCACGATAGAACATCGGCGTCAGCTCACCCGATCGGGCGTCTGACACCCAATCGCGGGTGGTCATGCGCTTGGCGATCGATCGATCCTTCAGATATGGACTAAGCGCTTGCGGCGTGATCCCGCGCGTTTGCAGCAGACCCGCCGTGCTAATGCCCGCCGTCGCCAGCGCCGAGAGCATGTGTTCCGTGCCGATCCACACTTCGTCATTGGCCTGCGCGATCGTTAACGCATCGTCGATGGCCTTGAGTAACTCATCGGAGAGTTGAACCGACGCACCGCTATCGAGCGTAAAGATGAAATCGGCCGGGCGGCCTTCGCGCATCTTCAACTGCGTAATCGCCGCTTGATCGACATCGGCGAGTTTGAAGCCGCGTTCTTGCGCGATCTTGTCCAGCATGCGCCGCGCCGAGGTGTCCGGCGTGCGAATCAAACCGATCAACACGATCTCCGGCATCAGCACGCGCTTGCCGACCGTCGTCATGATCTTGGCCGATTCGTTGAGAATTAGAGAAGTGTGTTTGGATAACAGATTTGGATTGAGTGTACCCATGATTAGATGTTAGAAGTTGGAAGTTGGATGTTGGTCGCTAGCCGCTAGCCGCGAACTACCAGCCGTCTTCAAGAGTAACACGAAACGAACGAAGCATCAAACGCCGGATGATCCACATCATACGCGGCGGCGTAATTTAGGTATAATCTTATTCACTGGGTTAGTAGATTCACAGACGCTTACAGGAGCGGGGACATGATTTCAACCAAACAGGCTACGTGGGCTGAAGTAGACGAGCAAGGTCGCTTGATTTTGCCGCCTGAGCTGGCCAGGCAATATGGCTTAGTCCCTGGCGCAAAAGTGCGCGTGGATAATGCCGATAACGTCGTGCGGTTGCATCGCCCCATCTCGCAGTTAACGCGCCTCTATGTGGAGCCAACCGATCACTGCAACCTCGATTGTGTGACGTGCTATCGCAACAACTGGAGCGAGGCGCTGGGCCGCATGACGGATGCGACCTATCAACGCATTCTCGATGGAGTGCGCGATGTCGATCCTCGCCCGACGATTTTCTTTGGCGGCATCGGCGAACCGACGTTGCATACCCACCTGCCCGATTGGATCGCGCAGGCCAAAGCGCTGGGCTGCCGCGTCGAGATGATCACCAACGGCACACTCCTGGACGAAAAGAAATCGCGCCAGTTGATCGACGCGGGACTTGATCTATTGTGGGTATCCATCGACGGCGCGACGCCCGAACATTTTGGCGATGTGCGTCTGGGCGCGGAATTGCCCAAAATCCTCGAGAATCTCAAGGTTTTTCGGCGTCTGCGCGGCGGCGGTCACTTCCCCAAGCCGGAGATCGGTGTAGCCTTTGTGGCGATGAAGCGCAATATCAACGACTTGCCGGAAGTACTGCGCATGGCGCGTCGCCTTGGCGCGATGCACTTCAAGGTCAGCAACGTACTCGCCATCGACGACGAACTCAAAGGCGAGATGCTGTACGAGAGCGCGGCCAACGACATCAGTTTCATGACCTCGGCTTACACGCCGCGCCTATCTTTGCCCAAGATGCCGTTCACCGACGAGACCAAAGACGCACTCGTCGAAGCGTTCCGCAGCGGTTACAACGTCAATTTCGCGGGCAGCAGCTTTGCGGGTGCCAACGATGTGTGCAACTTCATCGAAAGCGGCTCGTTAACGGTCGCGTGGAATGGCGCGGTCAGCCCATGCCTGCCGTTGATGCATACGCACACGCACCTCATCAAAGGCCACTGGCGCATGTCGCGCGCGCATCACATCGGCAACGTGAACAAGCGTGGATTGATCGAGTTGTGGACTGATCCGGAGTACGTGCGTTATCGCAATCACGTGCAGGGCTTTGAATTTGCGCCCTGCACGTTCTGCGGCGGTTGCGAAATGCTCGACGGCAACGAGGAAGATTGCGTCGGCAACACCTTCCCAGCCTGCGGCGGCTGTCTGTGGGCACAGGGTCTAGTCCAGTGCCCATGACCGACTGTACCCGGCTAATCCTTAGCGCGAGTCAGTTCCATCACCCAATTCTTTTCCCAGGTCAAACCCCGATCGATCGAGAACGCCTGCTCCCAACGAGCCGACGTGGCTGTGATGTGCGACCAGATGAAGCGGACTACAATCGGCTGGCCCTGAAATTCATCTGGTCCCTCGAACAGGCCAACGCCGTTTGAAAAGCCGCCGATCACGGGCGGCTGAAGTACGCCCGTCTGATTCTCAACCCAGTAAATGCTCCAGTGTTGAGTCGTTCGATTGAACAGTCGCAGCGACATACCGACAAAACCGGGCTGCCAGTTGACGGGTGTAAAGTCATCGTAGTTGCCGATGCCGCCCGGCAGCAGCCGCATGTGCGAGGTCGCCTCGAAGGTCTCCCACTCCGTCGAGCCTTGTAAGCGCTTCATCAAACGTTGATTGTGAACGTGCCAACAGCCGATCAGAAAATCGAAATCACGGGCCGGATCATGCTCATCGAGTGTGTTGCTCATTAGAAGTCTCCCCTTGACGCATCATATTTGCCGTTTGAATAGCGCCGCGCATTTCGATAGGTGTCTGCCGATATCCCCCGTGTGTTACTCAAGAATAGTTCGCAATTCACCCCGCACAGCCGATCAACGTCGGTGCATCTGTTCGCGCTCGGCTTCGCCAGCCAGATGTCTTACCCAGCCATAACTTCAAACCGTCGTCCGAAGTCAGCGCGTCCCACGCGGGTTGCGGCGAGGTTGCCAACATCCGGCGGACGCCAATTTCAAAACCGACATCTTTTGTCTGGCCGACGCTTCGGCGCAGAGCGGCTTGCTTCATCTCAAGCACCTAATCCAATCGATGTAGATACTCATACCGATTGCCGCACGGGTCTTCAAAGTAGACCGAATAGTAACTCGCGCTGATCGGAAACAGGCGCGGTCCATCGATGATCGTACCGCCGCTATCGCGGATCACCTGCGCCATCCGATCGACCTCCTCGCGCTTCGCGGCCCAAAAGCCGATCAGGTTTTTGTTAGGCACATGCGCGGGATCTTCGGCAATGGCAAAGTATGGCACGCCGGGCAGTTCACCTTCGGCGGCGAAAACCTTCCAGCGGGGTGTATGAAAAACGCGAGTGAAGCCCAATGCTGGCAGGAATCTTTCGTAAAACGGCAGTGCCTCTACAAAACTGCGCACGTGTAGATCGATATGGCTAAACGGATTCATCGACATGACACACAACCTCTCTCAGTCACAGGGTAAATTTTAAAACCAGATGGAACATCTCCCCTCATCCCGAGGAAAGTCGATCGAACGTCTGACGGGCCAGGTCTCTTCAACGTCGAACTTATGTTCCTAGTCTACAGCTCAAAAGATGGCGAAAGCCGCCCTAATTTAGAGGTATACTTGAAATATGTACCATCCCACTACCCGAGTGCTGGCTGTACTGGAACTGCTTCAATCGCGAGGGCGGATGACGGGCGGCGAGTTGGCTCAGCGGCTGGAAGTGGATATTCGGACGCTGCGGCGCTACATCACCATGTTGCAGGACCTGGGCATCCCCATCGTGGCAGAGCGTGGACGCTACGGCGCATATGAATTAAGCCCGGGCTTCAAACTGCCGCCGATGATGTTTACCAACGATGAGGCACTCGCTCTGGCGATGGGCTTGCTCGCGGCGCGGCAGCTGGGTCTAGCCGAGATTGTCCATGCCATCGAAAGCACTCGCGCCAAGCTGGAGCAGGTCCTGCCCCTAGAACTGAAAAGCCGCGTGCGGGCGTTGACGGAAACGATCACGCTCGATCTGGACACGATCCCTATGACAGCGATCAGCGAGGCGATGGTGACGATGAGCACGGCCGCGCAACAGCAACGCCGGGTGCAGCTGCGTTACCGATCGAGCCAGAACGACGAAACCGAGCGCGAATTCGATCCCTACGGACTGGCCTATCGGCAGGGCCGATGGTATGTCGTGGGGCACTGTCACTTGCGCCACGGCTTGCGCTCCTTTCGACTGGACCGCATCGTGCAGGCCGATCTGACCGAGACGCGCTTCGAACGGCCGCCCCACTTCGACGCGTTGGTGCACGTCGTGCAGTCAATCGCCACCTTGCCGCGCCAGTTCAACTTTGCGGTCGTGCTCAAGGCCGATCTCGTCAGCGCGCAATCGGAAATCGTCGAAGTGTTGGGGGTGCTAGTACCGCACGCCGACGGGGTGTTGTTGCGAGGCAGCACCGACAATCTGGATTGGCTGGCTCGGCAGTTGGCCAGGTTTCCATTCGAATTTACGGTGCTTGAACCGGAAGGACTTCGCGCCGCAGTGCGCCAGCGAGCGGCCGAGTTGATGAAGTCGGCGAGTTAAGTGTCCGCCAAATAGAACGCGGAGTTCTCTGTTCGATCAAGAACTCCGCGTAGAGTGTGAAGACCAATCGGGTAGGCTGTCGCTCACCCGTGTTTTTTCCGCGCATAGAACAGACTCTGAATCCCAATGAAGATCAACGTCAGCACACCCACGCCGATGCGCGTCCACCACGAGCTCAAAGTGCCGTTGAATTGGAGGATAGAGACGATCGTGCCGTTGATGAGCACGCCAAACAACGTGCCAATGACATTGCCGACGCCGCCGCTTAACGAAGTCCCGCCCATCACCACCGAAGCGATCGCATCCAATTCCATGCCGGTTGCGTACTGACCGTAACCGGACAAGAACGCGATACTCCACACGATGCCAGCCAGCGAAGAACAGAGGCCGCTGAAGGCGTAGACTGCAACTTTAGTGCGGTTGGTCGGCAAACCCATTAATCGGGCGGATTGTTCATTGTTGCCGATGGCATAGATCGTGCGCCCGAAACGTGTGAAGAACGTCAGGTAGATGGCGACCAGTAGCATGATCGGGGCGATCAAGGTGGGGAGGTAGATATAGACGTTGGAATAACCGGGGATATAGATCGGGGTCAACGCCAGCGATTTATAGACACTATCGGAGATAGTCACGGAACTCAGGCTAATGATGTAGGCCACTCCGCGTGCAAAGAAGAGACCAGCCAAGGTGGCGATGAATGGCTGCACCTTGAGGAACTGAATGATGCTCCCCATGGTAATGCCAAACACGATCCCCATGAGGATCATCAGCGGCACTACCACAAAGGGACTAGCCCCATTCTTCAGCATAGCCGCCGAGGCCGCCGTCGTCAACGCGATCACGCCGCCCACCGATAGATCAATGCCACCTGTCAGGATCACCAGCGTCATCCCAATCGACACCAACAGTAAACTGCCGTTGTTGATAAACAGGTTAAAGAACACCTGGGGCTTTTGCATGGCCGGATACATCTGGCCGCCGATGAAGTACGCCACAATGAAAATTGTGATCGTGGTCAGCAGCGGGCCATACCGCAACAAAAAAGGCCTGACCCGTTGGAGCAGGCTGAGGAGGTCTCGGGGTGATGGAGCGTTTACGGGTTTAACTTGCTGTGCCATGTTGAGGGCCTTTTCGCTCGAAGATTCGATTCATGAACCGGCGGGCGTAGTCCGAATACAGCAGAATCACCACCATGACGAGCACCGCTTTGGCCGCTAATAGTGCATTCGCGGGGACACCCAACGTGTAAACGGTAACGGTAAACGTCCAAATCACCAGCGCGCCAATCACGCTGGCCAGTAGCGAGAAGCGTCCGCCCGTCATCAGTGTCCCGCCCATGACTACAGACAGAATGGCATCCAGTTCATAGTTAAGGCCATTGTTGTTGCCATCAGCGCTATGTACGTAGGAACTCAGGATCAGACCAGCGATCGCACCGCAAAAGCCGCAGAACGTGTAAGCCAGCAGTTTGACGTTCTTTTCGTTGATGCCGCTGTAGTAAGTCGACTTGGCGTTAATGCCCACCGATTCGATAAACAAGCCGATCGAGGTCTTGCGCACCATCACCCAAGCTAGAATGAGCACCAGCGCCACGATGTAGATCGACACCGGCAAGCCCAGAATGTAGCCGTTTCCGAACCAGAAATAGGGCGTGTAGTAGATGGTCATGATTTGCCCATTCGTAATCAGCTGGGCAATACCACGTCCCGCCACCATCAAGATGAGGGTCGCCACCATCGGTTGAATTTTGGCGCGCGAGACCAACAGTCCATTCCACAGGCCACACAGCGTGCCAGCGGCCAGGTCGGCCAGAATGATGAGCGGCAGCGGCGTATTGGTGGCATCCCGGGTCAGAATGTCGTTAGTGATCAGCTGATTACCCAGTGCGGGATTGATCAGCACCGCACCCATCGCCGCCGAGATGGCGATCACTGCGCCGACCGATAGATCCACGCCGCCCGTAGCAATAACTAACGTCATGCCGATAGCAACCAACATCAGGGGCGCGCCATTATTAAAAACGTCGATCAAGTTGCCGTAGAGGTGGTTGCCATAGACGGGATCTTCTATGATCCCGATCTGGAAGAAGCCCGGGGCGAAGAGGGCATCAAACAACAGGATGATCACCCACGCCACCAGAGGCCAGAACAATCGGCTGTCACGAATCCGCTTGAGAACGGGCGTGTTTTTCATAGAGTCCCTGCCATGGTGTGGATAATAGTCTGATCGTTTACATCGCCAGCGTATTCGGCCGCCTTCTTGCGATCGCGCAAGACCACCACGCGCTGGCTAACGCGCAGCACCTCTTCCAACTCCGACGAGATGAAGACGCACGATTTGCCTTCTTCGGCGAGGTCTAACACCAGTTTCTGAATCTCCGCTTTTGCGCCTACGTCGATGCCGCGCGTCGGCTCATCAAGAATCAAGACTTGCGGATTAGTCGCCAGCCAGCGCGCCAAAATCACCTTCTGTTGATTGCCACCGCTTAGATTCTTGACCAGCTGCTCGGCCGACGGAGTGACAATCCCCAAAAGTTGAATGTAACGGTCGGCGATTTCACGCTGTTTCTGCATGTTTAAATACTTAAACCAGCCGTAGCGCGCCTGCAAGGCGAGGATGATGTTCTCGCGAATTGTCAAATCGCCGACGATGCCCTCTGCCTTGCGATCTTCCGGGCACAACGCAACACCGCGCTTCAAAGACTCTAGCGGGGAAAACCGCTCGACCTTTTCGCCTTTCATCACCAGCGAACCCGTATCGGGCGCATCTACACCAAACAGCAGATTCGCCGTCTCCGTGCGGCCAGAGCCGAGTAGCCCGGCGATACCGACGACCTCGCCGACGTTCAACTCCAAATCGATCGGTTCCAGCACGCCCGCGCGGCCCAGCCCCTTGGCCTCAATCAATCGCTCCTTGCCTTGTTGCTCGCCCTTGAGTCTCTCCTTCGCCATTGCGTCCAGCTCAGTCAGGCTGCGGCCCAACATCTTGGCGACGAGTTCGATGCGCGGCAGTGACGCCGTCTCAAATGTACCGACCAAGTGGCCATTGCGCAGCACCGTAATCCGATCGGCAATCTCGTACACCTGATCCAGAAAATGCGTAATGAAGATGATGCCCAGTCCTTCACTCTTGAGCTTGCGCATCACATCAAAGAGCAAATGTGTCTCGTGAATGTCGAGGCTGGAAGTAGGTTCGTCAAGGATCAGAACTTTGGCCGATGAAATTTCCAGCGCGCGCGTAATTGCCACCATTTGCTGAATGGCGACGGAATAGTTGCCCAATGGCTGCGCCACATCGACGTCGATTCCCAGCCGTTTTATCGCCACTTGGGCCAGTTCATTCATCTTGCGCCAATGAATGCTGCCTAATCGGCGCGGCTCGCGGCCCAGCATAATGTTCTCAGCCACCGAAATATTGGTGCAGAGGTTAACTTCTTGATAAACGGTGCTGATACCAATTTCCTGGGAATGCTGCGGGGAACGCACTTGAACAGGTTTGCCTAAAAACTCAATGATGCCTTTATCGGGGTGTTCGACGCCGGTCAGGATTTTGATGAGCGTTGATTTTCCGGCGCCATTCTCGCCCATCAACGCATGAATCTCGCCCTGTCTGAGCGCGAATTCGACACCCTCAAGAGCGATCACTCCCGGGAAGGTCTTGGCAATCCCTTTCATGACAATGAGGTTCTGGATATCGGCCATAGATCCGACCTGCCTTCTATAGTAGGCGCGTTCGGGTATTGAATGCGCCCAAACCTGCAGCGAGGAAACACGCACTGTTGAGGCAATTCATTATAGCATCAGAGACAGGTGAGAGAGAAGCGGCGTTAGCTTCAACGCCGCTTCTCTTTATTCAATCCGTCCGGCATTCAACTGCCGACGATTAGGACTGCCCCTTTCGTCTAGTACTTGCGCGTCGGCAGCAGTTCGGCGGCCTTGTCAGGATAGTAGACCGTCTCGTTGGTCAACACTTCCCGATCGATGGTCTCGCCATTCATCAGCTTCAGCGCCATCTCGAAGACCTGCGGCCCTAGCAGCGGATTGCATTCCACGTCGGCCTGGAACCAGCCATCCACCATCGCCTGGAAACCGCCGCGGGTGCCGTCCACCGACACGATGAACAGGTCGCCAGGTTTGACGCCAGCCGCCTTCAGCGCCTCAATCGCGCCGATGCCCATGTCGTCGTTGTGAATGAAGATGCCCTGGAAATCGGTGCCTGGCTTGTATTTCTTCAGGAAGGCCTGCATCACGGGAACCGCCTCGGCGCGCGTGAAGTTGCCCGTCTGCGAATCCAGGATCTTGATGTTGGAGTTCAACTTATTGCGGAAGCCCTTGGCTCGGCCAACGGCTGCGCCCGAACCCGTCGTGCCCGACAGTTCCAGCACTGCGCCGCCATTGGGGAACTTCTTGTTGAACTCGGCGGCTGCACGCTCGCCTTCCAGCACCATGTCCGAACCGATGTGCGCGGCATACAACGACTTGTCGGCGCTCACACTGCGGTCCACGATGATGACGGGGATGTTGGCGTTCTTGGCCTCGGTCAATACGGCGTCCCAGCCGTCTTCAACCACTGGCGGCAGTGCAATCACATTTACACCCTGCTGAATGCAGGCGCGCACAGCCGAAATCTGGTTCTCTTGCTTCTGCTGCGCATCCGAGAAGACTAGCTGCTTGATGCCCAACTGCTGAGCCGTCTCTTTGAACGAGGCGGTGTTGGCGGTGCGCCAGTCGCTTTCAGCGCCCAGTTGCGGGTAGCACAAGGTCATATCCTTGTACGTCTTCTTTGCGCCGGCAGCGGGTTGAGCCGGGGCAGCAGGTGCGGCCGAGGGCGCTGCGGCGGGCGCGCACGCGGCGACCATGCCCAACACCATGACGAACACTACGAACAACGATACTAGCTTCGCGGTCTTCATTGCCTTTCTCCTTCTGTTTGTGGACTTGACACTGGGGATTGGGGTCGACTCTGCGCCGATTGGTGTTAGTAACCGGCACAGTCTCAATCTATACCTGAGTCAAGTCAAGGTCAATGAAGTCCTATCGGAAAGAAGTTGAAAATCGTCGCCCGCTGTTCTAGGATAAGTTGTCGGTCTCTAGTGACGGTTGATTTCTTTTGATTAGAGTTAGAAATCCTTCGCCCAGCTCTTATCGCTCCGCCAAATTACTTCGAGCGCAACTGCGTGGAGCGCTTGAACTAATATTTACGCGTTGGCAATAGCTCGGCGGCATTGTCCGGGAAGTAGACTTCTTCCTTGGAGGGAATCCATTTGGGCACTGATTCACCATTGACGACTTTCAAAGCCAGTTCGATGAACTGCGGACCGAGCAGCGGATTGCATTCGACCGTGGCATTCAGCTTCCCGTCGATCATGGCCTGAAAGGCTCCGCGCGTCGCATCGACTGAGACAATCTTGATATCGACGCCCGGCTTCAGTCCAAATTCTTCAATTGCTTTAATCGCGCCCAGTGCCATATCATCGTTATGCGCAAAGAGGGCTGTAATATCCCGGCCGTGCTTTTTCAGAAAGGCTTCCATCACTTCGCGGCCCTTGGCTACCGTGAAGTTGCCATCTTCCGAATCGATGATCTTCATGCCGGGGTAGTCTTTTAGAATGTCTCGAAAACCCACATAGCGATCATTGGCTGGCGCAGAATCTGTCGTTCCTCGCAATTCGACAATGTTAGCGTGACCGTTAGTCAAATTTGCCATGATGCGACCAGCGTTGCGCCCCTCCTCAAGAAAGTCCGATCCCATCAAAGTCACATAGAGATCGGGGGGCACGGCCGCGCGGCGGTCCACCAGAATAATCGGGATGCCGGCTGCCTGCGCCTCTCTAAAGACAGCCACCCACCCTGTCTCCACTAACGGCGCAATACCGATTACATCAACTTTTTGGGCAATCAGGGCGCGGATGGCCTGAATTTGAAGCTCCTGCTTCTGCTGGGCATTTGAGAAGCGGAGCTCGACACCCAATTGAGCCGCGGCCTCTTTCACCGACTGGGTATTGGCCGACCGCCAGTCACTCTCATCGCCCAGCTGCACGAAGCCGACAATCAAATCTTTGTACGTCTTTTTGGGTTTGTCGCCTGGAGCCGTCGTCGCTGGCTGATCAATTGAAGCCGCCAACGGCTGACTACAACCCACCGTGATCAACAGCAGCATCATTAACACAACCGACAGCCATCGTCGCGAGGTTTTCATGGTTCGTTCTCCACCACCTCACCGGTTCTAGCCGGAATTACCAGAGTGGCACACGTCCCCGTGTTATATTCACTTCTAAGTGATAAACCGTATTGTCGGCCGTAGTACAACCGGATTCGCTGATTGACGTTGCCAATGCCAAACCCGTTATCGGCTTGAAGCTCGCCTGAGTCGTCATTAAGCTCGGCTTGTAGTTGCGCCAGTTTGTCTGGCGTCAAGCCGATCCCGTCATCTTCAACCTCCAGCAAGACTTCACCATTTGTGCTGGGCTTCGCCCGTACGACAATGGTCCCGCCCGCGCGTTTGTTCTTAATGCCGTGATAGAGGGCGTTCTCGACCAGTGGCTGCAAGATCAACTTAAGGATAGTGTAATTCAAGACCCGATCGTCAGCCTCGATCCGGAAGTCCATGATGTCACGATAGCGCATGCGCTGAATGGTCAGATAACTTTGCGTACGCGCCAATTCTTCCCCGATCGTAATCCAGTCGCGCCCTTTGCTCAGGCTGATTCGGAAGAAACTTGATAGCGCGGTAACCAGCTCGACGACTTGCTCCGTCTGTTGGGCCTCTGCCATCCAGATAATCGTGTCCAGCGTGTTGTATAGAAAATGCGGATTGATCTGCGCTTGCAACGCTCGCAGTTCCGCTTTCTTTAGGTCCTCCTGTTCCTTGACCTTCGCGTCCAGCAGTTCGCGAATCTTGCCAATCATGATATTGAAACTCATGCCGAGTTCCGTGATCTCATCGACATTATCGCGTGTCACCAGAGCCTGCAGGTCGTTCTTGGTGATCGTCGTCGTAACGTCGTGCAGCCGTTTGATGGGAATGTAGATGCTACGCGAGATCGCCCATGCCGCTGAAAATGAGAAGCCGAGCACGCCTACCAACAATACCACGTAAAACACCGACCAGCGCGTGAAGCCTTCCCGCATGTCGTGATACTGTTTTTCGGCTTGATTCACTTCAAATAGCACATATTCCTGAACCACTTCTTCCACTACCGACGACACGCCGCGAATGTTTTCCAGGACCGCTTCGTTTTCAGCCACCGTGCTCTTCCGCACGATCTGCTGACCCAGCGCATCCACATATTGACTTAAGGTGTTCATCGTCCGGATGATGATCTCCACTCGGATCTTCGCTTCGGCCGAGGCGGCATTGCTCATCATCTGACGCAGTCGCTGGTTCACATCTGAGATGATCGCGTACTGGCGGCCATCCTTGAACTCGATCTTGCCGGCCACGATGTTCCACATCTCCGTGTCGATGGCGGGCTTGATGTAGCCATTGATGCTATTGGCGGTGGTGATATTGCTGATGATGGCATCGTACTGACGGTTATAGTCCGTCATCTGCACCATCAAGACGGCGTTGATCGCCACCATCATAAAGATGACAATGGTCAGTGACAACAGGATTTTGGCGCGAATGGAGAGGTTGAGGCTCGCTAAGAAGGCGCTGGCTCGCCTGAACGGCTTGAACCACGGCTTGTCGGCCGAACGCGTCCGGTTGGCGATGCCCAGCAACCACTGCCGGTAGTCAAAAGTGAGCGCTCTGCGGCCCATATGAACCTTCTAGTAAACTGACGTCTAACCTGCCTGCGCTTGCAACCGGAATTCTTTCGGCGACAGGCTGGTATGTTTGCGAAACACGTAACTAAAGTAGTGCGGATCGCTATACCCGATCTGCTCAGCAATCTCAAACGACTTCAACGTCGTGCCCCGCAGCAGTTCTTTGGCCGTTCGGATTCGGATCTCGGTCAGGTAATCTTTGAAGGTCTGCCCCGTCTCCTGGCTGAAAACGGTGCTAAAATGCGACGGACTGAGGTGGGCATGAGATGCCACCTCGGTCAGCGACAAGTTGGGATCCCGAAAGTGTCGCTCGATGTAGTCGCGCGCCTGCTGGATCATGCCCGCATACTGGTTGGTGGCCTGGCTGTCACGGAACACCAGCGCGCTGACCAGAATCGATTGCATCTGCTCGCGAATCTGGTCGACAGTTTGAAGGTCCTCGATAAAATTGAGATCGGGAATAACGTGATCGACGTTGCCGCCTAGCTCATTCAAGAATTTGGCCGTCGTCAGCACCACATCCATCACAAGGTAATTCTTAAGGATGTGCGACTTCAATGCGCTTTCGCCTAACGGCCGGATAAACGTTTCAAAGAAGTCGTCGAAGTCTTCCTTGACGCCGCATTTCAAATAACTATCGACGGCCGATTTGTTGATTTTCAGCAGTTCCGCTTTGCCAACGCCATTGGCCCGCCCGCTTGCGCTCCGATTGGCAGTGGCCTGCATATCGATCAGCGCTTCGATGAAGGACGAACACACATCCGTGAGGCGCTGCTTGGGCAGCCCACATCCGATCGTGACGCTGCACTTTGTCGTGCGCAGACGCTGCCGGATCTCGTTCAATAGCGTCGTCCGTCGAGCCTCCAGCGCATCGAGCGTGTTGCCCGTCATGATCAACACCAACTCTTCCAGATCCTTCTTAATCAGGAAGACCGCCGCGTCACGCTCGACCACATCGGACACAATTTGGCGAGCCTGCTCATAGTCGAGATAATCAAACGCAGCTACCGGATCCCTCAAAGCCAACTTAATCACGACGACTAGATACGTGCCGGCGATCAGTTCGAGCCCTAAGGGCTGCGCCTTCTCAATTGCTTCTGCCGACGATACCCGGCCCACTACGAGATCGAGCAGCAACCGCTCGCGCAGGCTCGTCCGGTTCTCTTCAACCTGCCGCTGCAATTTTCGGACGTTTTCCGCGGCCTGTCGTTCCTGATCCAGCTGCAGTGCGATCTTCTGCAACGCCGTGTGCAGATCCTGAACCGTCACTGGCTTCAGCAAATACTCTGTCACGCCCAGTTGAATCGCGGCCTGAGCGTATTCAAATTCATCATGACCGCTGAGGATCACGATCTTGGCCGCCGGCAGTCGTTCACGCACAATGCGCGACAACTCCAGCCCATCCATGAACGGCATCTTAATGTCGGTGATCACCACATCCGGTTGTACTGCTTGTAGCAACGGCAGTGCCATCTCACCATCGGGGGCCTCACCGCAAAACTCAAAACCATGCCCGCGCCAATCCACTTTATCGCGAATGCCTTCACGCGTTACAATCTCATCTTCGACGAAAAAGACTTTATAGGACATGCCGCCCTCCGAGACACACAAGCCGCCGTCAGGCACGGTCTCTGCAACCGCGCCACGGACGGCGGCTTGAACGGCGATTACGCCAACAACTGCCTAACGCTAGGCTCAGCGCTGGCCGTACACGTTGGTATAGCGGTGATGCAATTTCGCCACGTCCTCAGCCGGAATGATATCCGGCGTGCCGATCTGCAGCGCATACCACACCGTGCGTGCCACGTCCTCCGTCATCACCGCCGCCTTCACTGCGGCTTCCGCATTTTTCCCGATAGTGAATACACCGTGATTCTTCAACAACACGGCCGGCGAAGACCCGATCGCTTCCACTACAACTTTACCGATCTCCTCGCCGCCGATCAGCGCGAAGCCACCCACCGGGATCGGCCCGCCAAACTCATCAGCGATGGCCGTCAAATACACTGGAATCGGCTTGTTCACAGCCGCAAACGCCGTCGCATATGGCGAGTGCGTGTGGACGACACCGCCGACATCTGGCCGATGACGATAGATGTAAAGATGGCTGGCCGTATCCGACGAAGGCGAGAGTTTCCCCTCGACGATCTTGCCGTCAACGTCGAGTACGATCAGATGCTCGGGCTTCAGATCGGGATACTTCACGCCCGATGGTTTGATCACGACGAGGCCGGTTTCTGGATCACGGCCGCTGACGTTGCCGCCCGTCCACTTCACCAGCTCGTTCTTGGGCAATTCTAGATGCAATTTCCACACTTGCTCGCGCAGCGCTTCTAACACGATTACCTCTTTTACATATTACGGATTACGAATTACGCAACACCCAATCCCGACGGCGTAATGCGTACTGCGTAATGTTATGCGTTCCGTTTCTTGTTATACACATCAAATAACACGGCCAGCAGCAACACCAGACCTTTGACCACTTTCTGCCAATCGATCCCGACGCCCATAATCGACATGCCGTTGTTCAATACCCCGACGAGAAATGCGCCGACCACGGCACCGATGACCGTACCGATGCCGCCGCTGGCCGAGGCACCGCCGATAAACACGGCGGCGATCACGTCTAACTCCATGCCGTCACCGGCATTAGGCGTGGAACTGTTTAACCGAGCCGCAACGATTAAACCAGCCAGAGCGGAAAGAACCCCCATGTTGATAAACGTATAGAACAATAAGCGGGACGTATTGACACCCGAAAGTTTGGCCGCTTTCTCGTTGCCGCCCATCGCATAAATGCGGCGACCGATGACCGACCGACTGGTGATGAACGTATACAGGGCCACCAGCACAAACAGGATCACGAGCACATCCGGGAGGCCTTTATAGGACGCCATCAAATAACAAAAACCCAGAACCACTACCGTAATCACGAAATTTTTGACAACGAAAAATAGGACTGGGGTTACTTCAAACCCGTATTTTTGCTGATTTTTCCTGGTGCGCCAATCCATAACGATAAGCACCACTGAAAATAGCACACCTATCAGGATGGTGGTGAGATGAAACGGTTGACCATTAAGTTGGACATTAAAGAAATCCGGAATAAACCCGGAACTTATATTTTGAAATTCCCGTGGAAAAGGTCCAACCGACTCGCCCTGAAGCAGAATAAAAGTTAGACCGCGAAAGATCAACATACCGGCCAGGGTAACAATGAAGGCCGGGATTTTTACATAGGCAATCCAATAACCTTGAAAGGCCCCAATCGCTACCCCGACCAGCAGGCAAATCACCACGGCCAGTCCCCAATCGACCTGATTTCTGACGATCAAGACACCCGCCAGTGCGCCTACCACGGCCACCACCGACCCCACCGACAAGTCAATCCAACCAGACACAATCACCAACAGCATGCCCAGCGCCATGGTGATGACATAGCTGTTCTGTAGCACCAGATTGGTGATATTCACTGGCCTAAAGAGAATGCCTTTGGTAACCACCTGAAAGAACAGCATGACCGCAATAAGCGCGATCAACATGCCATATTGACGGACATTGTTTCTGAAAAGCGTTGTCAAAGTTTTCATTAGTCCACCACCTCTTGTTGTGTCATGATGTATTTCATTACTTTTTCTTGAGATGCTTCGCTGGCTGGCATTTCGCCGACGATTTTTCCGTCGCGCATGACGTAAACACGATCACAAACCCCTAAAATCTCGGGCAGTTCTGATGAGATAAAAATAATCCCTTTGCCTTCACTGGCCAGGCGGTTAATGATGGTATAGATTTCATATTTAGCACCAACATCAATACCGCGCGTGGGTTCGTCCAGGATCAGGATGTCAGGGTTTGCAAACAGCCATTTGCTCAGGACAACTTTCTGTTGATTTCCGCCGGAAAGATTAAGCGCCAACTGCCGGATACTGGAACACCGGATGTTGAGCTTGTCCCGATACCCGCTGGTGGCTACCATTTCCTTGGGTTCATTAATCACAATCCCGCCATCTGACACTGCTGGCAGGTTCGCCAGGGTGATGTTATCTTTGATTTCCTGAATCAAGACCAGTCCTAGGGCTTTACGATCTTCAGTGGCATACGCAATTCCGTTGGAAATGGCCTTGTCGATGGTGCTGATATCGATTTCTTTTCCATTCTTATAAGCTTTACCGCTAATTCGTATACCATACGAACGGCCAAAGATGCTCATCGCCAATTCAGTTCGGCCGGCGCCCATTAACCCGGCAATCCCCACCACTTCACCCTTGCGAACTTTGATATTGACATTATTACTAACCTTGCGATCTTCATGCAGCGGGTGATAGGCATTCCAGTCTCGCACTTCAAAAATGGTTTCGCCAATTTTCGCATCGCGCGGTGGGAACCGATGGGTCATATCACGCCCCACCATGCCCCGAATAATCCGATCCTCAGTAATGGTGTCTTTACGACAATCCAAAGTTTCAACCGTGGAGCCGTCTCGAAGGATCGTGATGGAATCAGCGACTTTGTTGACTTCGTTGAGTTTGTGTGAAATCAAAATCGAGGAAATACCATGTTCTTTGAGCTGGAGCAATAAATCGAGCAACTTCTCACTGTCATTATCGTTCAACGAGGCAGTTGGCTCATCTAAAATCAACAATTTAACCTTTTTAGCCAACGCTTTGGCAATTTCAACCAATTGTTGTTTGCCCACGCCCATATTGGTAATCAGCGTGGTCGGTGATTCGTCTAACCCCACCCTGTCCAGCAATTCTTTGGCCTTGGAAGTTGCTTCGTGCCAATTGATTACACCATTCTTGGCGCGCTCATTACCGAGAAACATATTCTCAGCAATGGACAGAAACGGAATAAGGGCAAGTTCCTGATGGATAATGACCAGGCCGACTTCTTCAGAATGCTGAATATCTTGGAACCGGCATTCCTTGCCCATAAAATAGATTTCGCCGGTATAAGAACCGTGCGGATATACACCGCTTAGCACTTTCATCAAGGTCGATTTCCCCGCCCCGTTCTCGCCGACCAACGCATGGATCTCACCTTCCACCACGCTAAAGCTTACATTATCAAGAGCCTTAACACCCGGGAAGGTCTTGGTGATGTTGCGCATTTCCAGTATTACATTAGACATAGGTTTCTCGTCCTTGATCCAGAGGGAGTGGAATTGCCTTGCAGTGCGCTCAATTATAATTCAAAAAATAATGACTTTCAAAGACAAGTTTAGTTTGAGACTGAACAAGAATGCCAGAAAAGCAGGGCAGAGTGTGAGGGCCTAAGCCCTCACACTCTTGTGAAAACTACTTACTTCAGTTCTTCAGCCTTGATGTAGCCGGTGTCGACCAATTCCTTCTGGTAGTTGTTGATGTCGATGCTGATCGGGGTCAGCAGATAGGACGGCACAACCTTGACACCGTTGTTGTAGGTCTTGGTGTCATTGACATCCACGGTCTGGCCCTTGAGCGCCTGATCAACCATCTTGGCGGTCTGGGCAGCCAGCTGACGGGTGTCCTTGAACACGGTGTAGCGCTGCTCGCCAGCGATGATCGACTTGACCGACGCCACTTCGGCGTCCTGGCCGGTCACCACGGGGCACGGCAGGCTGGCGGTGCAGTAGCCCACGCCCTTCAGGGACGAGAGGATACCGATGCTCAGGCCGTCATACGGCGACAACACGCCATCGACCTTCTTGTCGGTGTAGAACGCGCTCAACAGGTTGTCCATGCGCGCCTGGGCCGTCGCGGCCAACCAACGCAGCGTGCCGACCTTGTCCATGCCCATCTGGCCGCTGGGGATCACGATCTGCCCCTTGTCGATGTACGGCTGGATGACCGACATCGCGCCGTTGTAGAAGTACCCGGCGTTGGTGTCATCCGGCGAGCCGCCGAACAGTTCAACATTGAACGGACCGGTCTTGCCCGACTTCAGGCCCAGACCTTCCACCAGCTGCGTGCCCTGGATTACGCCCACGCCAAAGTTGTCGAAGGTGGCGTAGTAATCGACATTCGGGGTCTTGGTGATCAAGCGGTCGTAGGACATCACCAGAATCCCCGCATCGTGCGCCTTCTGCAGCACATCCGACATGGTCGAGCCGTCAATGGCCGCGATGATCAGCACATTCGCGCCCTTGGTGATCATGTTTTCGATCTGCGCCAACTGATTCTGGATGTCATTGTCCGCAAACTGCAGGTCGGTCTTGTAGCCCAGCGCTTCAAACGACTTGACCATGCTGTTGCCATCAGAAATCCAGCGCGTCGACGTCTTCGTCGGCATCGAGATGCCGACCAACTTGGCGCCAGCGGCCGGGGCAGCGGGTTGAGCCGGGGCGGCCGGTTGAGCCGGTTGAGCCGGGGCGGCGGGTGCAGCGGGTGCAGCAGTCGGAGCGGCTGGGGCGGCGCAGCCAGCGATCATGGCCAACGCCAACAATACGATCGTAAATCGAGAAAACAACTTCGAGGCGGTCATCTTATCTCCTTGTTTGGTGTAGTCGTCCAATTGACGCTCACGCGTTTCGCGTTTCAACGTTCATGCGCCTTAAGCGCTGCATCACATCATTGCGCCTCCTTCTAGAGGAGTCATGTAAGAATTAGGAATTACAACTGGCCGTACGTTTTACAGTGCGACCGGATAGCGCGAAACTGCTACTTCAACCCATCCACAGCCGCGCGCTCGATGCCCAAGCCTTTGGTGTAGCGCGCCATGAAGGTCGCAAAACCTTCGACATCCTTGGGATCAGGCGCAATCGTCACGCTGTTCTCGCCAGCAAAGACCTTGTTGGAAAGATAGGCGTCAAACGGTTCACTAGCCGCCTTGCGGAGCATATAGGCCGCCAGCAAAGCGATGCCCCACGCGCCGCCCTCACCCGCTGTCTCCATCACCGACACGGGCACATTCATGGCAGCGGCCATCATTTTCTGGCCCACGCCCTTGGTCTTGAAGAAACCGCCATGACCGAGGATTTGATCGATCTGGACTTTCTCCAAATCCAACAGGATGTTCAAACCAATCCGCAACGCGCCCAGCGACGAGAACAGATGCGTCCGCATGAAGTTCGCCAGAGTGAAGCGGCTTTCAGGCGTACGAACAAAGAGTGGACGTCCTTCTTCCATGTGCGTGATGTGCTCGCCCGAAAAATAGTTGTAGGCCAGCAGCCCGCCCGCGTCTGCGTCGCCGAGCAAAGCCTGCTGATACAACGTTTCAAACAATCGGGACTGGCTGACCTCTATGCCCAACACCTGCGTGAATTCGTGGAACAGTTCGACCCACGCATTTAGATCGGAGGTGCAGTTGTTGCTATGCACCATCGCCACGGGCTTGCCGCTGGGCGTCGTCACCATATCGATCTCAGGGTATAGCTTCGACAGGGCTTTTTCCAGCACAATCATTGCAAAGACCGAAGTTCCCGCCGATACATTGCCGGTGCGGACGGCGACACTGTTGGTGGCCACCATGCCCGTACCCGCATCACCCTCCGGCGGACAGAGCGGAATACCCGCCGCGAGTTGTCCGGTCGGATCAAGCAGCTTGGCGCCTTCGTCAGTCAACACACCCGCTGCATCGCCCGCGACCAAAACCTTGGGCAAAATATCCTGAAGTTTCCAGGCGAAGTTTTCGCCTGCGACCTGTTGGTTGAACAGTTCGAGCATACGCTGATCGTAGTCGTTGGTCGTGCTATCGATTGGGAACATGCCTGACGCTTCGCCAATGCCCATCACCTTCTGCCCCGTCAATTTCCAATGGACATAGCCCGCCAACGTGGTCTGATGGTGAATGTCCTTGACGTGAGATTCCTTGTTCAATATCGCCTGATACAGATGGGCAATGCTCCACCGCTGCGGAATGTTGAATTGGAATAAAGCGGTGAGCTTCTCGGCCGCCTCGCCCGTGATAGTATTGCGCCACGTCCGAAACGGCGCAAGCAGATTGCCCGCCTTATCGAACACCAGATAGCCGTGCATCATGCCGCTGAAACCGATCGCACCGATCGTCTTGAGCGGCGTGTTGTATTTCGCCAGCACCTCGTCGCTCAGCGCCTTATAACTGGCCTGCAAGCCCGTCCACACATCGTCGAGGCTGTAGGTCCAGACGCCATTTTCATAGCGGTTTTCCCACTCGTAGCTGCCTGAAGCCAGTGGTTTATGATCAGCGCCGATCAGCACCGCCTTGATACGCGTTGAGCCGAACTCGATGCCAAGAACGGTCTGGCCGCTCTCGATTGTCTGCTGCGAATCACTGTGATTCATGTTCGTCTCCTATGGGGTGTGGGGGGTGAATGCCGATGAACGTGTCAAACGATTTCCAAAATCGCCGGCCGATTGACGATCTGCCCGCCTATCTCGATCGGCAATATTGGCCAATCGGGTATTTCGGTCAGGATCTCGTTGCAATTCGCACCGATCAAAATCGTGTCTTCAGACTTCGCGCCCGTAATGGACGGATTCCATGCGTACACTTGGCCCACTTTTACCGCCTCAGTCGAAGTCGGCGTGGCGATCCATTCACGCGGTTCGTAACCCGCTGGCCCGCCTTGATGATGCAACTGCCATTCGGGGCCGAAGCCCACAGCCGCGTAAGCGTCTGTCGCGTACCGAAACACTTCGCCGCAGGTTGAACCGGGCCGTGTTGCCGTAATGAACATGGCATCGATCTGCGCGACGGCTTGCATTTTGTGACGCACTTCGCCGGGCAGTGTGCCGAAGTGCACCAGGCGCGTTAACGAACATACCAGACCATACTTGCGCCCGCACAATACCAGCATCGCATACCGTGCCATCTTTTTGTTGGTGGGCAGTGGATGGCGATAATTGAAGATGCGTTCATCCGTAGCGATTAGGCACACGGTAGGCAACACGCCGCGCGCCTGCGTTTCTCGATTGAGTACGGCGGCAATCTCGAATTCCGTCAGGCCAGGTTTGATCGCCCGAATCGCGGCATCCATCGCGCTTGCGCACAAGCGACTGACTTCGCGGAAACGCTCGCCCTCTTCAGGCAACAGGTCGGCGCGCAAATGCGCAATGTCGCTGGCGAGATCGATCGCGCCGGGGAACGAACTATCGGCCGCGAGTTTTAGGCCGCGCGTTAACTTCGCCACCGCATCGTTCGTTTCATACCACGGTGCTACTTTGAACTCCCAGCCTTGCGCGGCGAGGCCCTCTTCCTGCTCAAAGCGCGGCGCTTCAATGTTATTGGTGATCAGGTACCGCCCCGTTGGTGTGATGAGCAGCGACCCGACACCGTAATCCGTGGCTGTGTTGATGTATGACGCCCCGCCACACGTAGCCCATGCAAATGAACTACTTCGCTGCAACAGCATAGCGTTGACACCATACTTCGTCAGCAGGTCTTTGATGCGCTCGAGTTTCAGATCGAGTTCAGTCATTTGTCTCTCGTTGCAACAGGTCTGATTGCATGCTGCACCCTTCGATTACGGAACGCGCTTGGCGGGGTGCCCGATCACCTAGCGTCGTGGTGTTAGCAAGTGATAGTACAGATCGTTCCAGCGCAATTCCTTCTTGAACTCCGACAACTTCGTGTCGTTGTCGATCAGCAAGTATTCGATGTTCGCCATTGAAGCCAAATCTTCCAGATGCTCCGCACCGATCGCCTGGCTGAACACAGTGTGATGTGCGCCACCCGCCAAAATCCACGCCGTGGCGGCTACTTTCAAGTTCGGCTGCGGCACCCAGACCACGCGCGCCACCGGTAGATTAGGCAGCGGCTCAGGCGGGGCGACGACATCGACCGCGTTGACGATCATGCGGAAGCGGTCGCCCATGTCGATCACCGACACGTTGGTGGCCGGACCCGTCGGGGTGTCGAAGACCAATCGGATGGGGTCTGCCTTGCCGCCGATCGAGAGCGGATGAACTTCCAGGGACGGCTTAGTGCTTGCGATCGATGGGCAGACCTCCAGCATGTGCGCACCCAAAACTTGCGGTTTGCTGCCGCCCAGATGATAGGTGTAATCTTCCATGAAGGATGAACCGCCGGGCAAGCCCGCCGCCATCACCTTCACCGCGCGCACCATCGCCGAAGTCTTCCAGTCACCTTCTGCGCCAAAGCCGTAGCCATCGGCCATGAGGCGTTGAACGGCGATGCCGGGCAGTTGAATCAGGCTGTGCAGATCTTCAAATGTGTCCGTAAAAGCCTTGAAACCACCTTGATCTAAGAAGTAGCGCATACCCGCTTCAATGCGCGCGGCATCTCGCAAAGCTTGTCGGCATTCGCCATTCTTCTTCAAAGGCGCGGCCACGACGTACGAGTCCTCATATTCGGCCACCAGCCGATCGACATCGGCGTCGGTCACCTGGTTCACCACTTTCACCAAATCGCCAATGCCATAACCATTGACTGAATATCCAAAGCGCAGCTGCGCCTCGACCTTATCGCCTTCGGTCACAGCCACTTGGCGCATATTGTCGCCGAAGCGCGCCACCCGCAGACCTTGCATATCGTGCCAGGCAGCGGCCGCCCGCATCCACGTGCCGATCTGCGCCTGCACATCCGGCTCTTGCCAGTGACCCACCACGACCTTGCGATTGAGTCGCATGCGGCTGCCGATGAAGCCAAATTCCCGATCGCCGTGCGCGGCCTGATTGAGGTTCATGAAATCCATGTCAATCGTCGACCACGGGATATCGCGATTGTATTGGGTGTGCAGATGCAGGAACGGCTTCTTCAACGCCGACAGCCCCGCAATCCACATCTTGGCCGGCGAGAAGGTGTGCATCCAGGTGATGATGCCGACGCAGTTCTTGGCCGCATTCGCTTCCAGGCACACTTCATAAATGGCATCCGGTGTCGTCACGACCGGCTTGAACACCACGCGCACGGGTAGGCCAGATTGATCGAGCGCCTGCGCAATCTCGCGGGAATGTGCTGCAACTTTTTCCAGCGTCTCCGGTCCATATAAGTGTTGGCTGCCCGTCACAAACCAGACTTCGAATTGCCGTAGGTCGATCATGATGTCAGGCTCCTTTAGCGACCGCGTTCGAGGCGATCCACCTTGATGTGTGTAAGACGACAAACGAAACGACTGATCCCTACCAATAATGATGCACGTGCGGTTTGATGCGACGCTCGTAAATGTCGCGTACCTTCGCCATGGTTGCCGCATCGATCGGCGGCAGGTCGGCGGCGCGGCAGTTGCTCTCCGCTTGCGATGGTCGCCGTGCGCCCGGAATTGCGCACGTCACGGTGTCGGCCATCAGAATCCAGCGCAGCGCAAATTCGGCCATGGACCAACCCTCAGGTACAAGTGGCCGCAGCTCTTCGACCACATCGAGTCCGAGATCGAAATCCACGCCCGAAAAAGTCTCGCCGCGATCGAACGACTCGCCATGCCGATTGAACTGGCGATGATCGTCGGCCGCAAACGCGCTTGAGCGCGTCATCTTGCCCGCCAGCATCCCCGACGACAAGGGCAGTCGCGCCAGAATGCCGACCTTTAATTGCTGCGCGCGCGGAAAGAACACATCGGCGGGACGCTGACGGAAGATGTTGTAGATGATCTGCACCGACTGCACGCCCGGATACTCGATGGCCTTCAACGCCTCTTCGACCTTCTCAACACTCACGCCGTAATAGCGAATTTTGCCTTGTTTTACCAGGTCATCCAACACGCCGAACGTTTCCGGCATGTAATAGACTTCGGTGGGCGGACAATGCAGCTGCACCAGATCGAGGCAGTCAGTTTCGAGATTCTTCAAACTGCGCTCGATGAAGGAAGTCAGGTTCTCTCGATTGTAGCCGCTGGCGATGTGGGGGTTCAACCGCCGACCAGCCTTCGTGACGATGATGATCTCTTCTTTGCGTTCGCGCTTCAACTGTGCGAGCAAACGTTCGCTGTGGCCGTCACCATACACATCGGCCGTGTCGAAGAAGTTTACGCCCAACTCGACCGCGCGGTGCAAGGCGGCCGCTGATTCGGCATCGTCCACACTGCCCCACGCACTGCCAATGGCCCACGCGCCGAAACTAATCGTCGAGACTTTCCAACCCGTGCGGCCTAATTCCCGATACTGCATCTTTGCTCCTTAAGCGGCTGAACTCTGGCGCACGATCAATTCCGGGGTCAAGATGGTTGCTTCAGGCGGTTCACCCGGCTCGGCCTTGCGCTGCCACTCGATCATCTGATGCAGCTTCTCAACCGCCAGACAGCCGACATCCGTCAGTTGCTGATACACTGTCGTTAGCGGCGGCCAGAAAAACGCCGATTCTGGAATGTTGTCGAAACCCACAATCGCTACGTCATGCGGCACCCGACGCCCGGCTTGATGTAACGCGCCCAACGCACCTAGTGCAATTTGATCACTGCAGGCAAACACCGCGTCGATGTGCGGCTCGCGCGCCAATAAGGTTTTCATCGCTTGCGCACCACTTTGAGCCGACCAATCACCGTCGGCCACCAGCGACGCCTCGGTGCTTAGCCCCGCCTCAGTCAAGGCCGCGCGCCAGCCCGCTTGACGTTCACGCGCTTCCCACCACTTCGTCGGGCCAGCGATCATGGCAATGCGGCGCCGCCCCTGCGCGATCAAATGTTGAGTCGCTTGCAGTGCGCCGCGATAGTTATCGATGGAGATCGACGCTAGCCCTTGGCGCGGGAGGGTGCTGAGAAAAACGATCGGGGGGAGTTGGCTCAGACGATCGGTTTCGATCCAGGCGCGGTTATCGCCCACTTCCGGCACAGCCCAGATCACGCCGTCTACCCGCCGATCGATCAAGGTGTCCATCACGCGCTCGATCTTGGCTTCATCGGGTTTGGTTAGTAAGTGCAGAAAAAGCGAATAGCCCAACTCATCCGCGCGGTTTTCGATGCCGACCACGGTTTGAGATGGGCCGTAATAATCAATCCCCCAGGCCACGACGCCTAAGGTATCGGTCCGTTGACTGACTAAACTACGCGCAAGAATATTGGGGCGATAGCCCAACTTGGCAATGGCCGACTGTACCCGGGCGCGAGTCGACTCGCTGATCTCGCCCTGGTTGTTGACCACGCGCGAGACGGTCTTGGTGGAGACACCCGCTAACTTGGCAACGTCGCGAAGTGTTACGTGCATGCTTGATACCGCCACTCAGGATGGGCGCACCGCGGGGAAATTCTAAGCGGCGCATCGACATAACAGGACAATAAAGGAGATTGTGAATATTACAACGTTGTCGTTAGCGATGACGACAACGTTGTCAGCAATATACCCCAAATGACCCAGGCTTGTCAAGAGGCAATTTTTGGGCTGACAATGGGCGATCACTGCGCTGAAGATCGTCCTCAACCGATCGCCTAATCTCAAACGCCGCCCATGTCCGATCAGGTTGCAAGATCGATCGAGTTACCATCAACCGTGTTCGGTGTATAATCCCTTACACCTCTGACATTTGGGTTTGACATGACTACCCCACAACCCTTAACCATCATCAACAGCGTCGCGCCCATTCGAATCTGTGATAACGGCGGTTGGACCGATACGTGGTTTGCCGGACATGGCCGCATCTTCAACATCGGCGTGTACCCGTATGCCGAAGTGCAGATCAAGGTTTTCCCGGATAGCGATTCGAACGAGCGCATCGTCATCAACGCCGAAAACTACGGCGAACGCTACGTGGTCAATCCCGAGAAGCAATGGGATAAACATCCCTTGCTCGAAGCGGCAATTGCCTACATGCGCGTGCCGCGCAACTTGAGTTTTGAAGTCACAATCTATTCGGAAGCACCCGGCGGGGCGTCAACGGGCACCTCGGCGGCGGTCACAGTCGCGTTGATCGGCGCGCTCGATTCGTTGACGCCGGGCCGCATGACGCCGCACGAAGTGGCCCTCGCTTCGCAGCGCATCGAGACGGAGATGTTGCATCAACAGTGCGGCATACAAGACCAACTCTGCGCGGCGTATGGCGGCATCAACTACATCGAGATGTACCAGTATCCGCACGCCTCGGTGTCCCCGATTGTCATACCCAACTCGACGTGGTGGGAGTTGGAACGCCGCCTCGTGCTGATCTATCTGGGCAAGTCACATCAATCGTCGTCGGTGCATGAGATGGTGATTCGCAGCCTGGAAAATGCGGGGCCGGATTGCCAGCAAATTCAAGACCTGCGAAATACCGCGCCCCGATCGCGGGATGCCGTCTACGCGGGCGATTTCGCCGCGTTGGGCGCAGCGATGATCGACAACACCGAAGCGCAGCGCCGCCTGCATCCCGATCTGATCAGTCCCGAACATCAGCGCGTGATCGACATCGCGCGCCAGCACGGCGCGCTGGGCTGGAAAGTCAACGGCGCGGGCGGCGATGGCGGCTCAGTCACCATCCTGACGGGTGACATTTCGCAGGCCAAACGCACGATGATTCGCGAAATCGAACAGGAAAACGCTTTACTCAAGAACATTCCCATCTACCTCAGTCGCTATGGCTTGCGCGTCTGGCAGCGAGATTGCACGTGCTAGCACGAAGGAGATCCTATGAAACGCTCTGAAATCAACGCTTACATTCGCCACGCCGATGACTTCATCCGCGCGCACGGTTTTCACTTGCCACCGTGGGCGCACTGGACGCCCGACGAGTGGCGCACCAAAGGCCCCGAAGTGCGCGAGATCGTCGAGCGTAAGTTGGGCTGGGATGTGACGGACTTTGGCAGCAATCACTTTGAGCAGACGGGCTTGCTGCTCTTTACCGTCCGCAACGGCAACGTCAAAGATCCGAACAGCAAACAATACGCCGAAAAGATCATGCTGGTCGGTGTCGATCAGGTCACGCCGATGCACTTTCACTGGCACAAGACCGAAGACATCATCAACCGCGGCGGCGGACAACTAGTCATTCAACTGTTCAACTCCACACCCGCTGAAGGTCTAGCCGACACCGAGGTAACGATCAGCACCGATGGCGTGCAGCGCTGCGCGAAAGCGGGTGATACGGTTGTGCTGAATCCCGGCGAGAGCATCACCCTGCCCGCGTATTGCTATCATAAATTCTGGGGCGCCAACAGCACCGTCCTCGTCGGCGAAGTGTCCGCCGTCAACGACGATGACACCGACAATCGTTTTCTCGAAACATTGCCGCGCTTTGCCGAAATCGATGAAGACGAGCCGCCATATCGTTTGCTGTGCAACGAATATTCCAAATACTACCGGGGTTGATGCATGCCAACACTCTGGGGCCAAACCTACACCCGATTGGACTTGCTGCGCCATATCGGCAACATGCGGCAATTAGCCAGCGCTCAGTCGTTTGAACTCAGCGACGGCCGCGAACGCGGTGTGCGCGCCGTCAATGTGCGCAATGCCGTCGGCCTCGAATTCACCGTCGTCACTGATCGCGGCCTGAGCTTGACCGATCTGCGCTTTCACGGTGTGCCTCTGCCCTTCATCAGCGGCGTCGATGTAGCGCATCCCGCCTTCGCCGAACAGACCGGCATCGGTTGGCTGCGCACGTGGCCCGCGGGCTTTAGCACGCCGTGCGGCCTGACGCAAGTGGGTAGCCCGCACAATGATAACGGCGAAGAGTTGGGCATTCATGGCCGCATCAGCAGTTTGCCTGCGAGTCACGTCAAGATCGAGGAAGCGTGGCACGCTGATGACTACGTGCTAGCCGTCGAAGGCGACGTACATCAAAGCGCGGTGTTTGGTGAGAATCTCGTTTTACATCGCCGCATTGCGACGAAGTTGGATCAACCGCGCCTCTGGATCGAAGACACGATCGAGAATCGCGGCTTCAGCCCCGCGCCGCTGATGTTCTTGCAGCACTTCAATCTAGGCTTTCCATTGTTGGATGCCACCGCGCGCCTTGAATTGCCGCCGCACACCACTGAGCCGCGGGACGACGCAGCCCGATCGGGTTTGGAGCACTTTCGTGAGTTCAGTGAACCCATCGCCGGTTATGCTGAGCAGGTCTTTTATCATGATCTCACGGCTGACACAGACGGCAACATCGAAGTCCGCTTCGTCAATCCAGCCTTCAATGACAATCAAGGTTTAGGCGTCGCGCTGCGTTATCCGAAATCACAGTATCCGATCTTCGTGCAGTGGAAAATGCTGGGCGAAGGTTTGTACGTGGCCGGACTTGAACCCGCGAACTGCCACGTCAGTGGCCGCGCGGCCGAACGTAAGCGCGGCACATTGCAAATCATCGAACCGCAAACCACGCGCACCTTCAACATCGAAGTAACATTCTTCAATCAGTGAGGGCCTTATGAGACTCTACGGCGGCATCGAAGCAGGCGGCACCAAATTCGTATGCGTCATCGGCAGTGATCCGCACAACATCTTTGCGGAAGAACGCTTTCCTACGACCACGCCCGATGAAACCATTGCGCGCAGTGTGGATTTCTTCAAGCGGCACAGTCACGATTTGGCCGCGATCGGCATCGGCTCGTTCGGGCCGGTCGATCTCAATCCGCAGTCGCCGACGTACGGCTATATCACGACGACTCCTAAGCCGGGCTGGGCGCAAGTCGATCTGCGCGGCGGCATTCAACGTGCGCTGAATGTGCCCGTCGCGTTCGATACCGACGTGAACGTCGCGGCTTTTGGCGAGCATTATTGGGTGCCTGAAAATCGCGGACTCGATCCATTGTTATACATGACTGTCGGCACCGGTATCGGCATCGGCGTGATGGTGAACGGCCAACTGCTGCATGGGTTGCTGCATCCCGAAGCGGGCCACATCCGGCTGCCGCGCGATCCGCAGCGCGATCCGTTCACGGGCGCGTGCCCGTTTCACGGTGATTGCTTTGAAGGCTTAGCCTGCGGTCCGGCGATGGCGAAGCGCTGGGGACAGCCCGCGGAAACGCTGCCGCCCGATCATCCCGCGTGGGCGCTCGAAGCGCACTACATCGCGCTGGCCGTGGTAAATCTGACGTTGATCGTTGCGCCACAGCGGATTGTGATCGGTGGCGGAGTGATGCAGCAAACCGGCGTGATCGAGATGGTGCGGCGCGAGGTCGTACAACTGCTCAACGGATATCTGCAATCCGATCGGATTACGCGTGACATCGATCAGTTCATCGTGCTGCCCGCGCTGGGCAATCAATCGGGGATGTTGGGCGCGATCGCTTTGGCCGCGTCGCTCTGAAATTTAGCGCCGCCCGAGGCGGCGTTCCAACTCTTCTAAACGCAGCGATACAAACGTCGGTCGCCCGTGCGGACAAGTGGCGGGCGAGTAGATGCGCAACAGGTCGTCGAGCACGGCCTGTTGTTGATCAAGCGTCAGCACATCACCCGCTTTAATCGCGCTGAGGCACGCCATCTTCGAGGCAAGCTTGTCGCGCAAGGCATCGCCGTCCAGCGCGGGATAACGATCGTGTTCCTGTACCAGCGCCGTGATCAACTCCGCTGGATCGATCCGCACAAAATCGGGCAGCGCCGTTACACGAATTGTATTTACGCCAAACGGTTCAATTTCAAGCCCGATCGATCGATATTCTTCCAAGTGCGCGTTGATCAACTCCGCTTCATTCGGCATCAGTTGAATCTGACCGCTGACCACTGACCGCTGACCGCTGTTATCCGTCGTCAAACGCTCAAAGAAGATTTGCTCCTGTGCCGCATGCTGATCGACAATGACCACACCGTCACCGCTCTGCGCCAACAGATAAGTCTTGTGCAACTGCCCCAGCGCTCGCCACAGGCCCAGTCCATATTCGATGCGTGATTCGCGCACGCCTTCGCCGCCGAGATCGTCGGCAAACGACCAATCGGTCGATGAGTTGGGCAGCAACGGAAAATCGTGCAGGGCCGCTTCGACCGCGTGCGTGATCGCATTGTAAATGGCGCGTTCCTGATAGAAGCGCACTTCGGCTTTGCGCGGATGCACGTTGACGTCCACCCATTGCGGATCGATCTCGATCTGGATCAACGCCAGCGGATGCCGATTAGGGGGCAAGCGTCCCGCGTAAGGACGCTCCAACATGACGGCCAGCAAACCCGATCGGATGGGGCGCTGATTGACAGTAAACATCTGCCAATCGCGGTTCGATCGCGCCAGCGTCGGGCGCGAGACGAAGCCACGCACACGCAGATCGACTTCGACGTAATCGATGGCAATCAGTTCGCCCGCCACATCGCGTCCCCACACCACGCCGACGCGCTCCAACGGCGAGGCCGCCGGTAAATTCATGGTCTCGCGCCCATCGACGATGAAGCGAAAGGCGATGTGCGGATAGGTCAGCGCGTAAGTGACAATGGTCTTCTGAATCAACTCCGTTTCTCGCAACGGCGATTTGAGGAACTTGCGGCGGGCCGGTGCGTTGTAAAACAAGTCCCGCACGATCACCTGCGTGCCAATCGGTGCACCTGCGACTTCGCTTTCGATCTGACCGTCGATTACGCGAACGCGCGTTCCTTCCACTGCGTCATTGGTCCGCGTCAAAATCTCCAACTGCCCCACACTCGCCATCGACGGCAGCGCCTCGCCGCGAAAACCCAACGATTTGATCGCGTTCAAGTCTTCGGCAGCCGCGATCTTGCTCGTCGCAAAACGTTCAACCGCCAGCGCCGCATCCTCGCGTGACATGCCGTGCCCGTTGTCGCTGACGCGGATGAGCGCCACGCCGCCCTGTCGAATCTCGATCGAGATGGCGCGCGCCCCGGCATCGATCGCGTTCTCGATCAATTCCTTCACGACCGAGGCTGGCCGCTCGACGACTTCACCCGCGGCGATGCGTTCAGCGATGGATTTGGAGAGAATGTGAATGGAGGTCATTGTTGATTGTAGAGTGCTGAATGCTGATTATTGAATGCTACCATCTCTCAAAGAAATCTTCTGCTATTTGCAACCGATCTGTCAGCAGGCGGTATTTCTTCGCAAGATTCGGATGAATCGGCACGCCGGCCTTTTCGAAATATTCCAGCAGCCAGTGACACCGCAGCAACGCGGCTTCGTCCAGCCGTCCGCCATAAACGATGTGTCGCAGTTTCTTCATGCCCGGCCACTCACTGACCGGGGCGAGAACATCGGCGGCTTGTAAACACCACTGAAATTGCAGGTTGGAACCAATTTTATCGCCGCCATCTGAATGAGCAGAAATCGCATCGAGAATCAGTTCGTCAGCGATACCCAACTCTTTAGCTACGAGGTAGGCGCCGACGAGCGCATGCAGATACACGGGATGCCGCTCACACTCATGCCGAAATTCGAACTGCGCTTCCTGAGCCAAAGCTAATTGCCGCTCGACGCTCAAGTCTTTGGCCGCATCATGCAGCAAACCGGCCAGCAGCGCCTGCGTGCGATCGAGATCGTAAATCTCCACCAGTTCGCCCATCACCTGCATCACACCAAGCGAATGTTGCAAGCGTGACGCCGAAAGGACGTTGGTCAAAAACGGAATATATTGCTCGACAATAGATTCACTTAAAGTATGAATCATAGATGATACCAACTGACAGATTGCAGTGAACAGTCGCGTTGTTATGCGCCATAGATTGCTTCGTCATGCGCGAACGCACTCCTCGCAATGACAGGCTACTCGACTACGTGACTACCCGACTCTTTGACTACCAACTGCAGCTCATTCAACATATTCAACGCCTGCAACGGCGTCATGTTCGCAATGTCGATCGCCAACAACTGCTGCAAGATGCCGCGCCACACCTCGATGCGCAAATCGTACTCAGTGCGTTCCTCGTACAACTGACCAGTGACCACAGACGGCTGACCACTGTTGATCATCTGCAAATGATCATCTGCAGTCTGTGGTCGGTCGTCCGTCGTCGAACGGCTTTCCTCTAACTTCGCCAGCATCTCCTCAGCCCGCGTCACGACTCGCTCTGGCAAGCCTGCCAACCGCGCCACATGGATGCCAAAACTTTTCTCCGCACCGCCGGGGATCACTTGCCGCAAGAAGATCACACTGTCGCCCTGCTCTTTCACCGCCATCGTGAAGTTCTTGATCGCTCCGCCATGCGCGCGAATCGATTCGTCGGTTTCAAGTTGCGTGAGTTCGTGGTAGTGCGTGGCGAACAGCGTCTTCGCGCCGACGATGTTGTGTAACTCTTCCGCAATTGCCCAAGCTAATGAGATGCCGTCATACGTCGACGTACCACGCCCTACTTCATCGAGCACCACCAGACTGCGCGATGAAGCGTGCCGCAAGATGTGACTAGCTTCGCTCATTTCAACCAGGAAAGTTGATCGCCCTTGCGCGATGTCGTCACTCGCACCGACGCGTGTGAAGATGCGATCGGTCAAACCGAGGTGCGCGTAACTGGCCGGAACGAAACTGCCGATCTGCGCCAACAGCACGATCAGTGCCACCTGCCGCACAAACACGCTCTTGCCAGACATATTCGGCCCGGTGAGGATGATCACGCGCTGCGATTCGGCGTCAAGACGCACATCATTGGGCACGAAACTTTCATCGCGCAGAAAACGTTCCACGATCGGGTGCCGCCCTTCGCGAATCTCCAGCGTGTCGCCGTCATCGACGTTCGGCTTGACGTAGCCGTAGCGTGCGGCGACTTCAGCCAGCGACACCAGCGCATCGATCTGCGCCAGCACTCGCGCCGCCGTTTGCAGTCGAGCCGCGTGCTGCGCGACCTCGCGCCGCAGCTGCACAAACAGCTCATATTCCAGGTCTTTCATGCGATCTTCGGCAGCGAGGATGTGCGTCTCTTTCGATTTCAATTCGGGTGTGACGTAACGCTCGGCATGCGTGATCGTCGCGCGGCGTTCATAGTTCTTAGGCACTTGCTTGGCCGCACTGCGCGGCACTTCGATGAAGAAGCCGAACACTTCGTTATAGCGCACCCGCAGCGATTTGATGCCGGTGCGCGTGCGTTCCTTCTCCTCCAGATCACTCAGCCACGACTTGCCGTGCGAGACCTGCTCGCGCAGTTCGTCGAGCGTGGCATCGTAACCAGACTTGATCAAGCCGCCTTCGCGAATGAGGATCGGTGGATGATCGACAATCGCCCGATCGACTAGCGTGGCGACATCGTGCAATTGATCGATCTGCTGTTCGAGTTCGCGCAGCCGATCCGATCGGGTTTGAGACAACCGCGCTTTGATCGCGGGTAATCGAACCAGCGTTACTTTCAACGCGATCAGATCGCGCGCATTGGCGTTGCCAAACCCAATCCGTCCCACGAGCCGTTCGACATCGTACAACCCATCGAGCAATTGCCGCAGATCAGCGCGCAAGAACGCATCGCCGTGGAGTTCATCGACCGCCTCAAGCCGCGCCTGAATCTGCACCAGATCGAGCAGCGGCTGCTGCACCCAACGTTTGAGCAGACGCGCGCCCATCGCCGTGACGGTCTGATCGAGTACGCCGAACAAGCTACGGGGCGATTTGCCATCGGCTTGCAGCGCGCTCGTCAACTCCAGATTGCGGCGCGTCGCCACATCCAGTGTCATATATTCGGCGAGTGAAAAAGTCCACAGTTGATTGAGATGCAACAGCGGCGAGGTGTTGTCGTTGTGCGGCTGATTACTCTTAAGGTACGTCAAAGCCGCGCCTGCGGCGGCAATCGCCAACGGTAGTTGCTCGCAACCGAAACCGTCCAGCGTCTTCACGCGAAAATGATCGAGCAGCGCGTGACGGGCGTACTCCACTTCACACCAGCCATCATCAACCGGCGAAAGACGCGCCGCGCGAATCGCTTTAAGCCGTGCCACAAAGTGCTCGTCGTTCAAGAGTTCGGAAGGCAAGACATACTCGCTGGCTTGCACCCGCTGTAACTCATCGAATAACTTTGCTTCAGCATCCGAGCCTTCGATCTGCGTCGTCGCAAATTCACCGGTCGAGAGATCGACTAAAGCAAGGCCAAAGACCCTCACCCCCGACCCCTCTCCCAATTTGGGCGAGGGGAGAGTGACAATCGCCGCCAAATAATTCTCGCTCTTGGCGCGAAGCAACGCATCTTCAACCACCGTGCCCGGCGTGATGACGCGGACCACATCGCGCTTGACGAGCTTCTTGACCTTCTTGGGATCTTCCAA
>JAXLWI010000010.1:0-88817 GCA_046328575.1 Anaerolineae bacterium
TGTCTATCCTTCAATCACTTTGTCGCTCTAGCGCAAAACGCTCCAGCATTTCGCGCTGAACCTTCGTCGGTCGAATAAATGGCCGCACCATGCGAATCGTATCCCATGCAGTTTGTGGTGACAATCCGGTAGTGACCAGGTACGCTGCCGCTGTCGTCGGCGCGCGGCCCACGCCGTTGGCACAGTGAATGTAGACGCCGCGCCCCTCACTTAGGCATTCACCGATGAATTCGGCGGCGCGTTGCAGCTCGGTCATCGTCGGGGCATGATCGTCATCGGTGGGTAGCGACAACTGCCGCGCTAGATCGACGCCGTGCTCGACGTCGCCGTATTCGCGGCGCAGATCGACGCAAGCGGTGATACCGCGTTGCGCCATGATTGGTAAGCCGCGCCGCTTGTGCTGTCCGCCGACGTACAAGTTCGGCGCAACACGGCTGGTGCGTACTGGCGACACACCGACGAGGATGCGCGTCGTCCGCTCGGTGAACCACAGCGCCGTTGTACGTGGGCCTTGCTCGCGCAGCCGCGCGATGACGATACGAATCCCTTTCAATAACAGCTGAAGTGGATTAGATGACGGTTTGATAGAGTTCGTTTGCATGCTGGCAATTTGTGGTGCGGGATGTGTGATACGTGAGTCATTAACTTCTTAAGCATCACGCATCATGCGATGATCTTCCTATACATTCGATGTGTTTTGTAAAAGTCGATGCCCAACGCCGCGACTTCGCGCTGCATCTTGTCATTGTCCGCGCCGATCTGAACGAGGTCCGCATGCGCAAAGCCACCCTCAACCACGCTCTTCTCCATTTCCGAGAAGAGCAGCGCCGTGCCGCCACCGCCCCGATATTTCTCGACGATGCCCGCGCCGTTGATGTTGATCCACTTGGTGCGTTTCAACTCCAGCCACAGATCGAGCCATCCGAACGGAAAGAGTTTGCCTTTGGTGCGTTGTACCGCCGCTGAGACGTCGGGATAGGCGAACAAGAAGCCGGCGAGTTCATCGTCCTTCATCACGATCTTGATCAGTTTAGGATCGGCAAACAACAGCAGTTGCTGTGCGATGGTGTTAACTTCGTCGTTGGTCAACGGCACATTGCCGACTGTGCCACCGAGCGAGTCATTATACATTTTCTTCAGCGGCTCGATGATCTGCTGCAAATCGCGGCGCGTTTTGAACCGCACGATGCGCAGACCGCGCCGTTTCTGCACCAGCTCGGCCACCTGATGAATCTTTTCTGGAAAATGCAGGTTGTGAGCATCCAGATACCCTGAGACGATATCGCCGGTGCCTTCAAAGTCCAGGTCTTCCAATAGGCCCGCGTAGTAATCGAGGTTGTAGGCAATGCCCAACGCAGGCCGATGTTCGAAACCTTTGACTAGCAGCCCCATCCCATCGAGCGCGGTGAAGCCTTTCGGACCGTTGATTTCCGTCAAACCGCGCGCGCGCGCCCAGTCGATGGCGGCGTCGAATAAGCCGCGCGCAATCGTCGGATCGTTCTCAGCCTCGAAGAGATAGAACAACGCCGTGCGCGTTTGATTGAAATCGTTGTAACGTTTGTTTTCCAGGATCGCCAGGCGGCCAACCACCCGATCGGCTTTCAGCGCGAGGAAGAAATCAGCGTCGGAGTGTTGATAAAACGGATGCTTCCGCCGATCGAGCATCCGGCTCGCATCGGACGCAAACGGCGGCACCCATTGCGGCACATTGCGATAGAGTTGGAACGGAAAATCGAGAAAACGGCGCACATCCCGGCGGCTGGTGGTGTCAAGGCGGATGATGTCCATGGACAGGATTGTAAAACGTAACGGGCGAAAAGTGAAGCGCAGTCGCGCATTTGTCCTTTCACCCGATCACTCGTACAATCTCAACGGTAAATTCGTCTGGGAGCATTCACATGAACAACGACATTCAGCGCGTTTTGATCGATGAGACCAGCATCGCGGCGAAAGTGAAAGAGATGGCCGGTCAGATTTCGGAGACCTATCGGGCTGTAGACGAACTGGTGATGGTCTGCATCCTCAACGGTGCGTTCCGCTTCACGGCTGATCTAGAAACGCATTTGACCGTGCCCTACAACATCGACTTCATGTCGTTGAGCAGCTATCCGACGGCATCGACCAAGGCGACGGGTGAAGTGCGCGTGCTGCTGGATGTGAAGAACAGCCTGCATAACAAACATGTGCTCATCGTCGAGGACATCATCGATACCGGCTACACGTTGAACTATCTGTATCAGATGTTGGGCACCAAGCATCCGGCTTCGTTGCGATCGTGCGCGCTGGTCAGCAAGTCGGAGATGCGCGAAGTGGATGTGCATGTGGATTGGATCGGCTTTCACGTGCCAAACGAGTGGCTGGTGGGTTACGGCCTGGACTGGCACAACAAATATCGCACGCTGCCGTATATCGGAGTGTTGAAGTCGGAAGTGTACAGCTGATCAGGGATCAGGGAGCAGTGAACTAATCCCTAATCCCTGATCTCTACTCTGTTCTGCCTCGCGACTTCAGGTACAACTTGTAGGCTTGATACAACAGCGGATCGTACACTCGATCGTATGCGCCGGCGAAGCGCACGACTTTGCCGCCAAAGCCGCGCTTGAAGCGATACACGCCCCACAGATCGTCGCTGCGATCGAGGTACTGCGCTTCGAGGGTCGCTTCGTCTTCGTCGGGAATGCCCCACAGATCGTATTCTGTGCAGCCGCGCGACTTGGCCCACTGCATAGCCGCCCACTGCAAAGCATGATTGGGCATGCGCTGTCGTTCGGCCTCACCCGACGCGCCGTAGAAATACCACGCTCGCTGGCCTAACGCAAACACGAACAATCCTGCAATCACCTTGTCTTCGAACGTCGCCACAAACAGCCGAGATTGATCGGTTGCACCGAACAACTCAAACGCAGCGGCGTAATACTCGGCCGAGTGGACGGCAAAGCCATCGCGTTCGCCGGTGATCGTCATCAGGCTGGTGAATGCGGGCAAATCGGCCGCCGTTGCTTCGCGCACGATCACGTCTTTCTTAGCCGCCAAGCGCACGTTGTAGCGCGTCTTGGGATGCATCGCGGCGAGAATAGCATCGTCGTCGCGAGCCAGATCGATCGTGATGGTGCGCGGCGGTTGAATGGTCTGCGGACTGGGCCGAAAGCCCAATGTGGCCAGGCGTGTAGAGAAGTGCAGATCGGCTAACTGATCAGGCTCGATCTTGAGCAAGATGGCGCGATGTCGCTTCATCAACCGATCGAGACCGTGCAGCAACTCTGCGCACAGTTCGTCGTCGGCAAAATCGACGATCGGACCTTTGGGGATGTAGGCCAGCGTGCCCAAGCGCATCGGCAAGATGCGGAATAGCACCAGCGCCCCGGCCACGAGGCGTTGATCGCGCATGACGGCCACCCGATCGGCAGACCAGTCGAAGCGGGACTTGAGTTCGCCCCAGCGTGACGTTTGCAGGATGTGCGCGTGCGGGCTGGACGCGACGAAGGCGTCCCATTGGTCGGGAGCAGGTTGGATAATCATCGGGCGCGATTATAGCAGATCGGCATTAGGCGCACGCCCGACTCAGACTTATGGCCGATGACGCAGTCGATGGCCGGTGCTAAACTAAGCCCAAAATGATCTGGAGGTGGACGATGCAGACGCGAGGGCGAATTTTCTGGGGTGTGGCGCTGGTGCTCTTTGGCGCGGTGCTATTGGCGCAGCAGATGGGTCTGATCCCGTTCGGGTTTAACTTCGGCATGTTCCTGTTCGGTGTCCCGGCGGTGCTGTTCTTAATGGTGTTTGTGTTCGATCGGCGGCAGTGGTGGGCGTTGATTCCGGCGTGTGTGCTGGCCGGTTTGACGTTAGTGGTCTTCAACGAGGACAATCGCCTGATGAGCGGCGAACAGGCCGGTGGCTTGTTCCTGTTCAGCATCGCTGCGCCGTTCCTGCTGATCTTTCTGATGGATCGGCGGCAGTGGTGGGCGCTGATTCCGGGCGGCGTCATGACGGTGTTGGCTTTCATGCCGATGTTGTCGGTGACGGGTATGTCGGGTGAGGTGATTGGCGGTCTGTTCTTCCTGGGTCTTGGCGCGGTGTTTGCGCTGGTGCGGCTGGCGACGCTGAACGATCCGCGCATGGGCTGGGCGTGGTGGCCGGCGGCGATCCTGGCGATCTTCGGTGCGTTCATCATGTTCCTGGGCACCGTGGCGTCGCAGTACTTCTGGCCGGTGATCCTGATCGCACTCGGGTTATTCATTCTAGCGCGTGGCTATCTGCCGCGATCACATTCCAATTAACGGGCAAAGCTTAGACAAAGCGCCCCGCCTCAATGTTGAGGCGGGGCGTTTGCGTTCGACCCGATGGTTGATCACTGTGCTTGAATGATCGGCAAGTCGATGTATGACGTGTGCGCCACTTTGATCGTGGGTGTGCCTTCGGCTGGAATTCGCGTGAAGTTGTCTTTGTCGTGACCGGCAATCGCCCCGCGAGTGCGATGATGCTAGGTGAAATTTATTCGCGCTACCTAGTCGAGGCGCGTCCGCGCGCTTTGTCAGGAATACGCATTTGCATTAGGGGGATGCCCACGCCATAGGTGACGAATTCGCCGACTGGCACGATCTCAACGATCGAGGCCGTGGCCAGCTCGTTTGGATCCGCTTCCAGTCCGCGGAAGAGCGCTTTCTGAAGGTCACTGCTAGCCTCACTCGCCGCGAACACTCTCGCCTGTCCGGAGAAGGTGATCGTCGCTGCGGGGATCTTGATCCACGACATGAGAGGAATGCGTTTGGCGATAGGCACCGTCACCGCAACATGCGGATTGTGCTGAATATGGCGTGCTTTCCAGGTATCCGTGTTGGTTGCGAAGTAGAGCTTGTGGTCCTGCACGACATAGACCACACCCGCTGTGCGCGCCTCGCCCTTTGGCGTGACCATACCTACGACAGCAAAGAGTTCTTTCTTAAGTTCGGTCCAAACTTGATCGCTGGTCAATTGCAAGGTCATGTGTGTAGCCTCCACAGGGAGAAATGTCCGGGTTTAGTTGTTTGCCCGCGAGAGTAGTGTATCGCCGCGGCGCAGTTGCGCCAACACTTGTTCGATCCACGTCAGGCGCGCCTGAGTTGATTGAATGCCGTAATCGAGCGTCAACATGACAAAGGCTTGCTGGCGCGAAGTGGCTGGATATTGCTGTCGAATCTGCTCGTAGACCGCCAACTGAGCGCGGGCGTCGTCGGCTTCGCGTTCTAACAGCGCCTCCACTTCGGCGTCCGGCAGGCCGCTGGCGAAGAAAAGTTGAACGAGAAACGGCTCGTGTTCTTCGCGATGAGCCAGCGGCGAGGTGAGCCAGCGTTGCAGTTCAGCGCGGCCCGTCGGGGTGACGTGATACACCTTGCGATTGGGGCGGGTGGCTTGCTCGACGAGTTCCACTTCGGCCCAGCCCGCTTCGACGATCTGATCGAGGGTGCGATAAATCTGGCTTTGATCGGCGGACCAGAAGTGCCGCACCGAGCCATCGAACGCTTTTTTGAGGTCGTAGCCCGTAAACGGCTGTAACGATAGGAACCCTAGAATGGCGTGTTTGAGTGACATATTATATGATTTATCATATATAGGATTTATCATATAATAGTCAATATTGGTTCGACTGTCAAGAAGCAAAAAAAAGCCCCAGAGGCCATAGAAACCTCTGGGGCTGAGAGAAACAATCGGGTTGGTGGCTACTTCCGATCGGCCATCGGCACAAACGCGCGCTCATCGGCGCCAAGGTAAATCTGCCGTGGGCGAGCGATCTTTTGATCGGGATCGTTGACCATTTCCACCCACTGGGCCAGCCAGCCCGCTGTGCGCGGAATGGCGAAGAGCACCGGGAAGAACTCGACCGGGAAGCCCATGGCCTGGTAGATGATGCCACTGTAGAAGTCGACGTTGGGGTAAAGCTTGTGCGAGATGAAGTATTCGTCTTGCAGCGCGATGCGCTCCAATTCCAGCGCGATTTCCAGCATGGGATTGACGCCAGTCACGGCGAAGACTTCGTCGGCGGTCTTCTTGATGATCTTGGCGCGCGGATCGTAGTTCTTGTAGACGCGGTGGCCAAAGCCCATGAGCAGCTTTTCCTTCTTCTTCACGCGCTCGATGTAGGCCGGTACATTCTTGACGTTGCCGATCTCGGTGAGCATCTTTAGCACTTCTTCGTTGGCGCCGCCGTGGAGCGGGCCGTAAAGCGCGGCTGCTGCGCCCGCCATCGCCGAATATGGATCGACGTTGGATGAGCCAATGGCGCGCATAGCGTTAGTGCCGCAGTTCTGCTCGTGATCGGCGTGAAGGATGAAGAGCACGTCGAGGGCGCGTTCCTTTACTGGATCAGGCTGATACTTGGCTTGCGCCATCTTGTCCAGCATCGCCAGGAAGTTGCCGGTGTAGCTCAGGTCGTTATCAGGATAGACGTAGGGCAGGCCCTTGTGATGGCGATAGGAGAACGCGGCGATGGTAGGCACTTTGGCGATGAGGCGATGAATCTGCTTCTCGCGGACTTCGGCGTTCTTGATTTGCTTGGCCTCCGGATAGAAGGTGCTGAGCGCGGCGACGGTGCTGATGAACATGCTCATCGGGTGCGCGTCGTAGCGGAAGGCCTGCATCAGTTGCTTGGTGCTTTCGTGCAGGAAGGTGTGATGGGTGATCTCGTAGGTCCAGGTGTCCAACTGGGCTTGATTGGGCAGCTCGCCGTACAGGACCAAATAAGCGACTTCCAGGAACGAGGCTTTTTCGGCCAGTTGATCGATCGGGTAGCCGCGATAGCGCAGAATGCCCGCATCGCCATCGATGTAAGTGATGGTGCTCTTGCACGAGGCGGTGTTCATGAAGGCCGGATCGTACGTCATCAGACCGAAGTCGGTGGAATTGACTTTGATCTGACGCAGATCGCCAGCCTTGATCGTATCATGCTCGATCGGGACTTCATAGGACTTGCCGGTGCGATTGTCGGTGATAGTCAACGTGTTGCTGGGCATGCTGGTCTCCTATTGGGATAGATGTGGCACTGCATAAGTCCAAGCGGTATACGAATTGTAATCAGTGCGGGAAGCAAAGTCAATCATCAGGTGTTTAGATGCGGCGGGCCTAGAAAGGTGACGGGTAACGGAGCGGGCATGCTATAATCGCGGCGCGGATTTACCATCATGCGTTTCTTTCAACGACACCTCACTGTCTTCTTCGGCGCGATCGTTTTTGTAGTGGCCTTTGGGTTTTACGGCGCCTCGATCGCGCCGGTGCAAGTCCCTGGCGACCCCAGTGAATACACCTTTATTCCGTGGGTGTTTGGCATCGCGCATCCGCCGGGCTATGCGTTTTATACGCTGCTCGCAGGCCTGTGGCAGCGCCTCGTAGCGCTTGGCTCAGTAGCCTATCGCACGCACCTCTTCGCGACGGCGGCGGGGGCAGTGAGCGCGACGCTGGTCTATTTGATCGTTCAGCGCCTAATGATGAACCGCAAAGGCGCGAAGAGCGCGAAGGCAGGCGAATACTTGGCGGCCTTGTTCGCTGGCTTGTCCTTCGCCGCCGCAACCGATGTGTGGCAGCATAGCATCCACACCAACGCTCATATCATCACGTTGCTGTTAGCGACGACGAGCGTGTTCCTGCTAATCGAGTGGTGGCGCACCGATCATGATCGGTGGCTATATCTCTTTGCGTTGATCGCCGGATTCAGCCCGACACAACACTTGTTGCTCGTGTTCACATTTCCGGCGTACGCGATCTTCATCGTAATCGTCAAGCCCCGATTGGTGATCCAGCCGAAGAAGTTGCTGCCGCTGATCGGATGTTTTGTGCTAGGGCTAAGCGTCTGGTTGTACTATCCGCTGCGCAGTCCGAACGCGCCGTTTGGTCCGACGGATATCACGTCGTTTGAGTCGTTCATCCACTTCGTCAGCGCCGAAGGGCTGCGCGTCAATCTCTTCCACTTTGGCCTGACCGATCAGCCCGTGCGCTTTAGCGTCTTCATTGAACTAGCGAAATTGCAATTCCCGGTGATCAGTTTGCTGCTGGCGATTCCGGGTGCAATCTGGCTGGCGCGGCGCGCATTGAAGCCGTTTGTTTTAGGCGCGGTGTTTTTCCTCACGTTGTATGCTTTCATCATCAACACCGTGCAGGACGTAATGGCTTATTTGCTGCTGCCATTCATGACGCTGACGGTGTTCATCGGGTTGGGTGCGTGGGCGCTGGCCGAGGTCATGTCCACAGTGTTATTCCGAGCCGCGTTGCGGCGAGGAATTTCTACGTGTGTTTTGCTCGTGTTGCTGATCTTGCCCGTCGCCAAGTTCATCGACACCGCGCCGCGCGTTTCATTGTCGAACTACACAGTCGGCGCAGATTGGGTGGACATTCTGTTCAATCGTTTCGCAGGCAAAGGCGAACACGCGGTGGTGCTCTCGCCGTGGGAGGCGATGACGCCGCTATGGGTGGCCGAATACACGCAAGGGCGCACACTCGATCCGGCGGATGTGAAGCCGATCTACGTGACGACCGCGTCTGCAAATCCGTGGCTGGACAACGTGTTCGCGCATTTGAACGAGGGACCGGTGTATTTAGCTGATTACCGCCGAGCGGTGGTGGAAGGAAAGTTGTTCCGATTGCGTCCCGAAGGCTATTGGCCTTTATGGCGGGTCGTGCCGCCCGGCGAGACGAGTGTGCCATCGCTGGATCATTCGCTCAACGCAAGTGCAGGCGGCGTTCAAGTGATCGGCTATTCGCTGGATCGAACATCGATTGAGGCGGGACAAGCCGCTCACTTGACGTTGGCGATGCGCGCAGCGATCACGCCGACGCACATCATTATGCCGTTTGCGACCGTAGGCGGACGTGAATTTCGCTGGACGACCGACTCGCGCTTGCTGACGCAGGATTGGCTGCCGAATGAGGTCATCGTTGAGCGCTACGACATCACACTGCCGTTCGACGCCGCGCCAGGTGAGTATCCGATTACGTTGGGGCTGAGTGATCTATCGGCTGGCCGAGATTTGGAATTGAACGTGCCTTTGCAGACGCTACGTGTTATCGCGTCGACGAAGCCGCACATTGATCTCGATCAAGCGCGTTTGGCGGACTTCAACGCACAAATTGGGCTGTTGAGTGCAAGCGCTAATGGCGTGCCGACGTCCGATCCGTTGGCGACAATCACGGTGAAGCCGGGAGAATCGATCGGGGTGTGGCTGAATTGGGAGGCGCAGCAGCAGGTTAACGAATCGTATACCGTCTTTGTGCACCTGATCGACGGGAACAATCAACTCATCGCGCAGCAAGACTACACGCCGATGGGCGGCGCGTTCCCCACGCAGTTGTGGATTCCCAAGTGGATTGCGGGGCAGAGCGTCAGCGATCCGTATCAATTGCAAGTACCAGACACGCTGCCGCCCGGCGACTATTACATCGAGGTGGGTTTGTACGGCATGACCAGCACCCGCCGGGTGCCGATCCTCGATCGAAGCGGGGGGCTGGCCGGCGACCGTGTCATCCTGTTCAAAGTCCAGGTTTTGAAGTAAGTGGGGGCGTTTGCACAATCTTCTAACCTCGTGTATGATTTTGCCCGTTCCAACGCGCCGTTCTCAGGCGCAACTCCATTTCAAGGGGCTTACGCATGTTCGGCAAAGAAAAAACCTCATCTGCGTCACTTCCGACGGTCGCTTCGGTTCCATCGAGCGGCGGCGGTTCTTCCGCTAAAATCGAAACCCTCATCGGCCCGACGGCCAACTTCAAGGGCACCATTCAGAGCGATGGCGGCTTGCGCGTGGATGGCGTGTTTGAAGGCAATATTCAGATCGCTGGCAACTTGATCATCGGCGAGACGGGCAAGGTCATTGCCGAAGTTGTGGCTCAAAATGTCTCGGTGGCGGGCGCGCTAAAAGGCACTGTCAAGGCGCAGGGTCGATTGGAGATTCTCTCGACCGGGCGCGTGTGGGGCGACATTTCGGTGTCGTCGTTCCTCATCGACGAAGGCGGCTTCTTCCGTGGGCAGAGTGTCATGCCGGGTGAGCCCGATATGCCGCTGCTGGAAGCACCCGTGTCGCCTGCGCACGTCGTGGACAACGGCCAGTAATTCTTTTGCCTCAAAATTAAACGCCGCCTCGATTCGTTCGAAGCGGCGTTTTGCTATTCCGTTTCCTGTGCGTGTTCGACTGGCTTGACGCCGATTAGGCGCGGCCAGGCGAGTGTACCCCAGCCGACCAGCGCAAAACCGACGGTGTAGATCAGCAGCACCGCTGCCGTCAGCCACTGCCCGTTTTCGATCATCAACCCAGCCGCCGCCAGCGTGTACAACGCCAATCCGATTTCGATCCACGCCTGCCAAGCCGATCGAGCATCGTAGCCGATCGAGCTGTGCGCGTTCGCGCCGCGCTTGGGCGTCCGCTTGAACTCGCCTGATCGATTGATCAGCCCATCGAGGACGTTGAGGCCGTTATTGAACGCCAGCCCGAAGCCAATCGCCAGCAGCAGCGGCAGCGCCAACAGTTTGCGCACACCGTGCCACTGATACAACGCCACTTGTGAAAGCACATACTCCAGTGGCAAACCTAATCCGCCCAGACCGAGGAAACTCAGCGGCAGATGCTTAAACAGTTCGGGTTGCAGCGCCAACGGCAGCCACAACACGATGACGACCAGCATCATCAAGTGCGCGGCATAGCCGCTGAGGTACATCAGTCCGCCGGCTTTTTGCAGTGGCGACAACTTGCTCTTCAGCAAAGGCACGCTGAGTTTTCGCAAACACTGCGCGCCACCCTTGGCCCAGCGGCCATGTTGGCTCTTGATGTTGGCGATGTGATCGGGTTCTTCCTGCGGCACGGTCACGTCCGGCACAAACGCCGAGCGCCAGCCCGCCATCGCCGCGCGCAGACTCAAGTCCATGTCCTCACACAGCGTATCGCCTTGCCAGCCGCCGCTCGCGTCGATGCAAGTTCGTCGCCAGATGCCCGCCGAGCCGTTGAAGATCATCGGCAGGCCCGATCGGTTCCGCGCCAACTGCTCGATGATGAAGTGCCCATCCACGCCGATCGCCAACGCTTTGGCTAGCGGGGCCGTCGTCGGCAGATGATCCCAGCGGGCTTGCGCAAACCCGATCGAGTCGTCGGCGAAAGATGGCAACATGCGCCGCAAGTAATCGGGAGCGGGCACGAAGTCCGCGTCGAAGATCGCCACAAATTCGCCGGTCGCGGTCACGAGACCGTTGGCAAGCGCCCCCGCCTTATATCCGGTGCGATTGGTGCGGTGGATCAATTCGATGTTTAGGCCGCGCGCCCGATGGGCCTCCACACGCGATCGGGCCAGCGTTGTGGTCCGATCGGTGGAATCATCCAGCACCTGAATCTGCAAGCGGTCACGTGGCCAATCGAGGTTGGCCACCGCCTCGATGAGGCGTTCGACTACGGCGGCTTCGTTGTACAGCGGTAGTTGCACCGTTACGCGGGGTTCAGCGATCAACGGCCGTGTTTGCGGTTGATCGTGCCGATGACGCCAGTATTGGATGACGAGCAGCAACACGTGCAAGCCATACAGGGCCAGCCAGGTTGCGGCGATGGAATAGAGAATCACAACAAGCATACTTCGTCCTTTAACAAACGAAACCGCGACATTGGTCGCGGTCTCGATCCTGTGCAGCAAATTATAGCAGGGTCAGGTGAGTTGACAACTCACCCACTGGGTTCTCGATAATCCAGTCCCGACGGCGTCTCGCCGTCATTAGCGCGAAATTTCAACGTCGTAATCGAGCCGGGTCGCACGCTGAGCCGATAGAGCAGCTCTTTAACGTTGAGATCCAGCGGCTCGCCGCGCGCCCACAACATCACAAAGGCGATGACATCGCCGTGGGTGACAGCCACGACGTGACGGCCGCTGTAACTGGCCCGAACCTCGGCCGCAAAATCGAGCACGCGCCGCAGCACATCAGCGGGCTGCTCAAACTCAGGCGCGCTGCCGGTGTAACCGTCCCACTTGCGCGCCGCCATCACCTCGATGGGCTGCCCGTCATAAGGCGTATAGACTTCGTTAAGTGCCGCCGACACCTGAACGGTCATGTCCGATTGAAGCGCGGCGATGGCGCGAGCGGTTTCCAGCGTGCGCGGCTGCGGACTGCTAAAGATCGCAGCGACCTGATCCGATTGCAGTTCGCGCGCGGCGGCTTGCGCTTCCATTCGACCGCGGTCGCTCAAGGTGAAGCCGGGCAAACGCCCGTAATAGATGCCCTGCGGATTATGAACATGTCCGTGGCGGATAAACGAAATGCGCGTGGTGGTCATGCGATTAGGGTTGACTTCAAGCCGGTCACTTCGTAGACTAGCTCAGGCGTCGAGCGGCCTTTGACTTGCAACGGCGGCAGTTCAACCGCCTCGACTTGATCTTTGACCTGCTCGTACGCCGCGACGCTGATGAGGATTTGGCCGCCTTTGGCGTTTTCTTGCAACCGTTTGGCATAGTTCACGGCATCGCCGATGGCGGTGAAGTTGCGCTGCTTTTCCGTGCCAATGTTGCCGACCACGGCTTCGCCCGCGTGAATACCCACACCGAAATTCAACTGCCACTCAATACCAATGCGCTCGTGAAAATCGCGAATCGCTTCTTGCATCTTCAACGCCGCTTTCACGGCGCGTAGCGTGTACTGCGTCTGATCGAGCGGCACGTTGAACAGACCCATCACTGCATCGCCCATGAATTTATCCAGCACCCCGTCGAAGGCCAGTACAGAATCGGCGGCCATCGCCAAATATGAATTCAATACTTCCACCAGTTCTTCCGGGGCCAGCGGCTCGCTGAAACTGGTAAAGCCGCGAATGTCCGCAAACAAAATCGAGAGCGGTTTGCGCACGCCACCCAACTTCAACTGCGACGGATCGCGCAGCAGCTGCTCGACCACGGCGGGTGGCGCGTAGCGCATGAACGTTTCTTTGATGAAGCGTTGATCGGCTTCGAGTTTGCGCTTCTCGGTCAGATCGTCCACCACGATGGCCACGCCGCTGACGGCGCTCTCGCTCGTGCCTTTCAGCGGGGCAAAATTCACGCTCAGTTCTACTGGACCGCGCGTAGGCAGATCGCGTTCCAGTTCGCGTGCCAACACGACGTGTTTGGTCTTCACCTCGTCGATCCACGGCTGCAAATCGCTGGCGATGGGCAGCGTGTGCTGATAGGGTTGTTCAACGACTTGATCGAGTGGGAGACCGAAGATCGATTCTGCGGCTCGATTGAACAGCGTAATCCGATCGGTCATATCGGTGGTGATGACGCCCGACGTGATCGATTCAAAGACATTGTCCATCAGATCGCGCATCACCGTGATCGCCGCGAGCTGCTGTCGTACTCGCTCAAACAGGCGCGCATTCTCGATCGCCAACGCGGCTTGATTGGCGAAGGCCGCCAGCATGTCGCGATCGCGATCACCGAACAGGCCGGTCTTGATGCGATTGTCGGCATAAATGACGCCGGTCACTTGATCGCGCGCCAGCATCGGCACGCACAAGATGCTGCGCAGACTATAGGCCACAACGCTTTCCTGCGCCGCAAAACGTGGATCGGCCTGCGCGTTTGTCGTCGCGATCGGCCGGCCATCGGCGGCGACTTGCTGCACAATCGTCCAGCTCACGGCGAACTCGCTGTGCCGCAGCGTTTCCCGATCGACGTTGCGGGCAACGCGCACTTCCAACTCGCCGGACGTTTCATCTTTAAGCATTAAGAAGCTGCGCTCAGCGCCCGTCAACTGGATGATGCGATCCATCACCTGGTTCAGCACATCCGATAGTTCCAGCGTGGAGTTGACGGCTTGTCCTACTTCATACAGCGCTTGCAGCGCTTGTCGTTCGTGCGCCAGCGCATCGACGGCGTTCTGAAAACGCGGCATCAGACTTTGAATCTTCAATAAAGTCTGCTGCGCTTTGAGGACCTCAGGTGTGCCCGCTAGACGCGTGAGAACGGCCGCTTGTTGATGCAGTTGATGGTTGAGCTCGGCCAACAACGCGGTGATATCGCCTTGCGCGATCGCCGTGCGGAGCATCAGGGTGGAGTCAGTGGCAGACTTTGATGAAGTCGGCGTGGTCATAGGCCGCCGGGCCAGATGAGATAACGGGATTATACAACAAAAACCGATCAGGCCTTACGACCTGATCGGTTTGGTTCGGCGCTTGAAACGCGGTAACGAACGCGGGATGCGGCGCTTGACGCCCGCCCACCATAGACTAGGGCGCAGCGTGCGCCAGATCGTTTGGGCCTCCACCCGATCGGCTGGGGTGCGCCCGTAGCGCTCTGCCACATACAGATTAGCCACCTGTGCCAGTACGGGTTCGCGCCCGGGCAGCACTGTGCCGATAGTCTGTGCCTGCTCGAACGGTGTTTGCGCCGGACTGATCTTGATGCGCAGCCACTTGGTCATGCGCGTTAAGCGCGCAAAGATCCATTCAGCCCCACTGGCATTGCGCATGCCGCCACGACCTTCATACACCCACATGCCGATCACCGCTGCGACGAGCAGCACAAGCACAGCCGCAACGATGAGGGCGATTGTCCCCAATTGAGTGACAGGCTGCTCGACAGCAGGTTTCACTTGATCGACCGGACTGGCTGGGCCGTTGAGCGGATCGAATTCGAGATCGAGTGGTTCTCGATTGCGTGCGCGCAGATCGTTCAGGTCAAGTTCCGAGTCGGGACTGTTGGCGTCGGTCGATGCGGTGACCGGCTGCGGGCGGCTGATCGACGGCTGACTGGCCGTCGGTTCGAATTGTATCCAGCCGTACTTTGGGAAGTACACCTCGGTCCAGGTGTGAGCATTGAATTGATACACCTGATAGAGGCCGCGTTCCGAGTCGTAGTTCCCCGATGAATATCCCGTAACGATTCGGGCTGGAATACCCAGCGAGCGCGCCATCACTGCCATGGCCGAGGCGTAGTAATCGCAATAGCCTTCTTTGACGTCGAAGAGCACGTACTCTACACCATCACGGCCTGGCGGCGGCGGTGCGATTTTCTCATTGTATTTGATATTGGTGCGCAGCCATACTTCCAACGCCGTGGCTTGATCGTAAGGATTAGTTGCGCCAGCGTCGCTGACAATTTTGCGCGCTAACTGCCGAATGCGATCGGGCAGCGAAGTGGGTAGCTGCAAGTAACGCTGCCGGATCGATGCCGGATAGATAGTGCCAGCCGCGCGCAGCTCGGTCACATTTGCCGTGCTGACCGACGAGAAGACTTGATAAGCATCGCCAGCGCCCAGCGGATTGATGGCCGTCCACATGGCGACATCGGGTGTTGTATCGGCGGGGAGGGTCTCGACCCAGGTGGCGCGATCGACCTTTAGCGCTTGCGGCGCGGCAAAGATCAACGTGTTGTTAGGAAAGTAAACCGTAAAGGTCTGAGTAACGATCGCGCGTTTCTCAAACGGTTCGCCGAACGGCTCATTGGGATCAACGGCCAAGCGCGTCGTATCGGAACTTTGAAACGCCGTGCCAGTGTATTCATCGTAAACCACGGCTTGCCAGTAGTCGGCCTCGGTCGATTTGACTTCCATGACCAGCTCGTTGCCCAGCGTCCGCTGGCCCAATAGCGCTAGAGTGCGGCCGAAGGGATTGGCAAAAGCCAGACCATGCGGTTGCAGGCCAGAGAACAACCGATTGAAGGATTCTTCAACAGAACGCACCGGCCGACTGACCTGCCGCCACAGATCGCTGATTTGCGGTGCGCCCAATACTGTTGGCGCAACAGCGCCGAACAGTACGGCGGCCAACGCAATGCCAAACCCGATCTGCAAGAAGTCTCGTTTGATTTCCGGGTTAAAGCGGACGCGGCTGAATTGCCAGCGCTGTTCCTGATTGAGCGTATACAATCGAGCCGCGTACATCAGCACGCAAAAGATGTAAACGATCAACAGTAGGAACAACGATTCTGGGCCGCCATAGTAGTAAGTGTTGATTAGTAACGCCACACCAGCCGGAGCGACAGCCCGCCAGATATGTTGGCGACGAAACGTATTCCAGATGGCGATGTAGGCGATCAGCCAAAACACGGAAGCGAGGAACAGCAAGAAGATGGAATTATCGGTGCCAACGCCGCCGGTGATAACGGCTTGACCCCAAATATAGATATGTTCGCCGAGACGGACAATGAGATGGCGCAGTGTGTCCAAGCCTGTCCAACCATAGACCTTGTCGGGCATTTGATCCAACACGATCAATGTCACCCAGATCGCGCCGTAGGCGATCATGACCATGTGTGCGAAGGCGGCTCGCCAGGGCCGGGTGACGATCAGCGTCCCCAGCACAATCGCGACGACGACGGTGTTGCCCAACAGATCGAGACGAGGCATCCAATCGGCCGCGGCGATGCTCCAGGCCGCGCTAAACACCACACAGCCGATGAGGATCAACGCCAGTCGATCGACGGGATAACGGGAGCGAGTTGAAATACCCTTCATAGCGAATCTCGGTTCCTTAGTCAGGGACATCGAATGACCTAAATACGTAAGCACCGCCGGAAAGGTTCATTTCGATTGTATCTGTCGATTTACCCAGCGTCAACGTTCTACGAGTAGGGACTAGGCAGGAAGTGCTCTGTAACCGATCTGATTCTGACTCCAAATAGGACGCCAATGCGCAGTAACGCAGCTTCTATAGCGGAGTGACTGGCGTTGGAGGCGGTTCTGCAACCGTTTCCAACGCCTTATCACCGGATTTAACCCTTAAATTTCGAATTTTAGCTATTGACTAGCAAACCGGTTTGTGCTACATTTACCAACGAAGCAGTTAACCAGCCGTTTCGCGCCAATGACATCTGGACAGTCACGTGCGTACCTCCAAACTCAAGCAGCATTCCACCATCAAAGAAGTTGCCGAGCGGGCGGGTGTCGCGAAGACGACGGTTTCGCATGCCATCAGTGGCAAGCGGCCAGTCGCCGCTGAAACGCGCGAACGGATCTTTGCCGTCATGCGCGAGCTGCAATTTACGCCCAATCCCATTGCGCAGCGTCTGGCGGGCAGCTCGACCAGCCGCACCATCGCCTTAGTTTTACCGCTAGCCTCTTCAACTCTTGGCGACGTGGAAATACGTTTCATCTCCAGCATCGCAGAAGTAATTAACAAGCACAACTTCACGTTGTTGACGCTGAGTTCACCACGGGTGGGCGTGGCCGATTTGCGACAGATGATGCATGCCGGTTTGGTGGACGGTCTGGTGCTGATGCGCATTCAAGTCGCCGACGAACGGGTGAAATTGCTGCGTGAGGCCAACATCCCGTTTGTCATGATTGGCCGGACTCGCGACAATAAGAATTTGACCTACGTCGACCTAGATGGCGAAGCCGCGAGTGAACTCGCGATCAATCACTTGACCGATCTCGGGCATCGGAATATTGCCTTCATCTGCCCGGAAGACCTCAACTTCGGCTTTGCCTATCGGGTGGTAAAAGGCTACGAAAAAGCCTGCCGCAAGCGCGATCTGCCGCTTATCAAGGCCCCCGCCGTACCATCGGATGATGCCGGTTATCGGGCGATGAAACAGTTGTTGGCGGATCATCCTAAATTGACAGCGGTCGTCGTCTGGTCAGATGTAGTCGCCGTCGGGGTGATCAGCGCGCTGCGAGATGCTGGTCGGAGTATTCCCGACAACATGTCGCTAATTTCGTTTGACCGCTCCGAGCATCTATCGATGGCTTTGTCCGAACTAACCATCATCGACACTCGCCCTGAGGTAATTGGTGTGCAGGCCGCCGAAATGCTGTTAGACTTACTAAATGAAGCGCCGCTGGCGAAGACACAAATCTTGATGCCGCCGCGTTTGATCACAGGCAAGAGTACCGCGCGCCGAGCGTAGCCTTGAGGTACGGTGCGCCGATCGGATGTGCAACATAAGAATCGTATCCTGATTGGAGGTGATGAGCGCGCTCATCGGTTCGCAGCCCAGACGATACGCGTTTCGAAATAGACTTGCTCGACCTGTGAGTAAGTCCCAGTGTCTTGACCAATGATGACGATTTACAACTCTGGAGGAGTGAAACAATGAAGACCCGTTTTTCGCTCGTAAGTTTGCTCGTCGTGCTTGGGATCTTGCTGGCGGCCTGCGGTGGCGCCGCGACCCCGGCTCCAACTCAGGCTCCTGCGCCGGCGGCTGAACCGACCAAAGCCCCGGCTCCAGCCGAGCCGACCAAAGCCCCTGAGCAGCCCGCGGCCCCCGCGACCGGCGGCACCATCAAGGGTGAAGTGACGTTGTGGCATGCGTACGGTACGGGCAGCGCGGAAGAGCAAGCGCTGACCAAGCTGATCGATAATGCCAAGAAAGCCAATCCTGAAGCGACGATCAACGTGCTGCAAATCCCGTTCGATCAGATCTTCAACAAGTATCAGACGGAAGTGGCAGCCGGTGGCGGCCCCGATATGTTCGTGGCCCCCAACGACGATCTGGGTAACTGGGTGCGCGGCGGCTTTGTCATGGACCTCACCGACAAGCTGGCCGGCAAGCTGGATGCCGATTCGAAGGTGGCAGTCGAAGGCATGACGGTAGATGGCAAGATTTGGGGCGTGCCCGAATCAGCCAAGGCTGTGGCGCTGTATTACAACAAGAGCACGGTGCCTGAGCCGCCCAAGACCACCGACGAACTGTTGGCGATGGTCAAGGCTGGCAAGAAGCTGGTGCTGAATCAGAACGCTTACCACAACTTCGGTTTCTGGCAAGCCTTCGGCGGCAAGCTGCTGGCGGCCGATGGAACGTGCGTAGCCGATCAGGGTGGTTTTGCGGATGCGCTGCAATACCTGCTGGACTTGAAGGCGGCAGGTGCTGAGTTCCAGACCGATGGCGGCAAGGCCGACACGCTGTTCCGCCAGGCCCAGGCCGACATGATCATCAACGGTCCGTGGGTGTTGGGCGATTACAAGAAGGACCTCGGCGATAAGTTGGGCGTCGCCGTTATGCCGGCTGGCCCCAAGGGTAACGCTGGCCCGCTGAACGGTATCGATGGGTTCCACATCAATCCGAACAGCCAGAATCCCGATGGTGCGCTCGAATTGGCGCTGTTCCTGACCAACAAAGACTCGTCACAGATCTACACTGACGAAGCCGGTCACGTGCCAATTCGTAGCGATGTGACTGCCAAGGATCCGCTGGTGGCTGGTTTTGCCAAGGCTTCGGCGCAAGGCTTCCCGCGCCCACAGAGCAAGGAATTCGGCAACTACTGGGGGCCGTTCGGTGATGCGATCACCAAGGTCCTCGAAGGCAAGTCGAAGCCCGCTGATGCCGTCGTAGAAGCATGTGGCGCGATGAATAAGGCCAGCGGCAAGTCGGGTGGTGCGGCGGCGACTGAAGAACTGCCCGCCATTACCGGCGAAGTGACGCTGTGGCATGCGTACGGTACGGGCAGCGCGGAAGAGCAAGCGCTGACTGAACTGATCGATAATGCCAAGAAGGCTAATCCCGATGCGACGATCAACGTGCTGCAAATCCCGTTCGATCAGATCTTCAACAAGTATCAGACGGAAGTGGCAGCCGGTGGCGGCCCCGATATGTTCGTGGCCCCCAACGACGATCTGGGCAACTGGGTGCGCGGCAGCTTCGTGAGCGACCTGACCGACAAGTTGGCTGGCAAGCTCGGCGCGTTCCAGCAAGTGGCCATCGACGGCATGACGGTAGATGGCAAGATTTGGGGCGTGCCCGAATCAGCCAAGGCTGTGGCGCTGTATTACAACAAGAGCACGGTGCCTGAGCCGCCCAAGACCACCGACGAACTGTTGGCGATGGTCAAGGCTGGCAAGAAGCTGGTGCTGAATCAGAACGCTTACCACAACTTCGGTTTCTTCGCTGCGTTTGGTGGCAAGTTGATGGATGACACCAACAAGTGCGTAGCCGATCAGGGTGGTTTTGCGGATGCGCTGCAATACCTGCTGGACTTGAAGGCGGCAGGTGCTGAGTTCCAGACCGATGGCGGCAAGGCCGACACGCTGTTCCGCCAGGCCCAGGCCGACATGATCATCAACGGTCCGTGGGTGTTGGGCGATTACAAGAAGGACCTCGGCGATAAGCTGGGTGTCGTCCCGATGCCGGACGGCCCGAAGGGCAAGTCGGCTCCGCTGAACGGGATCGATGGATTCCACATCAATCCGAACAGCCAGAATCCCGATGGCGCGTTGGCGCTGGCGTTGTTCCTGACCAGCCAGGCGTCTTCGACCATCTACACCGAGAAGGCCGGACACGTGCCAATCCGCAAGGATGTCAATGCCAGCGATCCATTGGTCGCCGCGTTCGCTCAGGCCTCGGCGCAGGGCTTCCCGCGCCCGCAGAGCAAGGAGTTCGGCAACTATTGGGGTCCGTTTGGCGATGCGATTACCAAGGTGCTCGAGGGCAAGTTGAAGCCCGCCGATGCCGTCAAGGAAGCTTGCGCGGCCATGAACAAGGCTAGCGGCAAGTAGTTGTGAATCGAGACCTGACAGGTCTGCCCCTAGACCTGTCAGGTCTTTCTTGATCTCGCTGTCGATTTGTCAGATAATAGATTCACCCCTCTGGAAAGGAACTGCGATGGCTGCGATCACCCAAGATCAGCCCAGCCGGTTTGAAGTCTGGCGCAATCGCACGGCTACCATCCGCACGGCGATTTTGTATCTGCTGCCGGCCTTCATCGTCATGGGCATCATTACGTTCTACCCGCTGGTCTACCAAGTGTGGATGTCCACAACCGATTATGGCGTGCAAAACTTGCGTGCCAACGCGCCCGCGCCCAAAGACGTGGGCTTGAAGAACTACGAGCAGATCTTCACCGGTGAACTGCCTGTAGCCATCGCCAACTTTAGTTTCTGGAATGTGCTGGCCTTCAACCTGGTCTGGACGTTCACCAATGTCCCGTTCCATGTGATTATCGGGGTGTTGGTCGCAGTCCTCTTGAATGTGAAGGGCTTATGGTTGAAACGGTTCTATCGGGCCATCTACATCTTGCCCATTATCGTGCCCACCCTGGTGATTGCCGTGGTGTGGCGCAATATGTTCGACCCGGACTATGGCGCGATCAACCTCTTCCTGGCTGGCCTCGGCAAAATTTTCGGCATTTCGCCGGAGGTCTTCAAGATTCGGTGGATCGATCAAGTTGATTATCCAATCCCGTGGCTGCCACTGCCGCTCTCCTATTTTGCGCTGCTCATTACTAACATTTGGCTGGGCTGGCCGTTCATGACCATCGTCGCGACGGGCGCGCTGCAAAGCATCCCGGTGGATCTCTATGAAGCCGCGTCGATCGATGGGGCCACGTCGCGCCAATCGTTCTTTGCGATTACGGTCCCGCTGCTCCGCCCCGCGATGATTCCGGCGGCGGTGTACGGTATCGTCACGACCTTCAACCTGTTTAACTTGATCTATTTGTTGTCTGGCGGCGGTCCGTTGCGCCAGACCGAAATTCTGGTGACCACGTCGTATCGGTTGATCAACGAACAACGCCTGTACGGCACGGCAGCCGCGTTTAGCGTGATCATCTTCTTCGTGCTATTGGGCTTAACGCTGATCACCAATCGCATTACCAAAGCCACCGAAAGGTACGATGCGTGATGGCCACTCAAAGTACTGCTCTACCACAAGCCAAGACTTCATTGCGCCGGCCCCGGCGTGAACTGTCGCTGGGCAAGCAGCTGCTGTATCAAGCTTTGCTGCTGATCATTGCCTTCATCACCGCGTTTCCGATTTTGTGGGTCGTCAGCTTGTCGCTCGATCCGCGTGACATCTCGCGTCCCACCGATCTGAGTCTGATCCCGCCGGGCGCGTCGCTGAAGGCGTACGAAAAAGTCATGCAGCAGCCCACCGCCAATCCGGTCACGTTTGGTGAACTGGCTTTGAACTCCACCAAGTTGGGTATCGGTACGGCGTTGTTCTCCACGCTGATCGGGGTGAGTGCAGCCTACGTTTTTTCGCGCTTTGATTTTCGCGGCCGGCGTGTGTTGATGCTGATGGTATTGATGGTGCTGATGTTGCCGTCGATTGCCACCATTGCACCGTTGTTCGTGATGCTCAACAAGATCACCATCGGCAGCGGTTCAACGGCTTTCAACTTGCGCAACTCGCTGTGGGGCGTAGGCTTGGCCATCACGTCCGGCGCGCTGCCGTTCTCGATCTGGAACTTGAAGGGCTATCTCGATACGATTCCGCGCGATCTGGAAGAAGCGGGCCGCATCGATGGCGCTTCGCACAATCAAGTGTTTTTCCAGATCATTTTGCCGCTCGCCATCCCGGCGCTGGCTGTGACGATGTTCCTGGGCTTCCTCAGCGGCTGGACGGAGTTCGCGCTGTCGTGGCAGTTCCTCACGCAGCCTAAGGACTTCACCTTATCAATGTCGCTGTGGAACATGACCGGCCAATACTCGGGCCAGGTGCCGTGGAGCAACTTCGCGGCGATGGCGTTGTTGGTGGCTGCGCCCGTCGCCGTTGTATACCTTGCGCTGCAAAAGTACATCATCGGCGGTCTCACGATCGGTAGCGTCAAGTAAACTGACTTCACAGACCCGAAGGGCCACGCTGCCCTTCGGGTCTTTTTTCTGCCACGTCGATGAAACGTCCACTGATTTTGATTTTGATCGCGCTGTATCTATCTGCCTGCGGCGGCGCTGCTACGCCTGCCCCGATTATCCCGCCCAGCCCGACCGTGCCGTCTGCACCGACGGCCACGTTGGCTCCGACGGCGACGCCCAAACCGATCGAGTTGGCGCACCCCGTCGCCCCCGTGGTCGGCTTGCCGCGCGGCACTGATGATCAACCGTGGTGGAATGACAGTGTCTTCTACGAGATCTTCGTGCGAAGCTTTGCCGACAGCGACGGCGACGGCATCGGCGATCTGAACGGCCTTATCGCCAAACTCGATTATCTGAAAGACCTGGGCATTACAGGCCTTTGGCTGATGCCCATTCATCCCTCGCCGTCATATCATGGCTATGATGTCACCGATTATTTTGCAGTCAATCCGCAATACGGCACGCTAGATGACTTCAAACACCTGTTGAATGAAGCGCATCAACGCGGCATTCGCGTCATCATTGATCTGGTGCTGAATCACACTTCGGATCAACATCCGTGGTTTCAAGCCGCGCTCGATCCTAAGTCGCCGTTTCGCGATTGGTACGTGTGGTCAACGACCGATCCGGGCCAAGCGGGTTGGCATCGCGCGTCCAGCGGCGATTACTATTACGGCTACTTCACAGATACGATGCCCGATTTGAACTATCGCACGCCCGCCGTTACCGAACAAATGAACGACGTGGTGCGGTTTTGGTTGAAAGACGTGGGCGTCGATGGCTTCCGCCTCGACGCTGCGAAGTATTTGATCGAAGACGGCACATCGATTCAAAATACGGACGCTACCCATCAATGGTATAAGAACTTCCGCCCGGTCTATAAAGGTCTAAACCCGTCGGCCATGACGATCGGCGAAGTGTGGGATATCGCGCCGACCTCAGCGGAGTACGCGCAAGGCGACCAGCTCGATCTCACCTTCGATTTCGGACTGGCGCAAGCGTACATTCTGGCAATGCGTTCTGGCCGCGCGTCAGAAGCCGTCGACGCGCTGAAGATCAATCGGGCCAATTTCAAGCCGAATCAGTTTGGTGCGTTCCTGAGCAATCACGATCAAAATCGCGTCATGTCGCAAATCGGCGCAAACATCGACAAAGCGAAATTGGGCGCGTGGCTGTATTTGACCGGGCCGGGCGTGCCGTTTGTGTATTACGGCGAAGAGATCGGTATGCTGGGCAAGAAGCCCGATGAAGACATTCGCTTGCCCATGCAGTGGAGCGCTGAAGCGAACGCGGGCTTCACAACCGGTACACCGTGGCGATCTGTCGAAGCGAGTTACACGCAGCGCAACGTCGCGGTTGAAAGCACTGATCCGAATTCGCTGTTGTCGCTGTATCGCACGTTGATCGGTCTGCGCAATCAGCATGCGGCCTTGCGCGTGGGCGATGTGAACTTGCCGCAAGCCAGTAATGCCAACGTCTTTGCCAGCCTACGGGTGAGTAAAGATGAAGCAGTGCTGATCGTCGTTAACTTGAGCAAAGACACCGTGCGCGATGTGAAGTTGACGCTGGACAAAAGTGCGGTGAAGGCCGGGACGTATCGCGCTGTGGTGATGACCGGCGCCGCCATATTACCTGACTTGAGTGTGAACGCGCAGGGCGGCTTCGATGCAACGCTACCAGAGTTGGCCGGTTTTAGCGGTGTGATATTTCAACTGCAAAAGTAACTGTGTGGCGTGACCATCGACTTCAGTCGATGGTAATGTGTAAGAAACCTACGTAGCGGCGCTAGCTTTACAAATCGTTGGATTTGATCGGGTGGCCGTTCCTAGCCATGACTAAACGCCTCATTCGAATTCTCGCAATCCTCACAGTGACGCTGCTGGCGCTGGGGTTGCGCCTCAAAGCCATCAACGAACTCCCCATCGACTACGATGAGGACGATTATCTGCGCGCGGGGCAAATCTACGCGACGGGCTTGCAGCACAACGATCTGAGTGTTTTCACACGCGAGAACTATCGCACAGAACATCCACCACTGACCAAGATTGTGACGGGACTCGTGATTGCGGGCTTGCCGTCCGCCAAAGAGATCCCCGATCGACCGACGAGCGCCGATCCGGCCAGATTTCTGCCGCAGCCGCACTTGATCATCGCGCGACTGGCGCAGGCGGTCTTTGGCACATTGACGGTCTTCGGGGTCGCGCTGATCAATCCGCTGGCGGGCGGCCTGCTGGCGATTCACACGTGGACGATCAAATACACCAGTCAGGTTATGCTGGAAGCGTTACCCGCGCTGATGAGTTTTCTCACGATCGTGTTTTATCTGAAGGCCAAATCTCGTCTAAATCGGTGGGCCGTGCTTTCTGCGGTAATGCTCGGCCTCACCGCTTCATCGAAGTATCTGTATTGTGTGGTCGGTCTGGCCATCGTTGCGCATTGGCTAACGCAGACCGCGCCGCCGCACTTCGATGCGCGTTCGCTGCGTCGCTGGCTGGGACCGATCGGGCTGTGGGGCGTCATCGCGCTGCTCGTGTTCTTCGCCAGCGATCCGTACCTGTGGCCTGATCCGCTCGCGCGGCTCGTTGACTCCATCGCCTATCACAGTCGTTATGCGACTTCGGCCACTGAAGTATCCGAGGCCAATTTCCCGATCTGGCAGCCGTTGGTCTGGCTGGCTCAAGCGGTGCCGTATCATCCCGGCCTGTTTGATTTTATGCTGGATTTCCCGATCTCTTTGCTGGCCCTGGCCGGTGCGCGGCGCGCGTGGGCTAAACAGCGCGTGTTTGTGATCTGGTTCGTAGTCGCGTTGGCTTTTCTCTTCGTCTGGCCGACCAAGTGGCCACAGTACATTTTGATCTTGACCGTCCCGCTGTGCGTGATGGCGTGGGAGGGACTATCGAGCGTGGTGCTGGAACCGATCGGACGGTGGGTGGCCGTGCGCCGATCGAGCTGGTGGCAACGACCCAGTGCCGCTTCGATCAAGATCGCGTGGCGGCAGACGCGCCAAGCCATGCCGTGGTTGCTGCCGGGCCTGATCGTGCTGGGTGTGATTGCAGTATTTCCACTGATTTATCAACTGGCGATGTCGCTGACTGATCTCAGCACGTTGTCGCTGCGCGATGGGCTGCGCGGTGGCGTATGGCGGGCGGTGGGCGAAGGTCTGAGCGGCAAGCCGCCTGTGCCGATGGCGCTGTTTGAAGGCTCGCGCTCAACGCAAGTGAATTATGCCGGACCGCAAATCTTGTGGGGCATGTTGGGTGGTGCGGGGGCAGATATTCTGGTGTTCAATCTTATTTGGACCATCGCGTCTGTTGCACTGCAAACAGCCCTAGGTGTGGGCGTTGCGCTGATGCTGCATCGACGCGGCGTGAAGTTTAAGGGTGGGTGGCGCACGCTGTTTGTTCTGCCGTGGGCGATTCCCGAATTTGTCGGGGCGTTGGTATGGTTTCAAGTGTTTGAGCCGACTAACGGTTGGCTCGCACTGTATCGCGGTGAAACGCTGAATTGGCCAGCGAGTCCGACGACTGCGTTACTCGTATTGCTTATTGCGGGCGTGTGGATCGGTTGGCCGTTGATGATGTTGGCCGCGACCGCTGGTCTGAAGATGATCTCGCCGGAGGTGTACGATGCGGCGGCTGTCGACGGCGCGAACGCGTGGCAAACATTTCGATCGATCGTCTGGCCGTTGCTGCTGCCGTTATTGACGCCGGTGTTGATCATCCGCACGATCTTTGCGTTCAATCAATTCTATCTGTTTTACGTCATACAACCGCCATTTCCGCTGTTCACGCTGTCGACGATTTCGTTTTTCTTCTTCGATGCGACCAGCGGTTTTGGCGGTCAGTTCGCCGCTTCGGCGGCGATCAATCTCTTTACGGTGATCGTCTTGATGGGCCTCATCGTGTGGTTCGTGCGCCGCACGCAGCGCGCTGAGGCGACGTATGCGTAAGTTAAAGGGGTGGCAGCAACTTCTCTATCAACTCGGCTTCGTCGCCGTAGCGCTGTTCATCCTCGTGCCAATCTGGGGGCTGGTGCAGCTGGCGCTCGATGGCTCGATCGGTGGCTGGCCGTTGGAGTTCCGCCTGTTTCCGAAAGAATTCACGCTCGACGTATTCCGGCAAGTGTGGGAACGACCGGCGCAGTCGTTGTCGTTTTTGGGCGCGCTGAAAAATAGCATAGTCGTCGCGGGCGGCGCGGCGTTGATCGCGTTGTTTTTCGGCGCGACGATGGCGTACGCATTTGCGCGTTTGCGCTTTCCGGGCAAACAGACTGGCCTGTTCGCTTTACTGCTCGGTGCGCTGCTGCCGCCCGTGGCGTTGATGACGCCGCTCTACATTCTGCTGTCGGCCATCGGCTTGCGTACCACGTTGTTCGGTCTGATGATCGTATACGCGGCGATGTCGATGCCGCTGTGCGTGTGGAATATGCGCTCGGCGTTTCAGGCCGTGCCGAAAGAACTGGAAGAATCGGCCTTTCTCGATGGGGCGTCGGCGGTCCGCACGTTTTGGCGGGTGACTCTGCCGCTGGCACTGCCCTCGATCGCCGTAGCCGCGTTAATCGCGTTCTTGATCGGGTACAGCGAATTTGCCATTGGCTGGTTGTTCGTCGACAAGAGCGACAATGTCACGCTGGCGATGGCGATTTCAGGCATGCAGCGTAACCTCGGTTCCGCGTCCCTGAGCAACCTGGCGGCCACGGCGGTGTTAATGAGCATACCTGTGATCATCATTTTTGTGGTGCTGCAAAAATATCTACTGCGCGGCTGGTTGTTCGGCACGACGGATGAAAACTAGACTTCAATGGGATTGAATGGATCATGACGATTGTGACACCAGAGTGGGTCAAAGACGCAGTGTTTTATCAAATTTTTCCCGATCGGTTTGCCAAGAGCGATCGGGTTAAGAAAGACGGGTTGTATCTGGAACCTTGGGACACGCCGCCAACGACGTATGGCTTCAAAGGCGGCGATCTAGCCGGTGTAACAGATCATCTGGACTACTTGCAGGACCTCGGCGTAACGGCGATCTACTTTAACCCGATCTTTTCATCGGCGGCCAATCATCGCTATCACACCTACGATTATCTTAATGTCGATCCGTTGCTGGGCGGCAATGCCGCGTTGCGTGAACTGCTCAACGCCGCGCACGCGCGCCATATGCACGTGCTTCCGGATGGGGTGTTCAATCATGCCAGCCGCGGCTTCTGGCAATTTCATCACACACTGGAAAACGGCGCGGCGTCGCCGTATCTCGATTGGTTTTACTTCGATCCCGATCACCTACACGGCCGCAAAACGTGGGGCGCTTATCCGGACACGGCGGCGAAGCATGCGCTGGAACAGGGCAAGGGCAGCTACAAATCGATCGGCTATCAGGCGTGGTGGGATTTGCCCGCGCTGCCTAAGCTCAACACGCACACACCGGCCGTGCGCAACTTTATTTGGGACGTGGCGCAGCATTGGATCGAATTTGGCTGCGATGGCTGGCGATTGGATGTGCCACAAGAGATCGACGACGATGAATTCTGGCGTGAGTTCCGTCGCCGGGTGAAGGGCGTTAATCCCGATGCATACATCGTCGGCGAAATCTGGCATGAATCCAAACGCTGGCTGCAAGGCGATCAATTCGACGCTGTGATGAACTATCCGATTACACTGGCATGTCTGGGGTTCTTCGGTGACGGGCGGCTCGATCTGGAGGAGACCCGCAAGGCGGGTGGTTATCGCGGCGTGCATCCGATGGACGCAACCGATTTCGCCGAGCATATCGATCGGGTCTTGGGTTGGTACGATCCGCAGATCACGCTGGCGCAGTTGAACCTGCTCGATAGTCACGATACACCCCGTTTCATCACCAGTGTCAGTAACGATCAAACAGCGCTGCGCTTATCGTATCTGTTCCTATTCACCTATCCGGGTGCGCCGTGCATTTACTACGGCGATGAGATCGGCCTAACCGGTAAGCACGATCCGTATTGCCGCGGCTCCTTCCCGTGGGATGAAGCGCAGTGGGATCACGCTTTGCGTGCCTACGTGCAAAAGTGCATCGCGCTGCGGAAGGCTTATCCCGCGCTACGACGCGGCTCGTTTCATCGACTGTATGCTCACGACGGCGTGTACGTGTTTGGTCGCTGGCTGGGCGACGAGAAGTTCGTCATCGCGTTCAACGCCTCATCGCAGACGCGGGTGTGTGACGTGCCGGTGAGCGCGCTGCAATTGCGCGACGGTCAGTTGGCCGATGTCTGGCAAGCCGAAACGCGTTGGTCGATTACGAACGGGGTGGTTCAGGCTTTGAAATTGGCGCCGCGCAGCGGATGTGTGTTGAAAACGGCGGTTTGAGCGGTAGATTGGTTTGGCACAATCGCGTATTTTGCGGTATGATTTACAGCAATCTGGCCTTGATCGTTGTAAGCACCGATCGGTTGGTGGCTGTACCGCACAGGCTGAAACCCGCAGTGAAGTTGCCTCCCGTGCACCTGCCTGGTTCCAGTCGAACACCCTAACTTCGATATCCCAATCTATTTGATGGAGGCGTAACACCCATGGCATCAGTCACGTTTGAGAATGTAGTGAAGCGGTACGGCAACGTCACAGCGGTCAACAACCTGAACCTGCAGATTCCCGACAAAGAATTTCTGGTGTTCGTCGGGCCGTCGGGCTGCGGCAAATCCACCAGCCTGCGGATGCTGGCCGGGTTGGAAGACATCAGCGAAGGCACGATCTACATCGGCGACCGGCCGGTGAACGACGTCGCACCGAAAGACCGCGACATCGCGATGGTGTTCCAATCGTACGCGTTGTACCCGCACATGAGCGTGTACGACAACATGGCGTTCGCGCTGAAGTTGCGCAAGATGCCCAAGGCCGAGATCGACGCGCGGGTGAAGAAAGCGGCGCAGACGCTGGGCATCGAGCAGTTGCTGCCCCGCAAGCCGCGCCAACTCTCCGGCGGTCAACGGCAGCGTGTGGCGGTGGGGCGCGCCATCGTGCGCGAGCCGAAGGTCTTCCTGTTCGACGAACCGCTGTCCAACCTGGACGCGAAGTTGCGCGTGCAGACGCGGGCTGAGATCAGCAAGTTGCATCAGCAGTTGGCCACGACCTTCATCTACGTGACGCACGACCAGACGGAAGCGATGACGATGGGCACGCGCATCGCGGTGATGAAGGATGGTTTGCTGCAGCAGGTAGACACGCCGCAGACGTTGTACGACTATCCGAACAACGTGTTTGTGGCAGGCTTCATCGGCAGCCCGAGCATGAACTTCTTCGAGGTGAGTGTGAAGGGCAGCGCGGAGAACGTGCAGGTGGAGGGCGAAGGCTTCCAGTTGACGATTCCGGCGGATCGGGCGAAGGGCATGAAGGCGTACCTGGGGCAGAAGGTGACGATGGGGGTGCGGCCGGAGGACATCTACGACGCGGAGTATGTGGCGCCGAACATTCATCCGGGCAGCCTGGATGCGAAGGTGGAAGTGACGGAGTTGATGGGCAACGAGGTGTTCCTGTACCTGTTGACGGGTGGGCACTCGTACGTGGCGCGGGTGGATCCGCGGACGAAGGCGAAGGTGGGCAACACGGTGCGAGTGGTGGCGAACCTGGACAAGGTCCACTTCTTCGATAAGTCTACCGAGCAGGCTATTCGGTAAACACAGACAAAACAATCGGACCCTCGACCAACCGTCGAGGGTCTATTTTTTTAGGGGGAGCGATGTATTCACTTGAAGAACGCCGTCAGAAAATTGAAGCGTATGGTCGTGCTTATGAAGTGTTGATCGTGGCGTTACGGCAGTTCCCGCGCGAGATGTGGCAATATCGGCCCGCGCCTGACCGCTGGACGCTTCATGAGATCATCGTGCACATCACCGACAGCGAAGCCAACAGCTACATTCGTGTTCGTCGGTTCATCGCTCAGCCGGGCACGCAAATTTCGGCTTATGACGAAATGCAGTGGGCGCGGGCACTGCACTATCACGATCAAAGCCCCGACGAAGCATTGGCGTTATTTAAGTTGCTGCGGGCTAGCAGCTATCAATTGATCCAGTCGCTGTCCGCTGAAATCTGGACACACGTGCTCGATCATCCCGAATCGGGCCTGATGACGCTGGACGACTGGCTCGACATCTACGAGCGCCACATCCCCGATCACATCACGCAGATGCAGGCGGTGTTTGAAGATTGGCAACGGCGTTAGCCCATACGGGTCGCTCGTTGGGGATGATGCGTACCGATTTTGACTAGCTTTTCAGGGTGTGCTAGTATTGCCGTATCGGGTTGCACCATTCCAGTGTTTTGGTTGCAAGGCCATGACCTCCTCAAAAACTACTATCAGCCAACAACCGTCCACCCTTAAAATCCTGTTTGTTGCGTCCGAATGCGCGCCGTTCTACAAAGTCGGCGGGCTCGCTGACGTGATCGGGTCGCTGCCGCTGGCCTTGCGCGAGTTGGGTCACGATGTGCGCGTAATCGTGCCGCGCTATCGCCCCATTGACGGCAAACACTTCGGGCTCAAACGGGTCGATCGGTTTATTGATGTCCCCGTGGGCGGCGATGTCCGTACCACCGAGATAGTCGAATCGACCTTCACGGGTGTCCCCACTTATTTTGTATTTGACGAGCGCTTTTACGGACGCGATCGCGTCTACGGCCAACCCGATGAATCGATGGCCTTTGTCTTCCTCAGTTGTGCCGCGATCGAGTTTGTCCGCGCGATGGATTGGACGCCCGACGTGATTCACGCGCACGATTGGCACGCGGGCTGCGCGGTGGCTTACCTGGCGCACAAAGGCAAGCGCGATCCCAAACTCAAGTCAATCGCCAGCGTCTTCACCATTCACAACTTGTTTTATCAGGGTACCAGTGGCGACGCACTGTTCCGCTGGGCGGGCTTCGGCGAGCGCCACCGTCATATTCCGGGCGAAAAACTTGGCACGGCCAACTGGATGGCGCGCGGCATCGCGCACGCCGATGTCGTCAACACCGTCAGCCCGACCTATGCTGAAGAGATCCTTACGCCTGAAATGGGCGATGGGCTTGATGGCTTACTGCGTCTGCGGCGCGAACGATTGAGCGGCATTCTCAACGGCCTCGATCATCACGAGTGGAACCCGGCGACCGATCCGTTGTTGGCGGCTCAATTCGAGGCGACTTCACTCAAGCGGCGTGCGGTCAATAAACGCGCCGTGCAGGAGATGTTGGGCCTGAAACTCAAGCCGCGCACGCCGCTGTTGGGCATCGTCTCGCGTTTGTTCGATCAGAAAGGCATCGATATTCTGATCGCGGCGGCCGATAAGCTCTTCGAGCACGATGTGCAGTTGGCGGTGCTAGGCGATGGCGAGGATAAGTATCGTGAAGCGTTGGCCGCGTTGAAGGAGCGGTATCCGGGCCGCGTTGGCGTCGATCATCAATTCAACGAGCCGCTCGCTCGACGAATCTACGGTGGCAGCGATCTGTTCCTGATGCCGTCGCGCTTTGAGCCGTGTGGGTTGGGTCAGCTAATCGCGATGCGCTACGGTTCGATTCCCGTCGTGCGGGCTACGGGCGGCTTGAAAGATACCGTGATCGATGCTGGCCGCGCACCGCAGCGTGGCACCGGCTTTCTCTTCAAACCCGCGGCGCCCGCCGGGCTGCTGAGCGTGATCGAGCGGGCGTTGGCCGCTTATGCTGAGCCTGATCGCTGGCACGGCATCCAACAACGTGCCATGGCGGCTGATTTTTCGTGGCATAGTTCGGCGCAGCAGTACGTTCAGTTGTATCACACCGCCATGCAGCTGCACCATGGCGGTTAGGTCTTTACCCGTTCTCTAACTTCCTCCTCACAAAGGATCGATCATGCAAGCACTCGCCATGATTCTCGCTGGCGGCCGTGGCAGTCGGCTCAGCATCCTCTCCCAAAAACGCGCCAAACCGGCTGTGCCGTTTGCGGGCAAGTACCGCATCATCGACTTCGTGCTGTCGAACTGCACGAACTCCGGCATCACGACCGTGGGCATCCTGACGCAATACCGGCCGCGGTCGCTGAACGATCACATCCGCACTGGCGCGCCGTGGGACTTGGATCGGCAGCATGGCGGCGTATGGCTGTTGCAGCCGTACGAGCGCACCGGCGAGATGGAGCGTTATGCTGGCACGGCGCACGCGATTCAACTAAACTTCGATTTCATTCGCCACAACAAACCCGATTACGTCGTCGTGCTGGGCGGTGATCACATTTACAAGATGAACTACGACGACATGATCACGTTCCATCAAGAGAAGCGCGCCGATGTAACTATTGCGACGCTGAAGGTCTCGCCTGAAGAGGCCTCGCGCTTCGGCATCATGGAGATCGATAAGGATAATCGCATCATCGGTTTTGAAGAGAAACCGCTCGTTCCTAAGAGCAATCTCGGCTCGATGGGTATCTACGTGTTCAACACGGAAGTGCTGAGCAACGCGTTGCGGGAAGACGCCAACAACCCTAACTCGGCGCACGACTTTGGCAAAAACATCATCCCCCGGATGATGAACTCGCACAAAGTGTATGCGTATCCGTTCAATGGCTACTGGGTGGATGTGGGAACGGTGCAGGCATACTGGGAAGCGCATATGGATCTGCTGGCCGATCAGCCGCCGCTGGATCTGCTCGATCGCAACTGGGTCATCCACACCCGATCGGAAGAGCGGCCGCCCGTCAACATCCGCACGGGCGCGGTGGTGGCGCACAGCCTCATCACCGACGGCTGCGTGATCGAAGGTACAGTTGAATACAGCGTGTTGTCGCCAGGTGTGAAGGTCGGTCGGGGTGCGGTGGTACGCAACTCGATCGTGTTGACCGACTGCGTGATCGAAGCAGGCGCGATGGTCGATCGCTCCATCATCGACAAAGAGTGTCTGATCCAACAGAATGCGCATGTGGGTTACGGCGTTGATTACAGTCCCAATCCGTTGAACGACCTAACGTCCGGCATCACGCTGGTCGGTAAGAATGCGGTGGTGCCTAGCGGCGTGCGCGTCGGTCGCAACTGTATCGTCGCCAGCGATGCGCACGAGAGCGATTTCCCGGGCCAGATGGTGCCCAGCGGAACGACTGTCGGTTACGTGCCGGCCGGCTAACACGATGTAATGAGCAAGGAACCCTGATCGGTGTTCTTGCCTACAGGTCTCCAGTAAACACCTATGAACAAAATCTATCTTGCGCTTGCGCTGCACAACCATCAACCGGTTGGTAACTTCGATTTTGTGATCGAAGATGCGTTCAATAAAGCCTACGAACCGATGATCGCGGCGTTGGAGCGGCATCCCGGGGTGCGACTAGCGCTGCATTACAGCGGTCCGTTGCGCGACTGGCTGAAGATTCATCAGCCCGATTTCTTGCGACGCGTTCGGGCGTTGGTCGGTCGTAAGCAGTTGGAGATTTTGACCGGCGCTCATTTTGAGCCGATTCTGGTCGCGCTCCCAGACGCCGATAAACTCGGCCAGATCGCCAAGATGACGGAGACCATCCGTGCCGACTTCGGCGCAGAGCCGATCGGGGGGTGGCTGGCCGAGCGCGTGTGGGAGCCGCATTTGCCCAAGCCGCTGCACGAAGCGGGCGTGGAGTACACCATCGTCGACGATACGCACTTCAAGGTCGCGGGCTACAGCGAAGACGATCTCTTCGGCTACTACGTCACTGAAGAGCAGGGGCATCCGCTCAAAATCTTCGGCACGTCACGCTACTTACGCTTCAACACACCATGGACGAAAGTAAAAGACATTATCGCATGGCTGCGTCAACAAGCCGATCGGCCTGTGCTGTTGGGCGCGCCACCGCGTGTCGCGGTCATGGGTGACGACGGCGAGAAATTCGGCCTGTGGCCCACGACCTTTGAGCACTGTTGGCTCAACGGCTGGGTCGACGAGTTCTTTGCGGCGCTGGAGGAAAATGCCGAATGGTTGATCACCTGCCCGCCCTCTGAAGTGATCCGCACGTTGCCGCCGGCCGGCCGCGCTTATTTGCCGTCGGCCTCGTATGAAGAGATGATGAGTTGGGCACTGCCGGCTAAACAGTCGCACGATCTGCCGTTGTTGCGTAAACGCCTGGAAAAAGAGCACCAAGACGATGTGCTACGTTTCATTAAGGGTGGCCTGTGGCGACACTTCCTGGTGAAGTATCCAGAAGTCAACACGTTGCACAAACGGATGTTGTGGGCCAGCGAATGGGTGCATCGCATGAAGAAGGCGGGTGCCCGCAACGCCGCGCTTGATCATCTATGGGCTGGGCAGTGCAGTTGCCCCTACTGGCACGGCGTGTTTGGCGGCACTTATCTGTTCCACATTCGCGAGGCGAACTACGCGCACCTCATCACCGCGCAGACGTTGGCTGAGCGGTCGCTGCATACGACAGATGAATGGCTGGACGTGTCCGCCGCCGATCTCGATCGGGATGGGCGCGACGAAGTGGTGGTCTCCACCGAGGCGCAGTGGCTGCTGTTCGATGCGCCGGTCGGCGGCACGCTGGCCGAATGGGATTGGCGCACCGCCAAACTTAACGTTGTTAATACGCTGACGCGATGGCAAGAAGGTTATCATCAAGACTTGTTGGATGCGGCGGCGCGGAATGCGGTGGTCGTGGCCGGACAGGTTACCGGCGTGACCAGCTTGCAAAGCGAGGCTGTTAAAGTCAAAGAACCCGGCCTCGATAAGAAACTGATTGTGGATTGGTATCGCCGGGCCAGCTTGATCGATCACGTGTTTGGCGCGACCGAGACGCTGGATCGGTTCTATCGCAGCCAATATGTTGAACTTGGCGACTTCGTCAATCAACCTTACAAGGCCAAATTCTCACGCGCGGCGCGCAAGGTCACAGTGACGCTGGAACGTGACGGCGGAGTCTGGATCAACGGTGTCGCGCATCCGCTGCACATCGAGAAGAAGATCACCGTTGAATCAGGTGAGCCAGGGTTCAGCGTTGCTTACACACTGACCAACATTGGCAGCGAACCGCTAGTCGCGCGCTTCGGCATCGAAACCAATTGGGGCATTTCGGGTGGCGAAGTGCCAGAAGGCGCATATACCTTGTTTGCGGGTGGCGTGTTGCAGCGCCTCAATGCGATTGCGGCTACACCTAACGCTAAAGAAGTCGCTGTCGTCAAAGAGAAACTCGGTCGTGCTTTACTGCGCGCTAGTGAGCCAGCGGATTGGTGGCAATTCCCGTTGGAAACCATCTCGCTGTCTGAGGCCGGTTTTGAGCGCACCTATCAAGGTACGACGCTGCTGGCACATTGGCCGTTGGAATTGGAACCCGGCGGCGTGCTGAAATTGCGGCTACAATTGAACTTGATGCTGAGCGCTTAGCGCAGGGACATACCTTTTCGAGCAAAACTCGACTTCAGCAATGCACAATGCCCGCCGCTCGCGAGCATTGTGCATTGTGTCTTGTGAACTGAGAATCGTCATGACGCATATCGTTGCCATTCATGGTCACTTCTATCAGCCGCCACGTGAGGATCCATTTACGGGCGAGATGCCGCGTGAAAGCGGGGCTGAACCGTATCACAACTACAATGAAAAGATTACAGCCGAATGCTATCAACCCAATGCGGCCGCGGGTAACTTCGAGCGGTTAAGCTTCAATGTCGGTCCGACGTTGAGTAGCTGGTTGGCGCACTATCAGCCGGAGACCTACGCGCGGATTCTGCAGGCCGATCGGACTTGCCAACTCCAATCGGGCGCAGGTAATGCGCTCGCGCAAAGCGTCCATCACGCCATTTTGCCGTTGGCTCGTCAGCGTGATAAGTATATCCAAATTGCGTGGGGCATCGCGTCGTTCCGACAGCGCTTTCAGCGTCAGCCGCGCGGCATGTGGCTGCCGGAAATGGCCGTCGACTTGCCCACGCTGGAGATTCTGTCGCAGCAGGGCGTGTCGTTCACGATTCTGAGCGAAGAACAAGTGCGCGGCGATTTGCGCGCGGGGGCGGGACCTTATCGAGTACGGTTACCGGGCGGTGGTTATTTCGCTGTCTTCGTGCGCGATCGGTACTTGTCGAATCAACTATCGTTTGATATGTCGCACATCGCCGACGGGCCAAAGTGGCTGGAGTGGAACCTGCGGACGCGAACTGGGCTGACGCTCATTGCCACTGATGGCGAGACGTTTGGGCATCATCACCGCAACGGCGTGAGCTTATTGTCCAGCGTACTGTATCCTGCCAACGAGTCGGCTTATCAGGTGGTCACGCTGGCGGATTATCTGCGGACGCATCCGCCGACGATCGAAGTGGAGATCAATGAACGGACGGCATGGAGTTGCAGTCACGGCGTAGCCCGCTGGGATGCCGGTTGCGGTTGCACGCCCGGTGACAGTGGTTGGAAACCGGTGCTGCGTTCGGCGCTTGATCTGTTGGCTGATGAGATTGATGCCATTTATCAGTATGAGACGCGGCGCTTGTTGCCCAATCCGTGGCGACTGGTTGAGCAATATATCGATGTGGTACTCGGCCTCACACCTGCGCCGACACTGGTGCGTGAAATGACGCCGACGACCCTCACCAGCGATCAAGTTCAGCGCCTGGTCAGACTGGCGCAAGCGCAACTCCATCGGCAGCGCATGTTTACCAGCTGTGGCTGGTTCTTTGAGCAGCTCGATCGGCCGGAGCCGCGTTACGTGGTGGCACAAGCCATGCGAGCCGTTCAGTTGGTGAAGCAAGCGACCGGCGTAGATCTAGGGCCAAACTTCCGGGCGTCGCTGCGTGCTGCCTCTGGTGGCCTGCACACTCGACCGTTAGGCAGCCATATCATTCGACATGCGGCTGATCTATATGACGAACTGGCGGAGCGTCTGGTGCAGACGCCAACTGATCGGCTGAAGACTGACTGATCGAGGAAGATGTAAAAACGGCGGTCTGCAATTATTTGCAGACCGCCGTCATAAAGAACGTGCGAATTAATCAGTTGGCCGATTGAGCGGCCTTAGCTGCCAGTACCCGCTCGACGCTTTGCAACAGTTCCTGCGGGCCAAACGGCTTGGTCACATAGTCGTCCACTTTGGCAATGTGCAGCCCCAAAATCTTGTCGATGCTCTGGGCTTTGGCGGTGACGACGATGACGGGAATGCCTTTCAATTCAGGATCAGCTTTCATCTGCTGATAAACTTCCCAGCCGTCCATGTCGGGCATCATCAAGTCAAGCAAAACCAGATCGGGTTTAACTTGTCGAATGGCCGCCAGGCCTTCCAAACCACCGGTTGCGCCTGTCAGTTCAAAACCTTTGCGGCCCAGAATCAACCGGATTAAATCAATGATTTCGGCTTCGTCTTCGATGCAGACTACCTTCTTCTTCTCATCCATGCCGTGTTCTCCTTGGGCGTACTCCTGCACTTGAGTTTACCCAAAACGTGCCACTTCGTCAATTACCCTGTGGTCATACCGGCAAATTCCGCTGTCGGCTAACAGCCACATTATAACACGAACCGCCTCGAAGTTGGCAATTCCGATTGGTTCGAGTACACTCTACACGGGGAGGGAGGTGGGCCATGACTCGACGTCAACTGCGGCGAGCGATTGCCGGCGTGATCGGCGTTTATGCGGTGGCGGGTCTTATCGCGTTGGTGTTGTACGCGTCTGGGGCGCCGATCTATCAGGCGTTTCATGACATCATCCCCTTCATCTTCGCGATTCCGGCGGCCTATCTGGGGTATTGTTTTCAGCGGCGGCAGAGCTATATGGAATCGTTGCGCGCCCTGTGGTCACAGTTGGTCCGTGCCGTCCAGCGCGCCATAAGTTACACCTACGATCCAACGCCGACACAGCAGGAATATGCCGATGTAATCACGGCGCTGTCGATTGTCATCGACGAAGTACGCGGCGTCTACAAGAACATTGGCGAAGCCCCCGATCGGATCGGCGTCTATCCCTACGAGCCGATCAAAGAAATCTACAAAGCCGTGCGCGCGATGGGCTATGGCGAGATTTCAGAGGAGCAGCGCGAGATCGCCCGTCACCGGTTGATCGGACACTGGCAGTCGATCCGCGCCAACTTTCTCGACGAATTCGATCGCGCTGAGCCCGGCAAAATCGTCTCGCCGTACATCGAGAAGCAGGGGCGACCCTAAGCTTGTCTCAACGCGCCGCGCAAAAATCGCGCACTGTTTCATACAGCGTGCGCACCCCAAACGCCAGCGCACGCGGCGTGATGCGCTCGTCGTGGCCGTGCACTAACCCCTCAAACGCATCGTCCGGTTCGATCAACATCGGCGCGAAGCCGTAGCACTGCGTGCCTAACTGCGCAAAGAGTTTGGCATCGGTCGCACCTGTCAGCATATAGGGCACCGCGATTGCGCCGGAATCTGCTTGAGCGATTTGCTGTTCGATCAAGCGGAACAACGGCGTATCGGTTGACGATTCCAACGGCGGCGACGTGTGAATGATCGCGATGTCAAATTCGTCGCCCAATCTCGATCGGACTTCGGCGAGAAACGACTCCGCGTCGAAGCCCGGCAGCATTCGCCCATCGATGACGGCTTCCGCTTCGGAAGGAATGACGTTGACTTTGTAGCCGGCGCGCAGTTGATTGGGCGAGACCGTGTTGTGCAGAATCGCGTGCAGGGCATCGGCCAGCAAACGATCGGGCAGCGCTTTCAGCGCGGCATCGTGCAAGAAGGGATTTACGATCGCGGACAGCAGCAGACCTGTCGAGCCGCCGAGACTATGCGCCAAATGCTGCACGTAGTGCGTGGCCGTAGGCGTAAGATGCAGTGGCAGTGGGCGCGCCATCAACCGCTCGATCGCGCGGGCCAGATGAACCACAGCATGATCGGCGTGTGGCACCGAACCATGACCGGGCTTACCTTTGGCGCGCAGCGTGAACCAGCACGTGCCTTTCTCGGCCGTCTGAATGGGATAAAACCGTTTGCCTTCCAGATGGATCGTGTGGCCGCCCATCTCGCTGAGACCGTACTCGGCGTGTACTAGATCGGGATGATACCTCACCAGCCACTCCGCACCCACATCGCTGTCGATCTCTTCGTCGGCGGTCGCCGCAAAGATCACGTCGCGATGCAGCGCCACGCCACTGCGCTTGAGCAACAGCATCGTCATCAATTGCATCGCGGCGATGCTCTTCATATCCAACGCACCGCGACCCCAGATATAGCCGTCAGCTAGATCGCCGTTAAACGGCGGATGCGTCCAGTGCTCGGGTTCAGCAGGCACCACGTCGAGGTGAGTGTAGAGCAACAACGGTGGCAGAGAGCCATCACCGCGCAGCCGTGTGATGCAGTTGCCGCGCTGCGGAGCCGCTTCCAACACGATCGGCTCACAGCCTTCGGCGCGCAGTACGCTTGCAATATATTCGGCGGCGGCAAGTTCGTTGCCCGGCGGATTGGTCGTATCGATGCGCAGTAACTGTTGCAGATGGTGGATGGCTTCGGCGTTGATGGCGTCCCAGTTCATGCGCGAAGTATACCAGAAGTGGCGCGCGCGACGTGAATCTCACTCGTCGCTCGTCACTCGTCACGTGATATAATCGCGCGCATGACCGACCGAATCGTACAACCTTATGATAGTGCTTTACTCATGAGCCGCGATCACAAGCGGTTTCTTATTCGCCTCGTACCCGGTGAGACGCTGCACACGCATCGCGGCATCATCAAGCACGACGACTGCATCGGCGGGGTGTGGGGGCGCGAGATGCTGACGCACCTCAACTATCCATTCCTGCTGCTCGATCCCTCAACGGCTGATCTGGTGCAGGACATCAAGCGCGTCACGCAAATCATCTTCCCCAAAGACATCGGTTACATTCTGATGAAGTTGAACATTCAGCCGGGCGTGACGGTGCTCGAAGCGGGCAGCGGATCGGGTGGCTTGACGCTCGCCTTGGCGCAACATGCGCACCCGGGCGGGCGCGTGGTGTCGTATGAAGTGCGGCCCGATATGCAGAACCTTGTGCGCAAGAATCTCGATCGGGTCGGCGTACTCGATCGGGTGGAACTGAAACTCAAAGACATCGAAGAAGGCTTCGACGAGACTGGGGCTGACGCCGTCTTTCTCGATGTGCCGGAACCATCACTCTATTTGGGTGTGGCCGCGGCGGCGCTGCGCAGCGGCGGCTACTTCGGTACGCTCGTCCCGACGGCGAATCAGATCATCCGTATTTTGGAGCGGATCAGCGCTTATCCCTTCGGCCTGATCGAAGTGGAGGAGTTGATGCTGCGCGGCTATAAGATCGTGCCGCAGCGCCTGCGCCCGCTCGATCGGATGATCGGCCATACCGGTTATCTGTTGTTCGCGCGCAAATTCGAGCGGGCTATCATTGAAGAACCTGTTAACACAGAATTAACGCTGACTTCAGATGAAGGTAATCCCGAAGTTGTAGACTAGTTTCAATCACGGCGGAACGAGGCAAAGCATGTTTGGACCACGACGAATGATACGGCGAGCCGTGCGCGGCGCGATGTTAGCGGGGCGCGGAGTGGGGCGGCAGCAAGTGCATGAAGCGCAGCGCTTGCTGGCCGAAGGCCAGTTCACTGAGGCGGCAAACTTGTTTGCGCAACTAAGCAGCGAAGCCGTCGAGCACGGCCTGATTCGACCCGCCGGTCATTTGGCCTTGCAAGCGGCGCGTGCTTTCGCGCAGGCTAAGCAGGGTGATGCGGCATTGGCGCAGGCCAAGCGCGCGTTAGATATCCTGCTCAACGCGGGTCGACCGCAGCAGGTCGCGCGCCTGATGCCGCAAGCGATTGCGTTTCTGCGCGCTCAAGGCTTTAGCGCACAAGCCGCAGCGTTGGAGAAAGAAGCCGCGCAGCGCTTAAGTGCGTTGGGGTTGAGTCTGCAACCGATCGGGTTGGCAACCAACCGATCGGTGCCTGCCACCTGTCCGCAGTGTGCGGGTCCGCTCCGCGCTGATGAGGCGGAATGGATCGACGCCACCAGTGTGGAATGTCCCTGGTGCGGATCGACCGTCAAAGCCCAGTAAAACAAAGACCCGATGAGTTATCACAACCCATCGGGTCTTTTGTCGCTTCAGAAAACCAACTAGGCTTCTTCGCCTTCTTCTTCGGTCTTGCCCTTCTTGATGACTTCGGGCTCGGTCGCCGTCACGGCGGCAGCGCCACCAGGCACTTCGCTCTCTTCCGCGGCCAGGTGCGTCACACGCACGACCAAGTCGTCGGGGTTCGACAAAATCCTGACCTTGTCCGAGACCTTCAGGTCGCTGACGTGAATAGCGTCGCCGACTTTGAGCAGGCCGCTCAGGTCAACTGCAATCGTGTCGATCAGGTCGCCGGGCAAGCACTCGATCTCGATCGCATCGTTACCGTAGGTCAACACGCCTTCGTTGCGCACGGCAGCGGGCGAAGCGCCTTCAAAGCGGATCGGGATCTCAACCGTGATCTTCTCGGTCATCGACACGCCGTAGAAGTCCACGTGCAGCAACGCGCCCTTGATCGGCTCGCGCTGCACTTCGCGCACCAACGCCATGCGCGGCTCGGCGGCGCCTTCGACGGTTAACGTCACGAGACGGCTGCTGCCCGCTCGCATCAATACGCGCATCAGCTCGCGGTCGTTTGCCTGCAACGACACCGGCTCGGCGCGGCGGCCATATAATACGGCCGGCACATAACCCGAGCGGCGCAGCGCGCTGACTTGCTTGCCCTTCACAGTTCGGGGCATTACCTTCAATTCGATTTGTTCCATTGCCTCTTTCTCTCCTGCCGGGTGCCGTTGGCTCGTCACTCCGGCGTAATTTAGCCGGCGGGCTCGCTTCAGCGCGAACGCCGCATCAGACTCGCAAAAATGGACCACAGGCCGATCGCACTGCCGAGACCCAATCCCAGCGCCAGCGCGCTGCGCGGATCGAACAGCGCTTTCGCGTCGCCCTCGATCTGCCGCGCCACCAGCCACACCGATCGGACGTTGGCGGCCTGCACGTGATCGCCAACCAGCGCAAAGACATTGCTGTCGGCCAGCGTCGCTTCAGTCGTGCGCACCAAACCTAGATTCGACTGCTCGGCCGCCAGCGTCTGCGCTTGCATCTGAGCGGCATTGCCTTGCTGGATGCGCACGGTATCGGCGCGAATGGTCTGCGCATTCGACGCGCGCATTTCGACGACATCCGCGTCGATAGACTGTGCGCCCGAACTGCGCATCTCGACCTTATCGGCCTGAATGGTTTTGGCGGCCGACGAATTAACTTCCACCGTCGACGCGTCAGCGGCCGGTTCGATTTGAATCTCGGTAGTCGGCTGTTCTTCAGCCATGATTAGTTCCTTATCTGCAGGCAAACAAAAGGGCGCGGCCACTTTTGGCTAGCGCCCTACGGCCCTTCAAACCACGGCGCGATTGTATCTGATCCGACCACTTTCGTCAAGCAAGGGCCAACAGCCCTATCCAGTCTAGCCGGTTTAGCGCTGTTAAGCCGTTTTGGTTGTGGGGCGATGGCGGATTGCCAGCAGCACCACGCCGAGCGCGATCAGCACCAGCGAGACTAGCTGCGCCGTCGCCAGACCGTCGCTCACCACCCAGGCGTCAAAGCGGAACGACTCGACAATGAAGCGCACCACGCCATACCAGATCATGTACAGCAGAATCAGATCGCCTTCCTTTAACCACTTCCAGCGCCGCGCACCGATCGTGAGCACGATGAAGCCGATCAGATTCAATATCGATTCATACAGGAACAGCGGGTGAAAATACGTGGTATCGACCGGATAAGTCGTGGTATCGGCATAAGGCCCGTAGCGATGATTCGCGTCGATCAGGATGCCCCACGGCAGATCGGTGGGCGGGCCGTACAGCTCCTGATTGACGAAATTGCCCCACCGGCCGATCGCCTGCCCGATAATCAAAGCCGGAGCCGCAATATCCAGATAGCGCGCCAACGACAATTTGTTACGCCGGACATACAGTAACACGACTAAGCCACCGGCTAGGACGGCGCCGTAGATTCCCAGGCCGCCGTTCCAGATCAGCAGCATGTCCAATGGATGATCCTTATACCACGGCCACCCGCACATCGGCACATTTTCCGCGCAACCAGCGGGCGTCGAAAAGACGTGATACAGCCGCGCGCCCAGAATGCCCGCAATTACAACATAGACCAGTGCATCCCAAATCCGATCGGGATTCTCGCCCCGGCGGCGCGCCTCACGCGCGGCCACAAAACCGCCCACCAGCGCCCCCAACACGATGATGATGCCGTAAAAGCGTACCGGCAGCGGACCAATGCAGAAGCCGGGCTGCAGCCCTAATTCACACGACATGCTTGTCTCCTCAAACTTGGAAGTTGGATGCTAGAAGTTGGAAGTTGGAGTACTAATTCCCAATCCCTGAGCCCAATCCTTGAACTCTAAAAATCTTTCCGTGGCGGCGGACCGAAACTGCTGACTAGCCAGATCACGCCCAGCGCCAATAAAACCAGCGGCCCAAACCAGATGCCGGACGTTGGATCGAGATTGGCGATCAGAAACAGCACGCCCAGCACGATCAAGATCAACCCCGGCAGCCACAAGCCCGGTCGCCGCCGCCGATGCCGGATCACGTACAGCCCTGTGCCGTAATCCATGCCCGCCCACAAATCCTCGCGTGAGCGCAGCCGCACGATCAACAAGCCGATGCCCCACACGATCAATACGGCGGGCCAGTAGGTGCGCACGAGGGGCGGCACGCTCCGGGCGGACTCGCTGGCCAACACCAGCCCCAGTGTGATCACCAGCACACTAAAAACTATTCGACCCCAATTCAGCGAACGCGCCCGCATGATCGTCGATCAGCGCTCAATCGGCTTGAAGATTTTCACCAGCGTGCGCGCCGTCCAGAAGACGGCCCACGCCGCAAAGGCCAGACTCACCGCCAACGCGCGATTCTCGTCCACGATCGGATGAATCTTCACACCCTGCGCGTCGATTTCCGCAAACGCGATCGGGCGCGCACCGATCGCGCCGCCGCCGCCACCGCCCACGCCTTCGTCGCGTTCGGTCTCGGTCTTGGTATCAGACCCAATTCCACCGCCCGCACCGATCAGTTGCGAGACACTGGCGATGGGCACGATCATGGTTTCACCTTGCGTCACCGGCTGACCATAGACGTTGTTGATCGAGACAGCTTGCTGCGCCTGCTCGAACGCATCGAAGAAACGATTGATCCCTTGTTCTACAGCTGATTGTGACACTGCTTCAGACATCCAACGACCTCCGCCTAAGTTCGCTACAAATCTGATTTGTGCTGCGCTGGACGCAACAAAGCCACGACGGCATTGAGCACGATCGGCAACAGCAAGGCCGCGATCAACAGCCACGTTTCCAACTGCCGATTCCGATCGATCACGGGCACGCGATACGTCCGATCCGGTGCGCGATCCAACAACGCCGTCGGTCGCGCCCACGCCCAACGTAGGCCAAAGCCCGTCGTGTTTTGCTTTTGCGTCAGTGTAACGTCTTTGCGCTGCCACCACCACAGCGTGGCTTCCGGCACGATCTCGTGTTCGCCCATGTGCCACGGTTGGCCGCGCAGTACTTCGCGTTTAAGCCCCATCGTCATCATTCCCGCGCGCGATGATCTGTCGCGCATAACGTTCTTCTTCGGCGCGAGCCTGCACTTGCCCGTCCAGCCGCGCGTCGCGCAACTTCTCCAACAAACGGCCTAACGCCGGACCAGCCGCTTGACCCAACGTGATCAAATCGGAGCCGTTTAGTGCGGGCGTAATGTCGTGCAGTTCACGGCGAAACAGCTCTATGTTACTACAAACGGCGCGATCATCAATCAGCGTCAACGCCGCGCCTAACACCCGATCGGGATACCGCTCCAACTGGTGATAGATCGCGCTGCGTTTCGTCGCCTGCCCGATCGGTTCTGCGGCGGCCCACAGATTGTGCAGCGCTTCCAGATCGCGCGCGTCATCCCGCAGCAAGTTCAAGCGCGTCGTAATACGGCGCAGTTCGGTGATTGGCAACTGCGCTAACATCCACGCCCATCCAGTGAATGAATCCAGCGGGCCAATCTGTGTCGCGAATCGTGCCGCAATCGCATCGTCGATCCTCAAGGCCGGATCGATCTGGTGCAGCACGCGCCACTCGTTCAACCGCGTCAGTGCTTTAATCGGCCGCGCTTCACGAAAGATCAACTCAAACTCGTGCCGCAGTCGATCGCCGCTGATCGCATCGAGCACAGGCAGCGCGGCCGGGATCAGTTGCAGCGTCGTTGACGCGATCGAAAAATCGAAACGCTGTTCAAAGCGCGCAGCGCGAAACAGCCGCGTCGGATCGTCGCTGAAACTCTGCGAATGCAGCACGCGCAGTACGCGTTCGTGCAGGTCGCGTTCACCGCCGTGCTTATCGACGAGTTCGCCAAAGTGATCGGCGTCCAAGCGCAGAGCCAGCGCATTAATCGTGAAATCGCGCCGGATCAGATCCGTCTCGATCGTGCCGCGAGTGACATCGGGCAGAGCGCCGGGCCGCGCATAGGTCTCGGTGCGCGTCATCGCCAGATCGAGCGATCGGGTTGGCAACTGCACGGTCGCCGTGCCAAAACGATCGTGCGGCTCAAATTCGCCGTTCAAGTCGCGCGCCAGTTGACGCGCCACCGCAATCGCTTCACCTTCGATCGCCACGTCCAGATCGACAATCGTGCCGCCCAGTAAACAATCGCGCACAGGCCCGCCCACTAAATACGGCACGGCGCTTAAGCGTACGGCCGCCTCAGCGACATGAGCCAGCAACGTCCGATCAAATTCAGTCAGAGCCGCGCGCAGCCGTTCAGCGTATGACATGCGCCCTCTTTCCGTGGCGATGATCAACTGGCCGACGTCGGCGTCGGCGTGGGTGTGGGCGTGGCCGTGGTCGTAGGTGTCGGTGTGGTCGTGGGCGTGGAGGTGATGGTCGGCGTTGTAAGCGGCGACTGCTGCTGCGTTGGCGTCGGGCTGGGCGTAGACGTCACCGTCGGTACTGGCGTCCAGGTTGCAGTCGGTTCGAGCACCGGCGGCGTGTGAGTGGGCGACGGCAGTTGCGGCACGATTTGCGCGGTCGGTGTCGGCAATAGCGGAGCGGGTGCAGATTGAGTTGGGGTGATTTCAGGCGTGCCGGTAATTAAAGGGTTGACTTGTGCGTTGATCAGCGGCGTCGCCAAAATGCCCGCATCAAAGGCCTGCGGCGTGGGTGTGGCGCGACCAGGGCCGCTATTGCCAATGGTCCAACCCAGCCCCAGCGCCCCCAACACGAATAGGACCAGCAGCGAACCAAAGATAGCCACCGACGGTTGCCACAGGCGAATCTCAACACGCGACACTTCGCCATAAGCGGGCTGCGGCGCCAGCCCGGCCAGAATCGCAATGATCGAGCCGGCCAGCGTCAAATACACCCCTAGGCCGATGCCCGACCACGACGAGATCGATTGATCGCCGACGAGGGCATCACGCACGGCCAACGTGTTCAGCACGCTGTTCAAGGCGAGCACACCCGCGACCAGGCCCAGCGTCGCCACGCCGATGCTGACGCGCGGGGTGCGAAAGCGCGGCAGAAACAAGATCACGATCGCCACGACCCCGATCGCGATTAATGGCCAACCACCAACAGTCGCGCCGCGCAGTGCGCGCAGGAATGGCTCGAAGGTAGGCGTCACCCACGGCAGCAACGCACCTACGACGATCAACGCGCCGCCGATGGCCGCCAATACACGCAGATCAACCCGCAGCGTGATTGCGCGATAAACAATGGTCGGCGGTGTGTTGTCGATGGGTGTGGATGTTTCTTCGGTGTGTGAAGCCATCGGGCTGATTATGCCCGATTCAAGTGTTTTGTGCAAATGAGCTGCAGGATAAGGAGACAAAACAATGCGTTGATGTGGAAACAATAGAGACGGCGATCTTATTCGTCACGGGCTACCCAATCACCGGGCGCAAAACGATAACCCACCCCTGGTTCGGTCAACAACAACTGTGGATGAGCCGGATCCATTTCCAATTTGCGGCGTAGTTGAGCGGCATAGACGCGCAGATAATGCGTCTCATCGATATACTGTGGTCCCCAGACCTCGCGCAAAATTTGGCGGTGCGTCAACACCTTGCCTGCATTTTGAATCATCAGCCGCAGAAACGCATACTCGGTTGCCGTCAAGCGCACGGCTTCGTCATTCACCGTGACCACCCGGCGTGCCAGATCGACTTTCAATGCGCCAGCTTGAAAAATAGACGCATCGGTCACGGGTTGAATATGACGCAACGCCACGCGCACGCGCGCCAGCAGTTCGCCGACGCTGAAAGGTTTCGTTAGATAATCATCCGCACCGGCATCCAGCATCGCAATCTTGTCTGAATCTGCATCACGCACCGACAAAACGATGACGGGCACACGGCTCCACTCGCGCAGCCGCTTCAACACTTCCAGCCCGTCCAAATCCGGCAGGCCTAAATCGAGGATCACAATATCGGGTCGCTGCAGCGCCGCTTGCTCCAGACCTTCTTGCCCCGTAAACGCTTCGCGCACATGATATTGATTGGCTTCCAGGCTGATGCGCAAGAAACGCCGAATTTGCACTTCGTCGTCGATGACTAGGACGTTGGGTCCATCACTCATCCGATTGGCTCCTCTGGCGAAGCGGGTGGTGTTGCGAGCGGCAAACGCAACGTAAACTGCGCGCCGCCGCTAACGCGATTCTCAGCCGTGATGGTGCCGCCATGCGCTTCGATCAATCCCCGGGTGATTGACAGGCCCAGCCCCACGCCGCCAGCGCGCGCCCGCGGGCCACGATAGAACTTGTCAAACACCCGCTCGACCGATTCCGGCGGCAAGCCTGGCCCTTGATCCGCTACGATAATCATCAGGTTAGCACCGTCGAGCTTCGCTGTGACGTGCACGTGTGTGCCCGGCGGCGTGTATGTGACGGCGTTGTGCAGCAAATTTGTCAGCGCCTGCTCCATCAAAACAAAATCCATTTTGACCAGCGGCAGATTCGGCGCGATATCGATGCGCACGTCATGCCTGGCCAGTGGCGACTTCAGACGCTCGACCGTCACGTTGATCAGGTCGCTGACGTCGCACCAGTCCTGTTTGATCTTCAGCAAGCCGGATTCAAGCCGCGTCATATCGAGTAGGTTTTCGACCAGGCGGTTTAACCGATCGGCAGCGGTCTGAATCTCGCCGACGAGCACAGTGCGGGTCTCGGCGCGATCGCCAGCATTCGGCTCCAGTAAACTGCTAGCCGCACCCGTAATCGCGGCGATGGGGGTGCGCAGTTCATGCGAAATCGAGTTGAGCAGCGTTTTGTAGAGCCGTTCCGATTCAGCTAGGACCTTAGATCGTTCGGCGGCTTCGTCCAGCATCTCGCGTTCGATTGACAACGCGACTTGACTGGCAAAAGTCTCCAGCAGTTCTTCCTGCTCGATCGATAACGGGGCGGTTTGCCGCGTCCGCACGCCCATCACACCTACGATGCCGCCGGGGGCCAGCAGTGGCAGATAATGCGCATCGGCCAGCGTTAACGTATCGGTGAAACGGCCGGCCGGTTTGCGATTCATGAATGACCACAGCGCTACATTGCGTTCCTTATCGGTCAGTGTCAATGTCGACGCGGAATGGGGCTCGATTGCGAGTTGGCCGATCGGGTTGGCGAGTACGATCGCAACCTGCGCGTCAAACACGCGCCCGATCTGATCGACCGCCGTTTCCAGCACATCGTCCATGGTTACCGCGCTGGCTACTTCGCGCGTCAAGAGATAGAGCGCGGTGGCACGTTCTTCGCGATGCAGCACCGCACGTTCCTGGCTGCGCAAGCGCGCAGTGAGTTGCCCCGTGGCCAACGCGACGATGAAGTACATGCCAAACATCAACACATCGTCGAAGGCCGAAATCGAGATGGTCAACTGTGGCGGGATAAAGAGGAAGTTCCACAGCAAAGCACTCAGCGCCGCGGCGACCAGCACTGGGCCGCGCCCCATAAACTGGCCAATCAATAACACGACGAATAAATAGACCAACGCCACGGCGTGATAGTTGATCACCTGCGTGGCCAGCAAATTGAGGCCAGTCACGCCAGTCACAACCAACAGGGCGGTGGCGTATTGCTTGACATTGGAATGCAACACGGGCCGGACGGCGATGGGCGGTCGCCCTGTTGATTCAGTCTCATCGCCTCTAACTACGTACACGTCAATATTGCCGCTTTGACGGATCAAGCGATTGACTAGCGTGCCACCGGTCAGCAGTTCGCGCAACCGGGCGCGGGCAGGTTTGCCTACCACGATCTGCGTGATGTTGCGCTGGCGAGCGATGCGCAACAGCGCGTCTATCACGTCATCGCTGGCGGTGGTCACGACCTCGCCGCCTAATTCGCGCGCCAATGCGAGATTGCGCACCAACCGCGCCTGATCTTCAGGCGACAAGACCTGCGGCGTTTCGACATACACCGCCACCCAGGATGCTTCCAGGTTGTAGGCCATGCGGCGTGTCCAACGCACCAGCCGTTCGGATAAGGTGCTGGGACTGATTGCCACCATCAGGCGCTCGCCCGATTTCCACGGCCCGGCGATCTGTTTGACCTGCATGTAATCCTGAAGTTGATGATTGACGCGCTCGGCGGTGAAGCGCAGCGCCATTTCGCGCAGGGCCGTAAGGTTACCTGTGCGGAAAAAATTGCGCGCCGCTGCATCGGCTCGCTCGCCGAGATAGACCTTGCCTTCGGCGAGGCGCTTTTGCAACTCTTCCGGCACGAGATCGATCAGTTCGATCTCGTCGGCCAGTTCCAGGACTGAGTCGGGGACGGTTTCATTGACGACGATGCCGGTGATCTGATGGACGGTGTCGGCGCGGCTTTCGAGGTGCTGAACGTTGAGCGTTGTATAGACGTCAATGCCTGCGTCCAGTAGCTCCAACACATCTTGATAGCGTTTGGGATGGCGCGCGCCGGGGCTGTTGGTGTGCGCCAGTTCGTCCACTAAGACCAATTGTGGGTGACGCGCCAGAATCGCGTCGAGGTCCATCTCGTCAAATTGAGCGCCGCGATAATCCAACTTCTGCGGTGCGACGAGCGGCAGATTGGCTGCCAGGGCTTCGGTCTCAGCCCGGCCATGCGTCTCAACGTAGCCGATGACGACATCGACCTTATCGGCCTGGCGCTGTACAGCCGCTTCCAACATCGCGTAAGTTTTGCCTACGCCCGCCGCCATACCGAAGAAAATTATCAGATGACCACGCTTGGGCTTGGACTCTTCTTTGTTGATGGCGACCAGCAGCGGGTCGGGGGCGGGGCGAGTATTGTCGGTCATATTGGCACGGACCTATTCTCAGCTAACATGGATTGTACTGCATCTTTAGGTTCAACATACAATCCAGGCGGAAGCGTTGTCACCGAATCCGATCGACGACGGCGTTTAATAGTAACACGTTTACGCGCCGCCGTTATTCTCTCCGCGCGCCTCCGCAATCTCATCGTTATCCGATTATTACTATTGCGCTGCGCGGCCCTGCCTTCCTGCCTCACAGGTTTCGCTTCATCTTGATGAAATTTTGATGTCCGGCCGTTGACTCTTGACCCGTCTTTGACACGGAACTCCTTACAATGAATCTGCCCGGCTGAAAGAGTGAGCCGATTTCGAACCGTGAGGCCAATCGAGCAGCTGGATTACTGAGAATAGATCATCATTGAGGCCAAATTGTCAATCTCGCCCGTTCTACCATCGACCGTCAATAGTGCCGCCAAGCCAGCGTCGGCTTTGACTAAGCGGCTGATCGTACTTGTCCCGCCGCATGACATTTACGAGGCCATGCTGGCGCGGCATGTTTGGACGACGGCGCTCAAAAGCCGCAGCGATGTCCTGTATATAGCAGTGGCGCGTGATCCTGACGAAGACGCTTACGTGCGGCGCACACTCGCTGTGTTAGCGGCTATGACGCGTGACGCTCGCCTGCAGGTGGCGACTCAGGTCGTCTTTCACGCCCAGTGGCTTAAGGTGCTGCGCTCACTTTATCGTTCTGGCGATGCCATCGTATGTTTGGCCGAACACACCCTGCGCCGTTTCGGTCGAGCGGCACAGCCACTTGGCGAATTGCTCGCCGCTGAATTCGAGGGGAATGTGCAAGTGCTGGATGGCATCAGCGTGGAGCAGACTCAGTCGCGCCGCGCGGTCTGGCCGCTGCTGCGTGAAGCCGCGCCGTTTGCGATGGTGATGGCTTTCATGGAATTGCAGATGTGGGCCACCGTGCAGCTCGGGCAGACGGCCGCCAGAACGGCGCTGCTGGCGCTGTCAGTCGTGGTCGAGTTTAGCGTGATCTGGCTGTGGGTCAATCGAGTTCATTAAGGAGAAAGTATGCAGAAGATGGTTGCTGAAGCCACATCGCCTGTAGCTAATGTGGCGAGCCATTTGCGGCAAGACTCTGAAACAGCACAGACTTTGTTTCAGATGCAGCCGCCGTTGACGCAGCGCTTTGTCGAAGCGCAGGCTCGATTGCTGGCGGACGCGATGCTGCAGAAACTGCCGCAGGTGCGTTTTACGCTGCCCGATCGCGTCATCGGTCCTGGCAGCGATGCGCGGCCGATCGCTGTGCCAACCGATCAGCGCGAACAGTCGATCGGTGGGGCCGGGTTGTTCGATCGGTTGTCGAAAGTTGAATTGTATAAGGCCGTGCGTCAGCGACTGAGCGAACTGGAGCAATCGCCCAATCGAGAACTGCGTCTCAGCGGCCAACTGCTACGGTACGCCGTCGCCCATCATCTGGTGTACAACCTGCTGCCCACGGGCCGCTCGGTGATCTATCAAGCCGCAGACGACGAGTTCATTCCATCAATTCCGATCGAAAAACAATTCGAACCCGCCTCAGCGATTACGGCAGCAACTGATGCGATTGCCGAAGAAGGGGCTGACGACGCAAGTCGTGGTGAGTTGCTCGTGCCGTATGTGGCTTATGCACGGCAGTTCTATCTGCCGCAATGGGTGGCGCTGGATGGCGGCGATCGACTGTTGGTGAATTCGATCAAAGAAGCCGAAGCGCATCTCGCGTCGATGCAGCGTTTTATGGAAGTGCTGCACATGGCATTGTCGCTGGCACCGTACATCGTAGCCGACGACGAATATCAGCAAAAGCGTTATGGCATGTTGGGCCAGCTCATCAATCAAGGGCGGGCGCTGGCGCGCCGTGAAACGCTCGACGTGATCGCGACGATCAAGCAGCGGGCCGAACAGCACGAACTGAATCGCGGCTTGAGTTTGAGCCTGCCGTACTTCGATGATCAAACGCTGGCCCTGGAACTGGATAACTTCGAAGTGATTCCGGCGGGCCGCATCATGTTTGTGCCGGCGTTTGTGGTGCGGGCGGTGCTGGATGAACAAGCCAAAGTCAGCGAAGACACGCGCCTCAGCGCTTCGACGCGCAAACACCTGTTGGCTGAGTTGAAAATGTTGGGCGAAGCCTTTGAGGCTGGACATTAGCAATCGGGAATTAGGGGCTCAATATGTTATCAGTGATTCTATTGGCGGTAGCGGTTTTTCTGGCGATCAAGTTTGCGCCGCGCGAAAGCAAAGAGCACGCGCACGTGCATGGCGCTGGACAGATCGGATTGGCAGCTGCGGTCGCGTTGTTTGGCGTCGACTACTTTACGTCGTTCTATTATGGAACGGGCGAGTTGATGAGCGCACTGCATCCGTATGGTCTGCAGAAATACGCCTACATTGCCGTCGCTGTGATCGCTCTGGCGAACTTCGCGTTTGGCGCGTTGTATATGTTTTCGTTGGGGCCGTTCAACGAAGGCGGTGGGTCGTACACAGCTTCGATGCGGTACTTGAAACCGACCCTCAGTTTGATCGTGGCTGTAACGTTGTTGGAAGACTACGTGCTTACGATCGTCGTCTCGGCCCTATCGGGCAGCGATCAGTTGCTGTCGGTATTGGGTCAATACAACACCGATTGGATCTGGCACTTCCTCATCGGCGCGTTGCTAGCCGCGGTGACATGGTACCTCACCATTCGTGGACGCGGCGAATCGTCGCGCATTGTGTTCGTCGGCCTGGGGGTCTTTGGCTTCATGACCGTCACGATGATGATTGGTTTGTTGGCCGCGCATTTCAACGGCGTGCCCGCCGTGCCGGTCAGCGAAGTTCCGCAGCCCGTTGCTAACTTGGGTACGGCCCTTATGCACTTGCTGACTGCTTCGATGAAAGGCATGGTGGCGTTGTCCGGCCTTGAAGCCATGTCGAATGGTATTCAGTTTGTGATTGACGAAGATGTGAAGCTGGTCAAGTGGGGCAAGCAGCATCTGCCCAAACTAAACAAGGTCTGGGAATTTTACAGTGGCAAGTCGGGTATTGGGCGCTTTGTGCAGACATCGTTCCTGTTTTACGGCGGCCTGACTACATTGTTCCTGACGATCTTCTCGATCCGCTTCGATGTGTTCGACGGTACACTGGGCCGCACACTCGTCGGTAATCTGGCCTTCATTGGCTTCAGTCAAATTCAAGGCGGCGACATCCTGTTCTGGGCGTATCAATTCCTGGCGGTGGCGTTGCTGGCCGCGGCCTCGATGACGGCTTTTCAGGACGCGCAAGCCACTGAATGGCGCGACGTAGCGATCGGGGAAATCCCAGAGTTCATCGTATATCGCGATCCGCGCGGCACCTTCACCCGATCGGTCACGGTAGCCTTTGGGGCCTCCGTAATCATCATGTTGTTGGTTCATGGCGAGACAACGTTGGCTGCGCCATTTTACGGTGTCGGCGTGTTCCTGCCGATTGCCGTCATGGGCTTGGCGATTCGGCAGCATTTTTTGCAAAACTATACCGGCAGCAAACGCCGCTGGGGCGCTTTTGGTGCGGGTTTGGCCGCCGCTTTGTCGGCCATCGTCTTCGTCGGCCAGATCGTCGGCAAGTGGGAAGAAGGCGGCTGGATTCGGCTGATCACGATGTCGACGCTGATCATCTCGGCGCACTTGCTGCTGCTCTCGCCGTTGGGCTATCGCAACCCCAAGGCCATTCAACGCATTGTGCGGGACAAGGCGCGTATTCGTGGCTCGATGGCGTCCATCGTCGAATGGCAGTCGCTGAAGATGCAAGAGTATCGCTACTCGCTGCTGGTGGGCATTTCCAAGTTCTGGGCGCTGTTTGGGATTCGACGACCGGTCCGCTACGAAGTACCGATCGTGGCGGGTGACTACAACCACGCCTTACATGTCGATCATCCAGATGCGCCGTCGTTCATCGATCAGTTCATCGCTGATCAAGCGACCGAACCGCGCTTGGGTGGCGCGCCGAAACAAACGGCTCAACCGACGGATTTGGAACGAAATTTCCCAACTCCACCAGCACCCAAGACGAACACCTAACTGGCGATCTCAATCGGTCCGTCAACTTGCCGCCACATTTCGAATTCGTTTTCGGGATGTGGCGGTTTCTTTATGAGTGATCTGCACCCCGCGCTGCGTCTTGATGAATTCTTGACCTCTGTGGCCTCAATCTTGTCCCCGGCTTGACTCGAATCTGGCTAAGATAATCTTTAGATGTTGAGGAGGCAATGATGGACTTCGTCTTTGTGGGCTTAGCGGTGCTGTTCTTCGGCTTGTCGTATGGTCTGGTCAAATTGTGTGAAAGACTTTAGGGGGAAGCATGACGGCGTTGTATCTCATCGGCGGTTTGATCGCGCTGGGTTTACTGGCGTATCTGTTTGTGGCCTTGCTTAAGCCGGAGAAATTCTAATGACGGTGAATGGCGTGTTTCAATTAGTTTTGTATGTCGTCGTGCTGATCGCGCTGGCGAAGCCGTTGGGTGCGTATATGGCCCGCGTCTACGAGGGTGAATCCACCTTTCTCGATCGGATCATTGGTCCGATCGAGCGGCTGATCTATCGCGTCAGCGGAATTCAGCCCAAGGTCGAGATGAACTGGAAGACCTATACAGTCGCGCTGCTGATCTTCAATCTGTTCGGCCTGCTGGTCGTGTATGTTGTGCAGCGCGTCCAAGCGGGCTTGCCGTTGAATCCGCAAGGGTTGGGGGCGATCTCGCCTGATTCGTCATTCAACACGGCGGTGAGTTTTGCTACGAATACCAACTGGCAAGGCTACAGCGGCGAGACGACAATGAGTTACCTGACACAGATGCTGGCGTTGACCGTACAGAACTTCGTGTCGGCGGCGACGGGCATGGCCATCGTCGTGGCGTTGATTCGCGGACTTGCGCGCAAGTCCGCGCAAACGATCGGCAACTTCTGGGTCGATCTCGTGCGATCGACGTTGTACATCTTGCTGCCGCTGTCGCTCATCCTGGCGATTGTGTTGGTGTCGCAGGGCGTCATCCAGAATTTCAACGGCTATCAACCTGTGTCCTTACTACAATCGACTATGGATGGCAATGGTGCGGCAGTGACGACGCAAGTGTTGCCGATGGGACCGGCGGCTTCGCAGATTGCCATCAAGCAGTTAGGCACCAATGGCGGTGGCTTCTTCAACGCCAACTCGGCGCATCCGTTTGAGAATCCTACGCCGGTGTCGAATTGGCTGGAAATGCTGTCGATTCTGGTGATCCCGGCGGCGCTGTGTTACACCTTCGGCAAGATGGTGAAAGATACGCGGCAAGGTTGGGCCGTGTTCGCCGCGATGACGATCGTGTTTGTGGTGATGCTGGGCATTGCCGTGCTGGCCGAGCAGAACGGCAATCCCGCCTTCACGCCGTTGGGCATCGATCAAACCGCCAGTGAAATGCAAGCGGGCGGCAACATGGAAGGCAAAGAAACGCGCAACGGCATCGTTAACTCGGCGATTTGGGCGACGGCGACTACTCTGGCGTCAAACGGTTCGGTCAACTCGATGCACGATTCGTACATGCCGCTGGGCGGGTTTGTGGCGCTGTTCAACATCCAGATGGGCGAGGTGATCTTTGGCGGCGTGGGTTCCGGCTTGTATGGCATGTTGATCTTCGCCATCATTGCGGTATTCATCGCGGGCTTGATGGTGGGGCGCACGCCTGAATATCTGGGCAAAAAGATCGAAGCCTATGAGATGAAGATGGCGTCGATTGCCATTCTGGTGATGCCGATCACGGTACTGGTCGGCACGGCGATCGGTGTGTTGACGCCCGGCGGCACGTCGACCATCTTCAATACAACGCCTGCGCCACATGGCTTCAGCGAAGTGTTGTATGCGTTCACTTCGGCCGGCAACAACAATGGCAGCGCGTTTGCCGGACTCGGCGCGAATACCCCGTTTTATAACGTCGCGTTGGGGCTGGCGATGTTGATCGGGCGATACTGGATCGCGATTCCGACGTTAGCGATCGCAGGTTCGTTGGCCGCTAAGAAGATCGTACCCGCAGGTTCCGGCACACTGCCCACGCACACGCCTTTGTTCATCGCGATGTTGATTGGCGTGGTGCTGCTGGTCGGCGCGTTGACGTTCATTCCGGCGCTGGCACTCGGTCCGATCGTCGAGCAGTTAATGATGAATGCGCATTAACGAGGAAACATCATGACTGTCCACACTCATACCAAATCTCGGCCGCTGTTTGATCCGGCCATTGTGCGCCGTGCGATTATCGATGCGTTTAAGAAACTGAATCCGCGCGTGCAGGTACGCAATCCGGTGATGTTCGTCGTATTGGTCGGCAGCGTGTTGACCACGGGTCTGTTCATTCAAGCGGCATTGGGGCAGGGCGAAGCGCCCGCTGGTTTTATCCTGGCGGTATCGCTATGGCTGTGGTTCACAGTGCTGTTCGCCAACTTCGCCGAGGCGATGGCCGAAGGCCGCGGCAAAGCACAAGCCGATACCTTGCGCAAGGCACGGCGCGACATCAACGCGAAGAAACTGGCCGAGCCGCATCGCAACGGCCACTCGACGATTGTGTCGGCGGGCACGCTGCGCAAAGGCGATGTGGTGCTGGTCGAAGCAGGCGATTTCATCCCCGGCGACGGCGAAGTGATCGAAGGCGTGGCGTCGGTGGATGAGAGCGCGATCACGGGCGAAAGCGCGCCGGTGATCCGTGAAAGCGGCGGCGATCGATCGGCAGTGACGGGGAGCACGCGCGTATTATCCGATTGGTTGGTGGTGCGCATCACGGCCAATCCCGGCGAGACATTTCTCGATCGCATGATCGGCATGGTCGAGGGCGCGAAGCGGCAAAAGACCCCTAACGAAATCGCGCTGAATATCTTACTGGCATCGTTGACCATCATCTTCCTGCTGGCGACAGTAACGCTGCTGCCGTTCTCGCTGTACAGCGTGCGCGCCGCAGGCCAAGGGACACCCGTGACGGTAACCGTGTTAGTCGCATTGCTCGTGTGTCTGATTCCAACGACGATCGGCGGGCTGCTGAGCGCGATCGGGATTGCGGGCATGGACCGCATGATCCAGGCCAACGTGATCGCGATGTCGGGGCGCGCGGTCGAAGCGGCGGGTGATGTCGATGTGCTGCTGCTCGATAAGACTGGCACGATCACGTTGGGCAATCGACAGGCGACGGCCTTTATCCCGGCCGATGGCATCTCGCCCGAAGCGCTGGCCGATGCCGCTCAACTGGCGTCGTTGTCGGATGAAACCCCCGAAGGTCGCAGCATCGTCGTGCTGGCGAAAGATCAATATCGTTTGCGCGAGCGTGATATTCATGGCTTAGGCGCGACGTTCGTGCCCTTCACCGCGCAGACGCGCATGAGTGGCGTGAACTTCGACGGGCGGCAGATCCGCAAGGGCGCGGCGGATGCGATCGAGTTATATGTGTCGCAACAAGGCGGGAGTTTTCCGGCGACGGTGCGAACCAGCGTCGAACAAATCGCCAAGACAGGTGGCACGCCATTAGTCGTCGCGGATAGTTCTAAAGTATTGGGCGTGATTCAACTTAAGGACATCGTGAAGGGCGGCATCAAAGAACGCTTCGCGCACCTGCGCAAGATGGGCATCAAGACGGTGATGATCACCGGCGACAATCCATTGACGGCGACGGCGATTGCCGAAGCAGGTGTGGATGATTTTCTGGCGCAGGCCACGCCCGAAGCGAAACTCAAATTGATCCGCGAATATCAGACCGGCGGACGTTTGGTGGCGATGACGGGCGACGGCACGAACGATGCGCCCGCGCTGGCGCAAGCTGATGTGGCGGTCGCGATGAATACGGGCACGCAAGCCGCGAAGGAAGCGGGCAACATGGTCGATCTCGATTCCAATCCGACCAAGTTGATCGAAGTGGTGGAGATCGGTAAGCAGTTGCTGATGACGCGCGGCGCGTTGACGACGTTCAGTATCGCTAATGATATCGCAAAGTATTTCGCCATCATTCCGGCGGCCTTTGCGACGACGTATCCCGTGCTCAATAAATTGAACATCATGGGGCTGGCGACGCCGCAAAGCGCGATCTTGTCGGCAGTGATCTTCAACGCGCTGATCATCGTGGCGTTGATTCCGCTGGCACTGCGCGGCGTGCGCTATCGGCCTGTCGGCGCAGCGCAGGTACTGCGCGATCACCTGTTGATCTACGGGTTGGGCGGCATCATCGCGCCCTTCATTGGAATCAAACTCATCGATATGGTACTGGTCGCGCTGCGATTAGTGTAGGAGGAAACATGGCTCAGTTAGGCCGGGCGTTATTAACGATTGCGTTGATATTGGTGGTCGTCGGGTTAATGGTGTTTGTGCTCGTCGAGCCGTTTCTCAATCTGCCCGATGTTTGGCAGCAGGCTTCCGTTGGCTTGGTGCTGGTGAGTTTCATCGCCTGGTCAACCGTTGGAGCCGCGGTGGTCAATCGGCGCGTGTGGCCCAAGCGATGGCGGTTGAAGCGCACGCCACCGGCGCGTTTGCAAGTTGTCGATCGTTTGCTCGCAACCACGTGGGGCAATGAAGCTAGCAAGACGGACGGAGAATAACATGCGTGCTCAACTTCGACCGGCGCTTGTTTCGCTGGCACTACTTACACTCTTAACGGGCTTGATCTATCCGTTGCTGGTTACCGGCATCGCACAACTGATTTTTCCGCGTCAGGCCAATGGCAGTTTGATCGTTCAGAATGGACAGCTCGTCGGCTCGGCATTGATCGGCCAGGCGTTCGATGATCCTAAGTACTTCTGGGGACGGCTCTCGGCGACGGGCACATATCCGTACAACGCGTTCAATGCCGAAAATCTGACAGCCTCATCCGGCTCGAATTACGGCCCGCTAAATCCCGCCTTATTGACGATGGTGCAAGCGCGGATTGATGCGCTTAAGAAAGCTGATCCGACGAATACCAAGCCAATCCCAGTCGATCTGGTTACGGCATCTGGCAGCGGCCTCGATCCGCACATCAGCCCCGCGGCGGCCGCTTACCAACTCGATCGAGTGGCGCGTGCCCGCGGGCTTGATCCGGCGGTGGTGCAGCAGCTGATCGATCAGCACACGCAAGGTCGCGATTTGGGATTGCTTGGTGAGCCGCGCGTCAACGTGTTGGAATTGAATTTGGCGCTGGATGCGCGGAGTAAATCGTAAACGAGGCCTGTTATGAAGATCCCGAAACTGACATTCACGATTGAGATGTTTGTCGAATGCATCGAAGCGACGTTTGTCGTGCTGGCCACGACCGCTGTCATGTTTGCGATTGGGCGCGACACACTGGGTGAAGGTGTCATCGCGTTGGTCTATCTCGTGCCGATCAGTTGGAGCACGACGCGTTGGGGCTCGGGGCCGGGCGCGATGGCGGCTGTCATCGCTTTTCTGTGCTTCAATTTCTTTTTCATCCCGCCCTTCTTCACATTCGTCGTGGGTCGACTAGAAGGCTGGCTGTTGCTGATCATCTTCTTGGTGGTCGCACTCGTCGTGGTGGGGCGGATTCAATATGGTCTGTCGCTGGCTCGTCGGCGTGAACGCGAAGCGCTGTTCATGTATGAATTGAGCACCATGCTATCGACAGCGCGCACGACTGAAGCAGCGGCGCGGGCGTTAGCCCGTTATTTGCAGCAACTCTATCAAGCCGAACTCGTGAGCGTGAGCGTGCAAGCGGCGGATCAAACCAGCGGCACAACCGTTCAGATGCCACTGGCTCGCTCGGAAACGCGCCAACCCGATCTGATTGTGCCGCTCCTTTCGGCGCGGAGTTTGATCGGCGAAGTTCACCTGTGGCGTGGGCGAGTGCCGCTGCCCTCGGCCGATAATCGATTGATTCAAAATTTCGCTACACAGACCGCTAATGCATTGGAGCGGTTGCTTGTGCCTGCGACGTGAATGGGTGCTAGAATAATTACTATTAGGGCGAAACATTCGCCATTGGCGCTGGTTTGATTGGCTTGCTGGACGCGGCAGGTCGAAGATCAAACAGGTTGTTTTGTGCGAATGCGTCGCCCCTACTCATACTGCCATGATCGATCATCGCCCCAACCCCGACGAATTACTGGCCCGCGTTCAAGCCGATGAACGGCGGACGACACGCGGTCAGTTGAAGATTTTCCTTGGCTACGCGGCGGGCGTCGGCAAAACGTATGCCATGCTGGAAGCCGCGCGCGTGCGAAAGACTACCGGCGTTGATCTCGTCGTCGCTTATGTCGAAACACATGGCCGTTCGGAAACGGATGCGCTGCTGGCTGGCCTCGAGATCATTCCGTCGCACCACGTTGAGTATCGCGGCATCAGTTTGCCGGAAATGAATCTTGACGCGGTATTGGCGCGTCGGCCGCAACTTGCGTTGGTGGACGAACTGGCTCACACCAACGCGCCCGGGTCGCGTCACCCCAAACGCTACTTGGATGTCGAAGAATTACTAGCCGCGGGCATCGATGTCTTCACGACGCTCAACATTCAACACCTCGAAAGCCTCAACGACGTCGTCGCGCAAATCACCGGTGTCGTCGTGCGCGAGACGCTGCCGGATAAGGTTATCGACGAAGCCAGTGAGATCGAACTGATCGATCTGCCGCCCGATGAATTGTTGCAACGTCTACGCGATGGCAAGGTGTATGTGCCGCAGCAAGCGGCGCGTGCGATTGAAGAATTTTTCCGCAAAGGAAATTTAACGGCGCTGCGTGAACTGGCGTTGCGGCGCACCGCCAAACGCGTGGACGATCAGATGCGCGACTACATGCGCACCCGATCGATTCCTGGTCCATGGCCGGCCAACGAGCGCATTCTCGTATGTGTGAGCGCTCATCCGTTAAGCGAACGCTTGGTACGCGCTGCGCGCCGCATGGCCGATCAACTCGGCGCCGAGTGGTTCGTGCTCAACGTCGAAACGCCCGGTTTTTCGCGGTTGTCGCCCGGTGAGCGCGATCAACTAGCACGCACGATGCGACTAGCGGAAGAACTCGGCGCACGCACGCGCAGCTTGCCCGGCAACTCGGTTCCCGAAGCGGTGCTGGCTTATGCCCATCGGCACAACATCACCAAGTTGATCATTGGCCGTTCTCCGCAGCCACGTTGGATCGATCTGTTGCGCGGCTCGATCGTCGATCAGTTGTTGCGGCAGAGCGGCAACATCGACGTGTATGTAATCAGCAGCGAGGTCGAACCTGAGCCGCGCTCACTGGCGAACAGCGCGTGGGTGCCGCATCGACCGTTATGGCGATATTTGCAGGCGATCCTGCTAGTTGGTGTGACTACCATCATCGGCGCATTGGCGCGATCATTCGTGACTGCGCCAACCAATCTGGTGATGATCTATTTGGCGAGCGTTGTGATCGCGGCCTTGTATCTGGGGCGCGGACCATCGTTGTTGGCGGCGTTCTTGAGCGTGTTGGCTTTCGACTTCTTCTTTGTGCCGCCGCAGTTGACGTTCGCCGTCTCCGATACCGAGTACTTGTTGACGTTCTTGGGTTTATTCATCGTCAGCCTGGTAATCAGTACCCTTGCCGCGCGTTCGCGCGAACAAGCCGACACTGCACGCGAGCGTGAAGCACAAACGGCTACGCTGTATGCATTTAGCAGCGCATTAGCCGCCGCGGGCAGCCTGGACGAAATCATCAGCCAGATCGTCACACAACTCGGCGAAAACTTCAGCCGTGAAGTGGTGGTGCTGTTGCCGGAGAATCAACACCTAACCATCAGTGGTCACAGCCCCGACATTCATCTCGATGATAGCGAACTGGCGGTGGCGACGTGGGCGTATCAACATGGCGAGCCGACCGGCCGCGATACCGATACGCTGCCCGCCGCGAAAGTGCGCTATTTGCCGCTGAAAACCGCGCACGGCGTCATCGGTGTGTTGGGCGTCATGCCGCACGATTCGACCAAACACCTTACGCCCGATCAGCGCCGTCAGATGGAAGTGTATGCCAGCCAGGCCGCGGTCGCGATCGAACGCGCACAATTGGTCGAGCAGACGCGGCAAACGCAGGTTTTGCAGGCGACCGAGAAACTTCAAACCGCGCTGCTCAATTCCATCTCGCACGATTTGCGTACGCCGTTGGTTTCGATCACAGGCGCGTTGAGCAGCTTGCAAGACGACGAGGTGTTGGACGAAACGGCGCGACACAATCTGGTCGATACGGCGCGCGGTGAGGCCGAGCGGCTCAATCGGTTGGTGGGCAATCTGCTGGATATGACGCGGCTGGAATCGGGGGCGCTGCGCATCAAAGAGGAGCTGTGCGATATTCAGGACGTGATCGGATCGGCCTTGGAGCGATTGGGTGAACGCGCGGTCGATCGGTCCGTGACGATTACGACCGCGCCCGATCTGCCACTCATCCCGCTGGATTTTGTGTTGATCGTGCAGGTGTTGGTCAACGTGCTCGATAATGCGATCAAATATTCACCGCCCGCCGCACCGATCGAGATCGCGGTGAAGTGCGCGGGCGCGTTCGCGGAAATCGCCGTGGCCGATCGGGGTGTAGGCATTCCACGCGATGATCTGGCGCGTGTATTCGATAAGTTTTATCGCGTGCAGAATCCCGATAACGTGGGCGGCACTGGCTTGGGCTTGTCGATTTGCAAAGGCATCGTCGAAGCGCACGGCGGTTTTATCGGCGCAGAAAACCGATCGGGTGGTGGCACGATCGTGACAATCGGTTTGCCGCTGACTCAACGGCGCGAGGCGCAGCATGAGTGAAGGCGAATTGCGAATCTTGGTCGTCGATGACGAAGCGCCGATCCGACGTTTCCTGCGGACCGCGCTCGCGGCACATCACTACATTATTTTTGAAGCCATCAACGGCCAGGCTGCGATTGAAGCGGTGATCGCTGATCGACCAGATGTTATCATCCTCGATCTGGGTTTGCCGGATTTGGACGGTATTGAAGTCACACGCCGCTTACGCGAATGGACGGCTGTGCCCATCATCGTGTTGTCGGTGCGCGAACACGAGACGGATAAGATTGCGGCCTTGGACGCGGGCGCCGATGATTATTTAACCAAGCCGTTTGGCGTGGGTGAACTGTTGGCGCGGATTCGAACCGCGGTGCGTCACGCGGCACGCTCGGCCGACGGGCCAGTGGTCACGATCGGTGAGTTGTGCGTCGATCTGGCGCGGCGGCTTGTGACGGTTGCAGGTGAAGAAGTACAACTTACGCCGACCGAATACGATCTCTTGCGCTTGTTGGTGGCCGATGCTGGCAAAGTGTTGACGCATCATCAACTGCTGCGGCAGGTGTGGGGGCTGGGCTACGAAGAAGAACTGCACATGCTGCGGGTGAACATCAGTAATTTGCGCCGCAAAATCGAGCATGATCCGGCGCGACCGCGGTACATCGTGACTGAGCCGGGTGTGGGCTATCGGCTGCGCGTCAATGATCCAGTCTAGCAAAGTTGATCACCTGTTGCTCGCCGGATCGCGAAGTCTGATCATCGCAGCCTGGTGATCTTGATCAATTAGGCAGCCGAAACTGCGACGTTTCCGGCGTTGTCGTGGGCGTTGATCGACAAGCGATACGTTCCAACTACATCCGCCGACAAGCTATAAATTGTCGGCGAGTTGTTGATCAACTGCGTAACTGTGAATTCATAGTTGTTGGTATGGTTAGTGGTATAAAGAGATGGCAGTGCGCTACGACTTAGCGACACTTGCGCCACGCGTCACCATTTGCGATGTGAGGCAGGTGATGGCGTGTGGCGCAATCAATCAGACTTCGATGCTGTGGATGACAATTGCACCCTATCTCATGCTGACAAGCTTGCCAGTAATCGAACGTCGGCGGCAGTGCCACATTTCAGCGCAGTCTGCGGTAGCTGTTGCGCGTCCGCATAATTCAAGGCGCGCACTTGCGCCTTCACCGATGCAATCGCGGGCACGCTGACGCTGAGTTCGTCTACGTCGAGACCAACAAGGATCCCCGCGTCCCCGCGGGCGGAGAACGCTGTGTGTTTGCTGCTCAGCCGCGCCATCGGCTAGAAGCCCACGGCGCGGGCTTCCTAACGCTTGCCGTCGATTTCCAATCGATGGCGGCTATCTGCCTCTTTTCGCTTGTTCTGTTTGGTCCATAGCCATGCCGTAAACATGCGCGCAAGCGAAATCATCACCATAAATATCACGAATGGTAGCCAGTATTGGATATGGAAAACATCAGACCATATCCGATTTAGTAAAGCGGTCATGCCAATTGTCCAGAAAGCGGCCAACTGAAAAGATGCTCCAACCATCGATACCGGCCCAGTCACAGGCATATATCCAAATAACCAACGCAAGGATCCTGTGACTGTTATTTGCAAATAATTGGGATCGCGTTTAATCACTTCCTTATCAATTTTTGATGGATTGCAAATGATCCTTATAGCTAGCCCAAGTCCCCAGGCGAGCGTAGACGTCAGGAAAAGACTTCCGACAAGCTGATCGGATAAATCTATCATCACAGTGAACTCCACATCATGAGCCGCTCCTCCGCTATCAACCCGTGGGGATGCGCGACACACTTCACCCGGTCACAAGCCCAACCATCACACACTGGCGACTATAGCACAACGTGTAACTGCGTCAATATATACAATCGCTTTCTTCGCTCCAGCCCGCATCCTCACAAAACACAACTGCCCCATCAAGCGCCAGCAACGCTTCATGGGGCAGTGTGGCCTGCGCTAAACCTCGGAGAAGTTAACTATGCTTTGACTTCAGCCCTTACCTCAGCCGCCGTGCGACACTTCAGTGTGGCCTGCGCCAACTGCTGCGCGTCCGCAAAATTCAACGCCCGTACCTGCGCCTTCACCGACGCAATCGCCGGCACACTCACGCTGAGCTCGTCCACGCCGAGGCCAACCAGAATCGGCACGGCGTGCGGATCAGCGCCCAACTCACCGCAGATGCCCACCCATTTGCCATTCGCATGCGCGGCTTCAACCGTCTTGGCGATCAGTCGCAGCACGGCGGGATGCAGACCGTCCGACTTCGTCGCCAACGTCGGATGCATGCGATCCATCGCCAGCGTGTACTGAGTGAGATCGTTCGTGCCGATCGAGAAGAAATCGACTTCGGGCGCGAAGGCGTCGGCCATCAATGCGGCGGCGGGCACTTCGATCATGATGCCGACCTCGATGGGTGGCAGATACAGTTCGGCGCGAATCTCGTCGATCATGGCGCGCGCTGCGCGCACTTCCGATAGATCGGCCACCATGGGGAACATGATGCGCAGCCGACCAAATTCACTGGCCTTCAAGATCGCGCGGAGTTGCTCGCGCAATAACTGCGGGCGTTCAAGGCACAATCGGATGCCGCGCACACCGAGGAAGGGATTGTCTTCGTGCAACATCTGAATGTATGGCAGCGGTTTGTCCCCGCCAATATCGAGCGTGCGAATGATCACCGGCTTGTTTTCAAGCGCGGTCGCCACATCACGATAGACTTCGAACTGCTCTTGCTCGGTGGGCGCGATGGTGCGCTCGAGAAACAGGAATTCCGTGCGCAGCAAGCCTACACCTTCCGCGCCGGACGCATTGGCTTTTTGCGCGTCCTTCACGCCGCCGATGTTCGCCACGATTTCCACTTGATGACCATCAACCGTGATCGCTGGATCAGCCGATCGGGCTTGATCGGCTGCGCGCTTCGCTTGGATGCGTTGCTGCGCTTCACGCGCGCGCGTCAATGTCGGTTCGTCCGGCTCAACCACGATCGTGCCCGCCTGTCCATCGACGATGACGATCGTGCCGTTGGCGATGCTCGTGACAGATTCGCCCGCGCCGACGATGGCGGGAATGCCCAAGGCGCGCGCGATGATGGCGGTGTGCGCCGTGGGTCCGCCGCCCGCCGTGCAGAAACCCAGCACGCGATCACGCGGCAGCGCCGCGGTATCCGATGGAGACAGATCGTGCCCGATGACGACCACGGGCTGATCGGGCCACGCGGGTACGTCCGCGGCTTTGGAGTTGACGAGCAGACGTAGCACGCGATAACCTACATCGTGAATGTCGGTGGCGCGCGCGGCCAAGAGCGGATCACTCAGGGCGGCTAGTGCTTTGGCACGCTCTTCGATGCTGGCCTGCCACGCCCGCGAGACGCTGGCCTGCTGCTCGATGCGCTGCTGTACCGAGTCGAGCAGATCGGGATCGTCGAGGATTTCGAGATGCGCGTCGAAGATGGCGGCTTCGCTGGCCGCGGTCTTTTTCATTTGATCGTGCAGCGCGGTGAGTTGCACCTTCGCCTGCGCCAGTGCGTCGTCGAGTCGCGCACGCTCGTTGGCCGCGTTGGTAAACGTGTCATCGACGGAGAGGACGGCGTGTTGCAGCAAGTACGTCGGCCCAATGCCGATGCCAGGCGCGGCCGGAATGCCTTTGATCAAGCCCGTGCCATCGCCATGATCGGGCGTCGATACGACAGGCGCTGCAACTACGGGCGCGGGCGCAACGGGCGGCGGTGTTTCTTCACCGAGGCCGCTGTTGACCAGGTCTTCGATCACGTGCGCGGCGAGGTCTTCGTCTTCACCGTTGATCTCGAAACGCACGATCGTGCCGGGTTCCACACCCAGCGTCAAGATCGAGACCATGCTCTTGGCGTTGGCTTTCTTAGCGCCGTTGAAGACGGTGATATCGGATTTGTGCTTTTTGGCGGTGTTCGCCAGAATCTTGGCCGGTCGGGCGTGCAGGCCGGTCGGGTTGTGAACCAACAGCGAAAGTTCTTTCATGAGAGGATCTCCATGACTAACATCGTCACACCGCACTGCACGCAGTGGGTGCAAGTGTTGCGAGCCGCAGCATTATCGCGGCGAAGCAATCTCGTTCTTGGTTAAAATGAGGTTGCTTCGTCGCATCCTTCGACTTCCGCTCAGGACGCTCTGCGCAATGACACCGAATCTATCAAACCCACAACGGTTGCACTTCGACGCGCTCGACCAGCGTGGACACCAGCGCATAGTCGCCGACGGTCGTTCCCGCGAGGCTGGCCGCCGCCGAGCCGGACGCGACGCCCCAGCGCAGCGCATCTGAGGCCGACAGGCTGCGGCTCAAGCCCCACGTCAAACCAGCCACCGCGCAGTCGCCCGCCCCGATCGGATTTTTCTCCTCGATGGTGGGCGCGGCGGCGAACCACGCGCGCTCCCCATCGAACAACAGCGCGCCGAGTTTGCCGAACGACATGAAAACGTTTTGCGCACCCAACACCGTAATTGCTTTAACAGCTTCACGTGCATTGTCCGGCGTTGAGACAGAAAGGCCGGTGAGTTCAGCGGCTTCCTCGGCGTTGGGCTTCACCAAAAACGGACCCGCCTCGCAACCGTGCTTCAACGGCTCGCCGCTCGTATCGAGGATCACACGCGCGCTGGCGGCCTGCACCAGATCGATCATCTGCGCGTAAAAGTCGGCGGACACGCCGCGCGGTAAGTTACCCGATAGCACCCACCAATCACCGGACTTGGCCAGCCCTTTGATCTTGTCCAGCAGCGCCGCTTGCTCAGCGCGTGAAATCTCTGGGCCGGGTTCGTTGACTTTCAGATACCGCGCGCGATTGCTAGTGACAATACTGATATTCGTGCGCGTCTCATCCTTGATCTCGACGAAATCGACGGCGATGCCGAGGCTGGGCAAACCATCGACAAAGCGCTGGCCTGTCATGCCGCCCAGAAAACCCAGCGCCACGCTCCGCTCGCCCAGCGCGCACAGTGCCCGGGACACATTGAAGCCCTTGCCACCGTAATCGATCCGCACTTCAGTGGCGCGGAGTACCTCATCGTATTGAATCGCCGGGACGGTGAGTTCCCGATCGAGCGCGGGATTGAGCGTTACGGTGTAGATCATGTTAGATCGTCCAGAATTTTTCAATCAAGCGGCGCTCGGCTTCGGCCGTCCACACATCGCCGGGGCCGAGTGCTGCCGCAATGTCGGGATACTTGTCCTTCAACTCAGCTAGGCCGATCAAGGGCAAGTTGCTCAACTGCGGGAAGATGACGATCTTGCCCGCATAGCGACCGGCCATCATCGCTTCCATGCCGTCGGTCGCGGCCTCCAAACCGCCGATCGCGGCGACCGAACGATTGGGCGACAGTTGATGTGCCAGCGCTTTGTTGATCACCAGTTCTTGATCGGACACGCGCGACCCCGACGTGCCCGTGTACTGTGCGTTGTGCAGATAGATCAGGTTCATGTCCAGCGGCGCGAGTGTGCCGTTGGGCACGCCCGCGAAGAAGACCAACATGCCATCGGGATTCATCAGCGTCGCGGCTTCGGCCATCACCGACGCGACCGGCACTGACACAACGACATCATCCGCGCCGCGGCCGTCGGTGTGACGCAATACGAAATCGCGCAGTGACTCGGTCGATTCCGCTGGATTGATCAGGATCAATTCTTTACCATTGGCTTCAGCGAGCGAGTTGAACATGACGCCCAAAGTCGCCAGTCGCTCGGCGTTCAAATCTGTGGCGATGATGCGGTGCGGTCCGTTGCTCAACTCGATGGCGCGCTGCACGTGCATCTGCCCCATCGGTCCGCCCGCGCCCACAAAGACGGCCACACCGTTCGGCTGCAAATCGGCGCGATTGTGCGCCTCGCCATACGAGGTTGCAATGTCGGGGCCGCGATTGCCAAGGTAGGCGGTGTAATCGTAGTGGAGGCGACCCACATCGGTCTGCACTAAACCATCGAGTGGATGCTGCCCCACCATGTTGAACGTACCGCGTCGCGCGATCAACTTCGCGGCTTCGCTGATAGCCACGGCTGATCGTGGATCAAGCACGACGATGTCGTCAAAGCCTGCGCCCTTCGTCAAATCACGGAGCTGCGCATAATCGGCCACCGATAGGCCGTTCCGCTCAATCACGGTGACATTGCGCTTTGTCGCTTCCAACTCGATCAGCGACTTCACGTTTGCAGGAACATCGGTGAGGACGATCGTGGCCGGAGCGTCCAGCCCCTTCGAGAAACCGTACGATGTCGTGTCAGCCGTATGACCGACGATCCACAGCGTGCCGCCCTTCAGTGGATCGAGTCGGCGGCGCTGAGTGTACGCGCCTTCGACGCACGCCCACGGTTCGGTGAGGGCCGCAGCGGCGTAACCCAACTCGCCTTCGACGGGAATCACGTACGATGTTTGTCCATCCGTGCCTGCGGATAAAACTTCAGCGCCAATGACATGATACTGAATCAAGCCGCCGGGGATGGTGTAGCCGTAAGCGGTGCTGCGCCCGTCGCGATCGTAAATGTCGGGCTGCAAAGCCAGCCGCTGGCCAACATGATATTGCCCTTGCAAATTCTTACCGACCTTCATCACGGTTAAGGTCGCTTCGTGACCCAATCGGGTGGGGTTGGTCTTCAAATCGCGGTGATACAACTTGGGATGCTCGCCGCCTTGCTTAATCAGCTTCACGTCTGAGAAGCACATGCCCACCGCATCGACGCGGACCAATAATTGATCGTCGTTGGGTTCGGGCACCGGCAAGAGTTCAGGCTTACCATCGCGCCCCATGCCCGCGACGCCTGCACCGTACATATTCCACGCCCAGGTCTGCGCCGGGATGGGCGCATCGGGCGACACAAATCGATCGAAACGTGATGACATACTACACACTCCTGTCGTTCAACTCCTCTCGGCGTCTCCGCCGGATTTGGTCGGCGGAGACGCCACTCGGAGGAGGGAATAGTCAATTAGTCTTCTTCTACTTCGGCGGGGCGTCCTAAACGTTCTACAATCAACAGCGGATCGTCGGCGTGGATGAGTTGCAGTGCGTCGGCCTCTTCTTCGAGCACTTGCGACAGGTTCGCCAGCACGCCGATGTGTTCATCGGCGGTGGCCGCAATGCCGATGACGAGATAGGCCGACTCGCCGTCTTCCCATTCGATACCGGCCGGAAATTGCACTACGGAAATGCCGGTCTGCAAAATCTCACTGCGATTGTCAAACTGGCCGTGCGGAATGGCGATGCCGTTGCCCAGATACGTGGACATCGTTTGTTCGCGGGCCAACATGCCGTCGACGTATGAAGCAGTGACGCGGCCATTTTCGACCAGCAATGCGCCAGCCTGCTTAATGGCGTCTTCCTTGCTGATCGCCTGCGCGTTGAGTCGGACGAGTTCGGGCGTGATGATGGCCATGAAACTACTCAGCCACGACTTCAGCGCCGGACTGCAGGGCGCTGACGACTTTATCGAAGGCGGGAATGTTGGCGAAGTTCTTGAACGAGAAGCATACCGCCCACGTCGCTTTCTCGCTCGCCATTTTGTAGAGCTGCTCGTGACAGATGACGATTTGCGCATCTTCGGGGATGCTGCGCACCGGACTATGGGTCACCTTTACATCGAGGTTGGCTTTCTTCAACATCTGCTTCAATTTGTTCGCCGCCATCAGGCTGGAGCCCATGCCGGCTTCACAGGCAATGATGATCTTCTTGACGTGCGCTGCTGCAACTGACTTAGCCATGTTACCCTCCGAGTAGTGTGAGTGGGGTGAAGTTTGATCGGGCCGCTACAAACCGATCGGGCCGCCGAAACACAATCGGGCGGAGACTTCTTCAATGATACCGCGTCTTGTCGAAGACTCCGCCCGATCGATCGACTTTCTCAAATCCAGTCCGCTATCGGCTACCCTATCCAGCGAGGCTGTGCTTACGCGGTGGCCGGGATGGAGACACCCGAGGCCGCTACTTCCTCGTCCTCGGCCTTCATCGGCGAGACCTTCAGCAGGAACGAGCCAACCAGGAAGGAGGCCACAGCGCCGATGGCGACGCCGCCCAGAACCGCGAAGTGCTGACCGTTAGGCGTCATGGCCAGATAAGCCAGGATCGAGCCGGGCGACGGCGTGGCGACGAGGCCGGTGTTGGTGATGACGAACCACAGGTCGGCCAGAATTCCGCCTGCCCACATAGCCACGATCATGATTGGCTTGGCTAACACGTAGGGGAAGTAGATCTCGTGAATGCCGCCCAGGAAGTGAATGACCACTGCCGAAGGCGCCGAGGCTTTGAGCATACCCTTGCCGCCGACCCAGAAGGCCAACAGTAGACCTAGGCCGGGACCAGGATTCGACTCGAGCATGAACAACAGCGAGCGACCGGTTTCCTGCACCTGTGCCGCGCCGAGCGGTCCCAGGACACCGTGATTGATGGCGTTGTTCATGAACAGCACCTTGCCCGGTTCGATCAAGAGGTCGACCAATGGCAACAACCTCGCATCAACCAACGCTTGGACGCCCGCGCCCAACGCGGTCGAAATGGCCTGCACTACCGGTCCAATCAACAGATTGCCAAAGACGGCTAAGATCGCCGCCAGAATACCGGCCGAGAAGTTGTTGACCAGCATCTCAAAGCCGCTGGGGATGCGATCTTCCACCGCAGTGTCGAACTTCTTCATCAACCAACCCGCTAACGGCCCCATAAACATGGCGGCCAGCAGCATCGGGATGTCAGCGCCCACAATCACGCCCATGGTCGCCGCCGCACCCACCACGCCGCCACGGAAGCCGTGTACCAATCGGCCGCCCGCAAAACCGATCAAAATGGGCAGCAAGTAGGTGAGCATCGGGCCGACCATCTTAGCCAGCTGCTCATTGGGGGTCCAGCCGACCGAGATGAAGAGGGTGGTGATTAGGCCCCAGGCGATGAACGCGCCCATGTTGGGGATAATCATCTGAGTTACAAAACTGCCAAACTGCTGAACTTTCGCGCGCATTGGAACTCTCCTTGAGGATAGGGTTTGGTATTCAAGAACCGAGATCAGGCGAAACTCGTCGAAAACCAAGGGCGGGGTGGTACAGTATCTCGATAGGTTGTCCTCCCTTTAGCCGGATGTTGGCAGGTTGTGGGGTCGCTGTGATGTGTAATCGATTTCAATGTGAGTATTGTAATCGATTTCATATTGTTGTCAACAAATCGCCCGTTTTTTTAAGGAAATCGTTCGCCACATCACATAAAACGCTGTTTCGTGTTAAATTAACACTATTATCGCCGACGGATTTTGTATTGCGCTGCAAAATATCTGAAATCTGCTATAATTCAATCTGTAATTTACAGATCAAGTTTAGTCGTTGAGGACTTATATGGTCAAAATCAAAGATGTGGCAAAAGAAGCCGGAGTTTCCACGGCGACGGTGTCACGCGTGCTGTCACAAAAACCCTATGTCACCGCGGATGTCCAAGCACGTGTGATGGCGGCCGTGGAAAAACTAGGCTATCGGCCCAATCGGGTGGCACGCAGTTTGCGAGCGCAGCAATCCAACACGATCGGCTTAATCGTTTCCGACATCCGCAACCCCTACTTCACCGATGTCAGCCGCGCCGTCGAAGATACCGCCTACGAACACGGCTACGCGGTCTTCTTGTGTAACTCGGACGAGGATCCGGCGAAAGAGGCGTTGTATCTCAATCAATTACGTGATGAAAACGTCTCGGGCGTAATCTTGTCGCCGACCAAACAGACCTCGGATGATTTCGACGCGATCAGCCTGAACATCCCGACGGTGATCGTCGACCGCGCGATCAAACAAGGCGATGTCGATACGGTGATGATCGACAACGCGGATGCTGCCTACCGATTAACGTGCCATCTGATCGGAAATGGCTATCGGCGAATTGGAGCGTTGTTCGGAGAAGCCAGCGCGACGGGACGTGAACGGCGGCAAGGCTTTGAAAAGGCCTTGCGAGAAAATGATCTGACGCCGATTGTGATGCGCTACTTGCCGCCACGCATTCAGGCCGGGCACGAAGCCACCCTGGCGATCCTCACCGCATCCGATCGGCCCGATGCCATCCTGGCGACGAACAGCCTGCTGTCGGCGGGTGCGCTCGAAGCGATCCGCGAACTTAATCTGACGATCCCTGGCGACATCGCGTTGGTCGGTTTCGACGAAACGACCTGGTCGACGCTGGTACAGCCCCCGCTGACCGTCATTGCCCAGCCAACTTATGAGATCGGCAAGACGGCGATGGAACTCCTGCTCAAACGCATCGAACAACCCGACGCCCCGGCCCGGCAGGTCATCCTCAAAGGGCAGCTTCTGGCACGAGGATCGAGTGTCGCAATGGGTAATAGCCAGTAGTTTCACCCCTTGTCCACTGAGAAGGGCATAGAAGGACACACTGCTGTCTTGGCAAGGGGTAGGATTGTATTCAGTTCATCCTCCAAAGCTAACATGACGATCACAGGCACGTTGTGAACTTCGGTTATCAGCCGTCCAAAAGTGGACAGCCCCTGATTATCTGGCAGACCCAAATCCAGCAAGATCGCGTCGAAGTGCGCTGCGGGCATCTGAACCAGATCCTCACGCAATCGCTTACGCCAAAAACAGCGCATTGGCAGGACTACCTTCGATGGCCAGTAGGTGGATAACTGGTTTCTGGCTGGCTATTCTCCAACAAAAGGCACCAACACTGGAATAATTGTGTCGGCATTCTTGACAGCGAGGCAAGACTGGAATCAAGTTTTACCATGACGCGGCGCAATCAGTGTCAGGCAGCGCAACCGCAGGCGCTTATTCTAACTTGACGAATGGCAAGGGTAGCACTATCCTCTGACTTGGTAGCGCAGCAGTCGTAGTAACCGAAATCGCTTTTGGACAAACGCAGGTCGATGTGATGACTGAAGCCAGCAAGAACGACAACAGTACCAACGCTTTGCTCCGTCAGTTGTTCGATACGCCCGATCTGGAGAAATTCATGGACGGCCATGCCGCCGACATGGCGCTGCCGCCCTTTCATGCTTACCTCATGGATCTCTGCCGGGCGACCGGCCAGGTGCCGGAGCAAGTCATCAAACGCGCGGCCATCGAGCGCACGTACGGGCATCAGTTGTTTAACGGCACGCGCAACCCCTCGCGCGATAAGGTGATTCAGCTGGCCTTTGGTCTGAGGCTGGATTGGGATGACACACAGCGGTTGCTGCAAGTCGCGCAGAAAAGCCCGCTCTATCCTAGAATCAAACGCGATGCTGCCATCCTCTATTGTCTCAACCATCAGAAAGATATTCTGGAAACGCAAAGCGTGCTTCAATCGTTGGGACTGACTCTGTTGGGCGGCGAGTAGCCATGTTCGATGCATGCGTTGCAGAGTTTCTGGCCGGCTTCGACGACGACCTGCGTCCCGCCGTCAAGGCGCTAGCCGATCGGGCTTCGTTTGACATCATCTATCAGTCTCGCTAAACGCCTGACGCCGCACGCGATGTGTGCAGCCTGCACACCTGTGGGCGTGGCTTGTTCGCTATAATCCCATCAGTTGCCCATTGTCTAGAGCACCCCGCGTCCTTTAATGCTTGGACGGAAGCAAGCGATGAGCCACAGCCGCCCACCTTAACGCCATTATTCAATCGAGCCTGGGAGAGGAGCGCGAATTATCGAACTATACCAATTCTCTAAAGGAGAATACGATGAGTCGACGTTCTGTCTTCACCATTGGGCTGATCCTCGCCTGTGCGCTGAGCGTGACCGCGCTGATCTTCTCCGTCACGGTTCCCGCCAGTGCTCTACCGCACTTTTCCCCCGTCACCGATCCACCTGCACCGCGCTTTGCGCCGTTTCATGGTTTGCCTGAAGAAGTGCCCGCTAATTTGAAGGCGGCTTATTCGGCCAAACCGCAGCGTCCTACTGACGCGCCTGACGTGTTGCTGTTCAAATGGACGCCGGGCAATCAGGCTCACCCCGGCGGAGTCATGGTTTACAGTGTTTATTACGCCAATCAAGGCCTCGATGCCGCGGCCAACGTCATCATCACTGACGTCCTGCCCGCACAAACGACTTACGCCGGTGACACCAGCGATCTGCCCGTCACCAACGGCGGCGGCGTGATTACGTGGACGATCGGCACGATGCCAGCCCGCACCGAAGGTTCGTTCATCATCGTACTCAACGTTAATGCTGCGGCCTCGCTCGGATCGGTGCTGGGCGACAATTGTGCTTCCATCAGCACTACGACCAGCGGCGATGTTCCCGATAACAATCAAGGCTGCGCGGGCGGCGTGAATATCGTTAACGATAGTGTCGACGTCAATGTGCAGACGTGGCCGGGCGGCTTCTTCGATGCCGCAGCCGGACAAGAATATCCGTTTACGTTGCAAGTCTGCAATTCGCAAGGTACGCCGATCGGGCCGGTGCGTATCACTGACACACTGCCGCTGTCCACGACTTTCTCGCGCTGGCAGCCTAACGGCTTCTGGCCCACTTTGTGGAGATTGGTCAGCACGAGCGGCAATCAAGTGGTGCTTGAAACACCGGGTTTTCCGGGCTATACCTGCGATAATGTGCAGCTGTTTGTGCAGGTTAATGGGACCGTGCCATTGGGCACGCGCTTGCTCAATCAACTGCGTAGCTCTGCATCCGGCGACACTCAGCCCGATAACGACACGGCCCGCAACGATGCGGTACGCGTTCGCGTGCCGCGCGTCGATCTGAGCACGCAGCGCCGCTTGGGTACGGAAGTGTTTGGCTTCGAAGTCGATATTGCCAACAACGGCAACACGGCGGTGGCAGCGCAGATGACCGACACCCTGCCGTTGAGCGCCACCTACCGATCGGGCAGTGGCTATTGGCGAGTGGCAGGTGTATGGCAGCCGATCACGCCCACCGTGATCAACTCGCGCACCATTGTCTGGAATTTCGGCACTTTGCCGGTCGGCCACTACTCGCCGCTACATTACGAAGTGGATATTGCGCCGGGTGCAACTGGCCCGCTGGAAAACTGCGGCACACTGGCGGCGAATACACCTGACGACACGCCGTGGAACAATACCGCGTGTGTCGACGCCACCCCGTTGAGCACAGGCGCACACTTGCAGATCGATCAAGCGCACACTTGGCAGAACAATTTCTCGCAGATTGAATACCAGTTGCAACTCGTCAACACTGGCGATCAAGTACTGCATGATGTGTGGCTGACGGACACCTATCCGTTAAACGTCTCGATGCAAGGTAACTACAACACGGCCGCCACATCACAAATTACCGACACGTGGGACGCGCTCAATCATCAGCGTGTCTTCTGGATTGAGCAAATCCGGCCTGGCGAAGCCGTGCGCATTTGGACATACGTCAATCCCGATGACGTGAACGCGAGACCGCGCACGTACACCAACACGCTGCACATCGACGCACCAGCCGCCGCAACTTCGATCGATGAAACGACGCTGGGCGAATTTACCAATATCGATCTGCGCGTCAACAGCGGCCATCTCGATCTGTGGGGCAACGCCGAGCCGGGCGCGACGGTGCGCGTCACCACGGCCGATACGTCGGCCACGACTGCTGTCGGCCAACCGTGGGATGCCACCGCCTGGAATCTATACACCACGGGCGCGATCAACGCGGGTGATACTGTAACCGTAGAACTGGACGGCGGTGCACAACCCCCGATTGTGCTTCACGTCCCGTCGCCCTTTGTCGCAACCGCGAATTCGGCACTGCATCAAATCACCGGGCAGGTTGGTGCGCTGAATCAATCGCAGGTCGAGCTCGACGTGTACGACTATTTTTACACAACGGCGCCGACCGACAGCAGCGGCCACTTCACGCGCACCTTGCCAGCGATGGACCGCGGCCAACAGGGCGAGGTGATCGATCGGGTACAGGATGACACGCTGTCCGTGGCTTATCACGTCAACTTCGCTTCGCCTGATCTGCTGCTTACGGTTAATCCCACGCACGATTGGATCGAGCTCAACTACGCTGTTGGTCATACGCTGTGGTTCACCATCACTGATGCAGTGGGCAATGTAAAAGCCACCCTGACTGATGTCACGCAAGTCGTGCCGTGGTGGGGCGGCAATAATAACACCGGCTACTCGACCAATATGGGCACGTGGTCGCCCGCTCAGCCCGACATCGAAGCGGGCGATTGGGTGTACGGTGCGCTCGATAACGGCTTCACGAGCACGCTGAAAGTGGGCACGATCACGGGCGTGATCGATCAGCCCAACGCGACAGTCGCGGGTGCGTTTGATGTGCCGTGGTTCAGTGCCGCGCTCAACGGCGCGTGCTGGATCGACGGGGTGGACGGTCGCATTGATTTCACGGCTGATGCAATCGGCGGCGCGTACACTTGCAACTTCTCGCCGCAAGTCTTCCGCCCCGGCGACACGCTCAGCGTGGAATATGAAGAGCCGACTCACGATCGGGTGCGGTATGTGTTCCGCGTGCCCGGTCCGAATGTGGCGGTCAATAAGTGGGCGCAGGGTCAGCCAGCGGCTGGCAGCCGGTTCTGGTACTGGATCGAATATCGCAACGATGGCGATTTGGCGGCGACAAATGTGACCCTTACAGACACGCTGCCCGCTGAAGTCACGTACGTTAGCGACAATTCCGGTGTTACGCCGACGATTGTCGGCAACCAACTCGTGTGGTCGTTGGGCACGCTGCCACCCGGCGCGAATCGCCGCTTCCCGTTGATCGTGGAAGTCGCCGCAGGCACAGCCATTGGCACGCCGCTGCACAACGTCGTCGAGGTGAGCGATCCCGACGACCGCGACACAGGTAACAACACGCAAAGCCGCGATGACAATGTCGTCGCGCTTGATGTTGATCTCTACGCTGGCGTGTGGAATCAGGGCGGGCAGCCGACGCCCGGTCAAGATTACGTGTATCACATCAACTACGGCAATCAGGGCGGTACGGGCAGCGGCCCGGTTACGTTGACGCACACGCTGCCTGTCTCATCGACCTTCGTCGAATTCTGGTCGGATGATCCAATGTGGAGCGTGGCGAACACAACGGGTAATCAAGTGGTTTTCACGCGTCCGACGATCTATGGCTGGTATGGCACTGAGTTATATGTGCGGCTGCACCTCGATGCCGCTGCGACCGTCGGCACGCAGTTGGACACGCAGGTGGACATCGCCACCACCAATGAGACTGGACCGTTGAATAACAACTCGGCCACACACACGCAATTCGTGCAAGACCCGTGGCTCAACCTGGCTCTCGATGTGCACTTTGAATCGGGCATCACTGTGCCTGATCACAAAGTGACCTTCCGTATGAGCGATCACAATTGGGGCAATTTGCCTGGGCAAAATACGCGCATCACCGGCACGCTGCCTGCGGGCACGACCTTCGTCACTTCGACGCGGCAGATCTTTGCTAATAACCAATGGCAGCAAGTGCCGCTTACGCCACTGTCGATCAACGGTCGACAAGTCGTGTGGGATCTGGGCACGCTGCCAACGGGCGTCGATCAAGAACTGCGTGTCACACTGCAGATCGATCCCGCCACCCCGATCGGTACGGTGCTGACCTATGCGGCCCGCATCGGATCAGCGGGCGACGACGGCGATGCCAGCAACGATGCGTCCTCGGACTTCATCGTGGTGCGCGGCCCCGGCCCTAACTTGATGGTGCGCAAGACCGGCTACTGGCAAGACGATCAGCGCATCCGTTACGATCTACAATTCTTCAACGTCGGCACGACAGCGGTCAGTGGCGTAGTGATCACAGAGACCTATCCAGTCTCAACCACGTTCAACAACGGCGATCTGTGGTGGAATCACGCGACCACTTATGATGCTCCGGCGCGACAGGTCGTGTGGACGTTACAAGATCGCTTGGATCCGGGCAATAACGGCGGCGGCTGGCTGGAAGTCAACGTCGATCCGTCGATTGCGAAAGGTGTGTGGTTGACGAATACGCTGGACATCAGCCACCCGATCGGCGAGATCACGCCGGACGACAACACCGCAGTTGCAGTGGTGACCACCGGCCCGGATCTGTTTGTAACTCAAGCCGCTGATCGCGCCACTGTGAAGCCGAATGAGGTGACGACGTTCATGCTGCATCTGGGCAATGCAGCCGGGCGCGGCATTGATGGCACACAAGGCAACGTCATCGTCACCGATACACTGCCTGCGGGTGTAACCTTCATGGGCGCGCACTGGCATGGCTGCTTGCCGTGTATGCCGTCGCAAACACTCACCGGACAACAACTCGTGCTTGATCTGGGCACGCTGCCGAACAACTGGTGGAGTGATCTGGATGTGGTCGTGCGCATCACCAACACCGCCCAAGCGGGTGATGTCTTCGTCAACGCAGCGGTGATCGCCAGCAACGTTGCCGCCGATATCGATCCAATCGTGACCAACAACACCGCATCGGCGCAAGTGCTGTTGACCAATCCGGCCTTTGAAGTGAGCAAAGTCCGATCGGGCAACGGTGTGGCTGGTACGACGATCACGTATACAGTCAGCGTCAGCAATATGGGCAATCTCACTGGCACGAACATCAGCGCGATCGACGTAGTGCCAAGCGGCGTAACGTATGGCGGTGGTGGACTGTTCAGTAGTGGGCAAGTCTCGTGGACACTGGCCAGCCTCGCGCCGGGGCTGAGTAATCCAATCGGATGGTTTACAGGCACGTTGACGTGCGCGGCCAACACGCCGATCACGAATCAGCAGTATCGCGTCCTCGCCAGCGATCAGGGTATCACGTCGACGAACGGCGCGGTGCTCAGTTTCACGACGATCACGCCGACGATCAACGCGGCCTTTACGCAATCGTCTGCCGCGTTGATCGGTCACGGAACGGTGACGTTTACGAGCACGTCTACTACGAACGGCACACCGTTGACATATGCGTGGAACTTCGGCGATGGGGGTGTAGGCACAGGTCTGAATGCCACACACACCTACACGCAGACGGGCGCGTACACGGTAACGTTGACGACCACCGATGGCTGTGGCTTCGTGCAATCGAACGTGATTGCCAATGCTGTGACGGTACAGAAGTATCGCATACTGCTGCCGTTGGTTCGTCGCAGTTGAGGGAACGGGTCGTCGCCCTCACGCTCTGACTGATCAAATCTAAACAGCGCGCGCACGTTCAGCCAACGTGCGCGCGCTGTCACTATGTAGATTTCATCTGTTACTGCCAATTGGACAGGACTTGCAAGACCTTGTCCGGTTGTTGCGGATCATTGGTGGGCAGGTGGACGCGGAAGTCGTGCAAGCCGCCCATATCACCGTGCATCATAAACGACATCGACACCGTAGTTGTTTGACCGGGCATGAGTGTCATCGTACCGATGACGGGTGTGGGCGGTCAACACCCTGCCGCCACTTCGATGTAGGGCTTCTCTTTGAAGCGCAGTGGCGCGTTGCCGCTGTTGCTCACTTCAAATGAGACGCTGACAGTTTGGCCCAGCGGCACGTTGCCAAAATCGAACTTATCCTTGTCAACTTTTAAGACCGGCGTGCCAGTCATTTGAGGCGCGGTCGTCGAACTGCCGGTATTGTTCAGCACGGCCACCGCGATCAGCACGACGCCGGCCACAATGATCAACGGCAGCCAGATGGGAAAACCAGCTGTTTTTTTCGGCGGCGCTTTTCGGGCTGCTTTACTCAAGATGCTCCTCCTTAGTCACATTGAAATGTCCATCGATAATCGATCAGCACCCGAACTTGCGCAGCGGTAAAGATAGATCCCCAGTAAGGCCAGCCCGTGTCCTGGCCGCCACGCTGGATCATTATTCGTCCCGACGATGAAGTTTGTCGAATCAAGTATCGCAGGGCTATTGCATGTTGGATGGGCCAAAGCGGCTATACGTCTTATCGACGTAGGCTTTGATCTCGGTGGCGGTCTTGCCCTGCTTAAACAGTCGCATGGCGTCCTGCGTGATGTCCACACAGATCGAGCAGCCCAGCGCGTGCGAATCAAAGTTCACGGTGCCATCGGCCTCGACGCTCTTGACGTAGCACATGTAATTGGAGGTGTGGCCCAAATTGCCGCAGCCGCAGTAGCATGGAATGTGCTGTGTCACATCGGGATTGGCCGCGGCGAATTGATAGGCTTGTTGAGTGTTTGTGGCCGCACTTTTTACATCAGCCGGCATCATCGACATAGGCGCCATCTTAAGGTCATGTTTAGGCGTCGCTGCGCTTGTGCTGCCGCAGGCTGTCAGCAGACTACCAGCTAAACTCAAGGCAAAGAAAAACAACATTAAGCGTCGCAACATGCGTAATCTCTCCCAACAAATTGATCGACAATGGTATCTTAGTGGGTTCCTCGTGCTGCGCCTAGCGCGAAGTGGCGTGATCTGACACCCGCCATTTGGCGGGTGTCATCTGTCACACGGAGACTATGACAGTCAGGGGATTACAACGGCAGGCGCAATTCGACGCGGGTGCCGCGCGGCGATGAGGTGATGGTCAACTGCGCGCCGATCAGCTCGGCGCGTTCGCGCAAGCCGATCAGCCCGAAGTGACCGAACTCGGTCAGCGTCTCCAGCCGATCGGGCACGCTGAACCCGACGCCATCGTCGTTGATGGTGACACGCAGGTCGGCCGCGAAGATCAACATAGTTTCAGCGCGTTGGGCGTGCGCGTGTTTGATCACGTTGTTCAAAGCCTCTTGAACGATGCGATAGATCGCCAGTTCTTGTTCGGGCGAGAGGCGGCGCGGCTCGCCGTCGAGCGTGAGGGCCAGCTCCGGCCGATCGGATTGGCGCAGCGCTCGTATCAGCATCTCCAGCGCGGGCATCAGGCCCAGATCTTCCAAATAGATCGGGCGCAGATCGCCAATCACGCGACGCACGTCAGCCAGCGTGGCTGCAGTCAGTTCGCGCAGTTCGGTCAGTTTGAGCAAGGCTGCTTGTGGATCGCGTTGAGCCGTGCGCGTGATGAGCTGCAAGCGTTGATCCAGCGCGATGAGGGCCTGCACGGTTTCGTCGTGCAGTTCATGCGCCAGCCGCGAACGTTCATCTTCTTGTCCGCGCAAAACATCGGCGGCGTAGGATTGCAAGCTGCGTTGATAGCGCTGAATTTGATCGGCCATACGCGCTAATGTCGCGTGCAACGTCTGAATCTCATCGATGCCGTCGATCGGTTGCGCCAACGCGGCGAAGTGGCCTTGCCCGACCCGCGCAGCTTGCGCGTCCAGTTGTTGCAGCGGGCGAATGATCCGCCGCGTGCCGAAGAGAATGGCGATGGCCGCGATGAGGAAAGCGGGAATCAAGATCAGCGGCGTCAACAACGAAGTGCGCAGCAGCGGATTGATGACCTCGGCCCACGGCTGCGCCACGATAAGTCCCCAACCCGTATCGGGTACGGGCGCGTACGCCACGACCCACTCCACCCGATCGGGATCGCTGACGAAGAGTGTGCCGCTGTCGCCGCGCAGCGCTTGATCGATAGCGTCAGCAAAGATGCGCACGGCAGCAAAGTGAATGGGCATCGGATCGACATGATAGAGCGGTTGCATTTGCGCGTCGATGAGGAGTACGTGCAAATGTGACGTGCCCGACATGGCTTCGGTAACTCCCGGCATTTCCAGTTCGCGCGCAGACAGAAGGTTGTAGGCCGCCAGAGTGCCATCGGTGGAGCGGGCTTGCGCCAACACCCGACCATCGGGCAGGGTGATAAGGCTACGCGTTGAGGTCAAGGTCGCGCCATCATCGATAGCCACGCCGTCTTCAAACTTGAATTGATTGAGATCGATGCGCCGAACGGCTTCACGCGGCGAGGTGAGGGCGGCAGCTTCGGCCAGCGCGCGCAATTTAGTCAAGTGATGATCGACGCGTTCAGCCAGGCCCAGCGCTGCTTCGCGCACAATCTGCGCGTTGTTCATCGCCACCATCTGCCGCATCTCATTTTGATGCAGCGTCGTCGCTCCGATCGCAAAGATGCTAAGCAACAGCGTCAGCGGCAAAATGGCGATGAGGATGAGGCTGGGCAGCAAGCCGCGCGTCCGGCGTGTCATGTGGTCGTCTCGTCGGTGGTGATCCAGCCTAGCTGCACGGCGCGCATCACAGCTTCGGTGCGAGTGGCAACGTGCAGCTTGGCAAAGACGTTGGCGAGGTGGCCTTGCACGGTGCGATCACTGACGCTGAGCTGCGCCCCAATGGCTTTGTTGGTGTAACCACGCGCGGCTAACTTGAGCACATCAAGTTCGCGGGGGGTGAGTGACTCGATCGGATGGGTGTCTGCCTGACCGGCCAACTGGGTCATTAACTTGCGGGCAATAGTCGGATCAAGCACCGATTTGCCATCATGCACATCGTGCACCGCGCGGATGAGATCGTCGGCATCGGCGGTCTTGAGCACGTAGCCATTCGCGCCCGCCTGCAATACAGCCGCCACATACGGATCGTCATCATAGGCGGTGAGGACGAGCAGGCCAATCGGCCAGCGCTGTCCTCGAATGTGACGGCACACTTCGATGCCGGTGCGTTTGGGCATCTGAATGTCCAGCACCGCCACATCGGGGCGCAGCTGATCGATCAGGGCGATGGCTTCTTCGCCGTTCGCCGCTTCGGCGATCACGTCGATGTCGCCTGCTTCAAGCAAAATTTCGCGGATGCCCTTGCGTACGACGGTGTGATCGTCAGCCAGGATTACTCGAATGTCAGCCATGAGATGAGTTTACCAGCTAATTGCGGTGGAAATGAAATGGCCCGAGCGACTGCTGCACTCGATCGAGCTTACCGACCTAGACGGGTGGTCGGTCCATATCAGTCGATGATCTGCCATTCGGTGGCATCAAGCGACACGGGCCGCTTGCAAAGCCGCTTATTCAGCGCCAGCAGTAGTTCGAGCACTAAATAGGACTGCAAAAATCATGCAATGACGCTCAAGATGACTTTGAGGGAACTGGCGAGTTCCATCAGAAAAGCCGTCACCGCCGTCATCAATCGTAGCAATGTGCTGAAATAAACGTTGTCCGTCACGTTGCGCCGGACGTGCCGCCAAACCCGTTCAATTGGATTAGCCAGGCGAATAGGTTGGCAAGAAATAGAGCTGCAACTCGGCGCGATGGGTGGGCCACCAAGCCCGTACTGCCTTTGCTTTGTGAATGCGAAAGTTATCCAAGACGATCACGGCTTTTGCCGGGGTTTGTTTATGGTGAGTCATGACCTGTTGCAGCAACTGCCGAAAGCTGACGATGTTCTTGTTCGGCCACGGCACCCAGCCCAGTGCGGCGGTCACATAGTTGACGGCCCCGAATATATACCGCTTAGCACTTTGGTTGAGCATGGTCACTTGCGTTTGTTGCCTTGGCGCATCCAACGCCCACTGACGGTCGACAACAAGGAGGGCAGCCTTCAGCCTTGAAATCAGCAGTTTAACAGGGGCGACAGTATTGGATACAATCATCCATCCATAGCTGGAATTTATCGACTTACAAGGGCTATGACATGTTTGATAAATCATTTGCTTAACAGTCTGGCTGGTTGCGTAAAAACCTGCTATAGTCTGGCACTCGTGCCGCCGCTGCTCAACATCGAGTGGCGAATCAGCGCATGGCGCGAGGGCAAGGGATATGGCGACATGGCGTTGATAAGTCTTCAAGAGGTCAGCCTGGGCTTTGGTGGGCCACTGCTGCTCGAACAAGTCAATCTACAAATCGAAGCGGGCGAACGCGTTGGGTTATTGGGTCGCAATGGAGTAGGTAAGTCCTCGCTGCTGAAGTTGATTGACGGCGATATTCTGCCTGATAGTGGAACGATCGCGCGCCAGCAGAATTTGCGCGTGGCGTATCTTCCGCAGGAAGTGCCACAGGATGTCACCGGCAGCGTGGCCGATATCGTTGCCCGCGGTTTGGAAGCATTGCCGGCGATGTGCGATGCTGAGCACGAGGGACACGAATGGCAGCGCCAGTTACAAGTGCAGCAAGTTCTCTCGCGCATGCAACTCGATCCTGCCGCCCAGTTTGACGTGTTGTCGGCTGGCCTCAAGCGTCGCGTGATTCTGGCGCGCGGTCTCGTTCGCCAGCCCGATCTGCTGTTGCTGGACGAACCAACCAATCATCTCGACATCGACGCGATTGACTGGCTGGAAGATTTTCTGAAACGCTGGGGCGGCACGCTGTTGTTCGTCACGCACGATCGGATTTTTCTGCAACACCTGACCACGCGCATCATCGAGTTGGATCGCGGTCGCCTGTTTGATTGGAATTGCGACTACAGTACATTCATCGAACGCCGCGACGCCCGACTCAACGCCGAAGAAGCACAAAACGTCCTCTTTGATAAAAAACTGGCGCAAGAGGAAGCGTGGATCCGTCAGGGCATCGAAGCGCGCCGCACCCGCAATGAAGGACGCGCGCGCGCCCTCAAACGTTTGCGCGAAGTGCGCCGTGAACGCCGCGAACAGATCGGAACGGTTCGAATGCAAATTCAGGCCGATAAACGTTCGGGCAAATTAGTGATCGAAGCCGAGAATGTCGGTTATGCGTTTGACGATCAGCCGGTCGTGCGCGATTTTTCGGTGACGATTCAGCGCGGGGATCGGGTCGGCATTATCGGCCCCAACGGCTCCGGCAAGACCACACTCTTGCGACTCCTGATCGGCGAGCTGCACCCGCAACACGGCGCAATCCGCCACGGCACCAATCTTGAGATCGCCTACTTCGATCAACTGCGCGCACAACTCGATGAGACTAAATCCGTGCTTGAAAACGTCGGGCATGGACGCGATACGATCACGATCAACGGTCGGGCGCGTAACGTCATCGGGTATCTGGAAGACTTCCTGTTCACCCGCGATCGTGCTCGCGCGCCGATCACGGCGCTATCCGGCGGAGAACGCAACCGCCTGATGCTGGCGCGGCTTTTCGCGCAGCCCGCCAATGTGGTGGTGCTCGACGAGCCGACGAACGACCTCGATCTTGAAACGCTGGAAGTGCTGGAAGATTTGCTGTTGGATTACAGCGGCACGCTGTTGCTGGTCAGTCACGATCGCGCTTTCCTAAATAACTTGGTGACCACCACTTTGATATTGGATGATACGGGGCGGGTGAGCGAATTCGTTGGCGGCTACGACGATTGGCAGCAACAGCGCGAACCAACCGCAGCGGCCCCCGCCAAGCCGATTAAGCCGGTTGCCACCCCCGCGGCCGACGCGAGCGTTGAATCTTCAGCCACACCTCGCAAGTTGACGTACAAAGAACAACGCGCGCTCGAAGCGCAACAACGCGAACTTGCTGAACTGCCCCATCTGATCGAGTCGTTGGAAGCCGAACAGCATCAGTTATCCGCCGCAATGGCTGAGCCCGCTTTTTATCAACGGGATCGATCTGAGATTGCTCAAGCCGTCCAGCAACTGAAAGAATTGGAAGAGCGACTAGCCGCGGCTTACCAACGTTGGGCCGAATTGGAAGCTTAACCCATGTGCTGCGGCCAAGTAATCGCATTTCGCGGGTCGGCACAGTTGGTACGCGATCAACGCCACACAATCGGTAAATAAACCCGATAACGCCCTTCGCGCTGCAGTACGATGCCGTCCAGTGGTTGCAGCGTCACACTTGGCGCAAGTGAACCATCGTTGTAACGCGCCCACGAACGAAGATAGATCGCATCGGCGATGCACGGCGCGCCCTGGCAGCGAAGCCGGACGTAAGCCTTCGCCAATGGCGACAGCGACACGACGCCGATGGTGTGCCACTCGTCGCCGCCCGTCGTTTGGTTCAACGTCGCCGAAGCCACGACTTGCCCATTCGCCACTACTTCGTAAATCGCGCTTTGATTCCAGGTAGTTGCTTCGGGCGCGGCTGGCCACCAAGCCGTGATGGTATACATATCGGTAGTCGAGATGGGCAATGACCAGCGTGCTTCAACCGGTGCGCTGCCCTGCGACTTATGCACACCGCTGCCCCAGTTGTGATAGAACGGACCTAAGGCAGTCCATTCGCCGCTATCGAACGTCGGCGTGAGCCACGTGCCCGTCGGCACCGAGAAACCAGAACCGGCATCATCGAGCAACGCTTCAAACCGCGGCGCTTGATCGCCAACCAATCGACGGTAGCCACTGCCCAATGCAATCGTCTGGGGTGAATGCGTACCGTTGAGCAAGACCAGGCCGTTGGTGTACTCGCGTTGAAAGACATCCGGTGGATGCAGCGTCAGGTGCACATCGTCCAGCCAGACCGTGCCGGTGATTGCGCCGACGAGGAACTGCAGGCGCGCGTCATTCGCGGTGGCGGTGGCTTCGAAGGTCACGGTATACAGCCGCCACGTCGGGTCGATCGTCACTTCCTGCCACAAACCATAACCCGTCCACGGAGCGGCGTTCTTTTGCGAATCGAGCGTAATGGTGCGCGTCACATCACTCTTAGCCCAAAAGGCTAGATCGTAAGCAGTCCCTTTGAGTAACGAGCGGTTGTCTTGAAAGAAGTCGATGCGCCAATCGGTGCCCGCCGTGTTGGTGATGTTGATGCGGGCCGAAGCACTGCCTTGTGCGGCAGTGGAGGTATCACGCGTGACACCGGCCACGTAACCGCTGCCCGTGTCGGCCCAGAAGTCCCACGGCGGAATGATGGCGCTCTCGAACGAGCCGTTCACGATCAAGTTGGGACCGATGTTGAAACCCAGATCGGCGCGCTCCGCAGGTCCGATCGGGTAGCCGAGATCGAAGTCCAACTCGTCGTACCACCAATCGTTGCCATGCCAGGTATCGCCGTATTCGTAAGCGAAGTAGCCGTCGTTCATCAATGTGAGCGCGAGGCCAAAGCGCATGTAGGAATACAGCGTCCGCGCAAACTCCAACGTCGAGGCCGGAATCTTTTCTAGCGGCGAGTAATCATAGCCATACGCAATCTGATCCGGCGGCGAGGCTTCAAACATGGTGATGGGCGGCGACTTGGCCTGTGTCATCCAGTTGTTGTAGCGCTCCCATAGTTCAGGGAAAGTCATCTCGCCTTCGAGCACGTCCGCCGTCACAAAGCCGAGGCTGTTGCCGTTGAAAATTTCGGCAATGCCCGGCTCTTCGATATCGGTCGAGTGGGATGAGACGAGCGCGCCGGGCATCAACTGGCGGAAGGTGCGCATCTCGTGAAAGACGCCCGTTTTCCACGCGGCATCGAGCACGGCGGGATCATCGGCGACGCCGTTTTCATCTGCGTCGATCTGGACTAGATTACCGTAGATATCGTGAGTCAGCCACGATTGGGTTGTCATGACGTTGTCGAAGAACACGCCGTCGTACATCAACCCGCCATCGAGCATTTGTTGATAGGCATAGTGGGCCTGATATTCCGCCACATAGTTCTTGGTCAGATTCAGTCGATAGGAACCGGGCCACACCTCGATCTTGTTGCCGTTCACGTCCTTCAGGTAGTAATCATCGGGCAAGCCGTCGTTTTCCACCGCGTTGATCGAGGTTAGGACCAGTACGTTCGGATTCAAGCCGCGCAGGGTGACCACTTCAGCGCGAGTCGGATCGGCCCCCAACCACAGATC
>JAXLWI010000100.1:0-12507 GCA_046328575.1 Anaerolineae bacterium
ATCCAGACTTGGAGCAGATACACGACAATGGCGATCAGCATCCAACGTCTCCCCCACGCTTTCAATCGCCACAGGCCGAACGCGGCGATCAAAAACCCGATCGCCCACATCGTGCCCGTCACGATCAACAGCTCCCCCGGCACGCCTACTCCCTGGCTCTGCATGAAACTCAACTGTTGGGCCGCAGTCAGAGCCTGCCCCGCATTCCAGGCCGCCAGTAATAACACCGCCACTGCCAATAGAGTTACGCTTAAAGGTCGCTTCATGCTAGCTGCCACACCGGCTTTACAGGTCGAGATATCGGCTTGCGCCAATGCCACAAGCCAAGCCAAATGACTAGCGGGAATATATTGCCCGTCAGCCACCAGGCCGGTCCAAAGTAATTGGCGGTTAGTGGCAAGAAAGAGCACAGCCAGCAGACCAGTGCATATTTCCATGGCAACCGCGCGAGACTCGGCATCAACACCATGTAGTAATACGGAATTACGGATGGCGCGACAAAACTGCCAGCAGCCATCAACATATCCGGATCGCGGCGTGACAGCCACAGCATGGGCAATACAAACACAATCGACCAGGGAAACAACGACACGTTTTGCGGTTGAGCAGCTTTCAGGTCCGGCGTGACCTTTAGCAACAAGTTAGGCAACCACCAACCCCAAATGATCACCGACAACGCTATCCACAACCCGCCGACTACAAACCAGCTGCGCCGCGCCAGCAGCGCGAAACCAATCAACTGCGGACGAAGAAGCGCCAGTGGCACACCCCACGGTAGCAACAGCAGCGTTGCCAGACCGATAGCGGGTTGTGTACCAAGCACTGCTGAATTACCGATGTGATAGTTAGGGCCTTGCCAAGCGCCGATGACTACTGCCCCGCTGAGCGTTAACGCACCGAACAATAGCAACCCGATCTGCCAGCGGCGATGGCGCTGTCCAAACCGCTCGATAAGGCGCACTGGGACGGCATACGGTAGCAGCAACAGTCCCAGTAGTGCTACGCCTTCCAATGCGCCCAAAAACAACACCCAGATCGTCGGCAGTGAGAAAACCGCCGGAATGATCAACCATTTCGACCCGCCGTTACGATGAATGGCGATCACCAGCGACATGATCGTGATCGAGACCAGGATGGGCCACGGTAACAGATACAACAAACCATCCGTCCACGGCACAAAGAAGACCGGCACGGTGTGCGCGCTAAAGACGTACTTGTAATCAAAACCTTGCGGCAAAAAGGTTGCAACGATGGCAATCACGATTGCCATAATAGTCCAGATGACAACCTGTCGATAGCGTTGCAGGAAAGCGGCCATCGCGTTACTTCAGACCCAACACATTCCGCGCGATGACTAGCCGCTGAATTTCGCTGGTGCCTTCGTAAATCTCAGTGATCTTGGCGTCGCGGAAGTAACGCTCCAACGGCAGTTCTTTGCTATAGCCTATGCCACCGTGAATTTGCACGGCTTTCTCCGTGACCCACATCGCCGTCTCACTGGCATACAACTTGGCCATGCTGGCTTCGAGGCTGTAACGACCGCCCTCATGCTTGGTGCGTTCTTTAGCGAGGGCCGCATTCCAGATCAACAACCGCGCTGCTTCGATGCGCGTCTTCATATCGGCCAGCATCCACTGAATGCCCTGAAATTGCCCGATCGTTTGGCCGAACGCTTCGCGCTCTTTGGCGTATTTCACCGCGGCTTCGAAGGCCGCTTCGGCGACACCCAACGCTTGCGACGCAATCCCGATGCGGCCTGCGTCCAACACCGTCATCGCGATCTTAAACCCCTCGCCTTCTTCGCCTAACCGATTTTCCACCGGGCAGCGATAGTCCTCATACACGATTTCGGATGTGGCCGAAGCCCGAATGCCCAGCTTGGGTTCTTTCTTGCCGCGAATGAAACCAGGCTTATCGGCTTCGATGATGAACGCGGTAATGCCCTTGTGTTTCAACTCCGGCTGCGTCATGGTGAACAACACTACATACTCAGCGACCGGCCCGGATGTTACCCACGATTTGCGTCCGTTGATGATGTAGTGATCGCCGTCGCGCACCGCCCGGCTCTTCATCGTGCCCGCGTCCGAGCCGCTCATCGGCTCGGTCAGCGAATACGCCCCGATCGCTTTGCCAGTGGCGATCGGCGGCACGTATTTTCGCTTCTGTTCTTCCGTGCCGAATTTCAAAATGCCGTGGCAATACAGCGAATTGTTCACCGACATGATCGTGCTGTGGCTTACATCGGCTTTGGCGATCTCCGTCATCGCCAACACATAAGCCAGCGTGTCCATACCTGAACCGCCGTATTCTTCAGGCACTTCGACGCCCATCAAGCCCAGCGCACCCATCTTCTTGATTGTCTCGCGCGGGAACTCGCCGGTTTCGTCGAAGTGCGCGGCAATCGGCGCGATCTCATTCTGCGCAAAATCGCGCGCTGCATCGCGAATCATCTTGTGTTCTTCAGTCAATTCGAGGTTGGGACCAACGGTCATTGCTTGATCCTCCGAGTGGGGTTAGACTTGATTATATTGCGTAATGCGCGATGCGTAAAGAACCCAAGGAGTGACTCATGAACTTCCCCTCCCGCCGATCAGTCGTGATGGCGAATAACGGATTGGTTGCCACCAGTCAACCGCTGGCCGCACAAGCCGGCCTGCGAGTTCTGATGGATGGCGGTAACGCGATCGATGCCGCTGTAGCGACCGCGGCTGTGCTCAACGTCGTCGAGCCGATGTCGACGGGCGTCGGTGGCGACCTCTTCGCGTTAGCGTACAGCGCCAAGACCGATCAGCTCACCGCGCTGAACGGCAGCGGCCGCGCGCCAGCTGCGCTCTCGATCGACGATCTGCGCCGCACGGGTCACACCGAAATGCCGGAAATGGGGCCGCTGTCAATCACCGTGCCGGGCACAGTCGATGGCTGGGCGGCGCTGCTCGATCGGCATGGTTCAATGTCCTTAAGCGACGTGTTAGAACCCGCAATCGAGTATGCCGAATGTGGTTATCCGGTCAGCGAAATCATCGCGCAAGAGTGGCGCGAAGTTGAAGAGTTGTTGGTTGGCACATCGTTTCTGATCAACGATCACACACCGCGTGCAGGCGAAGTGTTTCGCAATTTGGAACTTGCCAGCACTTTACGCGCCATTGCCGAAGGTGGCCGCGACGCGTTTTATCGCGGGCCGCTGGCTGAAGCGATTGCCCAGCACGTTCAATCTCAAGGCGGCGTGCTTAGCACCGAAGACTTAGCGCAGCACACTTCGACATGGGACGAACCAATCTCTACCAACTATCATGGCGTCGACATTTACGAATGTCCGCCCAACGGACAAGGCATCGTCGCGTTGATGGCGTTAAATATTCTGGAAAACGTGGACCTGCAAGCGTTGGGCTACGGTTCCACCGAGTATTACCATCACATTCTGGAAGCGCTGAAACTCGCTTTCGCTGACGGCTTCGCCCACATCGCCGATCCACGCAAAGTGCCGGTGCCCAGCGCGCAGATGCTGGATAAAACATATGCCGCCGAGCGCCGAAAACTGATCGGGCCGCGCGCCATGACCAACGCGGTCTCGGGTTTGCCGCGGGGCGGCACAGTCTATCTCACCGTCGTCGACAAAGATCGCAATGCGTGTTCGTTGATCAATTCGATCTATTATGGGTTTGGTTCGGGCGTCATCGTGCCGAAGACGGGCGTGGTGTTGCATAATCGCGGCTCGCTATTTTCATTGGATGAGACACATCCCAACGCGCTGGCGCCCGGCAAGCGCCCGTTCCAAACGATCATTCCGGCGCTGGCGTTTAAGGACGGCCAGTTGTGGAGCAGTTTCGGCGTGATGGGTGGACACATCCAACCGCAGGGTCATGTGCAGGTGCTATTGAATGCCCTCGATTTTGGCATGAATCCGCAACAGGCCTTGGATGCGCCGCGCGTGGTCTGGCGCTTTGAGAACTGTATTTCCGTCGAGGCCGGGATCAACGATCGGGCGTTGGCGGATCTGGGACATGAAGTGATTCCAGCCAATGGCTTCGGCGGTGGGCAGATGATCGTGATCGATCCGGAGAGCGGCGCGTTGTTGGGCGGATCAGACCCGCGGAAGGACGGCTGCGCGATCGGCTATTAACGACGCGGTACGACTAGCGTCGTGAACGCGGATTCAACGCCCGATTGAGCCCATCGCCCAACAAATTCCAGCCCATGCCAAAGAGGATCAAAGCGACGGTGGGCGGAATGTACACCCACCAATACGTGAAGGGGTTGCCACGCACGCCGATGATCCAGTTGCGATTGTTGGCCAGCAACGAGCCCCACTCACTGCCGCCTGCCAAGCCGATGAAAGTGAAGGCCGCTTCGAGGACGACGAACACACCCACATCCCGCGCAGCGAGCACGATGGCCGGTGAAGTGGCATTGGGCAACACGTGCTTAAAGAGCATCCGCGGCAGACTGACACCCAGCGCCTTTGACGCCGCGAGGAAATCGGCCTCTTTCAGTTGCAGCACCACCGAATTGGTCAGCCGCGCATACGGCATCCATGAAAATGCGATCAGCGCGGCTGTGAATGTATTCAGATGCAATGAATCTAGCACTAAATACAATGCACTTGGCGTGACGCCGGGCGCAGGTGGTGTATTCAACTGACCAAACAACACCACGCCCGCGATAACGGGAAACGCCAGCAGCGCATCGGTTACGCGCATGATGATAGCGTTGAACCAGCCGCCCACATATCCGCTGATCGCGCCGATCAACGTGCCGAACACCGCGGTAAGCAGCGTCACCGTTAAACCAAAGCTCAGCGCTGAACGCGTGCCCCATACCACCGAGTAGAAAATGTCTATCTGGCCAGCGGCAGTGCCCAACGGCGCGGCGGCACTGGGCGGGTGCGGCTGCCGATCGGTGGCGCGGCCAACGATCTTGACCGGCGCGGGTTTGGCCGGATCGGTTGGCGGCGCGATCTGCGGCGCAGCCATAGCCACGCCGACGATGAGGACCACCAGCAACAGGCCCAGCACGTTCGATGGATGCGAGAGGAACTGCCTCATGCCGCGCATTACTCGATCAGCCTTTCGCGCAAGCGCGGATCGACGACGGCTTGCAACACATCCAACACGAACATCACCACCAGCACGACAACCACGCTGTAAACAGCAAAGCCCAACGCCAGCGGCGCATCGCCCAGACCCGCCAAGCTGGTCGATGTGATCAACTCGGACATGCCCTTAAGGTTGAAGACGCGCTCGATCACGAACACGCCCGTTAACAGCGAGGCGGCCGACAACGCGCCGCTCGTCAACGCGGGCACCAACGCATTGCGCAGCGTGTGTTTCAAGAAGATCGATCGAATTGAGATGCCGCGTGCTTGCGCGGCAATCACGTACTGTTTATCGGCTTCTTCCAGCATGACGGTACGCGTGACACGGCCGATCGTCGCCCAATGCAACGCCCCCAACGCCACGATCGGCATAATCAGGTGCTGTAATGCATCGAGTGAGACTTCAGGCTTGCCGTTCAGCAACCCGTCGATGGTGAACATGCCGGTATAACGCTGAAAACTCGGCACAGAGACCAGTGGCTCGATCGCGTTACTCAACCGACCGATCCCGCCCCCTCCCAGACCAACGTAGAAAAACGACAGCATCATCAAGCCTAGAATAAACGGTGGAATTGAGGTGGCTACAAACGCGATCGCGCGGAAAAACCGATCGGACGCGCGGCCATGCCGCCAGCCGGCCAAGGCGCCGCTGACGATGCCCAACGGCACGTACATCACCATCGCCCAGATCGTTAACTCGATCGAGATCGGCATCCGCGAGGCCAACAAGTCGCGTACTTGCGCGCGATAGATCGGACTCCAGCCCCATTCGCCGCTCAAGACCGACTTTACCCAGTTGAAGTACTGCACCGGATACGGGTCGTTGAGGCCGTAGGTGTTGATGATGCGCTTGATCATCAACTCCAATTGTTGCGGCGTCATGCGATCGATCGCATTGCTGTTGTTCATGTACAACTGAGCGCGTTCTTCCGGCGAGGCGAACATCACGATCCCGTACAGGATCGCCGTGATGATGAACAAGGTCACGGGCAACAATAACAAGCGGCGCAAGGCGAACTTAAGCAGTGGTGGCATAACGAGTCAAACCGAAGTCTATATGTGAAGACTACTGAAGCCGTCTTCGAAACGTTCAGTGGTCCAGCTGCGGCGGCTATTCTATCACGACTTTGGCGTGAAGGCGAACTTCCGTTCATTTGCCTATTGACACAGAACAATTGTTCGCTTATAATGCCGTTAGGGTTTGGGATAAAGTTGGGTAATTTTTGGGATAACGCCCAAGCCGATTCGCCAACCATCAATTTGCGATATCCTTGGGATAACTTGGGATAAAGTAGGGATTTCGCGCGCAGGAGACATAATCATGACACTTTCGCAACGCCAGCAATCCATTCTGGACTTCATTCGAAAATTCTCTTTGGAAAGCCGCTATCCGCCCACCATCCGCGAGATTGGCAAAGCCGTAGGGATCTCGTCAACGTCGGTGGTGAACTACAACCTGACGGTGCTGGAGAAGAAGGGTCTTATTGAACGCGATCGCGAAATCTCACGCGGCATCAAGCTGGCAGGTGAGGCCGCGTTGCCCGACATCGAATCGATCGCCAGTGTGCGTGTACCCGTACTCGGCCGCATCGCCGCCGGTGAGCCAATACCTGTGCCCGAGACCAACTTCCGCATCCTGGGCGAAGAAGCCGTTGAAATTACGCGTGAATTGCTGCCCAACGACGTGAACAGCGTCTACGCACTGCAAGTCCGCGGCAACTCGATGGTGGATGCCATGATCGGCGACGGCGACCTCGTCGTCATGCAACGCCGCGATCAGGCCGACAACGGCGAACTCGTCGCGGTCTGGCTGAAAGACAAAGAAGAAACCACGCTCAAGCGTTTCTTCCTCGAAAAAGGCCGCGTCCGCTTGCAGCCCGCCAATCCGACGATGGGGCCGATCTACGCCGATCCCGCCAACGTCGAAGTGCAAGGTAAAGTCGTCCTCGTCATTCGGCGGCCAAACTAACGCCCCGATTTTTATCCCAAGCCCGATCGGTTTGTAAACCGATCGGGCTTTTGTGTTTTCTATCCTTAATCTACCGTTCTATTGACAAAATAGAACACGCGTGCTAATCTCTTAATCGAACGAGCGTTCTATTCCCTCCAACACTCAAAACTAACAAAACTCTCAAGACGCTCGCAGAAAGGACAAGTCATGAAACCACTCACCCAGAAGCAGCAAGCGATCCTAACGTACATCGAGCAGTTTGTGGAAGAGCGCCACTACCCGCCGACTTACGAGGAAATCCGCGCGGGCGTGGGCTTGTCCACCAAGTCCCTGGTCGACTATCACCTGAACGCGCTTGAAGCCGCGGGATACATTCAACGCGATCGGTTGACGCCGCGGGGCCTGCGTCTGCGCGCCGACAATGGCACCTTCAGCGTACCGCTGTATGGTTCCATCGGCGCGAGTCTGCCCGCCACGTTCTACACCGATGCTGCCGCCGAAGCCCTATTCCTCACGCGCGACATCGTGCCCGATCAAGCCGATCTCTTTGCGCTCAAGGTGCGCGGCACGTCGATGATCGACGCGATGGTGAACGACGGTGACATCGTCGTCATGAAGAAACAATCGGTGGCGAAAGACGGCGATATGGTGGCCGTCCGCTTGATCGATCGTGACGAGACGACGTTGAAGCACTTCTATCGCGAGCCGGGCCGCGTCCGCTTGCAGCCCGCCAACCCCACGATGACGCCCATCTTCGTGAATCCCGCCAACGTCGAGATTCAGGGCCGTGTCGTCGCCGTTATTCGCCAAGTTCACTAACTTCGCGCCGCAGCGCGGCGCTTGTTCATCGGAGACCCGCCATGCAACGACAGGAATTGGACATGCAAGCAGACCGCATCGAGATGGTTCTGCACAACTATAAAGCGCCGGCCCGCGTCACGGGCGGCAATGTCACCCCACGCTGGATCCAGTTCCTGTTGCAGCCCGCGCCCGGCATCAAGGTCAACAAAGTCGAAGCGTTGTCGCGTGAAATCGCAATCGCGCTCGGCGCACCGACAGCGCGGGTGACTACGCAGGGCGGCGCGGTGAAGGTCGAAGTGCCGCGTCACGATCCGCAGCCGGTGAAGTTGCTGCCGCTGTTTGCGCGTCTACCGCAAAATCGCATTCCGTTTGGCACGGCAGTGCTCGGCCTCGCCGACGATGGTGCGCCGTTGCTCGTGCGTCTCCCGTCGCCGGATGTGGCGCATATTCTCGTCGCTGGCACGACGGGTTCGGGCAAGACCGCACTCGTTCAGACGATGATCGCGTCGCTGGCGTTGATGCATCATCGCCGCCAGTTGCAGATCGTGTTGATCGATCCGAAGGGACACACCTTCGAACCCATGGCCGATCTGCCACACCTGCTGCGCCCGATCGTCACTCAACCCGATCAAGCCGTGGAAGCCCTGGCGGAAATGGTGCGGCTGATGGAAGTGCGCGATCTCAATCGCATCACCGATCCGCACATCGTCGTCGTCGTCGACGAGTTGGCCGATCTGGTGCAGTCCGGCGGCCCGGCGATCATGGAACATCTGGGTCGCTTGGTGCAGCGGGGCCGCGAGGCCGGCATCCATATCATCGGGGCGACGCAAAAACCATCGAGCACGGTACTGGGTTCGATCGTGAAAGCGAACTTTCCGGTTCGGCTCGTGGGTCGCGTCACATCGGCTGAAGATGCGCGGGTCGCCGCCGGTATCGGTGGCAGCGGCGCGGAGCGACTGACCGGCCGCGGCGACTTTATCGCCGTCACCGGCCCGGGCACCATCCGTTTTCAGGCGGCGTACATTTCGTCCGCCGATATGTCGAACATCACCCGTCAACTCCGGGATGGGGTGGCGGGCAGTGACATCATTCAAGCCAACCGTCCGATTCCAATCGTGCGCGACGAACGCCGATCGGTCTTAGATAACGCCATTCGGGCGCTGCCCAGAGCGAATCGAGCATGAAACAAGCGACGTTGATCATCGGGTTGGCGTGCGTGGGCTTTGCCGTCGGGCTGGCCGCGTTCATTGGCAGCCGCTTGAGCGAACAGGCGGTGGCGCTGATGGCGGGCGCAGTCTTTGGCATGCTCGTCGCGCTGCCGATCGGCCTAGTGGCGGGCTGGTTCATTCGCTCGCAACGCCAGTCAACCGATCGGGCGGCGAATGCGCAGCCGATGGTGATCATGACGCCCCAAGCGCCGCAGATGGCGATGAACGGGCAACCGTATCTGAACGCCGCGCCGAATGCGGCCTGGCCGGGCAACTACTCAATCAACATGAACACGCCGCAGTTACAACCACGAAAATACACCATTGGTGGAGAGGAGATCGTTACGTATGACGCTGACACTGTTCGGTAACCGCAAAGAACTCACTCGGTCTGCGACACGGCGACGCGGCAACGAAGCCGTCGAGATGCGCGCCCGCCGGTTCGGTTACTTCCCTCGCACATTTGTGTGGCGCGGCCACGAGTATCAGGTAGAGGCCGTCGAGCGCTGTTGGACGACAGGCAGTCGCCGCAATGGCGGCCAGATGGAACGGCATTACTTCCAAGTGCGCTGCGCCGAAGGCAACTTCAATCTGTATCAGGACCTGCGGCACAACACGTGGCACATCGCGCGCTAAATCTGCTTTGACTTAAGACCAGACAGGTCGCGGCGGCCTGTCTGGTTTTTGTGTGTTAAACTTAGGTTAGCAATGATCGAGTGTGAGGGGGACACATGCCGATCAGCCACTATTGGGACTTAGATTCTGAGTGCAAGTCATGAGCGCATCGCTCCTGGCTTGCACTTTTTCGTTTTGGAAGGGAGCATGAGATGGCAGATATTCATCAGGTGGTTATCCATCGGCCCGGGCCAGCGTGGCAAGCGGGTGTTGATTTTCGAGAGCAACCCGGCGTTGTCGAGCACGTCATGCACTATCGCAAGTTGATGGAGCAAGGCCAGCTCGCATGGGGCGGACCGTTTCTCATCGCCGACGGCGGCGGCATGATGGTAGCGACGTCCGACGTATCCGCTGAAGAGTTGACGGCGTTTGCGGCGAGCGATCCCGCCGTGCACGCGGGCTTACTCACGTTCGAAGTGCGGCCGTGGTATGTGGCGATGAAGCAGGATCGCTAAGAACGAAGATGAGTAAATCGGCGTTCTCGATTAGTCGCAGCGCAGCTCGGCGTTATTTGTTAGGGCGTCAAGGCTTGTGGCCCGGTCGGCGATGGCAGGGATTGGCTGGTACGGTTAAAGCGCTGCGCTACTGCGAAGCCGTGCAGGTCGATCCGTTGTGCGTGGTCGCGCGCAATCACGATTTGATCTTGCACAGCCGCGTAGTTGACTATCAGCCTGAATATCTGGATCGATTGCTCTATCAAGAGCGCGAGTTCTTCGACTACGGCGGCGCGATCTTCATCTACCCGATGAGCGAGCTGCCTTACTGGCGGGTGGCGATGCAGCGCAAAGGCCAGGAGCCGCGCTGGGCCACGTTCGCCCAACAGCGACCGGAACTGTTGAAGGAAGTTAAGACGCATCTGCGTCAGCGCGGGCCGTTAGGCAATCGCGATTTCGAAGGACGTGCGAAGGGCGATAACTATCGATCGGGTAAGGACACCGGCCTGGCGATGTATTGCCTGTGGCTGCGCGGCGAGTTGATGACACACAGCCGCCGCAACTTCGATCGACTGCACGATTTTCGTGAGAACGTAGCGCCCAAACAGTTCAATCGCAAAGCTACCGTCGTGCATGCCGAGGCGTTCTTTGCGCGTAAAGCGCTGGCCTTTCGCGGCTTGAGCACCGTGAAAGGTTTCGCCGATTCGCTGGGAGGCTTCATCGAACGACGCGTGCCGCGCGATGAGGGCGAGAAGCGCTTGCGGAAAATGACCGATGCGGGCGAAGCGTTGACGCTCAATGTTGAAGGCTGGAAAGAGCCGCTATATGCGTTGGGTGACGATGCCGCACTGCTGGCGACACTCGAAACCGGTCACGTGCCTGACGCATGGCGACCACTCGACGCGACGACGACCGACGAAGTGACCTTCCTCGCGCCGCTCGACATTGTGAGTGCGCGCGGCCGCGCCAAGGTGTGGTTCGATTTCGAATACATCTGGGAAGTGTATAAGCCCGCGCATCTGCGCCGTTGGGGTTACTACGTCCTGCCGATTTTGTGGGGCGATCGACTGGTGGCCCGGTTCGATCCGAAACTCGATCGGACGACAGGCACTTTGATCATCAACGGCCTGTGGCTCGAAGATCAGGCATTGGCAGAAGACACTGGTTTTATCGGTGCGTTTGCGCGCGGCCTCGATCGATTCCGTCGCTTCCTCAAGGCCGATCACGTTGATCTGTCGCTCGTCAAAACCGGCCAAGCCGAAGTTAAAGTAGCGAAGCAATTAACCAGAGTAACCTAAGTTGGTTTACAAATTGCTCGCAGCGGATTGTCAAATCTGCTGCCTTTCCGCTGGATTTGGCAATCCAGCGGGAGCATGCCTGTCAATTGTTCTTAGTTACTCAGAGTAAGATCACGTTTCCAATGAAGGAACATATGCCGACCAAGCCAGCCTCACCTCAAACGATCGATGACTACATCGCGGGCTATCCGCCTGAAGTGCAAGTGATTCTGAAAAAGATTCGAGCGACGATCAAAGCCGCTGCCCCCAACGCGCAGGAAGCGATCAAGTACCAGATTCCGACATTTGTGTTGGAGCGCAATCTGGTGTCGTTTGCGGCTTACAAGCAACACATCGGAGTGTATCCCGTGCCGGCGGGCACGCAGAAATTCCAGAAGGCCGTGGCGGTCTATCGGGCCGCGAAAAGCACGCTGAAGTTTCCGTTGGATGAACCCATCCCTTACGAGTTGATCAGTCAATTGGTCAAGTATCTAGTTAAAGAGCGGGTGACCAACGCCAAAGCCAAATCGCAGAAATAGAGGAAACGCCTATGAACGCCCACGACTTCATCGAAGCGATCAAAGCCGGGCACATCGATCAGGTCTCACACGCGCTCGATCAGGACGCGGCACTGGTCAATGCGAAAGCCGACAACGGCCTCTCGGCGGTGCTGGTGGCGGCGTATTACAACGAGCCGAACATCGCGCAGTTACTGGTTCAACGCGGCGCGGCGGTGACGATCTTCGAAGCGGCAACCGTCGGTGCGCTTGATCGAGTAAAGGCTTGGTTAACCAAGCAACCGAATTTACTGAACGCCTACGCGCCGGATGGTTTCCAACCGATCGGTTTGGCGGCGTTTTTCGGCCACGCCGATATCGTCGAGTATTTGATCGAGCATGGGGCTGAGATCGATGCGCCGTCGCAGAACAACATGCGCGTGCGGCCACTGCATTCGGCGGTGGCGAATAAGCGCGTCGACATCGTGAAACTGCTGATCGATCACGGCGCAGATGTGAACTCGACGCAGGCCGACGATTTCACGCCGCTGCACGAAGCCGCGCAAAACGGG
>JAXLWI010000101.1:0-12196 GCA_046328575.1 Anaerolineae bacterium
GGGCCACACACATTACTCGTTACTCGTTAATCAGCCGATGCGTTTCTTAAAGATCCTTAGACTTAAGCCCAGTGTTCCGATAGCCACCATCAACAGCGTCAACAGCGGGGCCGCAAGCGGCGCGAAATCCAGGCCTTTCAGGAACACGCCGCGCGCGACAATAATGAAGTGCGTAGACGGCAAGATCTCGCTAGTCAACCGCGTCGCGATCGAACTGGTATCGACCGGCAAAATCAAACCCGACAAAAACAAACTCGGCACGAAGAACAACAGGATCATAAACAGCATCGCCGCTTGCTGCGTCTTGACGAAGTTGGCAATGAGCATGCTGATGCCGAACGTCGCCACAAAATAGATCACCGTTACGCCCAGCAGGATCAGCAGACTGCCGCGAAACGGGATGTGAAACCAAAACGTCGTCACTAACAGCAACGGGCCTAAGCTAATTAACCCAAAGCCGATGTAGGTGATCATTTTGCCGACGAGATATTCCAGCCCGCGAATCGGCGTGGACGACAGGCCTTCAAATGAACCGAGTTCTTTCTCGCGCGTCAACGTGATGGCAAAGGCCAACGCCGGCATCGTCAGCACCACGGCGAACAGGCCCGGCACCATGCTATACACCGATTTGATCGACGGGTTGTACCAGGCCGCACTCCGCGTGTCGATGGTGCCGCCGCCGCGCTGCGTAAATTGGGGCAAGAGGGCCAGGGAGAACAATCGGGTGCGGGCGTCCAACTGCGTGACCAACTGCCCGCCGCTGATCGAATCCATCCCATCAACCACGGCCTGCACGTTACCCGATCGGCCGGCTTGCAAATTGGCGGCCAAACCTGGCGGAATGACCAACGCCACTTTGGCGCGGCCTGTTGCTAGCCACGTGTCGATCTGCTGATAACTGTCCACATAGTCTTGCACTTGAAATGTGCCGTCACTGGTCAGCTCGCCCACATACCGCCGCGAGAGCTCGGTCTTGTCGTCATCCAACACAATGAGGTTGAAGTGCTCCACGTCGAAGGAGAATACGTAGGACAGCATGACCAACAAGAAGGCAGGCACAATCGTGACCAGGAACAGCGTCCGCACGTCGCGCGTAATGTGATGGAACTCTTTGCGGGCCATCGCCAGCAAGCGTGAGAGCGAGATCGGCGTCATTGACGTTCAAGCCCCTGCATCAACAACCGAATGCTCTTTTGCGTCAGCGTGGCCCAGTCCGCCCCATCTGGATCGAGCAGGCTTTGCATGACGAAGCCAAACCCCAACGTCACGATCACTTCCGCCGCCAGTTTCGGATCGACGGCGCGGAGGGTGCCTTCTTGTGTACCTTCGGTAATCAGCTTGGCAAACAAGCGGCGATATTTCGGGAGAGGCGCCAGCATCGCCGGCAAAATGGTGGCATCTTGACGGGCGGCGCTCAACAATTCCAGAAAGACTTGCTGGCGTTGATCATCACCGACGGCCTCGAAGATTGGTCGCGCCATGTCGGCGATGCGTTGCAAAACTTGTGGCAGCGTCTCGCCTTCAAGGCGAGTCAATTTGAGTTGAACATCGAGCGGTGACAGCCAGCGATCGCGCAGATCGAGAAACACCTGCTGCTTGGTAGCAAAGTGATGGTAGAACGCGCCCTTGGTCACGCCGGCTTGTTGGCAAATGTCAGTGACACTGGTCGCCGCGTAGCCGCGTTTGGCGAACAACTCACCGGCCGCATCGAGGATGTGCGTGCGCGTTTCTGCACCGCGCTTCTGAATCGCCATAGCCCTCCTAAAACCATACCAGTCGGTATGGTTTCAATTCTAGGGCACGGTGCACTTTGTGTCAAGGTTCACGAACCAGTGGAAACAAAAAGAGCGGACTATCAAAGTCCGCTCCTGAACAGCGCTGGTTTGAGGTTATTCGGATTCGGTGATTTCGATCGAGTTGATCTTAGTGCCGGGAGTGCGCGCTCGCTGCGGATCGCGTTCGGGAATTGCCAGCACCACGTCCATGCCCTTGATCACTTTGCCAAACACCGCGTGTCGATTATCCAAATGCGGCGTCGGGCCATGCGTGATGAAGAACTGGCTGCCGTTGGTGTTCGCGCCTGCGTTCGCCATCGACAGGATACCGGCGCTATTGTGGCGCAGATCGCGATGGAATTCGTCGGCGAATTTGTAGCCGGGGCCGCCCATGCCGCTGCCCGTCGGATCGCCGCCCTGGGCCATAAAGCCCTTGATGACACGGTGGAAGGTAACACCATCATAGAAGTGATCGCGCGCCAAGAACACAAAATTGTTCACCGTCTTCGGCGCTTTGTCCGCAAATAACTCGATGACAAACTCACCGGCTTCGGTCTTGAACGTCGCCGTATACTTCTTCTTGGGATCGATGACCATCGGTGGTGGTGCAGAATATTGTTTAGCCACATGTCCTCCATAAATTGAGTGTAAGCGAATTGTACCACCATCGCGCTTTGTCTATCGTAAATACTGATCGAAGAAGTTCAAGATCGTACGCGCAATTACTGGGTACGGCGGATCGATCGGTCCACCGCGCGCCCAAAAGCCATGCCCGCCGTTGTGCACGATCACCAGCGTCGACGACACGCCGCCCGTCTCCAGCGCCGATTGCAACATTACCGATTGTGTGTACGGCACGGTCTCGTCAAAATCGCCGTGCATGATCAGGAACGGTGGATCGTCGGGTGTGATGTACGTTGGCACGCTGGCCGCTTTCAGGATCGGATCATCCAGCCCTTTCGCTTTGAACACCATCCGATCGAGACTGCGCGACCCACCGACCACATACTCGGTTGTCAGATCGGCGATACCATACAAATCGACGACTGCTTGCACACGGCTCGATTGATCCAGATACTGCCCCACGTCCCAGCCCGCTGATTCGTCCGCCGTGCCCAACAACGCCACGAGATGCCCGCCCGCGCTGGCTCCCCACGCCCCGATGTGATTCGGATCGAGGTTCCATTCAGCAGCGTGCGCCCGCAGCGATCGCACCGCGCATTTGACGTCTTCGATGTTGGCGGGAAAAGTCGACGTCGGCGCGAGCCGATAGTCGATCGACGCGATGAGATAGCCGCGCCGCGCCAGTTCCAAAAAGTAACTCATCCCCGGTGTCCCGGTCTTCGTCCCGGCAACCCAGCCGCCCCCGTGTACAAACATCACCACGGGCGCAGGCCCGGCCGGTTTGATCGGGAAATACAGATCCATTTTGAGTTCAGTGCCGTCGTCGGCGGTGCAGTAAGTAACATCACTGAGCATCTGCGTGAACGTCAGCCCGTCACTGGCGGACACCGCCGCCGGCTTGCCCGCAAATGACGGCACCGTCGGTCGTAGCGGTGCGGCTGCGACGACATTGGGCACTTGCGTCGGCGCCGCCGCAGGCAACTCCGCCGTCGATTGATAATGGGCTTGCATAAATGCGCGAAACGCTTCGCCGTTGGGGCGCAGCGCGCCGTTCTCATCCTGCAGGGCCTGCGACGTCCGATCGAGACTAAACCACACCGCATACTGCAGTTGCAGATCAAGCGCCGCCGACAACAACTTATCCACCGGCTCCGGCGACTGATCGCGCTGGCCTAGTTCGTTGCTCATCAACGGCAGATTTGTTGCGCGCCTCAAATACGCAGCCGCGTTCGACAAAGCCACTTTGTCGGGCACGTACCAATGGAAATTAAGATAATCCTGCCCCGAAGTCTCGTAGACTTCCAACAGTTGTCGACCCCGTGTCACTTGATCGCGATAAGCCGGAAAGAGTTGATCAACGGCCGTTAAGCGGCACAGATCGATCGGGAGATCAGCCGACGCGCGTTGCACAAAGTCACAGGCTTCGGTGGTCAACCCGCGCTCGATCGCATCCGCCCAGACCAACAGGCCGACCGTTAAGCTATCGAGGCCGCCATTGGTGCACTTCACATTCTTCTGATGCGCCACACTACACGCGGCTTTGAGTTCCGCTGCGTACTGATCGACCGAACCAGCCCACGATTGCGCTGAACTCTCCTCGTTCTCGACGACGATTACTTCGGGTTGATACTTGTCGAGAATAGAACTTAGCTTGGCTTGATAAGCATTGAGATCAGTCGCAGGCGTGGTGCCGCCCAGATTGGCGTTGTTGCGAATCGTCAGAATCAATTTGAGACCGGCGGCTTGCGCCAACTCACAGGCTGGATCGAGACACGCCCCGCCCCAATCTTCAACAGTGACGTACCACGGTCGGAAGTAGGTCACGCCCAACGCCTTAGCCAAATCGACGCGATGTTGATCGGTGAGGTTATCGCCGCCCACCAGCAACCCAAACGGATTGAGCCGTTGCGTAGTTGAAGCATTGGCTGGCGGCGTGCTGAGGCGCTGCACCGGCGGCAGCGTCGCCGTTGGACGCAGCGCCGGTTGTGCGGGCGCGGCTTGTGCGGCAGAATCGACTGACAAGCCAGCGCCACAGCCAACCAACCCGATACTTAAGAATAGCAAACCAAACGCTAATCGGATACGTGAGAGCATGCGGCTATTTTAAGCTAAGTGGCCGATTTGCACTTGAGCGAGGGTCAATTCAGTCCAAAGACGGATTGAGCTTTCCATCAAACAGGCGTACACTTGCAGCGCTGAATATCAATTGGGAGTGTTAGAAGTGGCTAATTGCGATGTGTGCGGTGATTTGACCTCGCCGCGAACCAGCCCGACGTATGCCGACGCCGACTTTCGACGGTTGATCAAGAATGGCTTTAAGCCAGACGACGCGGCTCTGCAGCGGCTGATGACGAATAAAACGTTGACGCGCGAAGCGGCGCAGACCGAATGGCAAACGCGGCTGACCGGCAAACACGACGACTGGCTGTTGTGCCGTACCTGTGCCGAGCGCGCCGTGCCGTTCCGCACCAAGTTCGAAAGCAAGAAACGCGGTTGGCTGCCGTGGGTGATCGGCGCGGTTGTGATCGTGATAGCGGGCATCGCCGCTGCGATCATTACCGCCCCCAAGTCGCAAGCCCGCTCGCTAGGCGGCTATGAATTGGGCACCAAGATCATCACCAGCGTGGCGTTTTCGCCGAACGGACAGTCTCTGATCGCGGGTGATGGTGAACGGCTCGTGCAAGTCTGGAATGTGGCTGAGTCGAAAGTCACCGCGACTTTGACCAGTGACGCCGCCATTACCAGTGTGGCCTATTCACCGGACGGTCACTACATTGCGGCCTCCAACAAAAACGAAACCGTGACGTTGTGGACAACCGATGGTCAAGTGTTTCGCAGTTGGCGCGCACACGATCTGGGTGTGACGACGGTCGCATTTTCGCCCGATAACAAATTGCTTGCCACCGGCAGTCACGACAAGACAATCAAGGTGTGGGACGTGACCACAGGCGCGCTGCTGCACACGCTGACTGGCCACACTGAAACTGTGACTGCGGTTGCGTTCTCACCGGACAGCGCGACGTTGGTATCGGTCAGCAACGATCAATCGCTCAAGGTGTGGGACGTGGCCACTGGCCGCTTGCGCGGCACACCCGGCGGGCACGCGGGACCAATCAATGCGGTGGCGTTTTCGGCCAATGGACAATATGTTGCTACCGGCAGCGCCGATCAAACAGTGAAGTTGTGGGACATGATCCAGAATGAAATCGCCCGGACGTTTACGGACTTCACCGCGCCGGTCGTGGCACTGGCATTTTCACCGGACAGTCAAACGCTCGCAGCCGGCAGTGAAGACGGGGCCACCAAACTCATCGATCTGAAGGCCAATCAGATTAAGCGCACGCTGCGCAACTACAACGACGCAATCTTGACCAGCCTCGCCTTTTCACCCGATGGCGCTCAATTGGCAGTAGGCAACTCCATCGATGTGAGCGTGTGGACGCTCGAAACTGCGCGCTAAGAACAAACGCCCCGATCGACTTCGAAATCGATCGGGGCTGGCACAATTCCGCCACGCTGTTTGAGGCCTAGTTGTTCTTCGCTCCAGCCGCCACCCAATCCGAGATCGTGCGAATTTGAGCAGGCAACAACTTCGGTCCTTGCTTGGGCATCTTGCCCTTGGTGATCAGATCGATCAATAAACTGTTGATAGGATCGCCGGGCGTGATCACCGGGCCATTATCTGATCCGGCCATCAGTTGCTCATAGCTGGTCATGTTCAGGCCCTCTTTCGTCTCTTCGCCACCGTGGCACTTCACGCACACGCGATCGAGAATCGGTTTGACATCGCCGCTAAAACTCACGGCACCACCACTAGACGCCGCCGTTGGCGCTGTGGTCGGAGCGGCCGCCGTCGTCGGAGTGGCAGCGGTCGTAGCGGTCGCTGCAGTTGTCGCCGTCGCGGCAGGCTTAGTCGCGGTTGATGTCGGCGCTTGACTTGGAGCCTGCGTCGGAGCCAACCTTGTCGGAGACGACGTAGGTGAAGCCGCAACAGTCGGAGCAGTAGTTGGTGAGGCCGCGGTAGTTGGGACAACCGAGGTCGGAGCCGCGGCTACCGCCGTCGCCGCTGGCGGATAATCGGGCTGATTCACTGTGATATTTTCGGCGCCTGTGCCAGCCACACTGACGGCGATGATCACCACACCCAACCACACTGCGCCGATAACGCCCGCTATGACTAATTGACGAACCACATCGGCGCGCGTCACACGTCCGATCGGACCTGTGCGTCTGATCGGTGAACCGGTTTTCCAAGTTGAACCACTCATCGCGCTCTCCCCTAAATCCCGTACAGAATCACGCCGCCGATGAAGCCCAGCGTAATTGCCAGCGCAAAACTGCCCGCAAATGCCGCTAAATACAGGACGGTCGTCGAAGGGGTCCACAAGACATCGCGCTTGCGCCAACGCGTCACAGCGGTGATGGTCGTCAGCAGAAAGAGCGAGATGCCCAACACGATCTTGACCGAGGCCAACGGCGCACTGCCTTCAAAGCGAACGATGTTGTCACGAATACCTGTGATGGCCGCCAACACCGTGAAACCCGCCGCCAGCGCGATCATAAAGAAGGCCGCGTGCTCCAACGATTCGCTGCGCCGCCAACGCGCCACCAAGATGAAGAGCAGCGCGCCGCCCGTCAGGCCGATGGGGAAATGTACGATAGGGCTATGCCATGGGTGAATGTTCAGAATGGCGTTAAGAACCTGACCAATGATATCCATGTTTCACTCCTGTTAAAAGTCTTTCAGAGATGTATACGCAGTGATCGATCGAATTGGTTTTGTGGGTGGCAAAGAACGATCGGATCAGACTAAAGTCCGAAAGGGCCGGCGGTTGAATGAGCGGCAATCCAAACGCGATCGATCTTACGTATCGTCTGGTAGTTGAGCGAATCCAACAGCCAAGGTCTGGATTTGCCATTATATTTTCGGGAGGAAGAACATGTTGCGAAAGATCTGGTTCGTGGCTGCATCCGTAATGATCATGTTGGGGTTGGTGACGAGCGTGGCCTTTGCCCAGGCCGGCGACGTTGCCCGTGGCAAGGCGCTGTGGGAGCAGAAGTTGTGCAAGAACTGCCACGGCGCCAATGGTGAAGGCGCGTATGCCGGTCCACGCGCGGGCGACGGTAAGTCGCCCGATGACTGGATTAAGCAGGTACGCACACCGCGGGCAAATATGCCGCACTTCAATGACGTGCAAGTGAGCGATCAGGAAATTCGGGACATGTGGGAATATATGCAGACGCTGCCCAAGCCCACATCGTTCACGCCCAAGCAGTTTGAATTACCGGCGAATGCGTCGGAAGGTCAGACTTTGACGGCCCAAAAGCGCTGTGTCGCCTGCCACGGTGATTTCACGCAAACGCTCAAGTTCCGCTTCGTGGCGCAGAAGCGCACCACCGTCGATGCCGCCACCGTCATCAAGCAGCTCCGCACGCCGTTCAAGAATATGCCGTCATTCAGCGCGACGCAAGTGTCCGATGAGCAAGCGGCGCAGATTGCGGCCTTCCTGCAGTCGCAATTGAACAGTCTGTCAGCGGCAGGCGCGCCCAGCACCTTGCCCGTATCCGGCGCGCAGCATCCTAATACGTCGCTGCCGTTGACGTTGGTGCTGGCGGGATTGATCATGTTGGTGTTGGGCTTCGCGGTCCGCGTACGCCAGCAAGCCTAGACGACACGTCACCTCTCCGGCTGGCCGGTCGTCGACCGCGAAGCTGGATGTGAATCGGCGGGGGGAGTGCGCGGCGACCCAATCGCAACCACTACGAGGCCGATGCTGCGGGGACTGAGATCAACTCAGTCCCCGTTTTTGTGTTGATCGTGTAGAATAAGCGGCATGGTTACCACCGCGAAACTGCACTTTCAACCTGAAGCGTATCAACTGACTGATGGCACCCGCGCCACAGTGCGCGCCGTGCGCCCAGATGACGCGCCGCGCTTGCAGGCATTTGTTAGCCGCCTGTCGCCGGAAAGCATCTACTATCGCTTCCTCAGCACCATCACGGGCCTATCGAAGACGGAGGCCACGCGTTTGGCGAATGTGGACTATGCCGATCGCATGGCTCTGGTTGCAACGGTTCTGGGCGATGAGGGCGATCTGATCATCGGCGTGGCACGCTACGCCCGACAGACCACCGCGCCCGATCGAGCCGAATGCGCCATCGTGATTGAAGATCGCTATCAAGGCCAGGGACTGGCGCGCTTTCTGCTCAATCGGTTAGCCCGCTATGCGGATCAGCACGGCATTCGCACTTTCACCGGCACCGTCGACGGTGGCAATCAACGCATGAAACGCTTCCTGCAAAATTCCGGTTTGCCGTCACGCCTCGCCGCGGGCAGTCACGGTGAGTTGGAAATAGAAGTCGACGTGCGGCCATTGGGGGAATGATCGTGGCCTGATCTGCCGACGACAAACACCTCGGTTCGCCTAAATATGGATTCGAATACCGCTGACTCCCCGACCGCTTAGACGCGGTCGGTTTGCTTTCCAATCGAGGATTCCGAATAACACGACGCAAGGGCAAGTGTGATGCGCGCCCCCATCACTAAGGTGACGTGGAGTAACGTTAAGAAAGGCTAAAGTGACGCCAAGGAGAATAAAAACAACACGACGGAGCCGGGCTGGCCTCCGTCGTGAGCTGATACCTGACCACTGTCCACTAACACCTAAATATCGAGGTTCCGCACTTCCTTGGCGTGTGTCTGGATGAAGCGCTTGCGCGGTGGAACTTCATCGCCCATGAGCATGTCAAAAGTCCGATCGGCGGCGGCGGCATCTTCCACCGTCACTTGCAGCAGCGTGCGATTTTCCGGATTCAACGTCGTTTCCCACAACTGCTCCGGATTCATCTCGCCCAGACCCTTGTAGCGCTGAATGGTGATTTTGTCGGTGGTTAGTGTCTTAACGTACTCGTCCTTCTCATCATCACTATACACGTACTTCACACCGCTCTTCTTCGATTCGATGCGATACAGCGGCGGCTGCGCAATGTAAAGATTGCCGTTCTCAACCAGCGCCTGCATGTAGCGGAAGAAGAACGTCAGCAGCAACGTGCGGATGTGACTACCGTCCACGTCGGCGTCGGTCATGATGATGGTGCGATGGTAACGCAACCGGCTCACATCAAATTGATCGCCGATGCCGCAACCTAACGCGCTGATCAATGACTTCACTTCGTTGTTGCCCAGAATCTTGTCCATGCGCGCGCGTTCAGTGTTGAGGATCTTACCGCGCAGCGGTAGAATCGCCTGGAAGTGCCGATCACGGCCCTGCTTGGCCGAGCCACCGGCGCTGTCACCCTCGACGATGTAAATCTCGCACTTAGCGGGATCGCGCTCCGAGCAATCCGCTAACTTGCCGGGCAGCGTCAACGATTCCAGCGCCGATTTGCGAATCACCAGATCGCGAGCCTGACGCGCCGCCTCGCGCGCGCGTGACGCCGTGAGACACTTATTGATGATGGCCTTGGCTTCGCGCGGATTTTCTTCGAGAAACGCGCTGAACGCTTCGCCCACCACACTCTCGACCTGCCCCTTCACTTCGGCGTTGCCCAACTTCGATTTGGTTTGCGACTCGAACTGCGGATCTTGCAGTTTGATGCTGATGATGGCGGTCAAACCTTCGCGCACATCGTCGCCGCTGAAGTTCGGATCGTTGTCCTTTAGCAAAGCTGCTTTGCGCGCATAATCGTTCAGCGTGCGCGTCAACGCCGAGCGGAAACCGGTGACGTGCGTGCCGCCATCGATAGTGTTGATGTTGTTGGCAAAGGCATACACTGAATCGGTGTAACCGTCCGTGTATTGAATCGCCGCTTCCACCGCCGTGCCATTCATCTGCTTCTCGACGTAGACCGGTGGATGCAGCACCTGGCGGCTCTTGTTGAGATAGCGCACGAATGATTTGACGCCACCTTCAAAGTGGAACGACATTTCGTGGTCGTTGCGCTCATCCATAAACTTGATCGTCAAACCGCGCGTCAAGAACGCCATTTCGCGGAAGCGCTGGATCAGCGTCTCGAATTTGTAATCGATGCCTTCTTTGAAGATCGAGATGTCGGGCAAGAAACGCTGATCGGTGCCATGCTGCCACTCTTCGTCTTTGCCCACTTTCCCGATTGTCTTGACCGGGCCCTGCGGTTTGCCGCGCTTATATTCCTGCCGGTACTCTTTGCCGTTCTGGCGAATCGTCGTTTGCATCCAGTCGCTCAACGCGTTGACGGCGCTGACGCCCACGCCGTGCAGACCCGACGCAACTTTATAACCACTGCCGCCGAACTTGCCGCCAGCGTGCAAGATCGTCATGACCACTTCCACCGCGTCCATCGGCTTGCCGTTGGCGTCCTTCTGCGTGGGGTGCGGACCGACGGGGATACCGCGACCGTTATCGCGCACGGACACGCTCAAGTCTTTGTGGATCGTGATGCCGATGTGCGTGGCCTCGCCCTGCAACGCTTCGTCGATGGCGTTATCGACGACTTCATACACCAGGTGATGCAGACCGCGGATGTCGGTGCTGCCGATGTACATACCCGGACGACGGCGAACCGCCTCCAGGCCTTCCAGCACCTGAATCTGACTGGCATCATAGTTGGTCTTGGTTTCTTCAGCCACAGACAGACTCCTGTTGATTGTTGGTTGCTAATCGTTGAAGACTAGTGACGAGCGGCTAGTTACCAGCCGGTTTCGGAAAATGCAATCGCTCGAACAAGATGCTCGATCGGTTTTGGTAATACACCAGCGAGGCCATGGCCAGCCCGGTTGCGATGAAGGCATTGCCCACAATCGCGATCAGCCGCAGCCATGAATCGGGTGCGATGCTGTCCCAGATCAAGCCCAGCCCAATGTAGATCGCTAACGAGAGCACGGCCAAGCCCAGTGTCGGCACAAAGAACACCCGCGCGATCATGGCACTGAAGCGCGCGGCTTTCTGCCACGTGAATTGATAGAGCACCAAACCGTGCACGGTGAATAAGAAATAGAATGCGAGCCAAGTCAACGCCGTCAACGTCAGCGCGGGAATGAAGGAGGCTAGACCAATGCTCAACGCGCCGACGAATACCGTCAACATTGAAATGGGCAACATCAACAGCACCACGCCGATCAACAACGTCACCGCCAGACTCACTAAGCGAACGCCTAACACTGCGCCATGTTTCAGCCAGGCCGCAAGATTAAACGGCTCGTCTCGAAATTGAAGCCCCAGTAAAGCCCAAAAGAAACCTGCCAGAAACAGGCCGATCAGACTTAAGCCCACCAACGCCAGCAAGTAGCCGCCCAGATCGCCAATCTGGCTCACCGCCGGCATCACACCTGTCACCAGTTTGGCTGTCGCATCGAGGCCGGAGTTGATGGTCTGCACCCCGACGATGCCGACACTCAGCCAGGCATACAGGTTGTAATGCGTCAGGAAGTCCTTCATCACCTGGTCCATATCCTGCACGGCTTGTTGACTATCGGCGTCTAGGCCAGTAGTCATTTGCTTCAGGTTCGGGGCAAGTTGATCGTACAGCGCGCTCGCGTCCAGGCGCGGCCCCACCCACAAGAACAGATCGAGCAGGATGGGAATAATCAACAGCCAAGGGCGGCGAAAAACGCGCTCAAAACCGGTCGAAATGGCGTCGATGACACCCACCGTCGGCTGTTCTGATTCAACATTGCGAGTGAGAGGTTTGCGTTCCACAAGACTTAATTTTACCACAGCGGGCCTGTTTTTGCGACCATTTGTGCGAATTTTTCTGGAAATTTAGGGACCGAAAATTGCCGGTTGAAGCGTCGATCGATCGTAGTGCGACCATCAGGT
>JAXLWI010000102.1:0-12097 GCA_046328575.1 Anaerolineae bacterium
CGCTTAACTCCATCATCGGCTTCAGCCGCGTCATCCTGCGCGGTATCGACGGGCCGCTGACCGAACTCCAGCAGACCGACCTCACGTCGATCTACAACTCCGGTCAGCACCTGCTGAGCCTGATCAACAACATCCTCGACCTTAGCAAGATCGAAGCGGGCAAGATGGAACTCTCGATTGAGCCGGTGAACCTGCCCGATATTGCCAAGAGCGTCATGTCCACGGCGATTGCGCTCGTCAAGGACAAGCCGGTCAAACTGGTACAAGAGGTGCCCGCCGACTTGCCGACAGTGATGGCCGATCAGACACGCGTGCGACAGATCATGCTGAACCTGGTATCAAACGCAGCCAAATTCACCGAGAAAGGCTCGATTACACTGCGGGTGGTCGCGTACCCGAAAGAACTCTACGTCTCGGTCACCGATACCGGTATCGGTATCCCGCAAGATAAACAGGAACACATCTTCGAAGAGTTCACGCAGGTCGATGCCAGCACTACTCGCCGTTACGGCGGCACGGGTTTGGGCTTGGCCATCACGCGCAAGTTTGTCGAGATGCACCGTGGGCGCATTTGGGTCGAATCGCAAGAAGGGGTTGGCTCAACGTTCACCTTCACGTTGCCGCGCGAGCAACCCATCGACGAGCCGGAGCCGACGGTGTCACTACCGAGCGACCTGGAAGCGCGCGGCGAAGGCAAGAAACTGATCTTGTGCATCGACGACGATCCGGGCGTGATTACGTTGTACAAGCGCTATCTGGAAAAGCAAGGCTATCTGGTGATTGGCCTGACCGATCCGGCCAAGGCGGTGGATGAAGCCAAACGCCTGCTGCCGTTTGCCATCACGCTGGATGTGCTGATGCCCAATCGGGACGGCTGGCAAGTACTGGCCGAATTGAAGAAGACCCCCGAAATTGCCAGTACGCCGATCTTAGTATGCAGTATCATTCAAGATAAGACCAAGGGCTTCTCGCTGGGCGCGGTCGACTATCTGGTCAAGCCAATTACTGAAAACGAATTGCTCAACGCTCTCGACCGCGTCAATCGCACCAAAGCGATTCATAAGATTCTGGCGGTTGACGACGAACCAGATGCCTTGAATCTTTTAAGACGGATGCTGGAAACGCAACCGCAGATAGAGATTCTGACGGTACCCGGCGGCGCTCAGGCGCTGGCGGCAGTGCAAAACGATAAGCCCGATTTGATCTTGCTCGATTTGATGATGCCTGACATCGACGGGTTCGCGGTGCTGGATAACATCAAGGGCAGCGCCTTGACCCGACATATCCCGGTGATCATCGTCACGGCGAAGGAACTAACGGCCGAAGATCAAGCGCGACTGAAAGGCAAGACGGTGGCGCTATTCAACAAAGGCATGTTCACCGCTGAGCAGTTGTTGACCGACATCGTCACGGCGCTGGAAAGCCTCAGTGCCGAAGTAGTTCGCGTCCAATGAGCACGACGCTCCTGATCGCGACGCCGTGGTTGGCGATCGGGCTGGGCGTGATCGCCGTCGCGGTCGATCACCTCACAGCGCTGTACGAGGCTTATCTGTATCACACGGTGATGAAAGGCTCGATCGATTACGTCGAGCGTTATCGACTGACGCCTGAAGTACAGGCTGCCTTAACACAGCGCCGTTGGTTTGGTCCGCGCCTGTTGGTCATTTGTGTGGTGCTGGCGCTAGCCATTGGCGCGGCCTGGTGGGTGTGCGTGCAACAACTCGCCCGACCGGATGTGTTTGTGCTGTTGATGGGCGGACTAGTGCTGGCGCCTACGGCCGATACACTGCGGCAATATCAGCAAATTATGGTATTTCGTGAAGTGCGGCGGCGCGGCGGGTTGCAGGGCCGCGTGACGGTGGCGCGCCAACTGTCGTTCATGCAAACGGTTTATAGTCTGTATAGTTACGTCATTGTATACTTGGTGCTGTTCGTTTTCACGGGCAGCTGGTTTGTGTTGGGCGGCGCGCTAGCCACATTTGTCAACAGCCGCCGCCTGCGCGACTGGGTGGTGATTAAGACTTAGGCCTTGTTCGGCCGCGTCAATCACTACCCAACTTAAATCGGGGTTCACCCTTTAGCCGGGGTTAACTCCTTGTGCCCCTCGCGCGGCTGACGAGCCGCGCGAGGGGTCAGGGGAAACGGCCCAAGGGTCTTGCAGTACATCGTTTACGTTATTCATTACTCACTAGGACTATCATGCACGATCCGATTCTAGAATGTCCGCGTTGCGGCGAACGCTTTTTAATGACGCAAACGCCTAACGCCTGCCCCAAATGCAAATACGACTATCTGGAAGTCCACTACGACCTCGACGCCATCAAGCGTGAGGCGCTGCCGCGCTGGGCCGAGCGACCTTTTGGCTTGTGGCGCTATCGGGAATTGCTGCCCCTGCGTCACGCGGACAACATTATCACCATGGGCGAAGGCGGCACACCGCTGCTGCAATCGATCAACATGGGGACGATGCTTGGGCACGATCACATTTACATCAAGGACGAGCGGCAAGGCCCGACTGGTTCGTTCAAGGACCGACAAGCCTCGCTGGCGATCAGTTCGATGAAAGAAGCGGGCATCACCGAAGCCGTGGTGGCCTCCACCGGCAACGTCGCTATCTCATACTCGGCGTATTGCGCGCGAGCCGGCATCAAGTTGTGGGCGTTCCTGACCAGTTTGGTGCCCGCCGACAAGATGCGCGAGGTGGCGTTGTACGGTTCAGAGGTTGTCAAGATCACAGGCACCTACGATCAGTGTAAAGAGATTGCCGCTTCGTTCGCGCAACATCGCGGCCTGTTTCTGGACAAAGGCCTGCGTTCGATCGCGGCGCGGCAGAGTATGAAGACACTGGCCTACGAAGTATGCGAGCAATTGGGCTTGATGCAAGACGGTTTTGGCAAGTGGCGTGCGCCCGATTGGTATATTCAAGCCGTCAGCGGCGGCATGGGACCGATCGGCACGTACCGCGGCTTCCAGGAACTTTATCAGTTGGGACTAATCGATCGGATGCCGCGCATCGCCATTGTGCAGGCGGCGGGCTGTGCGCCGATGGTCACGGCCTTCAAAGCGGGCAAAGAAACCGCCGACATCGTCAGCGATCCGCAAACCCATATCGCCACGCTGGCAACGGGTAATCCTGGTCTGGCATACACAGAACTGCGCCGCATTGTGACGGAAACCGGCGGCACGATGGAGATGGTCAGCGACGAAGAGGCCTTCCGGGCGATGCACGTGATGGCGAAAATGGACGGGCTGTCGGTTGAACCGGCTACTGCTGTAGCGTTTGCGGGGTTGTTCAATCTCATCAGTCACCGCCTGATCAAGCGCGATGAGGTGGTTGTCGTCAACTGTTCCGGCCACACCTTCCCGGTAGAGAAGGAATTACTGGGCGACGAGTGGGCCAGCAATATCGAGGCGCCGCAGCCCAACACCGCGCCGCAAGAAGGTTTGTTGTCCGCGTTGGAACGGCTGGATGATCGAATGCGCGACATTCTGATCATGGACGACACGCCGGAAGCCACGCTGCTGTTGCGCCGCATCCTACAGGCTCATGGCAAATACACAGTGCGTGAAGCCATCAACGGCAAGATCGGATTGGAGATGATCCGTGCTCAACGTCCCGATCTGATTCTGCTCGATCTGATGATGCCGGAGATGGATGGCTTTGCGGTGCTGGACGTGCTGCGCACCGATCGCGAACTCAGCCAGATTCCGGTGATTGTCGTGACGGCCAAAGAGTTGACGGCGATCGAGAAACAGCGGCTGTCCGGCAAAGCGCAATCGCTGATGCAGAAGGGCGCGTTCACCGAACAAGACATCGTCGACAAACTGCACGAGGTACTGAACTAAAGATCCGCGCTCGATCGGCTTGAAAACCGATCGGGAACCCAACGAGGCAGGCTATGCCAACCCAACCGCTCGGCCCCATCAAGATTCTGTACATCGAAAACGATGCCAACAATCGCCGCCTGGTGCAGCGCGTGCTGGAAAGTGAAGGCTACAGCGTGACGCTGGCCGAAGACGGCCTGACCGGACTGGAACTCGCCCGCAAGATTCGGCCGACGCTGGTGTTGACGGACATCGGCGTGGGCTGGATGTCCGGTTACGAAGTGGCGACGCGTATGAAGGAACAACCAGAAACACGGCACACCCCCGTGATTGCCGTGACGTCGGCCACGCTGGCCACCGATCGGGAACGTGCGCTAGCCGCCGGTTGCGACGGCTTTATCTCCAAGCCGATCGACATCGACGCCTTGCCGCTGTTAGTTCGCAAGTTTTTATCTGGTGCGCGCGAGCACATGACGGATGATGTCAAACTCCAGCGTCTGGAAGAGTACAGCCACGCGTTGGTGACACGGCTGGAAGCCACGGTAGCCGAACTACGCAAGGCCAATGCCGAACTGCGCCATCTCGATAAACTCAAGAAGGACATCGTGGTGCTGGCCGGTCACGAACTCCGCACACCGGCGACCCTGATCTATGGCTACACCAACTGGCTTAAGATGGAGAGCCAGCAATTGCCGCAGGGCGCGGAGGTCAACGACGTACTCGATCGAGTGATCGTCGCGACCGGGCGTCTGACCGAAGTCGTCGATACGGTAATCAACGTCACTCTGATCGATTCCGAGCAAGCCGAATTGACGATGAAGCCGGTCGATCTCTCGGCGTTGATCCAATCGATCGGGCATGAATTGCAGCCGATTTTGCAGCCGCGCAATCTCAAATTTGAAACGGGTGATCTCAACAGCCTGCCGCCACTGCCCGCCGATTCGGCCTATCTGCGCCGCGCGTTGACTAATCTGCTGGACAACTCCATCAAGTACACACCAGATGGCGGCACCATTCGCCTGGATGCGAATCTAGCCGCCGACGCCATTCATCTCGTGGTGGCTCACGTCGGCGTTGGAATTGATCCGCAGCACGACGAAGGGGTGCTGAGTAAGTTCTACTTGCTGGAAGAAACGTCGTTTGAATCGACTAGCCGTAACGTGTTTCTGCACAGCGGCCTTGGCCTGGGCCTAGCCGTAGTCTACGGCATCGTGCTGGCACACGGCGGACGGATTTGGATCGAAAGCCAGAGCCAAGAGACGGCCTATTCGCCCGGCAACCGGTTGCACATCTTATTGCCTCTCACTCCACCTGCGCGCCGAGCAGCGACCAATTCACACTGAAGCATGGCTATTTCTCGCAAGCAACGCGTCGGCATCCGAGCCGCGTTGTTCTCAGCGCTGATCCTGGGCACAACGCCGATTCTGGGCAAACAAGCCTATTCGGCCGGCATGGATCCGTACAGTCTGACAGCCCTGCGCACGTTGCTTGCGGCGTCGGCGTTGTGGATCATTTACCTCAGTTCGAAACAACGGCGCAAGTTCATCTTCATCTATCCGGCCGGGTTGCTCATCTCGTTCGCGGCGGGTGGTCTGAACGGGCTGAGCTCGTTGCTGTATTACAACGGCCTCACGCGTATCGACGCCGGTATCGGCCAGATGCTATATGCCTTGTATCCGCTGTTTGTGGTCATCATTCGACGGCTGGACGGCCAGGCCATTTCCAACTGGACTAAAGTACGATTAGTTTTAGCTTTGGTGGCGGTGGCTTTGTTGGTTCAACCTGGCACGGGCCAAGCAGATGTATTGGGCGTGGTGTTAATGTTAGGCGCGGGCTTCATGTATGCCCTGCATTTAGCCGTGAGTCAGCGCGTGCTGTATGAAATGCCGCCACAGACCGTGGCGTTGTACGTCCTCACCGCGATGACGGCCGTAGTGTGGGTGGCCTTCCTCATCCATGGCGTTAGCGATGTCACGCTGGCGGGCCTGCCGCCCATGTTGGGCCTAGCCACCGTTACCGTCATCTCGCGATTGATGATGTTCCTGGGGGTCAAGCAGTTGGGCAGCATTCAGACCGCGCTGCTGGGTGTCACCGAGATCTTTGTAGCCGTGTGCCTGGCGATCATTATGCTGGGTGAACAGCTTGTCTTGCGCCAGTGGATCGGTGGGTTGCTCCTCATTGCCAGCCTCACCTTGATCATCTTCGAGCCAGGTCTGGGCGTCAACCTCTGGCGGCGCAAACCTCAATCGGTTGCCTCGATCGGCAAGTAATCACTCAAACAACTGCGCGATCTCGTCACGGCCAAAGGGCGACAGCACGCGTACTTCGTCGCGATATTTAACGCGCACTTGTGGCTCGGCGCTCTCAGCCATGACGCGACCGATCGCCGCCGCTTCGATGTTAGCATCACGCAGCGCTGTCACGATCGCGCGCGCGTCGGCAGATTCAACGGCCAGCAACAACGATCCCGACGCAATGACGCCCCACATATCGAGCCGATAGTGATTACACAACGCTCGCGTTTCGGGATACGTGGGCACGACGCCGCCATCGATCAGCAGATCCACGCCCGACGCGACCGCTAACTCATGCAGCGCCGTGGCCAGCCCGCCTTCGGTGGGATCGTGCATCGCGTGGACGCGGCCCGCACTCGTAGCGATCCGTGCGTCGGGGACAACCGATAAACCGGGCGCTTGCAGGAAACTCTTGCACCGATCGAGCCACTCAGCCCCGAATTTTCGCACTAGTTCCGGATACCGTTCGCGGGCAATAATAGCCGTAGCCTCAATCGCCAGCCGCTTGGTAAAGATAACGGCATCACCAGGGCGTGCGCCTGTCGGGACAATCAATTGCGACCGCGGCACCAGACCAAACAACGAGCCGATCACAAGCGGGCGTTTGAGATCATAGGTCACTTCGGTGTGACCGCCCACCACAGTGATCTTCAACTCGGCACAGGCCGATCGGATTTGGCCGAAGATCTGATCGACGATGCCGCGCTCGATCGCCTGCGGCAGCAGGATCGTCGCCAGAAACCAGCGCGGCGTCGCGCCCGTCGTGGCGATATCGTTGGCGTTGACGTGCACCGCGTACCAGCCGATTTCGTCGGTGGCAAACGTGATCGGATCGGATTTGGCGACGAGCAACTGATCGCCGCCGAGATCAATCACGGCACAATCGCGGCCTACGCCCGGCCCCAATATCAGCGCCGGATCAGTCACGCTAAATTGATCGATGAATTGCGTCAGCAGTTCAGGTGGGAGTTTGCCAAGTGGGAACATGGGGACATTATAAAACAAAAGACCGCTCGTGGGAGCGGCCTTTTGTTTTTGCGCCGTGGCAGAGCCTATCCTAGACAACTGGAGGCAGTGCCACGGCGCTACGCTTACCACTCTTACTCATGAGCACCACCTCCTCCTTTCTAAAGGATAGCAAGGGAATAATGGGTGGGGATTTCCCCAATAACCGCTGTAATTATCCGTTGAAGAGGTTGCGCTGTCAAGACCAAAATCGCGGGCTATTCGCCCATGCGAAACCGCAGGTAGGCCTCCATGAAGTCGTCGAGGCGGCCGTCAAGCACGGCCTGCGCGTTGCCCACTTCGTGCTCGGTACGATGGTCTTTCACCATCTGATAGGGATGCAATACATACGATCGGATCTGGCTGCCCCATTCGGCTTTGACGTGCTCGCCCTTGAGGTTCGCCAGTTCCTTCTGCCGTTTCTCTTCCTCGATCTCGAACAACTTGGCGCGCAGAATCTTCAGCGCGGTTTCACGATTCTGCGTCTGGCTACGCTCATTCTGACAGGTCACGACGATGCCCGTGGGCAAGTGCGTGATGCGAATGGCCGTCTCGTTCTTCTGCACGTTCTGGCCACCCGCGCCTGCCGATTTGTACGTATCGATCTTGATGTCTTGTGGTTTGATCTCGACTTCTTCACCTTCGCCGAGATCGGGCCACACTTCCACCATCGCAAAGGACGTATGCCGTCGATGAGCGGCATCAAACGGCGAGAGGCGCACTAACCGATGAACCCCGCGTTCCGATCGGAGGTAACCGTAAGCGTATTCGCCCGTGACCATGACGGTGGCATTCTTGAGACCGCCTTCGTCGCCGTCCATCTGATCGACGATCTCGGCCTTAAAGCCGCGTTGTTCCGCCCAGCGCAGATACATCCGCAACAGCATGCCATTCCAATCGGCTGCGTCGACACCGCCCGCGCCGGAATGGAAAGCCATCAGCGCGTTGCCGCGATCATGTGAACCGGACAGCATCAACTGCAATTCGCGCTGATCCAGTTCGGTTTCGATGGCGGCGACTTCGGCCGTCAGATCGGCCTGCATCGATTCGTCGCTGAGGTCGATCAATTCCAGTGTGTCATGACCGCGCTGCGCTAGGGCCTGCCAACCTTCGACGAGGCTGCGCAGATCGGTCAATTCCTTCATCGTCGTTTGTGATGAAGTGGGGTCGTTCCAAAAATCGGGTTGACTGGCGCGTTCTTCGAGTTCAGCAATTCGCTTGCTTTTCCCTGCGATGTCAAAGACGCTCCATAAGGCGGGCGATCTTGGTGTTAAGTTCGGCGAGGTGGGCTTTGAGGTCGTCCATGATTGTCCTAACGCAAGGGATTATTCAGCGGCGGGTTCTTCCGTAGTTTCTTCGGTAGGTTGATCGGTTTCAAACAGGCCGTCGATGAAGGCATCGGGATCGAACGGCGCGATGTCGCCCATCTTTTCGCCCGTGCCAATGAAGCGCACCGGCAAGTTGAGTTCATGCGAAACGGCAAAGACCATGCCACCCTTCGCGGTGCCATCCAACTTGGTGATGATGATGCCAGTGACTTCGACGGCTTCCTTGAATTGCTTAGCCTGCACCAACGCGTTTTGCCCGGTCGTGCCGTCGAGCACCAACCACGTTTCGTGTGGCGCGCCAGCCCGCGCTTTCACGGCAACGTTGCGGACCTTCTTGAGTTCTTGCATCAAGTTGTATTTGGTGTGTAAGCGACCCGCCGTATCGACGAGCAACACATTGATGTTGCGCGAAACAGCCGCCTGGATCGCATCGTAGACGATCGCGCCGGGATCGGAGCCCGGTTGCCCACCGATGATGGGGACACCCGCCCGCTCGGCCCAGATTTCCAGTTGATCGCCCGCGGCGGCGCGGAACGTGTCGGCGGCGGCCAGCATCACCGATCGGCCTTGTGACTTCAACCACGATGACAATTTGGCGATACTCGTCGTCTTGCCGGAGCCGTTGGTGCCGACGATCAAAACCACGCGCAGATCGTTGGTTTCCAGCAGATCGATCGGGGGCGGCGTGATCAACAACGCCCGCAGTTCCTCCTTGAGGATCGTGCGTAACCGATCGGTCTTGGTGATGCCCTCTTTTTTCACTCGCTCACGCGCGTGATCGAGCACTTCCAGCGTCGTGTCCACACCGCAATCGGCCTGGATCAGCAGCGCTTCCAGATCATCCCACAATTCCGGCGTGATCTCGGTCGCACCGAGCAGCGTCGCCATGCGCCCAAAGGCGGCTTGTCGCGTGCGGGTCAGCGCATCGCGAATCGATTTGAGTTTCTCGAACATCTTCGTCTCCTTTAGAGCGACGCGATTATACCTGATCGACTGGGGTTCGGCAATGACTTAACGCCTTTGGCAGGCCCAACCGCTGTGTTATAATCATCTCACCTTCTTACATCAGGTCGTTCATGCCCAGTTTATCCATCGTTTTGCCCGCCTACAACGAAGAGCCCAACGTGGTGGCCGCTGTTGAAGAAGTCTCAAAAGTGGCTCAAACCCTCAATCTGGATTACGAAATCATTCTGGTGAATGACGGCAGCCGCGATCGAACGGGCGAAATCGCCCGGACGCAGTTAGCGCCGCGCATTCCGAATTTTCGCTTGGTGGAGCACTTTCCCAATCGCGGCTATGGTGGCGCGTTGAAGGCTGGTTTTGCCGCCGCAACCAAAGAGTTGATCGCGTTTACGCCTGCCGATCAGCAGTTCGTGTTTGGTGAAATTCAGCGCCTGCTCGATAAGTTGACGCCCGACATGACGCTGGTCAGCGGTTGGCGTGTAAATCGACAAGATCCGTTGATCCGCCGCCTCAACGGCATGGGCTGGAATCTCGTCGTGCGGATTCTGTTCGGTAAATTGATTCACGACATCGATTGTGGCTTCAAAGTTTTTCGGCGCGATGTGCTGTCGCACATTCACGTCGAATCGAATGGCGCGATGATCGATACAGAGATGCTGTCCGAAATGCGCGCACGCGGCTACAAGATGACGGACGTGCCGGTGACGCATCTGCCGCGCCGCGCAGGCAGCCCGACCGGCGCGAATTTGAAAGTGATCCTGAAAGCGTTCCGCGATCTGTTCAAATTCCGCTTGCGATTGTGGCGCGAATTGCGGGACGAACGACGGCAGACGGTAGACAGCCGACGGTAGTTGTTGCGTCCGTCATCCGTCAGCCCTGCTTAAATAAGCGACCATGACTAATTCACTCACTCACCTCGACGAACACGGTCACGCGCACATGGTGAATGTCAGCGCCAAACCGGACACGCACCGCATCGCCATCGCGCGCGGCGAAGTGCATCTATCCATCGCGACGCTGAATCTCATTCAAAGCGGCGGCGTGCCCAAAGGTGATGTTTTCGCGGCGGCGCGGCTGGCGGGCATCATGGCTGCCAAGCGGACCAGCGAGTTGATCCCGTTGTGCCATCCGCTGCCGTTGACGCATCTCTCGATCGATCTGGCGGGGCGTTCAGAGAGTGAGATCGGCATCGTCGAGATCACGGCGCGTGCTGAAACCACAGGAAAAACCGGCGTAGAAATGGAAGCGCTGACGGCAGTCTCGGTTGCAGCACTGACCGTCTACGACATGATCAAGGCTGTTCAGCGCGATGCCCGCATCACCGACATCCGCCTCATGGAGAAGCACGGCGGCAAGAGCGGCGATATCGTGCTGGAGGCTGGAGGTTAGAGAATGGAAATCGGAGGAAGAGATCCAAGTCGAAAAACTTCACTCCAATTTCTAACATCTAACTTCCAACATCAAACCTATGAATCTACAAGTTAAACTCTTCGCAACGCTCAAAGATAAAGCTGGCGCGCAGGTGGCAGTGGACTTGCCGGATGATGCCACCGTCGCCGTATTGCTCGATCGGCTGGCGCAAGCGCATCCCAAACTTGCGCCGTCGCTGCCGACGTGCCTCGTGGCGATCAATCAGGAATTCGCCTTTGGGTCCACGCCGATCCGATCAGGTGATGAAGTGGCGTTGTTTCCACCGGTTAGCGGTGGATCGACTTATCCAGAGTTCTTTCATATTACCGATCGGCAGATCGATCTGAACGATCTCGTCGCGTCGATCACGCTGCCCTCGACTGGCGGCATCTGCACGTTTACGGGCACGGTGCGCGGCGTCAGCGAAGATCACGAGACGGCGCGTTTATTCTACGAGTCTTACGCGCCGATGGCCGAAGCCAAGATGAAGCAAGTGGCCGATGAGATCCGCGCGCGCTGGCCGCTGGTGCAAGGCATCGCGATGGTGCAGCGCATCGGCGAATTGCACATCGGCGAATTCACGGTACTCATTGCTGTGTCGGCGGCGCATCGCGATCAAGGCATCTTCGACGCAGCTCGCTACGGCATCGATCGTTTGAAAGAGATTGTGCCGGTGTGGAAGAAAGAGATCGGACCGCAGGGCGAACAGTGGGTCGAAGGTCACTATCAGCCAACTCAAGCCGATGTTACGGGAGAAAAGCATGACTGAACAAAAACGCGTCGTCGTCACCGGCCTAGGCGCAGTCACGCCGTGCGGCCTCACCGTCGATGAGACGTGGGCCAATGTCACCGCGGGCAAATCGGGCATTGGGCCAATCACGCTGTTTGATTCCAGTCCGCTGGCCGTGCACATTGCCGGTGAGATGAAAAACTTCGATCCGGCTAACTACATGGACTTCAAAGAGGCCCGGCGGCGCGATCGATTTATTCAAGCGGCCGTGGCGGCCTCACGCATGGCGATCGAACATTCGGGCTTAAAGATTACGCCTGAAAACTCCGATGAAATCGGCTGTTTTATCGGCACAGCGGTGGGCGGTCTAACGACCTATTACGAATCAGTGTTGGTATTACAGGAAGGCGGCCCGCGCCGGATGCCGCCATTCAGCATCCCCAGCACGATCTGCGACGGCGCGTCGAGTGCTATCTCGATCGACTGGGGTATTCATGGCCCTAACTTTTCGCCGGTGTCGGCATGTGCGGCCGGCGCAGACG
>JAXLWI010000103.1:0-11983 GCA_046328575.1 Anaerolineae bacterium
GCAAGGAACGGATCGAAGTCCGCAACAACGCCGACTCGATGGTCTACACTGCCGAGAAGACGTTGAAGGATCTGGGCGACAAAGTCCCGGCCGATGTGAAGCACGAAGTCGAGACGAAGGCCAGCGCGTTGAAGGGCGTGCTCGACAGCGCGAGCGTGGACGAACTGAAGCGCAAGACCGAAGAGTTGGGCGAGGTCATTCAGAAGCTCGGCGCGTCGATGTATCAGCAGCCAGGTGCGGGCACTCCGCCGCCGCCCGGTGCGGATATGGGCGGTTCCGGTGGCCCGACCGGCCCCGGCGGCGACGACGTGATCGACGGCGAATTCACCAAGAACTAGAAGCAATGACAAATGAACAATGACAAATGACAAAATCATTTGGTCATTGTTCATTTGTCATTTGTCATTGAGGCTTTATGGCTGCTCGCAAGCGTGACTATTACGAAGTACTCAGCGTCGATCGCGGCGCGAATGCGGACGAGATCAAAAAATCGTACCGCAAGTTGGCGCGTCAGTATCACCCGGACGTCAACAAATCACCTGATGCCGAAGCCAAGTTCAAAGAAGTGAACGAGGCGTATGAGGTGTTGTCGGACGAGAAGAAGCGCGCCGCGTATGATCGCTTTGGACACGCAGGCGTGGAAGGTGCGGCGGGCGCGGGCGGCTTTACGGGCGATTTCAGCGGCTTCGGCGGACTGGGCGACATCTTCGAAGAGTTCTTCGGTTTTGGCGGCCAGCGCGGCGGAGCCGGAGCACGGCGCGCGCCACGGCGCGGCGCTGATCTGCGCTACGATATGCCGATTTCATTTGAAGAGGCGGCGTTCGGTTTAGAGCGTGAGATCGAAGTGGCGCGCTATGAAACTTGCACGCGCTGCAATGGCAAAGGTGCTGAGCCAGGCACGACGCCGCTGCGCTGCAATACGTGTAACGGCACCGGCGAAGTTCGCCGAGTGCAGCAGTCCATTCTCGGCTCGTTCGTCAATGTGACCACATGCCCTACCTGTCGCGGTGAAGGCGAGACAATATCGATGCCGTGCACGCAGTGCCGTGGCAATCGCAAGAATCGCGTTGTGCGGAAGTTGAACGTGAAGGTGCCGCCCGGTGTCGATAGCGGCACACAGATTCGCTTGACCGGCGAAGGCGAGTTAGGCGAATATGGCGGGCCGGCGGGTAACTTGTACGTCGTGCTGGAAGTGAAACCGCATGCCTTCTTCCGTCGCCGCGAAGACGATGTGGTGCTGGAAGTGCAGATCAATGTGGCGCAGGCCGCACTGGGTGATGAGATCGTCGTGCCGACGCTGGATGGCGACGAGAAGATTGGGATTCCAGCAGGTACTCAAACAGGCCGCGTGATTCCCGTGCGCGGCAAAGGCATTCCGCATCTGCGACGACAAGGTCGCGGCGATCAACTGGTGGTGGTGCAGGTCACCGTGCCGACGCAGCTATCGCCAGAACAGCGGGATCTGTTCAACAAACTGGCGAAGACGCTGGGCAAGGAAGTCATTCCGCAGAATGAAAAAGGCTTCATCGATAAGTTGAAGGATTTGTTTACGGTCTGAGTAGTCAAAGAAAACGTCGACTTTCAAGGTCGGCGTTTTTGTTTGCTTATGCAATCCACAATGATCGCATCGAGAGCGAGCCCATCGTCACCCGATCAGCGAAGAACTTGACCTGCTCGTTTTTGCCTTGCAGCGACAAGATGTACAACAGCGGCAGATAGTGCTCGTTGGTGGGGATAGCTAATCGGGCGGCTTGCCCCAACGTTTGATAGTTGACGATTGGAGCGTGATTGCCATTCAGTACCAGATCTTTGATCGTCGCGTCAAACTCGATCGCCCAATCGTACGCCCCCTCGCGCCACACGGCGGTACGCAAGTTGTGCACGATGTTGCCACTGCCGATGATGAGCACGCCTTTGTTCCGCAGTGCTTCCAATTGCTGACCGAGCGCGTAATGATAATCGGGCCGCTGAGATCGATCGAGGCTGAGTTGAACCACCGGCACATTTGCTTCTGGAAACATCCGACACAATACCGACCACGTGCCGTGATCGAGTCCCCAGTTTTGATCGATATCAACGTTGGTGCCTTTGACAGTCTCTTTGGCCAGATACGCCAACTCAATCGAGCCGGGCGCGGGATACTGGAATTCGAATAGTTCGCGCGGAAAGCCGCCAAAGTCGTGAATCGTTTTGGGCTTATCCATGCCCGTCACCTGCGTGCCGATGGTTTCCCAGTGCGCGGAGATGCACAGGATGGCGTTGGGCACGGGCAGCGCTTGACCTACCTCGGCCCAGGCGCGGCTGTATTCGTTGTCTTCGAGCGCGTTCATCGGGTTGCCGTGACCAACGAATAGTACTGGCATCTTTTGATCGGAATCTGGAAAAGCAGCATTGAGATCGCGCAGCGTTTGATTGAGTGACATGGTGACTCTCCCTGGTGGAGAAATTGTACCTGATGCTAACAGCTGTCCGTGAACGTCAGCGTAAACGCCACTGAAGCGCAACTTGCGGGTATAATGGCGTCGCTACAGACCTAAATTGAATATGAGGCAAGATGTTCGATCAGCAGTCAGCAATTGATGAGCAACAATCCGGCCAGTGGCTGGAAGTGTGTGTGATGACTGAACCGGAAACAGCCGAGGCGGTGTCCGAAGTGTTGAGCCGCTATGCGCCGAACGGCGTGGCGATTGAGCAACTGGCGCGTGACATCGGCTTGGGCGCGGATGAAGGCGCGGCGCAGGATTTGGAGCAGATTGTGGCGGTGCGCGCGTACCTCTCGCTGGCTGACGAGGTCGATCGCAAGAAACAGCAGATCGAAGAAGCGCTGTGGCACTTGAGCCGCATCGCGCACATTCCCGAGCCGACGTTCCGCGTCGTCGCCGAAAGCGATTGGGCCAACGCGTGGCGCGAGCACTATCACGTTGTGCATCTGGGTGATCGATTCGTTATCAAGCCATCGTGGCGTGAGTATGAAGCGCAGCCTAGCGAGATTGTGATCGAACTCGATCCGGGGATGGCCTTTGGTACGGGTTTACATCCGACGACGCAGATGTGTCTGGCGGCGATTGAGAAGTACGCGCAGCCCGATATGCATACGCTCGATCTAGGCACCGGATCGGGCATCCTGGCGATCGGGGCGGCGATGCTGGGCGTGAAGTCGATCGTTGCCATCGACAACGATCCGGTGGCGGTGAAAGCGGCGATCGAGAACGTGCAGATGAACCACGTGGAGGCGGCGATCAAGTGCAGCGTGGGCTCGCTCGCCGAAGCAGCGGCTGACACTTATGATCTGATCGTCGTCAACATTCTGGCGCGGGTGATCATCGCGATGTGCGAGGATCAGTTGGGGCGCGTGGTCCGATCGGGCGGGCTGGCGATCTTCGCGGGTTTGATCGATACGCAGGAATATGGTGTGCGCGAAGCACTGGATTCGCAGGGGCTGCGCGTGATCGATCGGCTGCAGGATAAAGACTGGATTTGTCTGATCGCGCGGAAGGACTAAGCAACACCCGAAGGATCGTCACAATCCTTCGGGTGTTTGACAAGCGCGGTTAAAACTCTACGGCGGGCGCGTTGGGGCTGCGGAACCGATAGGTAATGCGCCCCTTGGTCAGATCGTAAGGCGACATTTCCACTTTTACGCGGTCGCCCAACAGGATGCGAATGTAGTAACGGCGCATCTTGCCGGAGAGGTAACCCATGACCGTGTGACCGTTTTCGAGTTTGACGGTAAACATGGTGTTGGGCAGCGCCTCAACCACGGTGCCTTCGACCTCGACCTTTTCCTCTTTAGTTTTGACGTTCGCGTCGCGCTTCATAAACACTCCTTACTGAATTAGGCCCAAAAAACAGGGCGCACCTGCACTGGCTGCGCCCTGCGTTCCTCACACTGCTGACTTTGCCTATGAGCCGTCACGCATGCGATTACGTCCAAATGGAAATGGGCTGCCGTGCAACGGCAAATAGTATACCTGAATGATTAAGGCAGGTCAAATCGGCGCCCCATCACGATGCGGCGGGACGTCGCGCGGCTAACAATACCACCAACAAGATGATCGCGCCGCCCACTAACGCGATTGGAAAGATCGGCGTACTGGCGACGTCCACTGGGACCGGTGTCGATTCGATGACGGGTGTCGGTGTCAACGTGGGAGTGGGCGTCGGCGTCAGCGTCGGCGGCACGCTGGTCGGCGTCAGCGTCGGTTGCGGCGTTAACGTGGGCACGGGCGTGAGGGTGGGCAGAGCGGGCGTGGCGATGCGTACCGGTTGTGCGCGTATGTCGGCCGTCACAGGCTTCACAGTGTCGCCGGGCGCAAACACATCGAGCAGGCCGTTGGCGATGATGAATTGATCGTCAGTGCCCAGTGCGCGCTGCGAGGTGCGCAGATCGAGCGCCACAATCGCGTTATCGCCGATCACCTGCGCGCCATCAACGCTGAGTTCCAAAGCCGTGTCGTTAGCTATACCCAGCGCTACAACTTCAGGATGATTATAAGTCAGCGAGAACAACTGCCCCCAGCGGTTATCACTCAACAGCTGCGGCTCGATCATGATGTTCAGCAGGTTCAGACCGTTGGAGATGGTGGTCGTGCCCTGGATGAACGATTTTTGGACTTCAATCTCGGCCGCATTAGCAGTGTTTGGTGTGGGCGCATGCGCGGCAAAGAAGCGACCGACAAGTGCCGCGCCGCCCTTATCGGCGAGCAGAGGCAAGCCGCCGCGCCACGCCGCGTCGATTAACGATAGCGCCTGAATTTTGACTTTAGATTGATCATCAGCAATAAGCAGGATGCCGGTGACATCTTTCGTCACAACCAGCGGCTGGGCCGTAACTCGATCGGGAATCACGACGATGTCGTTGGGCATGTTTAATGCATCGGCATATTTTTCCGCAACAGCTTGAGCTGCTTCATCGGAAGCATACCCGGTGGCGACAATCAACACCCGGCGGCGTGGATTGTCGGCCAGCTTGGCGAAGCGCTTGAGCACCGCGCTCGATGCCAGATTTCCACTGAGATCGCCCGCTAGCAGCAGCGGCCCGGCCCCTTTGGGCAGCGTGAGAGCGTTAAAGGTCCGATCGAGTTTGGCGCGGGGTGTGACGACCTGTGACTGCAGGGTCGCCGCGCGCGTGGTCAAATCGTAACTGACGCGGCCGGGTGCCAGTAAGTGCACCAGCACATTGCGCAGACTCAGCGTGTTCGTCGGACCTTGATATTGAACCGCGTCGGCCGCATGATACGTTTGTGCATCGAACACCGTCACGGTATACAGGCCAACCACATCCTGCAAGCGTGTACCGTCATAAATGTTCAGGCCGGTATAGGCGTCGATGCCGATGCCGACGTGTGGCACATCGGGTCGAGCCAGCGCGTTGAGCAACAACCCCGGGCGATTGCGCTGATAAAAGTGCTGATCGATGAGGGCGTCTTTCACGCCCAACGACAAGCCGCGTTTCGTCGCGGTATTCCAGATGTCAGGCGCGCCGAAATTCAACGCGTTAGCCGCCGTGAAGGGCGCGTTATAACCGTTTAGTATCGTCGCCGACAATAACGCGCCGCCTGCCGCCGTACCGGCGACGATCACACCATTTTGATAGGCTTTGGTCAGTTCTTCCTCTAGCGGTGTACCCGTTACGACCTGAGTGCCAACGGCTTGATCGCCGCCCAAAATGTAGATGGCCGATAGATCGACGAGGAAGTATTTAATGATCGATGGATCGCTGGCATCGGCACGCGTGAAGATGGGCGCGAGGATGGCCGTGCACGTCACTCGATCGCTGGTGGCGCGTTGACAAGCCGCTTCAATCTGCGCGCGGAGTTCGTTGGCACTGCGGGTATTGGCGGCGCGCTCATCCTCTGTAATCGATGTGGCGTTGGTCGCAGTCGTGATCGGCAGAACCAGAATATTGACTTGCCCGTTCTGGGCATTGGCGATGGCCTCCTTGACGAAGCCCGCATAAGTCTCGGTGTAACCGTCGCCAATCGCGATGAGGTGGCTGATCGGTTTCGGCTGAGCCAGCACAGGAGTAGCCACAGCAATGATGAGTATCACGCAGCACACAAGACGTATGGCGTATGGTGTGCGACGTGTGGCGCGAAACAAACGTGTCATTGTTAACCTTGCGATCTGAGGTTCAAGCAGTCTAGCCTAAAGTGGCGCCGAGGTCAAATATCGGGTTGCAGCCGATGACGCACGAACAATTGACGAAAATATCACAATCAGGTACAACTTTTTCGAGGCAAGACGCGCCCGCCTATTAGGGCACTTCGTCTTGCCTTTTGTAACGCCAGCCGAAAGAGATGAGAACATGACTGTACTCCAAGCCGAGCGCGTGACCAAGCAATATCGTATGGGCGAGATGACGGTGAATGCCTTGGATGCGGTGAATTTTGCCGTGGAAAAAGGCGAATTCGTCGCCATCATGGGCCCGTCGGGGTCAGGCAAGTCCACACTGCTGCACTTGCTGGGCGGCCTCGACGGGACGAGTGCGGGCGAGATCACACTGGCGGGCAGAGCACTCTCGAAACTCAACGACAACGAAGTGACGCTGGTGCGGCGACGTAATGTGGGCTTCATCTTTCAGTTCTATAACCTCGTGCCGACGCTCTCCGCAGAAGAGAACATCGCCTTGCCCCTGCTGATCGATGGCCGCAAGGTCGATCAATATCAAGCCAAGATCGATGAACTACTCAACCTCGTAGGACTGAGTGAACGGCGGCATCACAAACCCGATCAGCTGAGCGGCGGCCAACAGCAGCGCGTGGCGATTGCGCGCGCCTTCGTCACCGATCCCGACATCGTGCTGGCAGACGAACCTACCGGCAACCTCGATTCCAAATCGGGCAAGGCGATTCTGGAATTGCTGCGCCATTCGTGCGATGAACTCGGCCACACCATCGTGATGGTCACCCATGATGCGTATGCCGCATCCTATGCTGATCGCGTGGTCTTCTTGAAGGATGGTCGCGTGGTGCGCAACCTCAAACGGGCAGGCCACGAAGGGAATATGCTGCAGGCGATCATGGATGTGATGGGGCATTTGGAAGCGAGTGATGAGTGACGAGTGAAAAGTGATGAGCGATGTGCCCTTCACTTTTCATGTGATCCGCCATGTCTCAACAGACCAACTCTCTACGCTCTCTCAACGCCCTCGCCTTCCGCAACCTGTGGACGCGGAAGACGCGCACGTTCCTAACGACTCTCGGCATTGTGCTGGGGGTCGCGGTGATCCTCGCCATCAACATCACTAACAACAGTACCCTCGCGTCGATCAACACGATCTTTGATGAAGCCTCGGGCTTGGCCGATCTGGTGATCTTGCCATCGAGTTATACCGGCACGTCGGGCTATCCTGAAGCGACGTTGGGGCGCGTGAAGAGCGTCGAGGGCGTGGCGGTGGCCGTGCCGAGTGTGCACGCTAGCACGCTGCTCGCCGCCGAAGCGAAAGGCTGGGAATTCACCTTCGGGCTGGGCGGATCGAGTGGCAATCAACTGTTGTTATTCGGCATTGATCCAACTTTGGATCAAGAAGCGCGGCAATATAAACTGATCGCGGGTCGCTTTCTCAAGCCCGGCGAGCGCAGTTATTCAGCCATTTTCACACAAGAGTATGCTGACGAAAAAGGCATCACCGTTGGCAAAGATGTGGACATCATCCTGCCGACAGGCACAGCCACTTTGCGCTGTGTGGGCATCGTGCGCAAGGATGGGCCGGGGCTGATGAACAGCGGCGCGGTGGCATTCGTGCCACTGGAAGTGGTGCAAGGGTTGTTCGCGCGCGGCGGCGAACTTGATCAGATCGATGTGGTCACGAAAAATGAAGTGGGGCACTCGACGCAGAATTTGGCCGCATTGAAGCGCACGCTGCAAGATAAGTTGGGCAACAAATATCTGGTGAACTATCCCGCGCAGCGTGGACAAGTGGTCACGCAGCAACTGGCAACGTATCAACAGGGCCTCTCGTTCTTCAGCATGATCGCGCTGTTTGTGGGCGGCTTCTTGATCTATAACGCGTTCACCATGACGATTGTCGAGCGCACACAGGAGATTGGTTTGCTGCGGGCACTGGGTGTTTCGCGGCAGCAAGTGCTGCGGCTGGTGATGATCGAGGCCGGTTTGCTGGGCGTGGTTGGATCGATCCTGGGTGTGTTCTTCGGCTTGATTTTGGCTCAAGGCCTCATCGCCATCATGGGCACGATCACGGCCACCGAGATCGTGACGGTGGAGATTCCGGCCGATGGTTTGGCGCAGGCCTTGTTTGTGGGGCTGATCGTCACGCTGGTGTCGGCGCTGCTGCCCGCGCTGCGGGCAACCAAGGTCAGTCCGCTGGCCGCGCTGCGCATCAAAGGCCGCGACGATCCGGCGGGCGCACCGCGAAAACTAGGCTTTATCGCAGGCGTTGAGGCCGTGGTCGTAGGCATGTTGTTTGTGTATACGATTCCGCTGCGCGACAGTGTCGTGTTTCAAGTGGGCAGTCTGTCTGTGTTCGTGATGCTGCTCGGTGCGACGTTGACTGTGCCAGCCGCCATTGACGTTCTCGAAAAAATCGTGCGACCGTTCATTGTGCGGGTCTTCGGGCGTGAAGGCGCAATCGGGGCGGGGAATATTCAGCGCTCGCGCGGGCGCACTTCGCTAACGGTCGCCGCGTTGATGGTCGGCATCAGCATGGTGATCAGCATCGGCGCGATGAGCCGTTCATTTCAGAACGACATCGATGGCTGGGTGAACACGTCGGTGGGCGGCGACTTGATCGTGCGTTCACCCCTTGAAATGCCGCTCGATTTTCAAACGCGCCTCGCGGCCATACCGGGTGTGGAAGCGGTAACGGCGGCGCGTTATTTTGGCGTGCGGCGCGCGGGCAATGCGGCCGATGATCTGGCGCTGGTCTATCAGGCGCTCGATCCCGCGACGTACTGGCAAGTGGCCTCGTTTCAGTTCGCGGAAAATCAAGACGAAGTAGACGCGATGAAGCGCGACTTTGCCAACGGCGCGTTGTTTGTCTCGACGACGGTGGCCGATAAATATCATTTGAAACGCGGCGACGTCTTGGAATTGGAAACGAAGCGCGGCGTGCAGGCGTTCAAGGTGGCGGGTCTCGTTAGCGATTTTACCGGCCAGGGTTTTGTGCTCAACGGTTCGCTCGAAATGATGAGTCGCTACTTCGGCATCAACGAGGTCGATCGGTTTACGTTGAAACTTGCCGCGGGTGCGGATGTGGCCGCCACGAAAAAATTAATCGAAGAACGCTATGGTACGAGCCGACATTTGCAGGTGGAAACAACCGAATCGTTTCGCGCGCGCATTCGCGAGTTGACCAATCGGGCCTTTAGTCTGCTGGATGTGTTGGCCTCGATCGGCGTGGTGGTGGCCGCGTTGGGCGTGATCAACACGATGATGATGAATGTGCTGGAACGGCGAAGAGAAATCGGCGCGCTGCGGTCGATCGGCATGACGCGCGCACAGGTTATCCGCATGATTTTGGCCGAGGCGGGCGCGATGGGCGCGATCGGCGCGGCCTTTGGTATTTCGTTCGGCGTGCTGCTGTCGCGCGTGTTTGTCGAGGGCATGAAAGTGATGACGGGTTATCGGCTGGAATTTTCGCTGCCGCCGCAATCGATCGCGCTGGCGTTATTCATTGCGTTCGCGGTGTCGCAACTGGCGGCGCTGTATCCAGCGTGGAAGGGCTCAAGAGTCAATATTGTTGAGGCGATCAAACATGAGTAACGAGTAAATTACTCGTCACTCGTTACTCATTACGCTGGGAGGACTTATGAAGGGCAAACAAATTTTGATTATGGTGCTGGGCGTCATCGTGTTGAGCGGGGTGGGTTTTGCGGGGTATCAGCAGTTTCTCGCGCCGACCGCGCCGACGCCGACACCTGTGCCGCAAACGCAGGCGCTCGATGAGGTGGTGTCGGCACAAGGGTTTGTCGTTCCAACTCGATCGGTTGATCTGGCCTTTCGGGCAGGCGGGCGTGTGGCCGAAGTGTTGATCGCCGAGGGCGATCAAGTGAAACACGGACAAGCCCTCATTCGCTTGCAAGCCGATGAATTGCAGGCCACCTTCGCGCAAGCGCAAGCGGCGTTGAATCTGGCGCAAGCGAATCTGGCGCAAGTGCAAGACGGCGCGCGACCGGAAGAAATCGCAGCCGCAGAAGCGAGTGTGCGCACGGCCGAGGCGCAAATGAGCGCGGCCAGTGCGGAACGCGATCGCTTGACGGGCGGCGCAACGGATGCAGCCATCACGGCGGCGCAAGCGCGACTCGCGGCGGCGCTGGTCGATGCGAAAGTGGCGCAGGACAACTACGATAAAGTGACGCAGTGCTTTACTGTGCCCGGCAAAAAAGATGAGGTGTGCCCCGGTCTGGGTACGCCCGAAGAACAAGCCCGCGCGGCGTTGAAGGCAGCGAATGATGCGGTGGCGGCGGCGCAGAGTGCCTTGAACGAAGCGACGAAGGGCGCGGGCAAACAAGTGCAGGCCGCACAATCGAATGTGGCGGCGCTGACGGCGCAGCGCGATCTGGCTCAGGCGCGGCTCGATCAGTTGAAGGCGGGCGCAACGACGGCGCAGCTCGATGCGGCCAAGGCAAACGTTGCACAGGCGCAAGCGGCTGTCGATGCTGCTCAGGCCGCATTGAATGAAGCGACGTTGATCGCGCCGTTCGACGGTTCGATCGCACAACTGAACGTGGAAGCGGGACAGGTCGTCGGGCCGGGATCACCGATCGTGAGTTTGGCGGATCTCAATGCGTGGCAAGTGGAGACGGATGATCTGAGCGAGGTGGATGTCGTTCAGGTAAAGATCGATCAAGCGGTGACGATCACGCTGGATGCGCTGCCCAACGTGAAGTTGGCGGGCGTGGTCACGTCGATCGTGCCGAAGGCGCAGACCAAGCGCGGCGATGTGACATATACGGTGAAAATCGCGGTGAAAGAGACCGAGCCGCGGTTGAAGTGGGGCATGACGGCGCAGGTGGAAATTAAAGTTCGGTAGCGCGATAGATTGGTAGACGCATAGTCTGAAAGTGAAGTCCCGTCGAGTGCAAAATCGGCGGGACTTCTCGATTCAGGCACTGTGTGTGCAGTTACGGCAATGCGACGACAAACGCCGCGGCCAGGTTGAACAGAGCGTGCGCGATGATGGTGCTTTCAGTTCCGTTGCGGCGATACAGCCAGCCCAACGCCAGACCCACCGGGAAGATCTGCGCAAATTTGATCCAGGTCGGATCGAGACTGCCCGCGTGGCCCAGCGTCCAGACGATCGACGTTAAGACGATGGCCAGCCAGTAGCCGTTGGCTCGGCCCTGCAATTTGGTAGCCAGGTAGTTTTGAATGCCCAGACGGAAAATCAATTCTTCGGTGAAAGCGAATTCAAGCAGCGTGACAACCGTCAGCAGTGTCACGCTACGCGAGTGGTCGTTGATCGCTTCACGTAGTGCCGCGCCGATGTTCGGCCCGGTGATGGCAAATAAGAGGGCAGTGTAGATTACTGCGCCCAGACTCACGCCGACCGTCGTTAACCAGTAGTTTCGCCAATCGATCGGCGGGATGGGCGTCTCGAGCGGGGCCGTGATGGTCGCTGGCGATTCGGCGAGAGGCGTCATCTCGATCGGTAGTGGCGCTTCGAGCGCGGTGGCCGTTTCGATCGGTAGTGGTTCGCTTGGTGATGCCGCTTCAATCGAGATTGAAGCGCTCAGCGTCGATTCGGCGGATGCTGACGGCTCACTCGGTGCGGGCAAGCCCAGCTGGGGCGCGATCAGCGGAAAGCTCCGCACGTTCAATTTGTTGCTGTAGAAGATGCCGTTGTTGACGAAGGCCCATATGCGCACCATCAACCAGCCGATCGCTCCAATCAGGATCAGCGCCCCCATAAAATTAAACGGGCCGCCGGTCAAGATTACGGTCAGGAGTTCAAGGCCGACGACGATCATTACCGCCCTAAAACCGTAACGCTTGTAGGGCCTGATCGTGGCGCGATTGCGAG
>JAXLWI010000104.1:0-11420 GCA_046328575.1 Anaerolineae bacterium
AATGGCTTGGTGGCAGGCAGCCCTAATTTGAAGCTAGTTGCGTAGGTGACCGAGCCGTTAGATGCGGCTGTGCCATACTCCGCTGGCCAGTATTGCGATGGCAGCAGCTTGGGCGTGCGATCTTTGCCGGTGGCTGGATAGTACCATACTCGCATCGTCACATCGCACGGCACGCCGACGATCATGCCATTCAGCGCCTGGCCTGCTAGGACGGGCAGCGCGCCTTGCAGTCGACCTTCCGGCCGGAACCATGATCCAAAGTGGCTGCGCAATGTCACTACCCCGCTGGCTGGTGCCTTATCGGCGGTTGTGATCGCAATCGAACACTTGCCCAGACAATACTTATCCGCGGCCGTTGTGTAGGTCGTAATCGGTCCGCTGACCGTATCTGAACCGGGCGCCTTCAGTCGCACTTCAATGCGCAGTGAAGTCCCTTCGGTGACGGACTTGGTCGAGTAGTCCACCATGACGGGAAAGCTGAAACTGCCGCTGCTAAACGCATTGGTCGTGGTTTCCGCCAGCAGCTGATAGTTGCCTTTACTATCCTTCTTATACACGCTGACTTTCACATGATTGGTCGTGTAACTGGACGAACCATAGACCGTGACAGTCGCCGTATCTTTGCACGCGGCCACGTTGGTCAGGCCAAGACTGACTGTGGCCGCCATGACCGGACTGGCAACGGCCAGCAACAAGCCGAGTGTCGCTGCTACTGCTAACAACTTCCGCATATGTACCTCCGTAATTCAGGCTGTTGTCTAAACGACAACGCCTTCAAAAAGATCCTTCTCTTTTAGACGCATTCCGTCCGGCTGGGGTTCCACCAGCCGAAAAGTCTCATAACCGCTTAACCGGCGCTGAATGAAGCGCGGGAACCGCCCAAACATGCCCGGCCCACCGCTGAACTGGCTGGTGTGGCACTTGGACGCCGCTTGCTTGATCTCATAATACGGCCAGATGTCAATGCGCGTGGTGGGTGGATAATCGTGCTCGGCGATCTCGCGCAGGTCGATGTCGCCGTTACGACCAAACTTGGTTGGATCACGCCCGACCAGCGGCAGCACGCGTACCGCAAATTTCAAAAAGCCGCGCGGAAACACCGACCAGTATAATTTCTGCGGTTGATACGGTTCGCCTGCGTGCGGATAGCGCGTCGGGTCACCGGCTGCCGCAAATGCTTCGTGTGTTCGATGATGGATGAAAATATGATCGGGGTGGCCGTAGCCGCCAAATGGATCGAACGTCACAACGACCTGCGGCCGGATCGATCGAATGATCGTGACGAGTTGCTCCACCACCCGATCGGGCTGCGCGTTGATAAAGGCCCGTGGATCGGTATTGTCGCCTGAACCGTTCATACCCGAATCGCGATAACCAAGATAATGCAGGCCTTTTAGTTTTAAGATGTTGGCGGCGTTGCGCAATTCCTGTCCGCGCAGTGCGCCCAAACGCTGATCTTCTGGCAGATGCTCATATGGTTTCAGCATCTCCGCGTCTACCGTGCCGACCTCCCCGCGTGTGGCGCACACGTAATGTACATCTACTCCTTCACGTGCATACTTGGCGATGGTGCCCCCCGGCCCAAACGATTCATCATCCGGATGCGGAAACGCAAACATCAAACTTTTCTTTTCCAATTTACAGCCTCCACCCTTTAACTTCCAACCTTCAAAATTGTAACACGCCCCATCAATCTTCGACGGATTCGATCATGACCGTGCCCGGCGAAGCCATCACGACTATCTCCTCTTCGCGTACAGGCAGAGGCTGTGAGCGAGCGACCAACCATAACCCGATCGGGATCAGCGCAATCGAGGCGATGAATGGCCCGCGGGCATCGACGGTGTACAACGCGCCGGCTAAGGCCGCCGCGCCAGCGCGCGCCAGGGCAAAGATCGTTTCGTTCACACCCAGCGCCAGTCCGCGCACTTCGCGGGTGACCTGATTGGCGATCTGCGCGTTGGAGAGTTCGCGCACCGGCGATGTGCCGCCCAGCAAGAAGTACGCAATCACGGTCGCAAAGCGCAGCACCGGCACCGCCAGGAGGAACAGCACCATCGAGATGAACACCAACCCTTGGCCCAGCAACAGGCCGCGCCGTCGGCGCCCTGCCGCGATCCAGCCCAAACCGATTGCCAGTACCATCATGCCAATCGCTTGCGCCGTGCCGCCTAGGGTATTTACATCGCCCAGGCTCCAGCCACTGTCGCCCAGATAGTTGGCCACTAGCGTCGAGCCGATCATCAACGTGAAGAACACAAAAATCATGCGCGCAAAAAATGGCAGATACGGTTGCAGCGAACGAAGTTGTTGCGGCCAAGAACGCTGGCTGGCAGGGTGAAGGTGCGTATGTCGTTTGACGCGGCTCGCCACCAGCAACGAAATGAAAAATAAGACACTGCCAATGATGAACAACGGCGGCGTGCCGATCGTTTCAGCCAGTCGGCCGCCGACGAACGGCGCCAGAATACTGCCTGCCGCATAGCCCGCAAACGTCAGCGTGATGGTGTGCTCCAAGGGTGCATCGCCGCTGGCTTCGGTGATGTAGCTGTTGATGGCCGGAATGCAATAGGCGGAGATGTTGTACACCAGAATGGCGGGCACAAACGCTTGCCAGTTGGATGCCAGCCCCATCCACAACGACGACAGGCCGCCCAGCAGCCAACCGCCTAACATCACGGGTTTGGTGTTGAAGCGATCGGCCAGCCAGCCGCCGGGGATAAACGAACACGCCGTGAGGAACGCGGCCAACGCCAACACCGCCCCTACTTCAGCAGGCGTCGCGCCGAGCTGCTCCATGTACAACGGCTCGATGTAGAAGAACAGGCCTTCGCCGGCGCCCCACAAAAACAGGGCGATGGTGATGAGTTTGTTATCGCGGGACATGGCGAGTGATGAGTGACGAGAGATGAGTGAACGGCGCGTTCTGCGTGTCCGTTGTCGCTCGGTACGCGTTAAGCAGTGTGTTTGTTCAAAAAAGCCACGATGTGCTGAAACGCAGTTTCTTTATCGTAGTCTTCGGTGATGATGTGGCCGCCGCGCTCCAGCACGACGCGCTCTTTGTCGGCAGATGCCACGCGCTGCCACACGTAGTCAAGGCCATCCAATCCCACCACTTGATCCTGTCGCGCAAAAATCAACAATAGCGGCGTGTGAACCTGCGCCAATTCACTGCGCACTTTCTGTGTGATCGCATAGAGTTCGGCGACTGAGCGCGTGGGAAAGTGAAAGTAATCGGCATGTTCGGCCAACGCGGCTTGATCGTGTAAGTTGGCCAGACCTTTCGGCGAATACGGCTTGAAGGGCCAAATAAAACGCGCCCACGCCGCGCGTCGATCTTGGATAACGATCGGTGGGGCCAGTGCGATCACACCATCGATCTGCTGCTGCGCGGCCAGATGCAAGCCGATGATGCCGCCCAGCGACAGCCCGATCGCCCACACTTGCCGACAGCGCGATCGTAATTCAGTTGCGGCTGATTCGGCCGAAGCGACCCAATCGTGCCACGCAGTCTTGGCGAGATCTTCGGGGCAAGTGCCGTGTCCGGCGTAGCGTACACCGCGCACCGTAAAATCACGCGCAGCCAGATAGTCACCGAGGGGGCGCATTTCTTTGGGGGCCGCCGTGAAGCCGTGCAGCAACACACACCCAATCGGGCCGCGATCAAAAGCGAAGGGTTGCACTTGATCGATCGGCGCACCACGCACCGCGTAACGATCAGCCAAGTGCCTGCTCCCGGTCACTGCCCGCATCACGGCGATCTTGTTCGCGCTTGGCCCGTTCGAGCATCACCAAACCGATCGAGTACAGTACCGCCGCGATCGGCACGGCGAAGAAGAAACCCCAGATGCCCAACAGCTGCCCGCCGATGAGCAGTGACACGATCACCAGCAGCGTCGGAATGCGGAGCGCTTTGCTGAGCAAGCGCGGCGAGATAACGTTGAATAGGATCACCTGAAAAACCACTAACAAGCCAATGAGCCACCACACGTAGGGTGAGGATTGCAGCAGGCCGACAGTCAACGGAATCAGCAAGCCAATGATACCGCCGATCAACGGAACGATCATCAACACGCCGGTCGCCACACCCACGGCCACGGCCGAACCGAGATTGAATAAGCTCATCAAGACAGTGACGACCAGCGCGTAAATCGCGCCTTGCAAAACTGTGCCGCGCAGGAAGCCGCCAAAAGCGCGCTCGATGGCTTCAAAGAGAATCTGCGCATCGTTGACGTAGCGCGCCGGGATCAGCCGCATCAGCGTACCCGACAGTTGATTGCTCTCGATCATGATGATGACGCTCAAGAATACGACGAGCAGAAATTGGCCCAGCGTCGACACGACGGTGCCCAGCAAACTCAGACTCGTTTGAACGATGCTGGTGCCAAAACTCGTTAACTGGGTGATCAATTCTTGCGGCTGGAACGGCGCAATGACGGTCGGATCGAGCTGCAAGCGCGTGATGAGAAAATCGCGCGTTGAACCAATAATCTCAGTCAGTCGCTGAATGCTCGTCGGCAGCGTGTCGGCCTGCTGCTGGATGATCAAGACGAGCTGTTTGGTTTGTTCGATGATCAACGGGACAAAGGCCAGCACGGTAATGGCGATGAAGGCGATCAGCAGCGCGTACACCAAGAAGATGGATAAGCCGAGCGATGGATGCAACAACCGATCAGCTACGCGATTACCCCAACGGCGGCGAATGCTGGTACTGATGCTGGCATCCAGAGTGCGCGTGTGAATCCAGTTCACGAGCGGCTTCAGCAGCGAGGCCAATAGCCACGCCAGTGCCAGCAGAATCACGGTGCCGCTGATGGCTAGAATCGCCTGACCCAGTTTTTCAATCAGGTAAATCGCTACGGCGATAGTCAGCAAAACGATGAGGGTAGAAGGTAGGAACTGGTTGCGATTCATGCCGCCTCCGCAATCAGGCGGATTGTACCTGAACACTGGACAATGATCAATGAGCAATTAACGCAGAAAGAACCCGTGACTGTGTTATACTGAACTTGCTTTTCAATCCAAAATCTAAAATCCAAAATCAAAAAAATGGGCAAGACTCTTATTCTTACCGGCAGTCCCGGTGTAGGCAAAACCACATTGATTCGATCCGTCGTGGCGCAGCTGGGTGATTCGGCGGGTGGTTTCTACACCGAAGAAATTCTCGGCCCCGGCGGACGCAAAGGCTTCAAACTCGTCACGCTCGACGGACAGTGGGGCATCATGGCGCACGTCGATTTCAAGAGCAAATCGAATGTGGGGCGCTACGGCGTGGCCGTGGATGTGATCGATCAATTTGGCGCGAAGTCAATCCTGGCTGCGATCGAGCAGAAACCGATCGTCGTCGTCGACGAGATCGGCAAGATGGAACTATTTTCGTCGTCGTTTCAAGCGGCCGTGTTGAAAGCGGTGGGCAGTCCCAAACTCGTCGTCGCGACGGCGATGACCGACAATCATCCGTGGTTGATGGCGCTGAAGGCCTTCCCCGGGGTGACCGTTTGGGAAGTAACGAAGAAGACCCGAACCGGGCTAGTGAAAGATGTTATTGGCTGGATCAATTCGGCCGCGTCGCGTAAATCCAGCGGCGGATGAGGTCGATCTTGAAGCGATAGAGGTTACTGCGCGGGCCGGAGCGGGTGAGGATATCGCCCATTTCCAGACCGTCGAGCGTTTGCGTTAAAGGCGTGCTGTTTAGATTGATAGCGCGTTTGTCCAGCAAAGCCTGCACCTCGTCGACACTGGCCGTGTCGTCGGTTTCCAGGAGATCGGCCAGCGCGAGCAGTACCGCGTGTTCGATCGGGCCGGATTCCGCCCAAATAAACTTGAAGTGCGCTTCGCCGCGTTCCACAATCCGATCGAGCACTTCCTCGACATCGGTCGCGGTGAGATAACTGTGCTGCGTTTCATTGTGATAGGCCACCAGTTCGTGACAGATCACTTGCGTGAAATACGGATGCCCGCCTGTCACATCGATGATGCGCTCGATGGCAATCGGATCGTATTCGATGTGTGGTGCAACCGGCTCAGCGATCAGACGCTGCGCGTCGTCGTGTGTAAGGAACGTGATCTTCTTGTACGACGCGATGTTGAACAGGATCGACCAGTATTCCGCGCCGAGTTCTTCTAGTTTGTGCGTCCCCGCAAACACAAAATCGAGGTTGTCTTCGTGCTGCATTAAGTTGCGCAGGAACGGAAAGATTTCCGGCTCCAACTTGCCATCTTGCACGCGCTTCTGCAACTCTTCAAATTCGTCGAACATCAACAGCAGATGTTTGTGGCCGCCCGTCGAATTCGTTGGCAATTTATCATACACGCCGCGCAAGAAGCGCGAGCGGAACACAAATTCCGGTGATTCCGCGAAGTCCGATCGAGACGGGAGTTCAACCGCCAGATCGTGATCCTCCAATTCGTAGACGATGTCATCGGCCAGCGAGTATAGAAAGTCCAATGTGCCGCGCGCGGCTTTGCCCTGCATGTCGATCAGGACGCAGACGTGTGTATCGGTTAGCACCTTTTTCAACCGATAGAGGATCGATGTTTTACCGGTGCGGCGCTGGCCGTGCAGCACGATGACGTTGTTCTGATAAGCTCCGAAGAGATGTTCCTTGATGTAGGCAAACACATCTTCGCGCCCTACAAATAGATGCTCGGTCTTGAGCGGCATGCCAGTCACATACGGAATGGGGAAGATGCGCACGAACGGTCGCTGCGCTTCGGCTCGCTCAAACTCGATCAGATCGCCGAAGTCCATCTGCCGATCGTCGTCCACCGCGTCGTCGTAGATCAACTGCCATTGCAATCGCACGCGATCGGCGGTGCGCGGCTCAATCGTCAGATCGATGTCGCGCGTGCTGCCCGCCACGATCAGATCCAGCGTTTGCTCGCCGCCCTCGATGGCGCGATAGCTCTCGCTGCCCAGCAGCTTGAAGCGCACACTCTCCGCGATGTTCAGCCCTTCGTTTTTCACCGTAATCGTGACCGGCACTTCGGCGGCGTACGTCAACTGCCGCGTCTTGATCGACGACACCAGCGCGGCGCGGCCCTGCAGATCTTTCACGGCGCTCATCACCAACTCTTGCCAGTGATTGAGCATGGCGCGCAGCGGCGCGGTTTCGGGATAGGGGGTGGCGGTGTAGAAACTGCGTTGACGATCGGCCTGGCGGCCCAGTTCGCCGACGCGCCGGATAGTCACTTCAAGATTGTGACCCCAATTGACTTTACCCAACTCGCCCAGCGCGGGCAGAATGTCTTCCGGCCCCTTGATGGCCTGAAATTTCGCATTGGCAGTCTTCAATTGCGCGTCATTACGCCACACTTCGCCGAGTGAAGCCCATTCGGTTTGATCGGGCAAATAACCGTCGCGCATCGCGTCGGCGTGGCGTTGGCCCGCGCGAATCGCGTCAAGGGCGTTGTTGAGAAAGATGATCTTGCTGTTGACTTCGTCGACGCGCTCCACCTTGCGCAGCTCGTTGAGCACGCGCGTCACCGCTTCGCTGGCTTTCGCTAACATCGGCGGCAGCGACGACGTTTGTTTTTCCGGTAGCGGCTCGATATCGGCCACTTGGTCCAACGTACGCGCTTGCAAGCCCGCGTTGAACACGCGATACAACGCCCCGATCTCGATCTGCCACAGCCAATCGGGCCGCGCGTCGAGCGCGGTATTCACGATCGGCAGGGCTTCAGCGGCTCGATCGGGTTGTGTGAGCGCCAGATGGTGCGCGGCGATCACGTGGGCGGTGTCCGGCTGACGGCGTCGCGCATAAAAGGCCAGATGGGGCAGAATCGCCGCTGCATCACGTTGTTGATTGAACAGGGTGTACAACTGCGGTAAGACGCGTGTGGGATCATCGCGCAAGCGGCCGTTGTAGGTGGCGGCTTTATCAACCGGGCGGCGCACCACCGCCATCAGGATTAAGCCATACAGCAAACCTTGCGACGCCCCGGCCATCGCCATCACGCCGACGAGGGCTAGACCGACTATGAGTGGTACTAGGAAGTACGCCGCAGCAATCATAATCGGTGGCTGGACCCACTGCTCGATGTTGGCGTAGGTGGACCATGAAATCAAACCATAACTGGGGAAGCGGGCCAACCCGATTGCTACGCTGAGCACGCGGAGGATGTCGACAAAGATAGCTACACCCACCAGTCCACCCGCGATGGTGGCCGCACCGATGCGCGATGCAAAACGGCGAACCGGATCGCGCAGCAACAGGCAGGCGAGCGCACCGAAGCCAAGCAAGGCAAAGGCGACCAACGGTGACAAAAGATTCGCGAGGTTTGAATTCAGGGCTTGTGGCGCACCAGGCAAACTGGCCAACGCATTGCGAATGATGTTGCCAATCCGAGGCGCTTGCACGGCGAGTTCATCAGTGGTGGTATTGAGCGAGGCCACGATGATCAAGGCTCCACAGATCAAGCCGGCGATCCAACCGGCGTGGCCGGTTTCATCGTGACGTTCGATCCAGCGGCGTTGCCCGCGCCGATCGTCGATCACATCGATCAAAGCCAACGGCCGCGCCGGTCGCAAGTTGCGGCGTGCCGCGCCGATGAGGCCGCCTTCCAGCCAACCAATGGCCGCCCCCACAATCAACGCGATGGGCAACAGGCGCACGAAGGCATAGACCAAAACGCGCTGCACAAACGTGGCAATGACATCATCGGGCGGGAGCGGATCGGAGAGTTTAGCTGAATATCCCATCAGTGGCACAGACGCTTGCCACGCATTCGTCGGGATGACCACGACGATGAACACCACGACGGCCGCGACCACGCCACTATACAAGCCGGTACGCGCGCCTTCGCTCCAACGCACGGCGTTAGTACGCAGCGCCGGATAAATGCCGACCAGTAACACGCCGATCGTGCAGATGACGCCTGCAATCACCAGGCTCACGGCCTGCGTGCGATCGACCGCCGCGATCCCAAAGAGATCGGCGTTCTCGCGCAGCACCACCAAGCTGAGGGCAGGATATAGCAGGCCGATGCTCAAAATCAGCCCGCTGATCAAGCCGCTCACTAGGGATTGTTTGGTCATGAACGACAATCCATGCGCAACTCTACCTGGCCACCATCGCTGCAACTGCCGTTGCAAATTCGCCGGCACTGGCGTAACGATCGGTGGGGCGTTTGGCCAAAGCGCGCTGCATCACTTCATCGATTGCGATCGGCAAGGTCGGCGCCAGCAGGCGCGGCGATGGCGGCACATCGCTGACGTGCTTCAACAGCACCGCGACCGGCGTATCGGCGCTGAACGGCAGCACGCCCGTTAACATCTCAAAGAGCACAATGCCCAACGCGTAGACATCAGTACACGCACTGACGGGTTCACCGTGCACTTGTTCGGGGGCCATGTAATCGGGTGTGCCCATACTCATGCCGGTTGTCGTCAACTGCACGCCTTCCAAAATCTTGGCAATGCCAAAGTCGGTGAGGATCGCTTCCCAACCGCCCGTGTTGCCGCGCAGCAAAATGTTGGCGGGTTTCACGTCGCGATGCACCAGGCCGTGCGCGTGCGCGTGATCGAGCGCGGCGGCCACCTGCTGCACGATCGAGGTCGCTTCGCTCAACGGCAGTGTCGAACCGGCCGCGCGGGCATTCACCAGACGTTCCTTCAATGTGATACCGTCGATGTATTCCATCGCCATGTAGCTGATGCCGTCTTGCACGCCAAAATCGTGGACTTGCACGATATTGGGATGCCGTAGCTTAGCAACAGTGGCGGCTTCGCGCTGAAACCGATCGGCGAACTGCGCGTCCGCGGAGAAGTGCGCGTGTAATACTTTGATCGCCACGTAGCGATCGAGCAGCGGATGATAACCCTTGTACACTTCGGCCATGCCGCCGCGGCCAAGCGGTTCCAGCACGCGATACGCGCCCAGCGTCTTGCCAGTGAGATCCCCTGTGGGCGTAGGCGTGTCGTGACTGGAGGCCAGTTGTTTGCGCCGCTCCCGATCGAGAAACGCGGCGAAGGCGGCGCCAAACGGCGCGACGCGATTGGCCTCGTCGCGGATCAGGCTCTTTGCACGCAACGCTTTGAGCTGCGCGTCATTGGCGTGCGCTAACGCCATCAACGCTGACTGTTCGCTCGATTCGAGACTGGACCAAATGTAGCGATAGTGATCCTCGGCTTCGGCCATAAACCGCTTACGGATCAGATCGTACGTCTCGACCGAGCGAGGTGAGCCGCGGCCCGGCGTTTCGAAGAGATGCTGTCCGGCGACTTGCACAAAGAACGGATGCGGCCCGGCTAACTCGAGCGCGAAGTCGAGTTCATCGTAGCAGAAGGGTGTGCCGGCGTGCGTGGACAATTGCAGCAGAATCGAGCGGGCGTCGGCGTCGGGTATCAAGCCAAGCGGTAGTTCCGAGAAGATGTTGAAGAACGGCGAAGATAACGTGCTGGAATGTTCGTACGTGAGGTCGTACAGGCTGCGTTTGGACGCCGTAAAAATCACCAGGCCGAGTTCGCCTGCCAGGCTGCGCAATTCGCCGTAGAAGTCCGGCTCGAATTGCGCGTTGCGCGCCAGCGACTCGAATTCATCCAACAGCAGCACCAATTGCAAGTTGCTATCGCCGATGCGGCGCAGGAAGCGGCGCGCCGTGAGAAAGCGCAAGTCGCCGCCGTCGATCTGGCGACGAAGCTGCTGCGCCAGATCACCGTCGGGCAGCTGAGTCGCGATCGGGTCTAGCAACTCCACCCAGAAATCGTCGCGCCGTGCTGACGCTAAACTTTCCAGATCGAAATAGACGAAGAGAAAACGCGCTGGATCGAAATCAAAGGCGCGTAGTGTGGCCGGATCACTCAGATGCGTGAGCAGCGAACTTTTGCCGAGTTTGCGCTCGCCCACGACGGAGACGCATTGCCGCGTGGCGATGGCGCTGTAGAGGCGTTCCAATTCGCGTTGGCGGCCAAAAAAATAGGCGGGGTCAGTGATGCGGTGACGGTTGAAAAAGGGTGCGCGAATTTGACTCATGGCGGCCTCGCGCCGGAAGTGTATCACAGGCGCGGGGTGTGTCAAATGAGCTTTGAAAACACGCACTACGAAACACGTGATGCGTGCGGTGCGCTAAAACTTTTCAGTCAAGCCAAGGTGGTTCAACTCGTCGTCGATCTTCAAGGAAAAGCGTTGAAGATGACGCAGCGGCTCTGGCAATTCGAGGTTGAAACCACGAATCAATTTGTTGATCTCATCGAGGCGCTGCGAGAAGGTGTGCCGCGCTTTACGCCATTCGGCCTGGGCGTACGCTCGATCGACGCTGCCGCTTTGCCATGCCCCTTGGACCCATTCATATGTGCGCTTGATGGATTGCCGCGCAATCTCGATCTTGGCGCGGATCTCGTGCTCCAGTTCCAGCCAGTGCGGCATGACGCCCTGTTCCTGCACCAGATGCTCGAACGGATCGGTATCGAGGTGCGTGAA
>JAXLWI010000105.1:0-10409 GCA_046328575.1 Anaerolineae bacterium
ACGCCGCGGCCCGATCGAGCGTCAGCCCTTTTACGGTCTCGTTGCCGAGAATGATATTCTCCGCCACGGTAAAGACCGGAATCAACATGAAGTGCTGGTGCACCATGCCGATACCTTTGGCAATGGCATCATGCGGGTTGCGGATGACGGTCTCTTGCCCGTCGATGAAGATCTGACCGCTATCGGGATTGTAGAGGCCGTAGACCATATTCATCAACGTGGTCTTGCCCGCGCCATTCTCACCCAGCAGCGCGTGAATCTCGCCTTTTTCCAGCGTCAAGCTGACGTTGTCGTTGGCGAGCACACCCGGAAAACGTTTGGTAATGTTTTTGACTTCGAGTGCTGGAGTCATGTCTATCCTCTCGGATAAATGAACAATTTTCAATGTTCAATGATCAATAGAGATAGCAACCGCATTGATCATTGTTCATTGATCATTGTTCATTTTTCATATGGCACGCCATCGGCCGCGGGCGGCGTGGTGCGACCGACGATACCGGTGATGGCAAACATCGTCAGGATGTAAGGCAGCATGCCGACGATCTGCGACTTCTTCAGGAAATCCAGGCTGGCCGGCACGGCGCTGGAAAAGAATTGCAGATTGATTTGAAACGCCTGCGCTGCGCCAAACAACAGCGCTGCCGCCCACGCCCCGATTGGCGACCAGTTCCCAAAGATCATCGCTGCCAATGCAATGAAGCCGCGTCCGTTGGTCATCATCGGCTCGAAGCTGGGTACCGATTCCAGCGTGAAGTACGCGCCCGCGAGGCCCGCGATCAAACCGCCGATCAACACATTGGCATAGCGCACGCGATAAACGTTGATACCTACGGTGTCGGCCGCGCGCGGATGCTCGCCCACAGCCCGCATGCGCAAGCCCCACTGTGTGCGGAACAACACGAATTGTGCTACAAACACCAGCACGACCGCCGAAATCGCGATCGGTTGTTGGGTAAAGATGCGGCCAAAGATCGGAATATCCGACAAAATGGGAATGGAAATCGTGGGCAGTACACCGGGAGCGTGCGGCACGTTGCCCTGGAAGAACAGAATGCGATTGAGGTAGCCGGTCAGACCCACTGCCAAAATGTTGATCACCGTGCCGCTGATGATCTGATTTACTTTGAAGGTGATCGACAGCACCGCGTGTAGTAGCGAGAGTAAGCCGCCCGTCAAGATGGCGGCGATCACGCCGATGAACAATGCGGCTCCATCGGACGCGCCCGCCTGCTTGGAGTAGATCGAGGCGATGAAACCAAAGAAGGCGGCGCCCAACATCATGCCTTCAATGGCGATGTTGACCACGCCCGCGCGCTCGCAGAACACGCCCGATAGCGCGCCCAGCGTCAGCGGTGTAGCCACCGCGAGCGTAGTCGCGATGAACGAGGCGATGATCTTGGCCGGATCGGTGTCGCTGGCCCCGATGAGCGTGATCGCGGTGACCAGCAGCAGGATGATCAGGCCGATGAAGATATACCGTCGCGCCTCGAAGATTTTCGAGAAGAACGAGGGTCGTTCAGTAGTCGAAACTGTTGTCTCAGCAGCCATCGATCAGCCTCCCCATCCGCGACTTGTAACCACTTCATCTTTGGGCGTGCGGATGCGATAAATGAAGCGGATAATCTCGTCGGCGGCGACGAACAACAGGATCATCGCCTGCACCACCGAGATGATATCCACCGGAATCTGCGTGAGGAACTGCATCTTAGTCGCGCCGTTACGCATGGCGCCAAACAAGATCGACGCAAGCACCACCCCAATTGGATGAGTGCGGCCCAGCAGGGCGATGGCGATGGCGTCCAAGCCGTAGCCCAGCGCAAAGCTTAACTCGTGCCGATAGTTTAACGCGGTCACTTCAATCGCTCCGGCGAAACCAGCCAGCATGCCCGACAGCGCCATCGTCAAAACAATCGTGCGTCCCACGTTCACACCGGCGTAACGCGCCGCATCAGGATTCAAGCCGACGGTGCGAATTTCAAAGCCACGCGTCGTCTTCCACAGCAACCACCAAACTAAAGCAGCAACGACGAAGGCGGCGACTGTACCCCAGTGGACACGCAGCGCAGGATCGGCGAAGATGCGGCCAATCCGCGCCGACTCAGCAATGTTGGGCGTGCGCGCGACCACATTCGTCGGGCTGGGATCCTTCATCGGGCCGTTGAGCAAAAACGACGTCATCAATAGCGCGATGTAGTTCATCATGATCGTATTGATGACTTCGTGGCTGCCGGCGCGCGCCTTCAGCCAACCAGGAATCGCGCCCCAGAGACCGCCCGCCAGAATACCAGCGCCTACGGCCAGCGGCACGTGAATGATCGCGGGAATGTTCGTGTTCAGCACTTTGGGCAAGCCATAACCGATCCATGCCGCAGCGACTGCGCCCAACGCTAACTGACCTTCCGCGCCGATGTTGAACAAGCCGCCCTTAAACCCTAAAGCGACGGCCAGACCGGCAAAAATGTACGGCGTGGCCCACACAAAGGTTTCAGAGATAGCCTTGGGCGATCCGAACGCGCCTTCCCACAGGCCTTGATAAGCCAACAGTGGATCGCCGCCTGAGATCTTGATGACGATGCCGCCGACGACGAGGGCGGTGAACACAGCCAATACTGGCACGAGCAACTTGCGGAGCGACGCCCCGAGGCGCCCGGCCGGTTTAGCTGGCTTGCTGGGACTGGCTGTACTTTGCTGCACTGCCTCTGCCATATGCTTGCCTCGCTTACAGAGAGTTTGACCGATGCATCATTAAAGCACAACTACTGCCAAGAGGACAACTTTGAGGAAATTAAGAAAAACTTGCGGAGGTTAGCTGGTCGGTGTTTCGGCGCTGTAACCTCCGCAAGGTTCTCATAACTTCATGCTGGTATGAATAGGCCGCCAGGCCGTGAACGGCTGGCGGCCTATTCGTAAGCATTACGCGCCTATACTATTGCGGCTTAGTTGGAGCCACGCCGGTCTTGATCGAGCCGTCGATCAGACCCTTGTTGATCTCATCGATCTTGGCCTTCACATCGGCCGGGACCTTGCTGTCCAGATCGTGATACGGCGCCAGACCTGCTTGGCCGTAGACGTTGCCATCAACCCACTTGCCATCCTGGGCGGCCTTGATCAGATTGAACACGCCGGGGACGATGAGCTTCATGGCGCTGGTCAGCATGACCTTCTGCGCTTCCGGCACGGTCAGATACTGATCGGTGTCGACGCCGATCGCGTACACGTTCTTCTCCGCGCAAGCCAGCAGCGCGCCGTTACCGGTCTTGCCGCCCGCACCGAAGATGACATCCGCGCCCTTGTCGATCATCGACAGCGCCGTGGTCTTGCCCCACTCGGGATCGCTGAAGGTCTTGTCAAAGCCCACGTCGTTGTGATACACGACGTTGATCTTGATGTCCTTATTGACATACAGCGCACCAGCGCGATAGCCTTCACCGAAGCGCCACACCGGCGGCACCACATCGGTGCCCAACACCGCGCCGATCTGACCGCTCTTGCTCATCAGGCCAGCTAACGCACCAGCCAGGAAGCCCGACTGATCCTCGGGGAAGACCAAGCCGGCCAGACCGGGGGTCGTGCCCGCGCTCTGGTCCTGATCGACACCGATGAACTTGACCTTGGGATACTGCTTGGCGGCGGCGGTGGTCGCTTCGCCGAGGCCGAAGCCCACGGTCACGATCACGTCGTAGCCTTCATCCGCGAATTGAGCGATGTTCTTGCCATAGTCCTTGGGATCGGTGGTCTCGATGTACTTGGCTTCCACGCCCAAGTCCTTGACCGCTTGCTGCACGCCTTCCCACGCTGACTGATTGAACGACTTGTCGTCAACCTTACCTACGTCCGTTACCAGACCAACGCGGAACGGCTTGGCGGCGGGTTGGGCCGGGGCTTGAGTCGGCTGCTGGGCCGGCTGCGCGGGCTGCGCCGGTTGGGCAGGCGCGGGAGCCGCGGTCGGTGCGGCCGGAGCCTGGCAGGCCGAGAGCAACAGGCCAGCGACGACCATCAAAACAACACTGAGCGAAAACAACTTGCGCATTTTAAGCTTCTCCTCATGTGATATGTGAGTGTGAAATGCCAACGAACTGCACTATCTCAAAGTTACGGGAGCTTGGTGAAAACTAACACCCCCTTTCGCGTGAGGATTGATGAAGGACAGCAGAGAGTCGCTGCATAAGTGATAGAGGTGAGACGCCATTGCATTATAGTGCAATTTAGAAGATGCGGCAAGCAAGCAACCATGTTGTGTGACGAGTATTCTATTACACCCTTTAATGCCCCTCCGCGGCAACCGATTTAGATCATAGCTTTAACGGTCATTTGTCACGAACGCTTGCGATTACAGGCCACCACACCTAAAAATGAAACGAGGCTCTTACCGAAAACCGATAGAGCCTCGCTACTGAACGGTTGCCTCGCACGCCTAGTCGAGATTAAAGTCGATGAGCACTTCGCGCCAGCGACTATCTGGCGTGGCCGGACCGACGATGCCTTTCTCTTCCATCTGGTCGATCAATCGTGCTGCTCGGGTGTAGCCAATCCGCAATTGGCGTTGGAGCAATGAGATGCTGGCCTTCTTCTGCACACGCACCACATCGATGGCCCGTTGCAGCAGATCGTCTTCACCTGCCGCATTCGCTTGTTCAATCTCGGCTTGAATCGCATCGAAGATCGAGGGCTGCATGGCCGCAGGTGCTTCGACCACTTCAGATGCAATCGGCGACACGGTTGCTTCTGTGCCGCGAATACCCTTCCAGTAACGCACCAGCTTGTGGATCTCGCGATCACCGACGAAGCAGCCTTGCAAGCGCTGCGGCGAGCCGACTTCCGGCGCGACATAGAGCATGTCGCCGCGGCCGAGCAAGCGCTCGGCGCCTGTCGTGTCGAGGATGACGCGTGAGTCGATCGAGGATGCCACCGAGAACGCAATACGCGCCGGGAAGTTCGCCTTGATCAAGCCCGTAACGACATCGACACTGGGGCGCTGTGTGGCAATGATCAAGTGGATGCCCGTCGCGCGCGCCATCTGCGCCAGACGACAGATGGTCTTTTCCGTTTCGTCGGGCGCCAACATCATCAAGTCGGCCAACTCGTCGATGACCACAACAATGAAGGGCAGTTTGGGTTCTTTAGTCGCGCCTTCTTTGGCGTTGTTCTCTTCAATCTTGCGATTGTAGTCTTCGATGTTACGCGAGCCGCTCTTGGCAAAGCGCCGATAGCGCTCGTCCATTTCGCGCGTGACCCAATTCAACACGCCGGTCACTTTTTCCAGATCGACCACCACCGGCGCGATCAAATGCGGCACACCGTTGTACGTCGTCAATTCCACGCGCTTCGGGTCGACCATCAGCAGCTTCAACTCATCGGGCGTGTGATAGGTCATCAAGCACGTGATGATCGCGTTAACGCACACGCTCTTGCCTGAACCCGTCGTGCCTGCGATCAATAAGTGCGGCATGCTGGCCAGATCGGTGGCCACGGCTTGACCGGACACGTCTTGACCCAAGGCGATGGGCAGCGGCCCCTTGATCTTCTGAAACGGTTCGCTCTCCAACACATCGCGCAGCCGCACGGTCGCGATCTCGCTGTTGGGCACTTCAATGCCCACGATCGATCGACCGGGTACTGGCGCTTCAATGCGGATCGATTTGGCCGCCAATGCCAGCGCGAGGTCGTCGGCCAGCGAACTGATCTTGCTGACTTTGACTTTGGTTTGTTTGCCCGCCCGATTGATGAAGCCTGGCTCGACGCCGAACTGCGTAATGGCCGGGCCGCGATTGACTTCGATGACTTTGCCTTCCACGCCAAACGACCGCAGCGTGTCTTCGATAATGTGCGCTTTCTCACGGAGGTCATCTTCGCCCAACGCACCGTCTTCGCCGCTCTCGTACAGGTCTTCGACTTTGGGCAATTCCCACGGCTGCGTCGTGCCGATGATACGCGGATAAATTGGGCCAGTGGCGATGCCGTCTGGCTCAGCTGTAGCCATCGGCGTATGGGCCAAAGCATTGGACATGGTAGAGTCGCCCAGCATACCGGACGGAGGCATCTCGGGTCGAGCACGCGGACCGACTTTGTATGACGGGGGCTTAGGGCCAGCTGGCTCGATCGGGGTGTGGATGGCCGCCTCGATCGGTCCTTCATCCGAGCGCGTCGCTTCTGTAAAGGATCGGGCTGGCGCGGATCGACCGTTGGCGGGTTTGCCGTTGGCGTTGATGATCATGTCGATCGGCTGGCCGGGCGTGACCGTTCCATCGATCTTGGGCTGGGCGGGTCGCCGCAAGCCTGATAGTAAGCGGCCAAACCACGCGGCGATCTGGCTAGGCGCGAGATCGAACAACAGCACGACGGCGATCAGCCACCCAACGACGAGCAGCACGATCGAGCCGACTTCGCCCACCGCGCCGATAAGCCACAGCGAGAGGCCGTAACCCACTGTACCGCTCGCGGTCCTATCGAACCAGGCCAGCGTGGTCAGGAACAACAGGAAGGCCAGCAACAGACCCGCGCTTTGCTCGCCCGACAGGCGTGGCGTGCGCTCGAAGGAACGCAGCAACAGCCACAGCCCCACCGCGCCGATGGCCACCGGGACCATGAACGCCCCCCAGCCAAACGTGCGCTGCAACATGACGATCACTTGGCCGGTGAGATTGCCCTGCGTGCTGGACAACATGCTAAGGATGGTCACGGCCGCAATACCGACCATGATCACGCCGGCGATGTCCAACTTCTGATCGAGTGTCAGTTGGATCAGCGGTGGCTTTTGTTCCGGCTTACCTTTGCCCGTCTTTTTGCCGGTTTTCTTGGGCTTGCTGCTGGCGGATTTTGTCATAATTCCAGTACGGATGTTCGAGTCTGAAACGATTATAGCATAGGGAAGGGTAGAAATCTATACCCGCTTTGAAAACAAAACCACGGAGTTCATCGAGGGCACGAAGGCTTTTCTCTTTGTTCTCGACGATCTCCGTGGTGATCCAATTCTGTTAATGTCAGCCGCGCGGTCGTTCCTTAACGAGTGGTGTTCGCACCTCGTCGAGGTAACTCAGCCAACCCGATCGATCCGCGCCGTCCCCATCGAGTTGGGTGCTCCAAAAGTAATCGCGCACGATGTCGCCCTGTTGTTCGCGATTGAAGTCACGGAACTTCTTGCCCGCCTTGCTGAAGCCTTTGAGCGCGGTGTTGTGCGATTCGTTGGGCGGCGTGTAGACGTAGGTTGGTGACAAAACTGCCTCGATCAAATAACGCGGTCCGTCATGCTGATACTGCCATTGATGTGTCAGTTCGTGCATCAGCCAGCCCATATCGGTGAGCCACTGCTGCCGATCGGTTGGATCGTCTGTTTTCAGCACGCGCGGAAAGTAGGAGCAGTCGCCCACCGTAATCGCGTTGGCCTCAGGCGCTTTCTTGCCGCGGAAGAACGCGCCGATGCGGCCCACGATGTTGGGCAGTTCGCCACCTTCGCTGATGCGGCAGCGATCGTAATCGAGACCATCGCCGAAGATCTTCTTCGCTTCGGCCAGTTCAGCAGCAGTCAACGAACGATTTGGCATGGCTGTACCCTCCCTATGGGTGTCGCTAGGCTTGTCGTCTCGGTCGATATTGCAGCGCTTCGGCTAAATGCGCGGCTTGAATTTGATCTGCACTCGCTAAATCCGCAATCGTGCGCGCCAACTTCAACACGCGATGGAACGCCCGCGCACTCATGCCGAGTTGCTGCATGGCGGCGCGCATCAACGCTTTGCTCACGTCGTCGAGGACGCAGTATTCGCGGATGTGAGCGGGCGTCATATCTGCATTACAAACCAGATCGGTGCCTGCAAACCGATCAGCCTGGCGCTGCCGCGCGACCAACACACGGGCGCGCACTGTTGCGCTTGATTCGCCCAACCGATCACTCGTCAGTTTTTCAAAGTTGACGCGCGGCACTTCGATGTGGATGTCGAAGCGATCGAGCAGCGGGCCGCTGATGCGTTTCTGATAGCGATCGATCGACGCTGGATTGCAACTACACGCGTGCGTTGGATCGCCATAGTAGCCACATTGGCAGGGGTTCATCGCCGCGATTAGTTGAAAATTCGCGGGAAAAGTCAGCGTGCCGCTGGCGCGTGAAATGGTGACGAGTTTATCTTCAAGTGGCTGGCGCAGCGTTTCGAGCGAACGTTGATCGAACTCGGGCAGCTCATCCAGAAACAACACGCCGCGATGCGCGAGGCTGATCTCGCCGGGGCGCGGAATCTTGCCGCCGCCGACAAGACCCGCGTGCGAGATCGAATGATGCGGCGCGCGAAACGTGCGCTGTTGAATCATCGGCTGATCGGCGGGCAATAGATCGGCCACCGAATAAATGCGCGTGACTTCCAGTGCTTCTTCTAAAGATAGATCGGGCAAGATGCCGGGCATCGCGCGCGCGATGAGGGTTTTGCCTGCGCCCGGTGGCCCCATCATCAAGACGTTGTGGCCGCCAGCCGCGGCCACTTCGACGGCACGCTTCACGTGCTCCTGCCCGCGAATCTCGGCGAAGTCGGTGTACGGGCCGTCGGGCGCGGAAGATCGATCGGGTTGGGCGATGATCTGCGGTTCGATCGGCGCGACGCCGTGTAAGTGATTCACCAGATCGGCTAGTGAGGTCACCGGGATGATCATCAAATCGGGAATGAGTGCAGCTTCAGCGGCGTCTTCGGTCGGAACATATAAGGTGGTGTAGTTATTGGCTCGCGCAAACGCCGCAATCGGCAAGACGCCGCGCACGTGCCGCACCGATCCGTCGAGACTGAGTTCGCCAACGATCAACGATCGATCGAGATGATAACACGGCACTTGATCGGAGGCGGCCAGGATGCCCACAGCGATCGGCAGATCGTAGCCGGGACCGGCTTTGCGCAGATCGGCAGGGGCGAGGTTGACGGTGAGTCGATGTCCGGGAAATTGCAGACCGGAATTCTTGATCGCCGCACGTACGCGCTCGCTGGACTCTTTGATCGCGGCATCGGGCAGGCCGACCAACATGAATGAGGGCAGGCCACGCGTGGCGTGATCGACTTCCACTTCGACGATTTGACCATCCAAACCGATGACGGCGCAAGTATAAACTTTGGCGAGCATGGTACAGAGTTTAGCATAGTCACTCGAATGCATCAACTTAAATCCGATGAATCGGCGGTGGTTTGTTACATCTGTGGCTTTTTTCACGGATGAAATTTTGAAAAATTTGACAGGACTTGGGGGCGGTGGTAACATCCGCGCTCGTAGTTGGCAGGAAGGTTTCCGATCGGCGAAAGTGCGGCACACAACCAGCAGTCGTCGTGGCGGACGCTCTGCCCTACAGACATTCCGTGGGGACGAAAGGAGTCCGTTTCAATGAGCGAGCGCATCACAGGCACGGTGAAGTGGTTTAGCCGGACGAAGGGTTATGGGTTCATCACTCAACCCAATGGTCCGGATGTGTTTGTCCACTACTCGGCCATCGCCGGCGAAGGTTTCCGCAACCTCGACGAAGGCCAGCAAGTGGAATTCACTGTGCAGCAAGGTCCCAAGGGCCTGCAAGCCGCCGACGTCCGACCGTTGTAAACCACCAACCGGCGTCCATTCACACCCCGATCGATCGATCGGGGTGTGTTGTTTTCTAGCACAGTTCTAATGCTTCAGGTGTAACGATCGGGTGGTGTGACACATCTAATCAGTTGCCGGTTCACCGGCTTGGCGTTACAATCAATCTGGCAGCGCACATTGAAGTCTGTCGAGGAAATGGGTCAAGCATGGAAAATGTAATCATCATTGGATCAGGTGTGGCGGGTCTAACGGCCGCTGTGTATACTGGGCGGGCGGGCTTGGAACCGCTGGTCTTAACAGGCAACGAATTCGGCGGACAGATCGCCACGACGACCGAAGTGGAAAACTATCCCGGCTTTCCGACCGGCCTGCAAGGCCCGGAACTGACGGAGAACATCAAGCAGCAAGCTGAGCGCTTTGGTGCGCGCATTGAATACGACGAAGTGATCGCCGTCGATGTGACACGCAAGCCGTTCGTCGTTAAGACGCACAACGCTACGTATGAAACCAAAGCATTGATCGTCGCGAGTGGCGCGAGCCCGCGCAAACTCAACATTCCAGGCGAAAAAGAATTCACCGGTCGCGGCGTCAGCTACTGTGCCACGTGCGACGGCTTCTTTTTCAAAGGTAAAGAGATCATGGTTGTGGGCGGTGGCGACAGCGCTTTGCAGGAAGCACTGTTCCTCGCTAAGTTCGGCAGCAAAGTCACCATCGTGCATCGCCGCGATCAATTGCGCGCCGGTCCGGCGCTCATCGAGCGGGTCAACAAGAACGAGAAGATCGGCTTTCTGTGGAATAAGGTCGTGACTACCGTTCAGGGCAACGGCGCGGTGAAGACGGCTGCATTGAAAGACACGGTGACCGGCGAA
>JAXLWI010000106.1:0-10235 GCA_046328575.1 Anaerolineae bacterium
ACCCGCCATCAATATGCGCCACATCGATCGGTTTTCAAGCCCGACGTGCATCAAGTATAAGCCGGTGAGCAAGAGCAGCGGATAGATTTGATCCCATTGCGCGGGCCACATCGCAAACAGCGGCAGAATCGGAAACAACAGCGCGGCCAGGGCCGCAGCCCGCACATTGGTTACGCGCCGTCCCAACGCAAACAGCGGCCAGACCGCCAGCCCGCCGATCAATGGCAACAGCATGCCCAATGATGCGCTCGCAATCTGCGCGTTGTCCAACGACATCAGGCCGGGATTGTGGCATTGCAATGTGCGCAGCGGCAGAGCGATGGCAGAGGCGGCCGGACCAAGTGCTTGAAAGAATTGCCAACTCAACCACTGCGCCACAACCGGGCCGGGCGGATGTGACTGCGCGTGAATGGGCAACTGTGGCATCGAGGCGGGATAGTGCGCCAACAATTGATTGAGATCAGACGTGGCGACGGCAGTGGTGAAGTAACCGCTGTTATGAATCGATACGGTTGGCCCAAAGAATTCCAACAGCGGATGTCCCGACACAGCAAACGCTAACGCGAGTTGAATGATCGGCGTGGCGAGTGTAACGAAGATCAAAAACCAGCGCGTGTAACGACGCGGCAAAGCGTCACGTTCGAAGCCGTGCAGCCAGCGCGCCCCGATCAGTACGTATAAGCCCAGTGTAACGATCGGGATGAGGACACGCGCTGTTACGTCGATCGAGCGCAACGGCCATTGCCATTCCGCGTTGCCGCGCAGCCACGGCAACCAATCGAACCATAGCGCTGCGGTGATCAGCAGCGAGGGGACGACTAGCCACACGGTGTTCTTAAGGTCTGATTTCTGATGTCGGATCGACATGTGTTTCAACTCACAGGCGAACAAGCGGCGGCACAACGCGCCACGCATCTTGCAGACCTGCCAGGGCTGTCAAGAAAGACACGAGTAAAGCCAGCACGATCAAGCCGCGCCAGACGTACCGCCAACGATCAGCCCGCGCCACGACCCACGCGTCACGTAGGTACCACCACAGTAGCGGAATTAGCGGCACAAACCAGCGCGAGCCCCAGGCCTCGCCACCATAATTATCGGTGCGCGCGATTAGGTACGCGGCGAATAACGCGCAGCCGATGAGTACAGCCCACGTTAAACCGCGGCGTTGTTTATCGCGCAAGGCAACTAGCGCGCCAATTAAGCCAAAGATCAGCACGGGCGTAAAAGCCATGAGGCCGCGCTCGCCAATGAGTAAATTGTAGGCGTAGTTCACGCCAAATTCCAGCGAGTAAAATCCATTCGTGCCGCCCACCGTCGGATTCAATACGGTGCCGATAAAATCATACGCCTTTGGATCGAAGTAGAGTGGCATGATCGTGCCCGCCGCCCAATAGTTGATGACTCCGCTGATCACAAACGGCACCGCCGCACCCAACGCAAACCCGATCGCTGTTACGCGCCGATCGATCAGCACCCACCCGCCGATCGCGACGACGAACAAAGCCAGCGTTAAATCAATGTTGGCCGCAAGGCTGATCAACAATCCCGACCAGAACAGAGCGCGCACTGACGGACGCGATCGCATCAACAACCAAAAGCCTGCGAATAAGCACAACGCTGCCGGCACATGCCCCGCGAACACAATTGAATATGGCGCGATAGGTGAAGCGATGCCAAGTGCAATCGCCAGCGCAGTAGCCATAGTGCCACTCGCGCCTGAGTCTAACAGTGCGTGCCAGAATAGAACCACCAACAAAGCCGACGATCCGCCGATCAAGATCAGCGTCAACCAATAGAAGGCCGTGAAACGCGTGCCAGTTGGCGTGAAAGCGCGGCATACGGCGATATCATCGGCAGGTACACAGATCGTCGGATCGAGGGTGAGGCCAAAGACGTTATGCAAGATCCAATATTCGCCAGCCGCAGCCACTGATAAGATCGGCGTCTTGTCAGAGTAGAAGTGTTCGTTGATAAAAACTTTGTCGCCGGTGCGATTGAACTCGGTGTGATCGATGATGAATGTGCCTTGCTCGACCAGGGCCTGCACCGTCGCCATACGCGATTCTTCTTGCCACGAATGCGTATGAACTTTCGTCAGCAGCGCCCATAGCAACAGAAAGCCGACGAAGAGCAGCAGGCCGATCGGACGGCGCGATAGAACGCGATCGAGTTGCGTCACGGTTTTACCTGGATTTGATCGAGAAATAGGCGATCGGCGACACGTTGCGCACCAACATAGATCGGCCAGCGGTCGCCAGTGCCTTTGCGGTACAGCCCCACCCCGATTGTATAAGCGCCAGCCGACGAGTCCGCTGGAACGACGATGAATTCGTGCGACTGCATAAACACGTCGCCGGGATGTAAGCTACTGCCATCGACATCCAGCTGATCTTGCTGAGCCACCACTTCGCTCGGCGTGCGATACAGATGCGTAAAAGCGATCAAGTCAGACGGCAAATCACCGATCACACGCCAATAAGTGATCACGCGCACCGTCGCGCCCGGTTTCACCAATGGCGGTTTGATCTGATAACCGAGCAACTCAACGGCGTGATTAAAATCAATCGGCAGCGCGGCCGTCGTTGTGATGCTCGCCTCGGGCGGCCACCCGATTGGAAGTGTCTGCCATTCCGCCAATTGATTCTGTAGCGCGGTGCGGGCATCGACCTGTAGCGCCCCACTTACGCCCGGAACTGGCTGGGCGTTATCTAACCACGGTTTCTTTAGGCCGCGTCCTAGAAAACTCTCCAGCGGTTCCAGATCGGGATGAGCAAAGATAAACTGTCCCCCGGCTGGAATGACCAAACTATATCGACAATCATGCCAGCGAATATCGGTAGTGTTTGGCATGAAATACGCCGCGGCCTCATGCGGAATCGATTGATGATACTGTGGATCACCAGGAAAAATCACCCAGAGTGTGCACTGTGACACTGGCAATATCGATGAATGAGTCGCGAGATAACGGCCTAAATCACGTTGCTCCATATGATATCCCGATCGAACATCCCCCACTGTCGGCCATATACTAAACATATCATACCCGGTTCGCGCGACATTCCAAATGAGCCAAGCCCCAATCGTCAAGACTGCTATCGCCTGAGCTCGCGGCAGACGAATGCGCTCCAAGCCCCGCACGCTAGCTTGTACGCCAAGCCCCACCAAAGCAAACGTTGTGACCTGTGCGGTTACCGAGCGTGGAAACGGATAGTGCGCGTCGAACAGGATACCAGGCACCAAAGTGACGGCCCAGGCAAAGAACGTCAGTGCATGAGTGGGGCGACTTATCCGCGCCAAGATAATCAATAGGCCTAATCCCAAAAACAACGCGCCCAATGGATCGAAGATCGGTCGGAGCGGCACGTTAAACTCCCAAGCAGCATCACCTTGCCAGAAGAACTGTCCAATATAACGCTCCGTTGCAGCCAGTAGGTGGGACACAACCGGCGTTTCGTCTGCCGTTTGAAAAACGCTGGTTCCGACTGATGTATCGGTCACTAAGACCGGAATGGCGATCAGTTCGGCAAATATGATCAAAGCAACTATTCCACGCCACGATCGCTTAAACACCGAGCGATGGAAGAAGACGAGATAAAAGCCGAACAGAACAAACACGCCAAACAAGCCACGGGGAATCGTATGCACATATTGCGCAACACCCAGTGCAATGCCACCAAATATCATCGGCCGCAGGCGTGCTGTTTGCGTCGATTGTACGGCCGGTTCAAAACCACGCCAAAATCCATAAATGGCCAGTGCGTACCAGAATACTTCCCACATTTCGCGCAGAATCACACGGCTCATGATAACTGACCACCACGTCACAGCGGCGACAGCCAACGCAATTAGACCAACCCCGCGACCAAATAGACGGACGGTGAGCACATAGATCGCAGCCAGACCTAGCAAGCCACCGACTACAGCAGGCAATCGCCACGCCAGCATATTGTCACCGAATATAGTTCTGAATAGAGCTAGCACATAGTAATAGGCTGGTTCAACTCCATAATCCTCACCATAGAACACGCGCCAATCGCCATGTTGAATCCTGCTTGAGACTTCAAGCGAAGCCACTTCGTCATGTGTCAAGCCGGGTGGCGTGTCGGCAATGGCATATACGCGCAGTGCGAATGCGACCAACATCAGCATTGATATAATCAGCCAGCGAACAAGTGGCGACCAAGCGGCCGTGCCCTTGAGAGTCATTTCAAAATCACCCGTACCTCGTCGAGATCCTGACTCTGCCCCATCACTGCAACGCGCTTGCCAGTAGTCGGATCATATAGGCCAAGCCGGATCATAAAGGCTTCTGGCACTTTTTCAAGCGGCGATCGTTGTACGATCACATCGTCAGGCTCTAAAGAACTTAGGCGCACATTCAAACCGTCACGTTGTGCCAACAACGTTGCTCTGGCATCAACCACATGCACGAACAGTGACAGCGTGCGGGTAATCGGTTGATCGACACGCCAGTAAGTGACCAGATCAAGTGTTGGTCCTGGCACGATTTCACAACCGACCAGCGACAGGCCGCTATCAAATGCGACCGGTAGCTTCAAGATCGACCCATCCGACGCCAAAATCGGCTTGTTTTCAAGGGACTGCAACACCGCAGCCGCAGTCGATCGAGCATCAATCGACCACAAGCGCAAGTTGCCGCTGGCATCATTGCCAAGCCGCGTACCGCCAGTCGTCAATGCTTCGCGCAGCTGCGGTGCGATGCCAAAGATTGGCTCGCCGCCACGTATGATATAACGCGCTAGGCCTTGCATATCGATAACGGCCGCGTTGTCACCTGCCCATTTTACAATCAACTGTCGGTTGGCCTGTCGCCCCAGTGTGAGCGCATCGAGCTCGCTCGCGGATGGCCCAAGGATAACGGCGCGATCACCCCCCTCAGTCGAATAGGTCACGTGATAAATCAAAAATGAACGCCCTACGCGTTCGACCGGTGTTAGGTCTTTGAAAGGCGCGTACAAATTCCAATGACTGTACAACAAACCCAATTGTAATGTACTCGCGCTGATCGCATACCAACCGGGCGACAACGCTTGGGCACTAAATCCATCAATTTCCGAGCCGTAGTCGTTCAGCGAAAAACTTGGCAAAAGATTGACCTTCAGGCCGTAGGCGGCCGGTCGCGCTGAACCATAGTAGGCTAGGTTCAACTGATCGATGTGATGGACTTGTTGCCAGTCGCGCAACGCTATCAGATCCTGCCCCCAATCGAGGTTCGAATCGACCAGTACTGTGTAGTCATGCGCGCGATCAATCAGTTGATTAAAGTAAGCCAGATGCTGAGGGTTGATCGATAAGACATCTATCATCAGCCACAGGCTCAGACCGGCCAGCACGACGGGTCGCCACGACTGAATGTGCTTGCGAGGTGTCAACAATTCGTGCGCGCCCTGCCCGGCTATCATCAGCGTAAACGGCAGTACCGGCAACATCAGTCGATAGCCTAAGTTCAAGCCGCCAAACATCGCCGCTAGCAGGAACAACACAGGCGGAAACCAAGTGACTGAATCTTCGCGACGCCGGCGCAACAACAAACTGACGAGGCCGCTAAGCACCAAAATCAACGTCGGCAGCGGCGTCTTCACCAGAAATACAAATGGATAATAGCCCGGAAAACCCGTGGGGGAAATCTGCCCTAACATGAATGCGGGCGTGCTCAATTCGACGCGCGTGCGGACGCCCAATAACGATTGCCAGTACTGCGGCGCGGGGATGCTCAGGCCGCCGGGGTCGATCGGGCCGCTTGAAAAACCGATCGGACCAAATGAGAAACCAAAGGTCGCCCAGATCACGATCAGCGCTACTCCACCAACAATAAATCCCATGATCAACCGTTGACCAAATGATCGCCGTAAGCCGGGGTATAACAGACTAATACCAACAGCGATCGGCACAAGCCATACCGCTGAGTATTTAGTGGCGAAAGCAGCCCCGGTCAACAGTCCGGCCGCTAAAGCAAATTTGAAGCGCCGATGTTTTAAAGCCAACGTCCACTGCCACATAGCCGCAAACATGAAGAAAGTGACGCCCAAGTCTGTGCCGACGATGTGGCCATGCGCCAAAAGGTTGGGGTCGAACGCGCATAGGAATAGCGCGATCACTGCGGCCAAGTCACCGAACAATAACCGCGCGAAGGCGAATACGACGCACGCGAGCAACAAGGCGAGCATCATCTCTGGTATGCGCGCCAGCAACACCATCAGTTGCGGATTTGGATTGACACGCCACATGAACTGATCGGTGAAGCCAAAGATGTCGGGCTTGAGCCAATTGGGATCATCAGCCGGAAAAACAATATCGTTTTTCAGAAGTAACGGCAATGCGATGAGAATATTGGTCAACGGTGGGTTCTGTCCGCGGCTTAAGCGCGCATCGCCACCACGCAGGTAGGCGTAGCCGTATGTGATGGTGTACCCTTCATCGAACGCGGCCGATTGCGATGGCGACGCGGCAATCATTTGCGCCAGCATAACGATCAAGAGAATGACTACTAAGATGAGTCGACGGGAACGAGCGGTCACGAACGGGCCTATCAAATTGGTCTACAAATCAAACGCTGTACTGCTTGTTACTTATTTGCGCAGGGCGGATGGACTTGAAGATCAGCCATGGCATAGACTGTAATTGACTGATCATCGTAGGTGGGCGCAACGACAAAGTAACCACGTAATTCATCCGATCCTTGTTTCGTTTCATGATGAACAACCACGTAGCGAAATCCAGCGGCGCTGAGTTGATCGAGCGCTTGAGTGATTTCAGCTTTAGTCGCACGTCGACAATCGAGTGGCGTTGAGGCCTGCCAGCGTGATAGTAAGGCATTACTTTCAATGAAGGCATAAGCGGCCGGCGGAGTGCGGCCAATCAGCCCCTCGACGATCGGTTGGTGATGAAGCGTTTGAAAGTATAGGTACGGCTTGGATTCCTGTCGTCCCATAGGCAAATCAATCAGGGCGGATTGCTCGGTAGCGTTGGCCAGTCGAGTGTAGAATGGATCAACGACCACATCCACACCCGGAAACGGACCGTTCCAGTATTCAAACAATAGCAGCCCGCAGATGGCGATGGCCATGGCCTGCTGTACGCGCCGATGATTGTCCCAGGCCATCAGCCATCTTTCGAAGCCTAGCGCGGCACACACCGCCAGAGGCAATGACAGGCCAAGCACGAAAAAATCTGGGCGCACGGCCCGAATCGGCGGGAACCACTGTAAGTAGGCAGCTGGCAGCGTGATGTTAGAGTAGACCGGACCATTAAACCGCAAAACTGGCCCCAAACAAAGCATGACAAAAAACAACAGTAAGGCAAACCAGGCCCAATTCCTGGCGCGCTGTTTGCCCCAAGTAATGGCCGACAAACAGAGTAGAAGCGGAATAAATCCTAAATAGGCGGGCCATTTGAAATTCATGGGAGGCGATGTGTAATCGACACGGGGAGAATAAATAATCGGACTAACCAACGGTTCAAATAGCGGGTTGTACTGCGATGGGATGATAAACGCCATTAAATCGGTCTGTGTATCAGTTTCATACTTCTGTTCGATGGCCGTGGTAAGTGCAGCTGGAGAACGAAACATCGGCCAGACCCGCACACCAATCATAATTGCACTGATGAGGCCCACTACCCCGATGATTTTCCAATATATCAATTTGCGCCACCGCCGATCTACTAAGAAGAGCAGCACGCCGAGGGGGATAACGGTGCCGAGGGCAAACATCATGATGTACAAACTCGTCCAGGCGGCCAGACCCAACATCAGGGCCGCGACAACCGCCACCTTCAAATTTGCACGGGAAAATGCCTGAATGAGGAATAAAACCGCCAACGGAATCATCGCAAGATGCACTAGGTCGGGGTGACCACCGCTGTGGGTTATGTGATAGGGGATGAAACTATACACGGCCCCACCTAACCACGCCGCTACGCGACGCTTGACCATTGACCGAATGAGCAGATAACCGCTGTATGCGGTAGAAAACACCGCCACTAGAATACTGAAGTTGTAGGCGCCAATCGCGCCGAAGATTGGCGTCAACAGCCAATTCAGGGTAGAGACGGTCCACGAGATACTGTGATAGGTCAAGTCCACACCGGTCGGATAAAAAAGTACTGATGTGGAACTGAGTGACGCACCCGCGCCGACCGCACGCCCCCAATACCATTGATCCCACAACTTCATGTATGTATCCGTGTCACGTAAGGCCAGCCAATTGCCGTTAAGTCGAAAAGCAACCGGATACGTCATGATGATCGTCACCACGATATACACGGCGATAATCCAGGCATCACGCCGCAGCCAACCGCTCAACCTTACCGGTTGCTGCCGAGTGTCTGGCGCACCTGCCGTTGGATTCGTCCTACGCATTTTTCCCAGCATGATCAATCAGCTTCATCGCACCATAACCTGTTTAAGCAATAGACGGCGAGCGACCTCACGCCCGTCAATAAGCACCGGCACACGTTCACCGGACTCGCGATTATACAGTCCTATTTCGATCCAAAAGGAGCCAGGCTGGTCCGGCAACGTCAAGTGATTTATCTGGGCGATGTAATCACCACTGCGCCAATTTGCCGCCGCGGCGTCAAGACGATCCTCTTGCGCAACGATAGATCCATCTTTGGCAATGACGTGCACGAACATTTGCAGCGGTGGTTCCACCTGTAGACCGGCTTGCCAGAAAGTGATGAGAGTGAGTTGAGGCGATTGGAGCGTAAGCTTGTGCCCCAGCAGCTGCGCCACTTCGCCAAACCCCACGGGCAGATTAACCACGTTCACGGTCGGTGAATCAGGATAGACTTGCGGACTCCAGCTCACCGTCGAATCCGACTGCTTGGCGGCATGTTGAAGGCGCTGCGTCAGATCAAACCGAAATAAACGATAAGTGGAGTTGTCGACCATGGTTCGCCCGGTTGCAATCGGCGCAACGCCGTCCAGTATAGGCGCAAATTCATTGGCCGCCGTTTGATTGTCAGCCAGCGCGAACCACGCTTCGCCGGGCGGTGTGATCAGCGAAGACGTCACATCGAATTGCCGCGGGCGAATGTCGTTAGTGCCAACTTGTGCCCAAAGTGTTGGATCGATCACATGATCATAGGCCAAACCTGATACCGCCACATCGACCGGCGTGCCCCAGTGCAGGCCGCGCAACCATTGCGGATCGCGCCAGTCCCACACGCGGAAGGAGTAGAAATCGATCGGAGCCGGCGACGCATTCCAATCCATCACGTCGCTGGAAGTAACTCCGCGAGCGTGCACAAAAATGCTAAACGCCACAAGCACCGCACTCGTCGTTATGAGCAGTCGCCGCTGCGCCATGGTCACTTTAGCCAGCATTGCCGCGACTGGGATCAGCCAATAGGCAAAATACGGCAACATATCAGAGAACAAGCGCGGCCCGTATGACACACCGCCCCACCAGTTCCACCACAACGAAATCGAGATCCAGTGCAATCCCATAATTGCCAATACAACCACGTCATGTTTCTCGAACTCGCGCTGCCGCGCTTTGACAAATATACCTGCGATCGACAGAAGCAGAATCGGCGAATAGATCAACAAGCCACGCGAGGGACTAATTAAATGTCCGACGAGTGCTTGAAAGAACGTTGCCAGAGAAAAACCGCTATACCATCGATAGTAGTTGGGCAAGAGCGTGTGATAGACAGAGAGGTTGAGCAGCACGAACGGCACGGCGATCACCAACGCCCACGCCAGGTAGCGCACGAAATATCGCCGGTAAACGATCAAGACATACAACGAAAAAACAACCACCGCAATGCTATTCGTTGGCCGCACGACGTAGGCGAAGGCCATGGGCAAGCTGATGAATTGGCTGGCAGCCGGACGTTTGCGCGCCAGCAATGTCAGATACAAAGCGATCGTCAACATCAACATTGACGGGCCGTGCTGCCACAAGGTGCGGCTAACTACTGACCAGGCTGACGTACCGAAGGCTAAAGTGAGCGCGATCAGCGCCGCCGGAAAGCGCGTCACGTATAATCGCGCAATGAGAAACACGAACACAACGGTCAGGGCTACCACGAAGCTGGCAATCGCAGTCTGCACCGGCTCACCGAAACCCGTTCGCAGTGAAGCCGCAAAACCCGGCGAGACCTTGTCAATCACCCACACCACGGGCGCAGCGAGGATGGAGGCTCCCACCGGGTAGAGCATGTAGATATGACCGTTGATCTCCTCGGTCGACAACCACGTTGTTCGC
>JAXLWI010000107.1:0-10127 GCA_046328575.1 Anaerolineae bacterium
TAACGTTGGAGATCTGCCGCTGTGTGGGCGCGTGCAGCCAGGCGCCCGTGGTGGTAGTCGACGAAGAAGCGAGCGGCCGCGTGAAGCCGAACAAGTTGCCGCAATTGCTGCGCAAGTGTCAGGCGCAGTAGTTCTTTAGTGCAATAGTGAGATAGTTCGATAGTTCATGCGCGAACTGGCGTTGCACCTGCTGGATATTGCCGAGAACGGCGTGAATGCCGGTGCGACGCGGATCACGATCGAGGTCGCGGAAGATCTCAGAACCGATCGGTTGAAACTGGCCGTTGAAGATAACGGTCGCGGCATGGACGAAGACCTGCTCAAGCGTGTGATCGATCCTTTCACTACTAGCCGCACCACCCGCAAAGTCGGCTTAGGCATTCCGATGTTGAAGTTGGCAGCCGAGATGTGCGGTGGCGGAGTCGAGATCAAGTCCACGCCCGGCGTGGGCACACGGTTAACAGCCGATTTCCAACGCAGTCACATCGATCGGATGCCGTTGGGCGATGTAGCTGGAACGATGCTCACCCTGCTCGTCGGCTGGCCGCAGATCAATTGGGTATTGAAGTATCGCGTCAACGACAGCGAATTTGAATTCGACGACGCGCCGATCAAACAAGAACTTGGCGATGTCCCGTTGAGCGAACCGACAATTTTGACTTATTTGCGCGAGTCGCTCAAAGACGGTCTTCGCGAAGTGCAGCATACTGCAGAACAAGCACAATACGTCTGGTAGGAGAAACCAATGCCAACTGTTAAATCACTCGAAGATTTGAAGCGCCTGAAGGAAGAGGCCATTGCCAAGCGCGAGGCCAAGGTCACCAGCGGCAAAGCGCAGGTCATCGTCGGCATGGGCACGTGCGGCATCGCCGCCGGAGCGCGCGACACGATGAAGGCCATCCTGGAAACGATCGAAGCCGATCACCTCGAAGGCATCGTCGTGACGCAGACCGGCTGCATCGGCCGTTGCGAATTTGAGCCGATCGTGGAAGTCATCGCAGGCGATCAGCCCAAGGTCATTTATGGCAAGATCAACTCCGAGCGCGCCAAGCAGATTTTGAAAGAGCACGTCGTCGGCGGACAGGTCGTCAAGAATTTCGTATTGCCAGCATAAATCAAACACGGACACTTGCACCTGCCGGCAAGTGCAGGTGTTACACCGATACCACGGATGCTTTAGATCTATCCGTGTAATCCGTGCCCATCCGTGGTTATGAGGTTTTGTAATGAAATACTTTCGTTCGCACGTCTTAGTGTGCATTGATCCCGAATGTCTGTCGAAGGGCGCGCACGAAGTAATGGATGCCCTTCAAGACGAGTTGGTCGCACAGGGTCTCATCGACGAAGTGCAAGTCCTCGAGACGTCCCGCATCGGCGGCTGCAGCAACGGCCCCGAGTTGATGGTCTATCCCGAAGGCGTTCACTACGTTGGCCTGACCCCCGACGACATGCCGTACCTCGTCGAAGAGCATTTCCTCAAAGGCCGCCCCGTCAAGAAGTTCATGGAAGAACTCAAGGTTGTGGTCGACGAAGAACTCGGCCCGGCTAAGCCCAAGGAAGTGCGCGTCGTGCTGCGCAACTGTGGCCAGATCGATCCCAACAATATCGAAGACTACATTGCTGAAGATGGCTACGCGGCCCTGGCTAAAGTCTTGGGCGAAATGAAGCCCGAAACCGTGATCGACGAAGTGCTGCGATCGGGTCTGCGCGGGCGCGGCGGCGCGGGTTTCCCGGCTGCTAAGAAGTGGCAGTTATGCCGCAACGTCGCCGACTCACCGAAATACCTGACCTGCAACGCCGACGAAGGCGACCCCGGCGCGTTCATGAATCGCCGCGTGCTGGAAGGCGATCCGCACTCCGTGATCGAGGGCATGATCATCGCCGCCTATGCGATCGGGGCGAGCTACGGTTACATTTATTGCCGCGCCGAATATCCGCTCGCGGTCAAGACGCTCAACATCGCCATTGGGCAAGCGCGCAACTTCGGCCTGCTGGGCGACAACATCATGGGCAGCGGCTTCTCGTTCGATATGGAAGTGCGCATGGGCGCGGGCGCGTTCGTGTGCGGTGAAGAAACCGCGCTGATTGCGTCGATCGAAGGCAAGCGCGGCGAACCCAAACCCCGACCGCCCTTCCCAGCCGTCAGCGGCGTGTGGGGCAAACCGACCAACAACAACAACGTCGAGACGTATGCCGTCGTGCCGCAGATCATTCTGCATGGCGCGGACTGGTACGCGTCGATGGGCACCGTCAAGAGCAAGGGTACCAAGACCTTCGCCATCGGCGGCGATGTGAATCACAGCGGCCTGATCGAAGTCCCGATCGGTATGTCGATCCGCGAAGTGGTTTACGATGTGGCAGGCGGCATCAAAGACGGCAAGGGCTTCAAGGCCGTGCAGATCGGCGGGCCGATGGGTGGCTGCTTGACCAAAGACCATCTCGATCTGCCGATCGATTACGAGTCATTAACGGCGGCAGGCGCGATGATGGGCTCCGGCGGTCTGGTCGTCATGGACGACGAGACGTGTATGGTGGACATCGCCCGCTACTTCATGGAATTCACGCAGGACGAGTCGTGCGGCAAATGCACGCCGTGCCGCGTGGGTACCAAGCGCATGTTGGAAATCCTGCAGCGCATTTGCGCAGGCGAAGGTCGCGACGGCGACATCGAGCGGCTGGAATATCTGAGCCAGATGATCAGGTCCACGTCGTTATGTGGTCTGGGTCAAGGCGCGCCGAATCCGGTGGAGAGTACCCTGAAGCTGTTCCGCCACGAATATGAGGCGCACATCTACGAGAAGAAGTGCCCGGCCAAAGTCTGCAAGGCGATGATTCGCTATGAGATCAAGGACAACTGCACGGGCTGTATGGTCTGCGCCCGCAACTGTCCGGTCGAAGCGATCAGCGGCCAGCGCCGATCGGTGCACGTCATCGATCCCAGCGTGTGCGTGCGCTGCGGCATCTGTTTGCAGGTGTGTAACTTCAACGCGGTGGTAGTGAACTAAATCTAACCGCAAAGACGCGAAGGTCGCCAAGATAATTCAAAGCCTTCGCGTTCTTTGCATCTTCGTGGTTAAGATCGAATTCCGACTAGGAGGCAGTCGATGACGGTTGCCACAAAAAACGGTAAAGAAACCCTGCAGGTCGTGCGCGAGATCGTGACCCATCACGGCGCGACACGCGAAGAACTCATTCCCATCTTGACTGACATCAATCACGAACTGGGCTATCTCTCAGCCGAGTCGATGAATGAGGTCAGCCGCTTGATCGGCGTGCCCAAGAGCCAGCTCTTCTCGGTGGCATCGTTCTACAAGATGCTGTCGATCCGGCCGCGCGGCGCGCACGTGGTGCAGTTCTGCGAGAACGCACCTTGCCACGTGGTGGGCGGGCGGCAGTTGTGGAATGCACTGCGCGAGGAATTGAAGTTGAACGCGGGCGAAACCAGCCCCGACGGCAAGTGGACGCTGGTCACCACCAGCTGCCTCGGCCTGTGCGCGGTCGGCCCGGTGATCGTCATTGACGACGACGTGTACGGCAACGTCGAACCCGATCGGCTGCCGGAAATTTTAGGGCGATACGCATGATGGAAGTTGGAGATTGGAAGTTAGAGCGATCGTGGTTGAACTGAGCGCCTCCAACTTCCAACATCTAACCTCCAACTTCTAGATCAGAGGCAAACATGAAAACGATCCGTTCAATGGTGTTAGTCTCAAGTGATCCCGTTTCGATGGAACGCGGCGCGGAGGAAGTCTATCGCCGTCTGTTGCAGGAAATCGATTCGTTCGGCCTGAACGATGAGATTCAAGTCATGCAGGTCGGTGATCTCGGTCGGCACGACGCGCTGCCGCTGGTCATTGTTTATCCGGAAGCCGCTATCTACGGCCCCGTCAAACCGATCGATGTCCATCACCTCGTCGAAGAGCATTTGTATAAGGGTCGCATCGCAACTGAATTGCAAGCTTCGAAGCGCGAGCTGACCGGTCGGATTGCGTGGCTCAACGCGCGCAAGGGCACTCTCCCCGTCGAGAAGCGCATCGTCCTCGAACGCGCAGGCTTGATCGATCCGGAGAACATCGAAGACTACATCGCCCACGACGGCTATCAAGCGTTGGGTAAAGTCCTGACCGAGATGAAACCGGCGGACGTCTTCGCCGAGATCGAACAATCGGGTTTGCAGGGTCGCGGCGGCGCGGGCTTCCCGACTGGTCTGAAGTGGAAGTTCGTCAGCAAAGCGCCTGGCGCTAAGAAGTACGTCATCTGCAACGCCGACGAAAGCGAACCCGGCACATTCAAGGATCGACTGGTGCTGGAAGGCGATCCGCACACCATCCTCGAAGCGATGGCGATCGCGGCGTACGCCGTCGGCGCGGACGAAGGCTATATTTACGTGCGCGGCGAATATGTGCTGGCGCAGAATCGCTTGCGCAAGGCCATTGAGCAGGCGCGCGAGATGAATTTGCTGGGCCAGAATATTTTCGGCAGCGACTTCAACTTCGACCTGCACATCCACTCCGGCGCGGGCGCGTACATTTGCGGCGAAGAAACCGCGCTGATCGAATCGATCGAAGGCAAGCGCGGCGAACCACGCGCGCGGCCGCCCTATCCCACGACCAACGGCCTGTGGAACAAGCCCACGCTCGTCAACAACGTCGAGACGTTGGCCAACATTCCGGCCATTATTCGCAACGGCGCCAAGTGGTATCGCAGCCTCGGCACGCCCAAGAGCCCCGGCACCAAGGTCTATACGATCATGGGCAACGTCAACGTCACGGGCCTGATCGAAGTGCCAATGGGCATCACGCTGCGCGAAGTGATTACGATTTACGCGAAGGGCATGAAGAACGGCGCGAACTTCAAACTCGCGCAGACGGGCGGCTCCAGCGGCTCGATCATTCCGGCGACCCTGCAAGATACGCCGATGGACTTTGAGTCGTTCCAGAAGTCAGGCGTGTCGCTGGGTTCGGGTGCACTGCTGGTCTGCGACGACGAGACGTGTGTGATCGATCTAGCGAAGGTACTGCTGAACTTCTTCAAGAACGAGAGCTGCGGCAAGTGCACACCGTGCCGCATCGGTACGCACCGGGCCTATCAGATCTTAGAGAAGATCGCGAACGGCGAAGGCGAAAAGACCGATCTCGATCAGCTGACGATGTTGGCCGATTCGCTGGTGATGATGTCGAACTGCGGTCTAGGTCAGACGGCGGCTGTGCCCATCCGCGACATCCTGAAGCACTTCCGGGCTGAAGTCGACGCGCACATCAGCCTGAAGGTTTGCCCGGCCGGCGTCTGCCCGATGCACGTTGAAGAACCCGTTTTTGCTTAAGTCATGGTCCCAATCCAAAACCAAACACCACAACAGGTGGGAGCGTAAGTAGATGATCAAACTAACGATTGATGGTCAAACCGTAGAAGTGCCTGAAGGGACCACCGTCCTCAAGGCCGCACAGCAGGCGAAGGTCAACATTCCGACGTTGTGCGATCACCCGGCGATCAAGCCGTATGGCAGCTGCCGCCTGTGCGTGGTCGAAGTCGAAGGCTTCCGCACGCTGCAGCCGTCGTGCACGTTGCCGGCCAGCAACAACATGGTCGTGCGCACCAACACCGAGCAGTTGAAGAAAGCGCGTCAGTTCGTGCTGTCGATGCTGTTCAGCGAGCGCAATCACTTCTGCCCGTTCTGCCTCGTCAGCGGCGGCGACTGCGAACTGCAGAATTCCGCGTACGGCGAAGGCATGACCAACTGGCCGATGCAGCCCAACTGGAACAAGTATCCGGTCGATGCCACGCATCCGTACTACGTGCTCGACAACAACCGCTGCATCCTGTGCCGCCGCTGCGTGCGGGCCTGCGGCGAACTTGTCGGCAACTTCACGCTCGGCATCGAAGAGCGCGGCGCGGACAGCCTGCTCGTCGCCGACGTGGGCGTGCCGCTGGGCGAGAGCAGCTGCATCAAGTGCGGGACCTGCGTGCAGATCTGCCCGACCGGCGCGTTGATGGATCGCACCAGCGCCTATCAAGGTCTGGAAAAGAACGTCACCGAGACCAAGTCGGTGTGCATCGGTTGCAGCGTCGGTTGCAGCACCAACCTCGTCACGCGTGACAACCGTCTCGTCCGCATCGAAGGCGATTGGGAGGCCGAGCTCAATGGCGGCCTCATGTGCGAAAACGGCCGCTACGTGCCGATGAACGATCAACGCACGCGCGTGACCACGCCGCTGATCAAGAAGAACGGTAAGCTGCAAACGGCGACGTGGGACGAAGCGCTCAGCGCCATCGCCGATCGGATGAAGCCGCTTATCGACAAGGGCGATCACAGTGTGGCGGCGATTGCCTCAACCCGATTGCCCGCCGAAGCCCTCTCGCTCTTCAAGGCGATCTTCGCCGAGCAGATGCACAGCAGCATGGTGACGGGCGGCGAAGAAGGTCTGCCGACCGCTGTGGCCGCCAAGGTCGCCGATGAAGTCGGTACCTTCGAAGCCAAACTCGACGCGCTGAAGACAGCTGACGCGGTGTTCACCATCGGCGTCGATCTGGGCCGCGGCCATCAAGTGGCCGGCTTCTTCGTCAAGCGCATTCACCCGCAAGGGATTCCACTGATCGTGATCGATCCGGGCGAGAACAAACTCGATTCGATCGCTGATTTCAAGATCAAGCCGAAGGCGGGCACGGATGCGGACGTCATCCGATCGTTCATCGCCGCCGCCAAGGGCGAAGCCGTCAAGGACGCCGAAATCGCCGAAGCGGCCAAGTGCCTCGTCACGGCCAAGCAACCGGTGATTGTGTACGGCAAGGGCTTCATCGCCAACAACAAACCGGAAACGGTGAAGGCGCTGATCGAGTTGGCGAAGACCGTCGGCGCGAAATTGATCGGCGTGAAGGGCGAAGCCAACAGCTTAGCCGCGGCGCAATACGGTCTCGATCGACCCTTTGCCCTCAACGGCCATCAAGCCGCGTATGTGGCGATGGGCGATGAGTACGTGACCGATCGCTTGATCCAGAAGATCGAGAAAGCACCGTTCATCGTGGCGCAGGCTGCGTACGAATCGAAACTCACGGCTATGGCCGACGTGGTGCTGCCGGTCGAAATGTGGGCCGAGCAAACCGGCCACTTCGTGAACCTCGAAGGCCGCGTACAGGAAACGGCGAAAGTCCTCACCGCGCCGGAGCAAGTGAAGTCGAACGTGGCCGCGCTGGAATTGGTGGCCGATCGATTGGGTTTGAAGACGGCGAATGATTGGCAGGCTGGATTGGCCAAGCGCACGCCGGTGGTGAATATCGGATAGTCATTGCGAGCGCCTTGGGCGCGAAGCAATCTCCTTGAAGTTGAAATGAGATTGCTTCGTCGTCCAGAGGACTCCTCGCAATGACGCGAAGAGGCGAAAAACATGGCAAAACCAAAGATTTCCTCAGATTGGATGGCGGGCTGCGCGGGTTGTCACATGTCGCTGCTCGACATTGACGAGCGCATCGTGCAGATCGCGGAACTGGCGGATATTCGCTCGACGCCGATCACTGACTTGAAAGAGCCGGATGAGAGCGGCGTCGATGTCGGCATTTTGGAAGGCGGCATCAACAACAGCGCCAACGAAGAAGTCGCGCACAAGATGCGCAAGCGCAGCAAGATTCTGGTGGCGTTGGGTGACTGCGCCGTGTTCGGCGGTGTGCCCGCGTTGCGCAACCTGTGCGGTATTCAGGAAGCACTGCAGCGCGCCTACGTCGATGCGGAGAGTGTCGACGAGAGTGGCAAGATTCCGAGCGATCCCGAACTGGCGACGATGACCAAAGTGCGCGCGCTCAGCGAAGTGGTGCCGGTCGATGTGTTTGTGCCCGGCTGCCCGCCCGACGCCGACGTGATCTTCCATGCGCTGGCGGAACTGGCGCAAGGCCGCAAGCCGGAACTCAAAGACGAATTGCTGCATTGGGATTAACGCTTTGCTCACCAACCGCGTCCTCGCGGTTGGATACGCCCGCGAGGACGCGGGCGATGAGCGAAGGTAAGGGGAAAAACATGACGCAAAAAATCACCATCGAACCTGTAACCCGCATCGAAGGTCACGCCAAAGTGACCATCCGCATGAACGACAACGGCACCGTCGATCATGCCTACCTGCACATCAACGAATTCCGCGGCTTCGAGAAGTTCTGCGAAGGTCGCTTGGCCTTCGAAATGCCGCAGATCACGCCGCGCATTTGCGGCATCTGCCCGGTGAGCCATCACCTGGCCGCGGCCAAGGCCAACGACGATCTGTATGGCTGCCCGCCGCCGCGCCCCGCGAATTTGCTGCGCGAATTGATGCACATGGGCCAAATCGTACAGAGCCACGGCATGCACTTCTTCGAACTCGCTGGCCCCGATCTGTTGTTGGGCTTCGACGCGCCCGCCGCGACGCGCAACGTCATCGGCCTCATCGGCGCGGATCCGGCGCTGGCGTTGAAGGCCGTAAAACTGCGCAAGTTCGGTCAGGAGATCATCCGCACGTTGGGTGGCCGCAAGATCCATCCGGTCTTTGCCGTGCCCGGCGGCGTTAATAAAGCCCTCAAAGTTGAAGAGCGCGACGCGATTCTCGCGGGCGTGGACGAAGCGATCGAGGCGGTGAAGATCGGCCTCGGCATCATGGGCGATTGGGCCGCGAAGAACATGGACGACATCAACAAGTTCGCCGTGTTTGAAACCGGCTACTTCGGTCTGGTCACGCCTGAGAACGCGCTCGAACTGTATGATGGCGACATCCGCTTGATCGATCGGGCGGGCCAACAACTCGAAAAATTCGACGGCCGCAACTACCTCGATTACATCGCCGAGCACGTCGAGGATTGGTCCTATCTCAAGTTCCCGTATTACAAGAAGCTGGGCTGGCCGAACGGCGTGTATCGCGTGGGTCCGCTGGGCCGCTTGAACACGGCTGAGAAGATCGATACACCGCTGGCGAACGAGGAACTTAAGAAGTACAAGGCGTTGGGCGGCGGTCTACCCGTCAAAGAGACGTTGTACTATCACTACGCGCGGTTGATCGAGGCGTTGTTCGCTACCGAGCGCGTGCGCGTCCTGTGCAACGATCCCGACATCCTGAGCACCGACATTCAGAACACGAAGAAGAACTTCCAAGGTCGCGGCGTAGGCATTATCGAAGCCCCGCGCGGCACGTTGATTCACGATTATCACGCCAACGACAACGGCCAACTGACCAGCGTCAACCTGATCGTCTCGACCGGCCACAATAACTGGGCGATGACGGAAGCGGTCGACAGCGTGGCCAAGACGTACATCAAGGGGCCGGTGGTTCAAGAAGGCATGTTGAATCGCGTCGAAGCCGCCGTCCGCGCGCACGATCCGTGCCTGTCCTGCTCGACGCACGCCGTTGGCCAGATGCCCATCATCATCGACGTGACCGATCAGGCCGGGAATGTGGTGCAGACGTTAAGAAGGGATTGAACCCCCACCCACGCCGCTTCGCGGCGCGCCCTCCCCCGAAATCAGGGGAGGGTGCAAAGGGCTTGACGTTTCAGAAGAGCGATGCCACACTTGGGCATCGCTCTTTTTATTCTGATCCACAAAGGACACGAAGATCACGAAGGTCATTCCCGCGAAGGCGGGAATCCAGAGACCCGATCAACTTACAGTGCTAACCGGTAATCTGGATGCCCGATAGAAACGTTCGGGCATGACGTTGATCAGAATTTCTGAAGAGCATTGGCATTCAATTCGAGAAGATTAGTGAAGATTGGTGGATCAATCAGGAATCGCTGACATGGACAAGATACTGATTTTTGGCTACGGCAATTTTGATCGGCAGGACGACGGCGTGGCGTGGCATGTGCTCGTCGAAGTGGCGCAGCGCTTGGGCCGCGACGTGCCCGCCTCACCCGATGAAGAATTTCCAAACTCGACGGAATCGCCTGCTTTCCAGTTCGAACTGCAACTGATGCCCGAACTGGCCGAGACGGTGGCGCAGTACGATCGCGTCTGCTTCGTCGACGCGCATACCGGCGCAGTGCCGAACGATGTGAACGTGGAGCATTTGACCAGCGAGTTTCAATCGTCGCCGTTCACGCATCACATGACGGCGGCGACGCTGCTGTCGTTTGCAGAGACGCTGTACGGCGCGCGCCCGGAAGCGATCCTCGTCTCG
>JAXLWI010000108.1:0-10063 GCA_046328575.1 Anaerolineae bacterium
CGCCGCGCTGTTGGTGCAGTTGTTGGCACTATCCGATCCGGTCGGAGCCACGTAGTAACGCGTGGGATAGGATTGGTTTTCGACTTTGACTATATAGCCGGTGGCTGTTGATGACAGAACTGTGACTGTGATGCCATTCGTCGTGTCGCTGAATACTTCGCCCGGTAACCAGATCGCGCCAGCATCATTCGTGTTGCCGTTAAGGTCGATGTCAATCACGCGGGCGGGATTGCCGCGGTTGACGTCGACGTAGTGAATGATGACGCCCTCGTACAATAACTTCACATCATAACCGGCATTGCGACGCGCTTCGAGTGTGTAGAACCGATCGGCGGAGCCTTTGACCGGGATCTGCACTACCAAAGTATTGTTGGTTTGGGGCAGCGCGGTTCGTTCCAACGTGAGGGTGGCCTGATTGCCAGCCGTGATCGTCGCTTTTTTGTTGGCGGCGATCCAGCCTTCTCTGTCTTTGTGCCAGCCGATGGTGTGCTGACCGAGGCAGCCGAAGACCGGATCACGCAAGCGATTGCAGTTGGCCCAGCCGTCGCTCATCACATCCCAGGCGTTATCATAGGTCTCACTGTAATTGCCCGAAGAGTGCGGCAAGCCGAAACCGTGTCCCATTTCGTGCTCGACTACGACGATGTCGACGATGCCCCACTTAGCCTGCCATGTGCGATACCAAGTGCGGGTCACACCATCCAATGTCGCTGTGCCGTAGCCACCCTTACTGGTGGGAAAATAGCCATTGAACATCATGTTGATGCCCGCATAGTTGGGAAAGTACACCTCGGCATCGGCGGCGGCGGTGCAATCGGCAAACAACTTGCCAGTATCCATGCCACCACCAGCCACTGTGTAGTAGCTTTGCGGTTGGGGCAAAGTGTACCAATGCGACACCGAAGCACTGCCCTGCACGTTGGCGAGGTTGTAGGATTGTTCACGCCAATAGTGATCCAGACCCGGATAGGTGCTGGCATACATCTGCACGAAGTAGGAGATGGGCCGCGTCTCAGTGACGATGTCGGAAAACTTGCAGGGGATGGTGATCCACGGCAACGAGCCGGTCACATCGGGTTTTGCTGACCCCCGTCCGCGTGTTGAGCGTACTTCTTCGAGCGTCTTAACGCGCAGACTGCCATCGGGGAGCCAGTCGCCTTGCACCTGAACGCGTTGATTGTTTAATCGCTCGCTCCCGCCCAGCGATGCCAGCAGGACCGGATCGATCTGTAAGCGCGTCATCTTGCCATCGTCGGTGGTGAGCCAATATTCTTCGAAACTTAACGGTGTGCCTAGTTCACCATCGGCCCAGACGATCATGAACCAACCACCCAATGTATCGGCGGAAATCGCCGCATTGATCGGGGCGGCCGACGACGCGGGCGCGGTGCGCAGGCTCACAAAGATGATGACTAAGGCGAATAAGGCGATGATGACGGGCGCAACGAGACGGTTCGAGTGAGGTGATGCAGCAGCGGACATGACGGCCTCCTGGAAAATGATGTCGACGCGCGAACGCGCTGGTTTGTTCGGCAAACCGACCGACGCTCTCAATCTCCCAGGGCAGCTCATTTTAGTGAGAGTGTTAAAGAAAGGCAAATGCAGGTGTTAGAGAGAACCAGTCGAAGTAAGATTTGTGCAGCGCGAAACTCGCTTCAACTGTGGTATAGTAAAAACGCCAGTGAGTTTGAACAGACCACACAGGCAGACACGATATGTCACGGCGCAGACTACTCATCGGATTGACCTTCGGCGCGGTCCTCATTAGTGCGTTCCTGATCTGGCGTTTTACCAGCCCGGTCGAAGTGCGGATCGAGGCGGTCGTGCATAGCAATCTGCCTTTCGACGCGGAGACGATTCCGCCGGTGGTCTGGGCCAAGCCCGGCGAAGTGCTCCGCGTGCGCTATCGCATCAGCAATCGAGACGCGCAGCCGGTGCAGGCCTTTGGCCGCTACGAAATCTCGCCTGCGGCCGCCGCCGACCAACTACAAATCTTTCTGACGCAATGTGGCGGCTTAAACACCTTCCAACCCAATATGCCCTCCGATTATGAAGTGGTCTTTCGCGTGCAGCCAGCCGGCCTGTTGGGCTCGTCATCGATCACGCTGCGGCACGTGTTTAATCCAGCGACACAACCTTAGCGTTGAGTCACACGCTATTCTAGGCAGGTAGAAGATGCTCAAACGAACTTGGTTGATGGTGATTGGGCTGTTACTGTTGGTTACTGCTTGTGATACATCGCATCGTTATGCGGGTGTTGTCAACGATCCGCCGCAGCCTGCCGGAGATTTTGCGTTGACCGATCAGACCGGCGGCGTTTTCAAGCTGAGCGATTACACGGGCAAGTGGGTGCTCCTGGCGTATGGCTACACGCATTGCCCTGATGTGTGCCCGATGACGTTGTCGATTTTGCGAGATGTAAAGAAATCGATCGGCACGCACAACGATCAACTGGGCGTGGTCTTTGTCACGATCGATCCCGAGCGCGACACGGCCGACGTAATGGGCAAATACGTTGCACACTTCGATACGACCTTCAAAGGGCTGACCGGTACATCCGCTGAGATTGCGGCCGCGGCTAAGCCGTACAACGTGCGCTACGAAAAGAAGGACAGCACCGCTGCGGTTGGCTACGTCATGAACCATACGGCGTTTATCTATCTAATCGATCCACAGTTCAATCTGCGCGTGACATATCCGTTTGGGGTGAAGTCTGATGAGATCACAGCAGATTTGCAGTATCTCATGCAACAACCGATTTCCCAGAAGTAACCGCTGGGGTCTATCTCGCATCCGATTGACCAGCGTGGCCCGTCGGGTCTGTTTTTGTGGGGAAGCATGGCACTACACAGCGAACCAATAACCGAAGTGTCACTGCGCAAACTGCGCGGCTTGTTTGCCTGTGGTGTAACAGTGGTGACCACCCGGCATAAGGGTGCGCTGCATGGTGTCACAGTCAGTGCGTTTTCATCAGTGTCATTGGACCCGCCGCTGGTTCTGATCTGCCTTGCCACCGAATCGACCGCCCGTGACCTTATTACCGAGAGCGGCGTCTTTGCCGTCAACATCCTTAGTGACGATCAAGAGTTCCTGTCGGAGCGGTTCGCCGCCCGCGCCCCGATCGTGAACACGAAATTCGACGGTGTGCCCTATGACACCGCGATCACGGGCTCGCCCATTTTGCCGGAATCAGTTGCATGGTATGACTGCCGCGTCGAGGCAACTCATGACGGCGGCGATCATGTCCTCTTCGTGGGGCGCGTACAAGCGATCGGGTTTGGAGACGCGCAACGTCAGCCGCTGCTGTATTTTGCCAATCGTTACGCGCATCTGAGAGACTGACGACGGACAATAGACGGAGCACGAAACTATCGTCTGTCGTCAATTGTCTTTCGGCAGTTCTTCTAACTCCGGCGGCGCGCCTCGCCACCGCTTCATCTCAGCTCCCGTGCCGTCAAACAACACAAACGTCGGCGTGCCTTCAAATCCATGCTGCAGCGCAAACTCACGCCCGACTGGTGTCAGCACATCGACCCGCAGAATCTGTCCGGTTGTCCAGTCCTCTTTGAGCCGATCCACGATCGGCTTGGCGGCCATACAGGCAATTCAATAGTTGGAGTAAAACTCGATCAGAGTGGGGCGGCCAGCGCGCAGGGCGGCCTCGTAATCGGCCGTCGAGTTGAGCTGCAGGCCGTCGGTCGTGCGCAGCGCCGCCCAACCAATGACGGCTGCCAGCGCCAGCGCACCCCAGATCAACCAACCGCGCCGCGCCTTGCGCGCCAGCAACATCAGCGCGGCGATGATCAACCCCAAGCCGCTGATGATGACAAACGAATTCTGGTTAAAGACTTGAAAGAGTGTCATTCGTCGCTGTTGTCGACGACGCCGGGTTGATCGAGTTTGACGACTTCGCCGTGCAAGTTCACGATGATGCGAAAGCCCATCAAACCCAACCACTGCAGCGCATCAGGTGGCAAGCCCTGCGCCAGCACCTGATCAAAGTTGTTCAGCGACTTGTCGATGGCGGCTTTGGTGAAAATATCTTCGCTGCCCATGACTTTCATCAGGCCCTCTTCAACCGCGGGCTTATTGGCGTCGATTTGTTCTTGCAGGATATTCAACACTTGCCGATCGATCTGCTCGGCGTCGATGTGGCGCTTGAAACCGTTGTCGTCGATGACGTACGTCGCGTCGTTGCCCACTTGATCGACGTCCAGCGGTCGGCCCGCTTCATCGATGACTAATCCAGCAAATATCGCTTTATGGCTCACATTATCCTCTCGTTTCTACTTCACGTCCGCTTGTACAAAGCGCACTTTGATGCCACCGTTGCTGAAGTAAATGGGGCGCTCAAAGTGAAAGCCTGCACTGCGTTCGGCTTGAACATCGGCGGCTAGCATCGCCACATGCCAGCCCGCGCATTTGGCGCGCAGCACCTTACCGAACTGCGCGTATAAGTTTCTCACATCCCCATCGCCGACGCGCTGCCCGTACGGGGGATTGGTGACAATGTGTCCCACGCCGATCGGTTCGATGGCCGACACCGCGCGCTGCGAAAATTCGATGTCACTCAATACGCCCGCGCGATCCGCGTTGGCACAGCTCGCCTCGATCGCACCCGCATCTCGATCGGAACCTTGAATGCTCGCCGGGGCGCGCGGCTGTGCGCCTTCATCGGCCCGATCGATCAGCTGCTGCCACGCGGCCCGATCGAACTGCGGCCACTGCATGAACGCAAACGAGCGTCGTCGGCCTGGCGCGAGGCAGCGCGCCATCAACGCCGCTTCAATCGGCAGCGTGCCTGAGCCACAAAACGGATCGAGCAACGAGCGATCGGGCGTCCAGCCGGACGCCATAATCATCGCCGCCGCTAAGGTCTCACGCATCGGCGCTTTGGCCGTTGCCTGCCGATAGCCGCGAAAATGCAGCAGCGCGCCCGATGTATCGAGGCTCAACGTGCAGCGATCGTCGACGACGCGCACGACAATGAAATTGGGCCGCGCGGATTTGTTATCTTCATCGGTGGTAACGAGCCGTGAAGGCTGCCCTAACCGATCGGAGATACCGTTGAGCACGCGCTCGCTGACGCCACCCGTGTGCATCAGGATCGATTTGTGACACGTGCTGCGAATCGACACCTCACAGCCGGGCGTGAGAAATTCTTCCCACGGTGTGCGCGCCGCTTTGTGATGCAGTTCGCGGAAACTTTCGGCGCGAAATTCGCGCACGCGCAGCAAGACCCGTTCGACGGTGCGCGCCCACAAGTTGACTTTGTAAATGTGCGACAAGAAGCCGCGAAACTCCACGCCGCCCGGCACAATCTTGGGATTGGCGATGCCGAGGCTGCGCAGTTCCGTGGCGGCGACGGTTTCAAACCCGGGCGCACAGGCCGCAAACAGATCGTAACGCGGCTGATCGTTCATGAGGTGTAGGTCGGTTCACACGTTTCAGGCGCGGGCTCAGACACATCGTCGAGTTCAGTGCGATCCGGTTCCATGGCATCGACGCGCGATTCCCACTCGCTGAACAGTTCGACAAATTGATCGGCGGTGGTGCAGGTGAGCAGGGGGATGCGATAGTCCGACTTGCCGGGCAGGCCGTTGATGTATTTGACGACGTGCTTGCGAAACAGGATGATACCGAAGTGCGGACCGTAGTAGTCGATCATAGCAGCAAAGTGGCGACGAATCACCGGCGCTTTTTCGGCAAACGTCACTTGCGATCGATCTTTGCGCTGAAAGATCCACGGGTTGCCAATGGCGGCGCGACCGATCATCACGGCATCGCAGCCCGTCATCGCTTTCATGCGATCGATGTCGGACACACGTTTCACGTCGCCGTTGCCAATGACGGGAATCTTGACTGACGCTTTCACTTCGGCAATGGGCCGCCAATCGGCTTCGCCCTTGTAGGCTTGCATCTTGGTGCGACCGTGAATGGCGACGGCACTGGCCCCGTTGTCTTCGAGCACGTGCGCAATCTCCAGATAGTTGCGGGTGTGATCGTCCCAGCCCAGGCGGATCTTGCCCGTGACCGGAATGGTCAGTTCTTTTGACAGGCGGCTGAAGATCGCGGCGATTTTGTCCGGCGTGCGCAACAGGCCTGCACCCGCGCCGCGCTGCGAGACACTTGGCACTGAGCAACCCATGTTAATGTCGATGATGTCGGGGTGAAACTTCTCGGCGGCGCGTTTGCACTGCGTCACTAGCCGATCGACTTCATGATCGAACAGTTGAAAGACCATCGGCCGCTCGAAGGGCAGAAAGTCGAAGAAGCGCCACGTCTTGCGATTGTTGAACGACATTGCCGCCGCGGACACGAACTCGGTGTAGCTCATGGCCGAGCCGAGTTCGCGGCAGATCGACCGAAACGGTTGATCGGAGAAGCCCGCCATCGGCGACAAGATCAGATCGCCGTAGACGGGTATATCGCGTACATAGAAGGTCGGTGTTGAAGGTGAGCTCATCGTAAAATGATTATACCAAACGCGCTGCGTGATTTCACTCATCACTTGTCACTCGTCACCTCTCCGTCAAAAGTCTGAGCCATCATCCATTCAAAGCCTCTGCAAAAGAGAGCTGTTCTGTGCTACAATGCCCGCATCCTATTGAGGAGACCGCCATTGCCCGTTCGTTCCGATCCGGCGCGGATTCTGATTCTGAGCAACGACGATAACACGTGGACGCCGCGTGACTACGAAGAAGTCGATCTGGAAATTGCCCGCATGCAGAACGGGCTGATCGATAACGGCTTTCAGACCGAGGTGTTTACGGTACGCTACAGCGTAATCAATGAGCTTGGTCGTTCGCCCTATTTTCCTGCAGATGAGTGGCTGGTCTTTAATTGGTGCGAGCAGTATTACGATCGCCCGTGGACGGATGCCGAGATCACCGGCGAGTTGGAACAGCTCGGGTATACCTTCACAGGCGCAGGTTCAGCGCAGATGCGCTTTTCGATGGATAAGGGGTTGGTGCGCGAAGCTTTACTGGCGGCGGGCGTGCCCATGCCGATCGGGCAGTTGTATGCTGACGATCACGTTGAGGACTGGGCGATTTTTCCAGCGATTGTGAAACCGACGAATCAGCATTCGAGTTACGGCATCTCGCGCTCATCGCTCGTTGAGTCGAGCGACGAATTGCGGCGGCAAGTGCAGTGGGTGCTGGACGAATTCGGCGGGGCAGCGTTGGTGGAAGAATTTGTGGACGGGCGCGAGATCCATGCGCCGCTGATCGGCAATCGAGATATGTTCGCGCTGCCGTTGATGGAAGTGGATTATTCTTTATTCGCCGAGATGCGCGACCGGATTTACACTAACGAGGCGAAGTTCGATAAATCGAACACGCCCTATTACTTGACCAAGTTTTTGTGTCCCGCGCCGCTGGCCGCGCGCACGTATCACACGTTGATCGACATCGCCGCGAAGGCCTATCGGGCGGGCGGCTGCCGCGATTATGGGCGCGTTGATCTGCGCATTCGCGATGGTCAGCCGGTGGTGCTCGACGTGAATCCCAATGCCGATTTGTCATTTGAATCCGATCATGCAATCGCGTCGAAGATGTTGGGCTGGACCTATGGCGAGCTAGCGGCACGCATCGTAGAGTGCGCGTTGGAACGCTGGCCGCAGACTCGAGTTATATGCTGAAGCAAGATATCCGATCGATGCCGGTGCGATCCGGGCCGCAGCGGGTACTGTTACTGCACAATCACGATAACACTTGGACGCCGGCGGATCTCGTCGAGGTTGAAGAAGAAAATCAGCGCGTGATAGCCGCGCTGCGCGGGCGTGGCTATGAAGTGGCCGACGTCAAAGTATATGACAGCGTGACCAAAGCCGTGCAAGCCGCGGGCTTTAAGGCGCGCGATTGGTTGGTCTTTAATTGGTGTGAAGGTTACGCCGATCGACCGTGGGATTATGCGGGCGTGACCGAAGAGTTGGAAGACCTGCAATTTGCCTACACGGGCTGCGGGCCGTGGACACTGCGCGTTTCGCAGGACAAGCATTTGACGCGCAAATTAGCCGCCGAGTGCGGCGTGCCACTGCCGTTGGGTATGGTGGCGCGTCGACCGACTGGTCTGCGCTGGGAGAATTATCCGGCTATCGTCAAGCCGATCAATCAACACGGCAGTTACGGCATCGACGAAGCGGCCATCGTCGACAACGACCGCGAACTGCGGCAGCGCGTGGAGTATGTGCTGGATACATTTGATTCGCCCGCGTTGATCGAAGAGTTCATCGACGGCGACGAATATCAAGTGACCGTGTGGGGCAATGGCCTGGCCGAAGTTTTACCGGCGGTGCAGTTGGCGTTTGGCGGCCAGCAAATTCCACGCGAACAGATCTTTACCAGCGCTTTGAAGTTCGATGAAGACGCGGTGATTCAGCATCGCTTGCGCTTCTTGTGCCCGTCGATGATGACGGACATCGCTCGTCGCCGCATCCGATTGGCCTGTTTGCAAGCCTATCGGGCGTTGCATTGCCGAGATTATGCGCGCCTCGACATCCGGCTGCGCGGCGATCAGCCGTACGTGATCGACGTGAATCCGAATCCCGATATCAACTCGGAATCGATCGTGACGATGGCAGCGCAGGCGGCGGGTCTGGACTATGAAGCCATGATCGCGCAGATCGTCGATTTTGCGGCGGAACGCTGGGTACGTGGCGCGCTGCCCATTCGGACAGGTTCGTCGCATGGGTTGGTCGGCACGCCGTGGCCGCGTTCGCGCCGGACGATCGAATTGCTGGAGCAGCGCATCAAGCAGGACGTTCAACATCATTCATCGATCGACGGTGGCAGCTAACTATGGCTGCGCTCTAATAAGTTAGGAGGAAACATGGAACCGCGACGTTTATATCGAAGTAAGACCGACCGCATGGTGTCGGGTGTCTGTGGTGGTTTGGCTCAGTATTTCAGCATCGATCCGACGCTGGTGCGATTGTTGTTTCTGTTGCTCGTAGTGGCTGGCGGTGGCGGTGTATTGATTTACATCGTGTTGGCCATCATCGTGCCGGAAGAAGGCTCGACGGCGAACACACCGCAAGAAGTGGTGCAAGCCAATGCTCAGGACTTTGCCGATCGCGCCAAAGAGTTGGGGCAAGGCTTTGGGTCGAGCACGACTGGCCCCAATCGGCAGGGGGCGTTGTTCATCGGCTTGGCGCTGATTCTGATGGGCGGCTTGTTCCTGGCGCAGAACTTCTTGCACATCAACTTCAGTCAGTTCTGGCCGCTGATCTTGATCGTCATCGGTTTGGCGTTGCTGGTGCCGCAGTTCCGCAAACCACAGTCGTAAGCAGCAATTCTAGTCGCAATGCGAACGCTGGAGTGAGTGCTCCGGCGTTTTTGTTTGGCTACTGCAGGATTCTTATTTCTTGGCAATGATCAGTTCACACGAACCATTGTCTAGAGAGTTCGACTCATCAAGGTGAAAATGACTACCGACTGGTACCTCATTGCTGGCTAACATCAGCAAGTGACGTGCGAGCGAGATCAGCCCGCCTGTGTCGGCTGTAATCGTGACGGAACCTGACTCCACGTGAGCTTCAACGAAAAAAGAATCTTCCCATACAAATTGCAATCCCGTCTTTGGGGAATATGTTGGAACTTCAATTTGGATCTTCATAGCGTTCTTTGTCCTATTTATCCAACTTTCTGCCCATGCAGGCTACAAACGATTGAAAGTCGGGCGTGATTTCAATTGTCAAGTTCTCATCCATCGGAATGATTGGAACAGTGTACACTCGTCGGACCGGTTCTCGGCGTGTGTCAAATAGGAAAAGCTCACCGCCACCGCTTGAGCCGAATGCAAAATAACTAGGTAGGTTAGTTGTGACGTTGTAAACCCGATTGGCCTCTGCTACAGCCTCTGCTGCCCATATCTGGAACCAATAAGGCGGGATTGGCAACTCGCCTTCGCCCCCATTGCTACATCTTAGAAAATCAAGGTAATCGATTGGTAGGTTCAAGCCAATTTGACCTAGCATAATTTGAAGCGCTTGTTCAGTCGCGGGTTCGGCTCTTGCCCAGTTAGCCGAATTGTCTTTGATAAGTTCGGGGACAGTGACTGG
>JAXLWI010000109.1:0-10023 GCA_046328575.1 Anaerolineae bacterium
GCCGACCGTCGCGCCGACATTTACGCCGACGCCGACGCCGACCTCAACCCCCACGCCCACGCCAACGCCGCATCCGTTGACGATTGATTCGATGCGGCAGCGCAGCTATCCGGGCAGTGACATCACGATCGAGCAGGAACTGCCGCGCGGCGCGACTTACCGCCAATACATCGCGTCGTACCTATCGGACGGCTTAAAGCAATATGGCCTGTTGACCATTCCTGTTGGCGAGAAACCCGCCACCGGCTGGCCGGCCATCATTTTCAATCATGGCTTCATCCCACCTGCCACGTATCGCACGACAGAGCGCTACGTAGCGTATGTGGCCGCCATCGCCAATAGCGGCTATGTCGTCTTCAAACCCGACTATCGCGGCCACGGCGATTCTGAAGGCGAAGCCAGTGGCGCATACGGTTCGCCTGATTACGTGATCGATGTATTGAACGCACTCGCGTCGGTTGAGAAACTGCCCGATGTCGATCCAAATCGTATCGGCATGTGGGGACATTCAATGGGCGGCTACATCACGCTCCGCTCGATGGTGATTACGAACACGATCAAGGCCGGTGTGATCTGGGGTGGCGTCGTCGCACCATATCCAAACCTGTTTATGCGCCCGACTGCCACACCCACGCCTGAAGGAGCCACGCCCGCACCAACGCCCACTGGTCCGGCTGGCGGACGAAATCGCTGGCGCACTGAATTGGTAAAGATTTATGGCACACCGGAAGAGAATCCCGAATTTTGGAACTCCATCTCGGCCAATTCATATCTGGGCGAAATCTCCGGCCCGCTGGAACTGCATCACGGCGAAGCTGATACCAGCGTGCCGCTGGCCGCCTCCGAAACGCTGTATCAGGAAATGAAGGCCGCCAACGAGCCGGTTGAGTTGTTCACGTATCCCGGCGACAACCATAACATTTCGGAGAACTTCAGTCTAGCGATGCAACGCTCAATTCAGTTCTTCGATAAGTACGTTAAAAACATTCAGCCGCAAGGGTGATGCCCAGCCCGTGACGGTTGATCATTCACGCCACTTCAACACGAAGTTACGCTGCTCGTCGGTTTCCGGCGAAACCCGATCGGCTTTGGGCGTCCCCGCGCGCCACTGCGCGATCTGCGCCAAAGCCGCCTCACCCTTAAGGCCATGCCGCACGAGGTAACAGCCAATCACTGTACCCGTGCGGCCAATCCCGCCCCAACAGTGCACGTACACACAGTGCCCCGCGTCGAGGGCGCGATCGATCACATCGAGGATGCGCCGCATCGTCTCGATCGTCGGCACACTGAAATCAGGGATTGATTCGCGCCGCAGAACGATCGGGCGGCCGAGCGCGCGGGCTGCTTCCTCGATCAGAGCGGTGTACGGCTGCAATTCGTGTTCCTCAGTCAAGTTCACCACATAGGTAACCTCAGCCTTCAACAACGCCGCTAATTTGGTGCGGGCATCTTCATCACGCACGACGCCTGGATATTCACCGGCAAGCAATCGTCCCGGCTGCACCCAGTACGAATTTGCGATCGGTCGATCCGCCATTGTTCCTCCTGTTTCGACCGTGATTATACACGTTCAACAAGTTAGTAAACATCTTAAACCGAATAAATTGACAGCGCGTCACTATCGAGAAATAGTTGGGTTAGTTTATAAATACCATTCTTGCAAGGAGCAAGCATGTCCCTCGATAAACGCAACCTCTATCGCTTTCCGTGGTCCAAGAATGACAACCCCATCGGCTGGCTGGAAGTCACCGATATCTGCAACCTGAAATGTTTGGGGTGTTATCGGCAAAAGCTCAGCGGCCATAAGACGCTCGAGCAGATCAAAGAAGAAGTGCGTTTCCTCAAGCGCTGGCGCAACGTTGATAATATCTCCATCGCCGGTGGCGAGCCGTTGATGCACCCTGAGATTATGGATGTGGTGTCGTTCATTAAGCAGCAGGACATCAAGCCCATCATGCTGACCAACGGCCTTAAACTCGATCGCAGTACGGTGGTTGAGTTAAAGAAGGCTGGGCTGGCTGGGTTCACGATTCACATCGACAGCAATCAAGGCCGACCGCAGTGGCGCGACAAGAACGAAGTCGAGACGAACGAGCTGCGCCAACACTTCGCCGATGTGATTCACGAAGTCGGCGGGTTGTATGTGATCTTCAACTCGACGGTTTATCCGAGCACGATGCAGTACATCCCCGAGATGGTCCGTTGGGGCCAGCGCAACATCGATCGGGTGCACGGTTTGGTCTTCATCTGCTTCCGCACTGCCCCGCTCGATGAAGAACTCACCTATCAGCGCGGCGATGAATTTGTCGATGCGCGGCACTTGAGCTATGCCAGCGAAGTGACGCCCGATCATAACATCACTTCCTATGAAGTGTACGATTTGATTAAAGCCAACATACCTGAGTTTGAGGCCTCGGGCTATTTGGGCGGCACGTGGAAGATCGATTCGATCAAGTGGCTGGCTGGCGCCATGATTGGCACGAAGCGGCAAGTCTTCGGCTCCATCGGCAAACGCACGATGGAACTGGCGCAGGCGGGCCACCACTTCTTCAAGGGCCGGTATCTGGCCTATCTGGGTGAGTCCAACATTGGGCGCGCGGTGTTCTGGACTGCCGGCATCGACAAGACGGTGCGCACAGCATATGGCCGCTATCTGCGCGATCTCGTCCGCCATCCGCTGCGCTTCTTCTCGCCCGTGTACGTGCAAAGCATCGGCGTCATTCAAGCCCCCGACATTATGCAAGACGGCACCGCCGATATGTGCGACAGCTGCCCGGACATGACCTACTGGAACGGCGAACTGGTTAACTCGTGCCGCATGGACGAGTACCGGCTGTTTGGCGGTTTCGTGACGGTGGTGAATCGCACTGAAGAGACCCACGTCCAGAACTAAACCAGTCACGCAGGCCTAGAGACGAATAAAAACGAGCCGCCGACGGTTGTCGGCGGCTCGTTTTTATTCAAGTTCGTTGCAATGAAATTGCAATAGAGTTGCAAGCAATCCGAAAACCAATTCCTGACTGTTCCGTTATATACTGTCGCCAAGTTCGATTCACTTATTTGCCCTGCAGAGCCACCCTATTATTCGGCTCCCAGGGCAGTTTTTTTTGCCCCGAGCGGTTCGCCAACCCCGGTTAGTTCTCGGCTAGCACAATAACTCGATCCTTCTCGGTAAAGGTAATAGTTTGTGATTTGTCTGGGTTTACCACGACACCGTACGACTTGTCTGCATCGTTAGCGTCCGCCAGGCACCGATAACCGATCGCCACCTCACCGCGCCGCCGCGCCGCTTCGACCACCGTGTAGAAGTTCACCGGCTCCCCTGCCGCTACATAGTCTGTGGCGTGCTTGAGGTAAATCTCTGAGCCGTCCGGATCAAACAGATCGGCAAACACCGGCCCTAAAGCCTTGTTCTCCGAAATTTGTGCCATCATCAAGCTGGTCAATTTATCGCTGACGATGAAATCGTCGGCGCGCGCTACTTCAGCCAGATCGCGATTGCGAATGTCCAGCATCTCGCTGACGATCGAGAAGGGGTGATCGCTGCGTTCGCTGATCTCGCGCAAGTGCAGCAGTGTAATCAACGTATGCGCGTCGGCTTCCTGCGGTTCGAGCGAGTCGGAGCACAGCAAAATCACATGCTGATATTGCTCGATGTGCAGGTCTTCCAACGTGCGGCGATCGGTCGTGCGGCCGGGTTGGAACGCCAGCATCTGGTTCTTTAGTTCCGCCCGTACCCGATCGAGCCCTGCCGCTTCTTCGTCGATGTCTGCCAGCACCATAATACTGGAGCCTGGGGCTACGTAATTGTCCAGCTCACGGGCGATGGCGGGCGCGCGCCAATTCCAGCCGAGGATTAGGGAATGTTCGGGTTTGGGTTGCCGATCGGATGGCGTGAGCAGCGCCTTTAAATTCAGCGATAACTCGGTCCGGCTTGATAGCACAATCGTATCGTCATCCTCTGAGATGGCGATGATACGATCATCGGCCTTCAAGCGCGTATCCATCGGCGGGTTCAACTTGGACACACCATCCGCCGCTTGCAGGCCGATCACGGTCGATGTTTCATACGCCAGCAACACTTCGCCAAAAGTCTTGCCCGCCAGTGAAGGCTCTGATTTGAAGTAGATTTCGTCGCCGCCAAAGTCGAGCAGTTCCGTATAGATGACAGACAGACCGGACTGGCGGCAGGTCTGCGCCGTCACCCGTGCGATGAGGTCGCCCGTCAACACCAGTTCGGCCTCGCCACGTCCGGCGATGCGCGCCACATCCATGTTCTGCAAGTCGCGAATCTCCGCGACGATGTGATAAGGTTCCGCACGCCGGTCGGGGCTATTGGTAATCGCCAGCAGGGTTTTGATCACCTGCGAATCGGCGCTGGGGCTGTCGGGCGATAGAATGATGATCGATCTAGCGGTGTTCAGACTCGCAATCGCCAGGTCAGTCATTTCGATCGGGCTGCCCGTCCGGCAGACTAACCGCGTGTTGCGTGTGTTGCCGACGCGTTCGCGCAACTCATCTTCCATTTCGACCTTGTCTTTGTCGCCCATGATCACAATGCATGGTCGCCGTTGGTTTTCATTAGCAATGACCAACTCCGACACAATGGTGAAGACCTGCTCCGACCAGCCCAGAATGACGGTATGTCCAGCTTCCAGCACACGCGAGCGGCCTTTGCGCAGACTTTCCACTTTGTCTTCAACACTGTTGGTCATCACACCAATTAAAGTGCTGATCACAAAGATACCGCCGACTGTTACCAGCAGCATGGCGATACGGAATCCCCAGCCGGCATCGCCGCCCATGGTGCCCGCATCGAGCGTGCGCATCAGGCTCAGCCAAAAGGCCTCGGCAAAACCGATCGGTTCGCCATCGCCCGGCGAAATTTGCAGGATCACGACAATCAAGGCTAGCACGCTGATGATGGCGACTGACGCCACAGCTAACCACCCGATCAGCGCGATCGGGCCTTTGGCCATCGAGTTGTCAAACGCATACTTCAATCGATCCACAACTGAAACTTTACGCATGATGATTGCTCCGGGCAAAGAGATGAGGTAAACAACGGCCCTAGCATATCACTGAAGTAGGCCTAGAGGCAAGCGAGGTGCGTTACAGCTGGGTGACAAAATACCGCCCGATCACGGCGATCGGGCGGGCACGTCAAAGTTGGGGCAACTAGACCAACGCTTACTGACGTATGGTTTGATTTTCCAACAAGCCGGTGCGCAGCGCGGTGGCCACTGCTTCGGCGCGATTCTGCACGCCGAGTTTTTGGAGGATGCTTTTCATGTGGTACTTCACGGTGTTCGGGCTGATCGACAACGATTGGGCAATCGCTTTATTGGACAAGCCACGAGCCACAAGGTGCAACAATTCAATTTCGCGCGAGGTCAAGTTGAACGCCGATTCGCGCTCGTGGTCGTGCGAAAAATCCGACAGATTTTCCAACAAGCGCGTCATGGTCTGCCGCTGCATGGCCGACTCACCACGCTGTACACCGTTCAACATTTCCAGGAATTCGGTAGCGTCCAGACTCTTGTTCAGATAGCCGCTGGCGCCGGCCTTCACCGCATCGATCAGAATTCGATCTTCATCAGCGACCGTAAGCATGACGATCTTAATTTCAGGCAGTAAGGTTTTGATCTGGCGCGCCGCGTCGATACCGCTCATCGCCGGCATGGAGATATCCATCAGGATCAGATCGGGCTGGAGGCGCTGCGCCAGTTCGATCGCCTCCTGACCGTTGCTGGCTCCACCGACAACGTCGAAGCCGGCCGCCTGCAGCAAACTGCCAATGCCATCACGGAATAAGGAATGATCGTCTGCAATCAAGACTCGCATTGCGGCCTCACACAGGTAAGGGTAATCGAATGGTTAGAGTGGTACCAATGCCGGGCTTGGTGTTCAGGTAGAACTCGGCACCGATCGCGTCGGCCCGTTCGCGCATCGTCGACAGGCCAAACGTCGGCGAACGATCGGGCCGCTGTCGATCAGGCTCGAAGCCGTGCCCATTATCGCTGATCGTTAACTCCAGGTGATCGGCATCCCGGCGCGCATGCAGGTTAGCCTGGGTGGCATTGGCGTGCTTGCGGATGTTGGTCAAGGCCTCCTGCACGATGCGCAGCAGTTGCAGCTCAGTTTCAGCGGGCAAATGCAGTTCATTGATATCGGGATCGACTATCATCTTAACTGGGATGTCGCTCAGTCGGCTAAACTGGCGGGCATAGTCTGTCAACGAATCCATCAGGCTGGTGTTTTGCCCGGCCATCTTCAGGCCCAAGATCGCTTCGCGAACGTCGACGAACAAGCCGCGCGCCGCTTCTTCCAACTGTGCTAACTGCCGCTCAGCCGGTTCAATCTGATTGTTCTTCAGCATCAGCCGCACGGCCATCACTTTGGTGTTGACGTAGCCCAGCAGCTGCGCCATGCCATCGTGCAATTCGCGCGCGATACGCTCGCGCTCCTCGACGATGGCACGCTGCCTGACTTTGACTCGTTCGCGTTGCTCATGCGTGTACTGCTCCAACTGCTGCGCCATCGTATTGAACGAACCAGCCAGGTCGCCCAACTCATCACCGCTCATGGGCAAGCGCTGTGTAAAATCGCCTTCGGCATAACGCATCAGTGGCTGGCGCATACGCTCCACTCGCCGCACAATCAACCAACTCAGCATAAGATACACCACAATCGCCAGCGCCACTGAGATCAACGCCGCCATAATCAAATCGGTCTTCAGATCTTCGTTCAGATGCTCGTTCAAAGTCTGCAGCGAGACATCCGCCAGCAGCACGCCGAGGTGCGGCGCTGCGTTGGTATGGCAGCCCATACATTCAGGCTGTGGATCAATCGGCGTGGCAATGCGCAACAATCCATCGACGGTGCTGACCGACATAGCCGTTGGCCGCGCCCCAGCCGGCAGCTGGTGACAACCGTCACACCCGGCATCGACGCGGACCTTGGCTGAATTTGCAGCCTGTGAATCAGCCGTCACTTCACTGTCAAAGTTAGTGACGCGCACCCGCTGGATGTTATCCGCGTCGGTGACGTGCTGCAAAACCGTCGCCAGCATGGGTCGATCGTTGAGCTGCATCGCGTACGTGATTGAGCCGACCAGCGTCCGGCTCAATTGTGTTTCGATCACACGGATTTGCTCGTCCACCAGCAAGCGCTCACGCCACGCGTGTACCAAAGGGATCATTTGTGACACGAGCAGTGCAGGCAGAACGACCCCGACCGCCATCTTCACGCGAAGACTGCGAAGGAAACGGGCGACGGTCTGTCGTCGCGGCTGAACATGGATAGTTGGCTGCATGATCGATGGGCTGCCGCCGAAAATAGCAGCGGGCGTCAGCGGCTAACTGACCGCCGAGGGTACAATATATTATAGTCGCAAATCGAGCCTAAAAGTAACTCCCGCTGTAAGAGGTCACTCGCATATTGGCGCGCTCCCTGCCCGAACTTGGCTAACTTGTGATAGACTGAGCTGGCTAGAGCTTCCATCCGCAGGACATCACCGCATGAACGCAAACTGGATTGGCAAGACAGCTATCTCTCTCTCCATCGCTCATGATGCAGCAAAATCGATGGGGGTCACTTCGCGCGGAGTTTTCCTCGCCATTGAACAGCAAGTGCTCTTCGTCTCGATCGAACATTGGCGCGGACCATTGACGATCAACGTCGAAGGAAAGTTGAATTGCGCAATCGGCGATCACGTACGGCTCTCTCCAACTCGATTGATCTTCCCGGCCTTCGAGGTCGATCTTTCGAGCGCTGCAGTGTGGCAACCCCAGCCGCCAGTGGTGACTCGCTCACTCGAAGCGCAACACGTGGCGCTCAAGCAATTGGCAACGGCGGTAATCGCTCGCAAAACGCCCGACGGCCTTGGCTCGCTGCTACCGCACGTGCTGGATTTGCTAGAAAAACAGGCACTTTCAGCCAGTGAAGGTGCGCTGCTGGCGCGGCTGAGTCAACTGCGAGACGCCATCCAGCAAAGCGACTTCGATCAAGCCACAGCTTTGATAGAGGGTCTACTAGGCCTGGGTCGCGGCCTCACGCCATCGGGCGACGATGTCACAATCGGGTTGTTACTGATGCTCAATCGGTGGCAGGTTGATGGCAATTGGCGGAAGTTGAATCAACGGGTGATCGATCTCGCCTATCAGCGCACCACCACCATCAGCGCGAATTTAATCGAGTGTGCGGCTAACGGTGAAGCCGACGAACGCCTTATCAACGTCGTCGATGGCATCATGACGGGGAAGCCTGAACTTACTGAGTGCGTCGAGTGCTTGCTAGGCTGGGGCAACTCATCGGGGGTAGATGCACTCATCGGCATGGCGTTGGCGTTGAGCGCGGTTTAAGTCTATACTGCATGCACTCTGCGCCATTGGAGGCCCCTTATGCAAATCGTCACCGACACCGGCATGGACATGTATCTGCCGCCAGAACATATGCCTGAGATCGACATTCATGTCGTGCGGCACACTATCACGCTAGATGGTAAAACCTATCACAGCGGGGCAGATATTCAGCCGGCGGAACTCCAGCAGTTGTTGATGACGACGAATAGTTTCCCGATCACGTCGCAACCATCAGCGGGCGAGTTTGCCGCGTTGTACACGCAATTAGCCCAGACTGATCCCGACATCTTGTCGATTCACATGTCATCGGGGCTGAGCGGCACGTTGAACGCGGCACAGGCAGGCGCGCAGATGACACCCGAAGCCAACGTGGTGATCATCGATACTAAGACTTTGTGCGCGGTGTTGGGCTGGCAAGTGGCCGCTGCAGCGCGCGCCCTGAAAGCCGGTTGGCCGCGCGACAAAATCATCGCCCTCATCGACCGCATCGGCGCAGCCAGCAACAGCATCTACACTCTGGATGACCTGAAGTATCTGATCCACGGCGGACGCATCAGTCACATGAAGGGGCTGGTTGCTTCATTGTTGAAGATCAGACCGCTGATTGGTGTGGAGAAGATCGGCGGGATGTATGAACAGTTGGGCATGGCACGCACCTTCGACAAAGCCCTGCGCGGTCTCGTCGATATTATGAGCAAACAGCATGCGCGCGGCACAGCCTTACGCGTTCAAGTCTTACACTCGCTCAATCCGGCAGCGGCCGAAGCCTTGCACAACTTGATTGAGCCTTTGTTCAAGTGTACGTGGCTGCCGGTGAATTCCATGTCACCCGCGCTGGCCGCGCATACCGGCCCCACGATGGTCGGTGTGGCCTATGCACCACTGGCTGTGTTTGATGAAATTCCATAGACGGATCGATCAGCACAGAAACAACAATCGGATATGGCACAGGGACACCGTCATGGGTGTCCCTGTGTTTTATCACCAACTCGATTGACTTGAAGCGACTACGCGCCTACTTCACTGGCTCAAACTTCAAGCCGTACACATCTTCGTTGTACTGCTTGCGGATCGGTTCCCAACTGGGGATCACCGTCATGCCCACCTGCAACTCATCGACCGACTCGGCTTTGATCTGCCCCATCGCTTTGACGTGGTTCTCGAACTCAGCCACGCCGATAATGAGGAAACGCTGATCGAAGCCCCACGGCAGATTGAAGATCGCCGTGTAGGTCAGCAGTCTCGCGTTGCCCTGCGGCTTGATCTTCTCGAACTCGCGGCCTTTGCACGCCAGACAGCGATCGTGATAGGGATAGTGAATCTTGCCGCAGCTCTTGCACTTGTAAGCGGTGATCGCGATTTCTTTCTTCATGATTCCACTCTCCTCAACACGAAGGCCAGCACGTTATTGCCAAAGCCGCCAAAGTTAACCGTCAACCCGTTCTGCGCGTCCTTCACCTGACGATTCTCGGGCAACTCGTGGCGCAATTGCCACACGATATCCACGACTTGAGCGACACCGGTCGCACCGACGGGATGGCCGCGGGCCTTGAGGCCGCCCGACACATTGATCGGGATCTGGCCGCCCAAGCGGGTCAGGCCAGCCGCCGCGGCTTTGCCGCCCTCGCCCTTCTTGAAGAAGCCCACGTGCTCACTTTCG
>JAXLWI010000011.1:0-80890 GCA_046328575.1 Anaerolineae bacterium
TAGTCCTAAATCATCCAGCATCGTCGGCCGCAAATCATAAGCCGTTTGGCGCAAATCTTTCAGGGTCTCAATCGCCAGCTCACGGGCAGCGACCAAACGCGTTTGCACGTCGGGATGATCGGGCGGGATGATGTGCTCCAGGCGTTCCAGATTGATAATCAACGTTGACAGCGATTGAGCCGTTTCATCGTGCAACTGTCGCGCAATACGGCGGCGCTCCTCTTCTTGGGCGTTGATGGCGTGCTCGGTCACGGCGCGCAGTTGCAGCGTATGTTCGTCAAGCCGATCGAGCATTGAATTGATCGCGGCGGCTAGATGGCCGAGATTCGGATCGATGTCTTCCGGCAACCGTTCGCGCTGCTTCACCGGCCCGGCCTGTACCCGATCGACCATCTCGCTTAGTTCACGCACCGGGCGCACTGTCGTCTTGACGATCCAGTAGTTGACCAGCAAACTCAGCGAGATGCCCAGCGTGGCAAACAGCAGAATGAGCCAGAGATTGGCTTCGCTGGGGAGATAGGCGAGGTATCGCGTCAGTAACGTCCCACCGATAGCACCCACGATGATGACCATCGAGTTGCCGAGGAGCAGCCGATCGAGGATAGGACTCCTGCGCAGTCGACGACTGAGGCGTTCGCGCAGGTTAGCATACACCCGCATGTCAGCCTCCTTTGCCCTCATTGTATGCCCATCTTCAACGTCGTCAATAGCCAAAGATCAGGCCTCGATCCGGCGTGATCTCAGGTGTGCAACGGATGGCTCGTACCGAGCCAGGGAGTATTGTGAAAGTGTGCGAACAGCGGGTGAAAGGGGTGTCAGCATGATCACTCACTGGCAATTGCAAACCAACGGTCATCCTCTTGCGTCGGTTCAGCAATTCCTCGTCGATCTGTTTGAGCGTGCGGGGCTGCTGGGCATGGTGGCTCCGATCCGTTCGCCGGGCACTACGCATGTAGCGACGCAGTTTGTGCAAGCCGCGCCTCAACTACGCCATATCGATCCCTTCGTACCAGTGATGCGGTGTAACGCGGCCAAGTTGGCGTCTGAGATGGCCCAAGAGCACCCTACCGACACTTTAGGCGCGGTGCTGCGGCCCTGCGAGATTCGCGCGTTGCTCGAACTCGATCATCGCGATGCGTTCGATCTCAAACGTTTCTTGATCGTCGGCGTCGATTGTGTCGGTACGTTCCCGATCGACGACTACGCAGCCCGCGCGACCTTTGCGGGCGGCGCGGATGCGCTGACAAATGAAGTGCTGCAATTTGCGCGCTCGGGCGGGCTGGGCGTGCATCGCTATCGCGTGGCGTGCCAGATGTGCGACAGCCACATGCCGGAAGGCGTCGATGTGATCCTCAGCACCTTTGGGCTGCCGACGCGCGAAATGATCTTGATCACAGTTCGTAACAGCGCCTTGATCGATCAACTGCATTTAGCAGAGATCACGCAGGGGCGGGCCGATGCGTTGTGGGTGACCGAGCATATTCGCGTACATCAAGCCGTTACCGATCGGCGCGCCCGCAACCGCGAGCGTTACTCGCAGGCGTTGCCATCCACGCTGCCGTGCGACATGGCCGAGCTGGCTGTGCATCTGGCGGCACGCTCGACCTGTCACGAGTGTTTCAAAGCGTGCCCGCTGATGGAAGGCGACGTCCAACTGGGTCACGATGGCGATACTTTGGTGCAGCTCAATCGTTGGCTGGAAAGCTGCGTCGAATGCGGCATGTGTGAACAGGCTTGCCCCAAGCATTGGCTGTTAACGGTGGAACACGAACATTTGCGGCAGGGCCTGCCGCCCACGTCGGAACTGACGAGGTGAACCATGAACGTTAATCGCGTTATCAAAGTTCAACATAGCGATCCACTGAATGCGTTACACGCGTTCTTGATCGACTGGTGGCAGCAGATCGGGCTACAGGCTTTGCTCGCGCCAGCCCCGGTGGCCGATCGGCCCACGGTTGTCACGCACGTCATCGATCGACCAGAGCGGCTGACCAGTGTCAATCCCTTTGCGCCGATCATGATCGGCAATGCCGCTGCTGTAGTCGAGGCCTTTGTGCACCAGCGGCCGGAGCAAAATTTGGCGGTGATACTGCGACCCTGTGAACTGCGCGCCTTGATCGAACTGCGCAAGCGGCGGCGCGTACCCGCGGTCGACGAAGCAATCAAGAACGGCACGCTGACGATCATCGGAGCGGACTGCGTTGCGACTTTTCCCGCGGATGAATACGAGCAACGCGTAAAAGAGCACGGCGCAAGCGCAGTGACGCGCGATGCGATGATGTACGCGGGAGAAGGTGTCTATTCGCCCTACGATTTGCGGGCGGCCTGCCGTGTCTGCGATTGGCCCGCGCCGCGCGGCGCCGATCTCGTCATCGGCGCGATCGGGGTGTTATCCGATCAATATCTGCTGCTGATCGCTCACGACGAAGCGACAGATTCGCACCTGCAACTGTCAGCCGTTTTGCCTGAAGTCGCTACTGAGCAACAAGTGGTGAAACGCGAAGTCGCAGTTGGTGAATTGATCGATAAGCGCGCGAAGGTGCGCGCCCAACAGTTGGGCGTGACATCGGAGAACCTGATGGACTTTGCGCGGTTGTTGAGCTGGATTTCCAACTGTACCCTGTGCGGCGACTGCCTCGACGCTTGCCCGCTGTACAACGGCGAACTCGCCAGCCTGTTGAGCGCCAGTGGCGCGACTCGCGGTAATCATGTGCCGCTGGCCGACTTCATCGCTTTGGCTCGCTGGCTCACGTCTTGCTCAGGGTGCGGCATGTGCGAAGCGGCCTGCGAACACGGTGTACCGTTAGGTCTGCTGGCCTCGGCGGTGAGTCACGGCATACGCGGCGGCTTGCATGAATACGCGGCTGGTGATCCCAATCGACCGCTGCCCTGGGCGGCGACGCGGTAAACGGTTAATCAAGACAATGACAGTGGCGGACAAGATACCTTGTCCGCCACTGTCTGTTTCAACGCGTGTAAATTGAGTCGGAACTTAAAGTCACTAGCGCCGAATTACAGGCAGGTAAGTTCGCCAACCGATGTAGGATTCAGTCATAGCCGAGTTGTTGAATTTTTCAAGTTCCGTACCGGTTGGCTCAATGACTACCTGGCTGATCAACGTGCTGAAGCTGGTTGCCGTTGGCGCAACGGTCGCTGTGATGAGGAGCGTGTATGAATCGCTCTTGGCGGGCAGACTACCGACATCCCAAACTAGACTGGACGTATTCGTCAGCGGCGGCAAACTCGCTTGAATGTCAATCAGATCGGCAGGTAACGTGGCTGTGATGAAGGTTCCGTCGCTCGGTGCTCCGCCTCGATTGCCATAGGTCACTTCATAGGTCACTTGCGTGCCGCGCGGACTGGTGGCGGGTGTTTTGATGGTTGTCCAGACATCGGCGTTCGCTGAGCCGAGTGAGACGTCGTCGAGATAGATTGCGCCGCGGGCCGCATCCGTGTCGCCTTGGTCGACTTTGAAGGTGACCGTCACCGTTTGACCAGCCCAGGCTGATAGATCAAACCAGCGATGCGTCCAGTCTTGGGTGGCAATTACTTCGGTGTGTAGCGTCGTAGTTGTTACACCGTCTGACACCTCAACTGCGAAACTTGGATTACTCTGTGGCGCCAAGGCTGGAGGTTCTGTTGGGGTTGCGCAGACCAAGAACGGATAGGCACAGCCCTGACCGTTGTTGTAGAGCGCAGCACGTTCATCAGCGGTGAGCACACGTTTCCAGAGGCCGATTTCATCGATGGCACCGTTCCAACTCTGATTGGTCAAGTCACTACCCATTCGGAATTCATAAGGAGTGTCCCAACCACCACCTTGATATTGGATCACGTTTTCGGCGCCATTCACCGAAATACCAACTTGGCGCTGAGTAGCGTTGTGCCAGAAGACCAGGAAATACCATTGGCCTGGCGCTGGCGAACCAAATCCACTCGCCTCATCATAAATGCCGGTGCTGTAATTCCCTAAAACGCCTGCAAACCGGCCCACGCCACTATTGTAACCGAGAGAGTATTCGAGTGTGTTGTACGCGGAGGTATTGCCCTTGCCAACAATAGAACCTGGATTCTGAAGAGAATTGAGGTACGCCCAGCCTGCGATTGTGAAATCAACATCTCCAGTGCTCAGATCGGCATTATCTAAATGGCTGAGATAACTTTGAAGTGTTGGCGAGAAAACTGCTGCTTCACCAATCTTGCCGGGCATCACACCGACGCCGTTGTGAGCTTGCAGATTGTTGCCATGTCCGGTGGCGTCTTGCCGAGCGCCACTGGGTTCATCGAGCGACCAATAAGCAGCGAGATCACTCAAAAGCGTTGACTGGGTATTCTTCGAAAGATACAAATACGAAAGCGCGGGATGCTCTGTGGGTACAGCGACTGCTTGAGATAGAATCGAATCGCCTGTATTAGAGATGCCTGACGTGCCAAAGAATACACTGTTATGGCCCGTGTGCCGCACAGCAGAAGTAAGTGTCGGTGTCAGTTCGCCGTTTGTCATCCAGGGATCGAAATCAACTGCTTCGAAATCACCATTCGCGATGGCGTTATTTTGTGGGGGCAGGATCGCGTCTAATTGGGCATCACTGGTGTCTGGTGTTATTGTGAAACTAAGTTGCCCTGAGTTGTCCCCATAGCCGCTATCGTTGATGTTCAACCAGAGTTGCGCGATGTCTGCGGTCCATACAAACACGTAAGTATGACTCGGATCGACTTCAGTTTGGCCATTCTGGGCAGTTAGAAGTGCTCCGTTAAAGCTGATGTTAGGCGAGTGTTGACAAAAGCACCCAGGCGCTGACCAGGCCCATTGTGCATCGGCCGGTATGCCATAAGTGTAGTCGAAAGTTCCTTTGATGACGATCCGATATCGCTGACCGGGTATCAGGTTAGCGATTGATACTATGGCCGGTCCGCCATTGTTTTGCGCGGGTAACACGCCTTGGGTGGGGCTAGGCTCTTGTGTATTTCCACCGACAAAGGCAGTGGATGGCAAATTACCGTAACCACTTTTACTCCACGTAGTCGTGTAAAGAAGTGAACTACTCATCGCATGCGACGCGTACAAACCCGCCGGATCCGACAAGCTGCCGATCGTAGCCTGAGTGTCCAATGTGCTTGTGATATTTAGTCCTGCGATCGGTGTCCCAGTATTGTCAGTGGCCGCGCCTGTGATCGCCCAGACATAGAATTGGATTGATGCATCGCCGTCGCCTGTCGGCCAGTTTTCGAGGTTTTGAGCCTTATCGAGGGCACGTGTGCGGAAGAAGTAGGTGTGCCCGTCCGTTCCAGAGAACGTCGCAGTCGAACTGGCGATATTTGTAAGCCAGTCAGTCCAGGTGCCAGTAAGACCGTCGCGATATTGAACATCATACGACTGAATACCCGACTCGCCGGGGTCGCCGCCTACCCAGCTCACCTCTACTTGGCCCTTGGCAAAGGCGGGCAGGGCGCTGATACTGCTAACCGGGGGTAGGGTCTCGATCGTAGTACTAGCATCCTGTGTCGTTGGCCAGGCTTCTAAATTGCCACTGATATCGTGTGCTCGACTTCGGAAGTAATACGTGTGCCCACCCACGCCGGGATAGTTGCCGGAAGTCGATGTCGTTGCCGTTTGCCAATCCACCCATGTCCCCGCCGAACCATCTTTGACTTGAACGTCGTAATTGGCCAGACCGGAGCCGATATCGCTGCCCGACCAGCTGACAAAAATCGGGCTAGGCGAAGTCGTGGGCAAGGGGCTCACGGATGAAGTGGGCATTGCCGAATCAATACTTTGCCAATCGGGACGCCAGTCTACGCCAGAGTAACTTAATCGTATGAGCCCTGGTGTGACCGTGTCGACCGCGTCGAGATAGGCGTTGGTCCAATACAGTTGGCCCCCACTATACACATAGTAGATTCGTGTAAAGGCGATGTATCGTTCGTCTGGCGACCAACTGCCGGCCCAGGCGTCAGCGTACCCGCCTTCATCAAACACAGCATGCGCGTTTGAGCCGTCGGCATTAATTACCCACAAGTTCTGCCAATAATCGCCACCGGCCACATCTAAAGCCAACTTTGTTCCGCTAGGCGACCACACAGGATGGCTGACGTAAGGTAGGGCGGCTAAAAGATGTTGATTAGTACCGTTGGCGTTCATCAGCCATAACCAGTAATCGGTATCGCCGCTAGTCCGTTTGGAGACGAACGCGATTTGTGTGCCGTCCGGCGACCAGGAGGGCTCGCCGTCGTAGCCAGAATTATTAGTCAATCGGGTTTGGCCTGAGCCATTGGCGTTCATCACATAGACTTCAGCCTGCCCATCCCGATAGGATTGAAATACGATTCGGCTGCCATCTGGCGACCAATACGGTGAAACGTCGTCGGCACTGGTGTTCGTTAACCGAGTGACGCCCGAACCATCAGCATTCATGACGTAGATTTCGTAGTTCCCAGTTCGGCGGGAAGCAAATGCGATGCGGGTGGCGCCATGATTAAAGCGTGGCTGGATGTCAAGTGCGCTGCTGGCGGTTAGGCGGGTTTGGCCACTGCCGTCATCATTTCCGGAGTAAATTTCCCAGTTATTGTCGCGATAGGATTGGAAAGTAAGCCGATACCAGGTCGAGACCTGCGGGGCGTTTGCCGCTGGGCTATACGGCTGGGTTGTTTTGTCCGTCGTCAGGTGTGGAATCTCCTCCAAGTTGACTGGTCGGCGTGGCGACGATACTGTAGCTGAGGCCAGCGGCGCCGTGAGTAATAGGACCAGGAATCCGATCAACGCCAATACAGTGGCCGAAATGATATAAGAGGAAGCCTTAATGCGAAGTAACATGATCCGCTCCTTAGTTATTGGGTGCGATTTGTTTGGGGTGAGTGCGCACAAGATGTGTGACACAAGAGCCAGTGGTCTCGATCGGGTGTTTGCTGTTGTAAACCGCAAAGCAAGTCGTCTGACTAACGTCACTACGTTAACTCAAAAACTAATGCATTGTCAATACGGGATCTTCCGTATCAAAGATGGTTTTGAATAATTTGAGGAGGTTTGTCATATCGGGCACCGTGCCAAACATCATGGGGAATACACCCTATGACCGATTCGCATTTTAGCCCGCTTGAAATTGTCTCCGTGGGCTTATGGGGTGTTGGGCTGAAATCTGCTTATAAACCACCGCCAGTTTGGTCAATTGGGCGCAGCGGTTTAGAATCCGTCCAATAATCAAGGGTATTTTCTCAGCCTCGTCTCATAATTATCTTGGACAATAGGCCTATCGACGTTGGCTTGGGTAATTGACCACTACTGCGGGGGCAAGCGTGGACAACCCGATTGAGACTCCTCAACCCAAATCTGGCAAATGGCGACAGCGCATTCAGCGCGTTCGCGGTGGCTTCAAGCGTGCCGCGCCGTTCGCCTCTGGCGTGTTTGCCGCGCTGATCGCTCTGCTGCTTTACAACGCACTATTTCCATCACCGACACCGTTGACCACGCGCCAGGTGAATGAAACTGTGGCACAGGTCATGGCTTCGGCCACGCCGCCACCAGCCTATTCCGCACAGGTTTATCAGGCCATCTGGCCCTCACTGGTGCTAATTCAAACCGAACGTTCCGATGACCATGGCGAAGATTCCCATGGTCTGGGTAGTGGCGTTGTGATCAATGATGCGGGTGACATCCTGACGAGCCTGCACGTGGTCACGCAAGCCGTCTCGATCGATTTGACCTACGCCGATGGCACCGAATCCAGCGGCAAAATCGTCGACGCCCAGCCGGAGCATGACATCGCCGTGGTGCGCGCCGATAAGCCGCCCGAGAAGATCTATCCCGCCGTGCTGGGCAATCCTGGCGCGATGCACGTCGGCGACGAAGCCTTCGCGGTCGGCAACCCCTTTGGGTTATACAGTTCGATGAGTGCGGGTGTTATCTCCGGCTTCGATCGATCCTTTCAGCCCCCCAGCAGCACAGTCAAATTGCGCAACATGATCCAGATTGACGCCGCCGTAAACCCAGGCAATTCGGGCGGGCCGTTGCTCAATCGGGAAGGGGCCGTGATCGGTATCGTGACCGGCATCGTCAATCCAACTGACGGCGATTTCTTTGTCGGCATCGGCTTCGCCGTCCCCATCAACGTCGCGGTCGGCGGGCTGGGCGATGCGCCGCCTTATTAAGATTTTTAACTTAAATCGCTGGCCGCCTCTGATGCGTACACTATTTGTAGGAGGGAATCATGCTCGATAGTAAGTCTGACCTGTCACCCAATGCGCCGCCGATGGAGCGGGTGCTGTATGAAGTTAAGAAGATCATCGTCGGACAGGATCATTTATTGGAGCGGATGATCGTCGCGCTGCTGGCGCGCGGGCACATCCTCGTCGAAGGCGTGCCTGGCCTCGCCAAGACGATGGCCATCAAAACGCTGGCGGAATCGATCGGGGGCGAGTTCAAGCGCATCCAGTTCACGCCCGATTTGGTCCCGGCCGATTTGATCGGCACGCGCATCTACAATCAGAAGACCGGCGAGTTCAATACCTCGCTCGGTCCCGTCTTCACCAATCTGCTTCTGGCCGATGAAATCAACCGCGCGCCTGCGAAAGTGCAGAGCGCCTTGCTTGAGGTAATGCAGGAACGGCAAGTGACGATTGGGCGCGAGACATTCAAAGTGCCGAATCCTTTCCTCGTACTGGCCACACAGAACCCGATCGAAACCGAAGGCACCTACGCGCTGCCTGAAGCGCAAGTCGATCGCTTCATGCTCAAAGTGTTGGTCGGTTATCCCACGTCGACCGAAGAGTTCGTGATCGTCGAGCGTATGACAAATGCACTACAGGCTGTACAAAAAGTGCTGACCACCGATCAACTCTTGGTATTGCAGCAGGATGCCGATCGGGTGTACGTGGACTCCGCGTTGATTGAATATGCTGTGCGGATGGTAACGGCCACACGCCAGCCGCGCGACTTTGGCCTGAAAGAGTTGGAGCACTACATTACTTTTGGCGCAAGCCCGCGCGCTTCGATCAACTTGATTTTGACGGCGCGTGCGCTCGCCTTCGTACGCGGCCGCGACTACGTGCTGCCGCAGGATGTGCTGGACATGGCGCTGGATGTGATGCGGCATCGCGTGGTGTTGTCGTATGAAGCATTGTCCGACAACGTCAGCAGTGACGATATCTTGAAGAAAGTACTCGATCGAATTCCAATTCCGGTGGTGCCGCTGCGTGAACACGTCAACCTCCGCGTCAACGCCTAGCCTCACGCGATCGGCCACTGCGCCCGAACGCATCTTGCAGCGCCTGGATTGGCAGGTGATTCGCCGTCTGGACGGCTTGCTGCAAGGCGATTATCGCAGCCTGTTTTACGGCTACGGCGTGGACTTCGCCGATCTGCGCGAGTATCAGCCCAACGATGACATTCGCTACATCGATTGGAATGTCACGGCGCGCATGAACACGCCCTACATTCGCCAGTACGTTGAAGACCGCGAGATCACTGCGTGGTTTCTGCTCGATCTCAGCCCATCGGTGGACTTTGGCACGGTGCAGACGCAAATCGTGAAGCGCTCCATGCTGATCGATTTTGTGGCAACGTTATCGCGTTTGCTGACGCGGCATGGCAATCGAGTCGGGGCGTTGTTTTACAGCGGACGGGTTGATGATGCGCAGCGTCTGCGGCCCGATCGCATCATCCCGGCTCGCGGTGGTCGGTTGCAAGTTCTACGCCTCATTCACGATCTGCTGAATCAGCCGCCACTCAAACACGCGCCTTTCACCGATCTATCGCCGTTAATCGATGGCGGTTTGCATCAAATCAAACGCCGCGCGTTAGTCTTTGTGATTTCGGATTTCATTAGTGCGCCAGGCTGGGAGCGGCGGCTGAATTTGCTCAGTCAACGGCATGAAGTGCTGGCCGTGCGATTGTGGGATCCGCGCGAGTTGGATTTGCCCGATGTCGGCCCGATTGTGATGGAAGACGCCGAGACGGGCGAGCAACTGTATGTTGATACGCACGATAAAAAGTTCCGCACCCGATTTGCCGAAGCGGCTCGACGGCGCGAAGCCGCACTCGGCGAAGCCTTCAAACATGCTGGCGTGCCAGTGCTGTCACTATCCACAGAAGACGATCTTGTGCGCGCGATCGTGCGCTTTGCCACGTTACGCCGTCAACGTCGAAAGTAAGGTCATGTCCTTCATCTCGCCCGAGTTGTTGATTTTGCTCGTTGCGGTGCCGCTGCTGATCGTGCTGTATGCCCGTTGGCAGCGCCGACGCCAGCGACTGTTGGCGAACTTCGGCGCATTTGGCCTAGCGCCTAAAGCCGGGCAGGGCGCTCGCCGCAATGTGCCGGCAGTGCTGTTTCTGATCGCCATTGCTGTTTTGATCATCGCGTTGGCACGGCCGCAGATGACGGTCAGTCTGCCGCGCGTTGGCGGTACGGTCATTCTTGCCTTCGATGTGTCCGGTAGCATGGCCGCTGACGATCTCAAGCCGACGCGCATGGAAGCGGCGAAAGTGGCGGCCCGCGATTTTGTGGCGAAGCAGCCGCGCGGTGTACAGATCGGGGTGGTGGCCTTTAGCGACACTGGTCTGACTGTTCAACCGCCGACCGATGATGAGGATCTGATCCTCGCCACAATCGATCGGTTGACGCCCGAACGCGGCACCTCGTTGGCGAACGGCATTCTGATGTCACTGGATGCAATCGCGGCGGGCGATGAACCGCCCACGAACTACTATCGCAATGCGACACCGGAGCCGACGCCCACGCCGACCCCCATGCCTAAGGGAACCTACGAACCGGCTGTGATCATCCTGCTAACGGACGGTGAGAATACCGTCTCGCCCGATCCGATGGAAGCCGCGCAGCAAGCCATCGATCGCGGGGTGCGCATCTACACCGTCGGCGTCGGCAGCCCCGGGGGCGTTAATTTGAAAGTCAACGGGTTTACGGTTCGCACCCAACTCGATGAACCGACCTTGAAAAAGATCTCGGAATTGACGGACGGTACTTACTATAACGCCCAAACCGAACAAGACTTGCAATCGATTTATCAGAACATTCAACCTGAACTATCGATCAAGCCGGAAAAGATGGAGATCACCTCGATTCTGGCCGGGATAAGTCTCGTGTGTTTGTTGATCGGCGGAGCGTTGTCGCTGAGTTGGTTCAGCCGCTTGCCGTGATGGCAGCGCGCCGTTGAGGAGGTCGTGATGGATTTGCTGTGGCCGGGATTTCTCGCGCTACTGGGTTTAATCCCGTTATTGGCGATCATCTACATCTGGATGCTGCGCCGCCGACGTCGTTCAACCGTGCGCTATTCCAGTTTATCGCTAGTGCGCGCGGCGATGTCAAGCCAATCGCGCTGGAAGCGACACGTGCCGTTCGTGCTCTTTCTGTTGGCGATGACCAGTCTGGTACTTGCCTTGACTCGCCCGGTGACTGTCGTGAGCGTGCCGACCGATCGCACGACGATCTTACTGTCCATCGACGTATCGCGCAGTATGTGCTCCACCGACATCGATCCCACGCGGTTGCAAGCGGCACAAGCCGCCGCGCTGTCGTTCATTCAGCGCCAGGGTTCGCGCACTCAGATCGGTGTCGTGGCGTTCTCAGGTTTTGCCGAGATCATTCAGCCGCCCACCACCGATTCCGAAATGCTGCAGAGCGCCATCGAAAGTCTGGCGACGGGCCGCCGCACCGCGATCGGCAGCGGCATCCTTAAAGCGATTGATGCTATTGCCGAAATCGATCCGGCGGTAGCGCCCTCAATCACCAGTTCTCGATCTGACCTCGTCGTGACGCCCGTACCGCACGGTGCATACGTGCCGGACATCATTGTGCTGCTGACTGATGGTGTGAGTAACGCCGGACCGCTACCGCTTGATGCAGCGCAACAAGCGGCGGATCGCGGGGTGCGCGTGTACACGATCGGTTTTGGGACGGCCGCCGGATCGCCGTTTCCGCCGTGCGGCCAACGCTTCGTTGGACGTGAGCCGTTCAATGGAGGCGGCGGACAATTCGGTGGAGGTCAGTTTGGAGGGGGCGGTGGCGGTGGTGGACAGTTCGGCGGCGGCGGTTTTCGACGTGGTATCGATGAAGAGACGTTGAAGCAAGTGGCCGCGTTGACGGGCGGCGAATACTACTCAGCGGAGAGCGCGGGTGAGTTGAACAACGTCTTTCAGAATCTGCCCACGTATCTGATCACGAAACACGAGACAACCGAGATCAGCGTAGTGTTGGCAGCTGTCGGGGCTGTGCTGGCGTTAGCGGCGATCATCTTAGCGCAGTTGTGGCAACCGTTGCCGTAACGAGTTTTTAAAGCACCGCGGCTCGATCGGGGACTGGATCGAGCCGCGGTTTACGGTGAGTGGTTTCGGTCCTAAATCTTCGGCCCAGCCGCGATCACTTCGTCCGGCGTCTGATCTTCGAACTTCTTCATATTCTCCACAAAGCGGCTGGCTAGTTCCTTATACTTGCGCATGTGTTCGTCTTTGCTCGGCCACGCCTCGGCCGGATCGAGCACGCTGTCCGGTACTTCGGGACAATGAAGTGGAACTTCAAATCCGAACACTGGATCGATGCGGTATTGCTCATTCAGCAGCACGCCGCTCAGGGCCGCATTCAACAGCGCGCGGGTGTACTTGATGCTGATGCGCTTACCGATGCCGTACGGTCCGCCGACCCAGCCGGTATTGACCAGCCAGCAGTTCACGCCATAGTGCTGGATCTTGTGTTTGAGTAGATCGGCATAGACAGCGGGATGATGCACCATGAACGGACCGCCGAAGCAGGCGCTGAACGTGATCTCCGGTTCATCACGCAAACCCGCCTCTGTGCCCGCAAGCTTGGCGGTGTAGCCGCTGATGAATTGATACAGGGCTTGATCGGGTGTGAGATGAGCAATCGGTGGCATGACGCCCGACGCATCGCATGTGAGCAGAATGATGTTCTTAGGCTGCCCGCCGCGCTTCTCGACGATCGCGTTGCCGATGAACTCCAGCGGATACGAGCCACGCGTATTTTCGGTTAGCGATTCGTCGTCCAGATCGATCTCGCGCGTCACCGGATTGTAAACGACGTTCTCTAAAATCGTGCCAAAGCGCCGCGTTGTCGCGAAGATTTCAGGCTCGGCGCTTTCCGATAGATTGATGACCTTAGCGTAACAGCCGCCTTCGAAGTTGAAGATGCCGTTGTCGCTCCAGCCGTGCTCGTCGTCGCCGATCAGGCCACGATTCGGGTCCGCACTTAACGTCGTCTTGCCAGTGCCAGACAGGCCGAAGAACAAGGCCGCATCGCCGGCTTGGCCGACGTTGGCCGAGCAGTGCATTGGCATTACGCCCTTCAGCGGCATCAAGAAGTTCATGACGGTGAAGACCGACTTCTTGATCTCGCCCGCATAAGCCGTATTGCCGATGAGACACACGCGCTGATCGAAATTCAGCACGATGAACGTGTTGGACGCGGTGCCGTCGATGCCGGGTACGCCCTTGAACGAGGGCAGGGCGATCACGGTGAAGTCGGGCACGTGGCGGCGATATTCGAGCGCGGTCTTGGGTACGAGAAACATATTGCGCGCGAACATGCTGTGCCAGGCGTACTCGGTAATGACGCGCACCGGCATTTGATACTCTGGATCGGCGCCGACATAGCAGTCCTGTACGAAGAGATCGTGACCTTGCGCAAAGCCCAGTGCGCGCGAATACAATTCGTTGAACTTATCGGTGCTGAACGGGCGATTGTATTGCCCCCACCAGATGTGGCCGTCGCTGCTCGGCTCGCGCACGATGAATTTGTCGTTGGCCGATCGGCCGGTGTGCTTGCCGGTGTTCACGACAATCGCGCCGTGCCGGCTCAACTTGGCTTCGCCGCGAAAGATCATCTCTTCGACTAACGCTTCCGTCGGCAGGTTCCAGTAGACGAGGCCGGTACTGAAAAAACCGTGATTTTCCAGCCCGTAATCGCTTTTGAGTATGCCAGCCTGCGCGGCGGCGGGTGTAGGAATTTTGAATAGGTTGTTCATTGAGATCTCCTGTCCACTAAGTGAAGCGATCAAGCCTCTGCTTCTGCTAAATCGCCTTCATCTATGGACTACATCCAATCCCGCACCAACTTTTTGTCGCCGATGTAGATTTCGCTCGGCGAATTCGGATCGAGCGCCCAGCGAATACGGGCGATGCCTTCCGTCACATCCTTCACTGTGCCCGCATAACTCAGGCGGATGTGGCCCTCCATGCCAAAGTCTTTGCCCGGCACCGTCACGACGCGCGCTTTCTTCAGCAGAAAATTGGCTAAGTCTGTCGAGTTGTTGCTGTACGCACGGAAGTCGGGGAGGCAGTAGAACGTCCCATCGGGCGGCGTACACCGCACGCCGGTGAAGGCGCGGAGTTCGTTCATCATCACTTCGCGATTGTTTTCGATTGTCAGGCGCAGCGCTTCGACCACGCTCTGCAGTCCGTTTAGCGCGCCTTCGGCCGCGGCTTGCGACACGAGCGCCGTGCACGATGTGATCTGGCCTTGCACCTTGGTCATCACTTCCACTAATTGCCGATTGGCGATGCACCACCCAATGCGGAAGCCCGTCATGCCGTAGGCTTTGGCGATGCCGTTAACGACGATAATCTTGGTCGACTCGACATCCCGATCGGAGAACCTGTAGGCCGGCGTCCACTTGCGCTTGCCGAAGATCAACTTGTGATAGATATCGTCCATGATCATGTAGATGTTCTTCTTCTCGCAGAAAGCGACGAGATCGGCGAGGAACGCCTCAGAGAACATGATGCCGGAGGGATTATTCGGACTATTGATGATGATCGCCTTGGTTGAGGACGAAACCGCGCGCTCGATGTCGGCCAAGCGCGGATGGAAGGTGCCATCTTCCGGTGTCACAATCACGGGGACGCCGCGCACCATCTTGATCATTTCGGGATAACTGACCCAGTATGGGGCCAGCACAATCACTTCGTCGCCAGGGTCGATCAGCGAGAAGAAGATGTTGAACAACGACTGCTTGGCGCCAGCGGAAACGATGATGTTTTCAGGCGCAACCAGTTGATCGTAGTTCTCTTCGGTGTAACGCACGATGGCTTTCTTCAACGTCGGAATGCCATCGGTCGGCGAGTACTTGATGTCGCCGGTGTTGAGCTTGGCGGCGGCACTCAGCAGTGCCGGAAACGGCGTCTTGTTCTTAGGTTCGCCAATGCCGAGATGAATGACGGACTCGCCACGCTCGCGCAGTAAGCGCGCCTCTTCATTCATTCTCAGTGTGGGTGACTCTGCGATTGATCTTGCCAGTGAACTGATGCTCATACTCTGCTCCTAAAAAGGTGTAGTGGGGATAGGGTCATGAGGCGAAGCGGTTGCGCGTAGACAGTACGCTATGCCGCCGCTCAATAGGTTAAGTCAGGCTAGAAAACTATATAGCATTCAAATTGTGAAGTCAATCATTCGGGACAAACAGGGGCATTTCGTCAGTAGTCAATGCGTGTCATTCATAATCATCGGCGCTTCACGGCATGCGCGTGTGGTAGAATAATCGCCATGTGTCGTACAGGTTGGGTGCCCTTTATTGGCAATTGGCGCAGTCGATTATTGCGTGAAGTGCGCGGCAACATTCTGGAAGTTGGGGCGGGAAGTGGGCCGAATCTCGATCATTATCCGAGCGACGCGCATGTAATAGCGACCGAATTTAACGAAGAGGCGATTCGGTTAGCGCGGCCTCGATCGACCTCTCACATCCGATTGGCCTCTGCCGATATCGAGCGTCTAGCCTTCGCCGACGCAACTTTCGACGCGGCCGTGGCTACGCTGGTCTTTTGCAGCGTCGAGCGGCCCGTGATTGGCTTTCAGGAAGTGCGTCGTGTACTGAAGCCTGGCGGCAAGTTGTACCTCATCGATCACGTGCGCAGCCACCACGTGTGGTTGGCCAAACTGCAAGATCGCCTCAACCCGCGCTGGACGGTGTGGGCGGAAGGCTGCAATCTCAATCGCGATACCGAAGCCAACGTGCGCGCCGCCGGTCTTGAAATTGAACAACTACGCGTTGACTTCCTTGGCTTAATCAAAACGATGGTGGCGGTTAATTCTAGAAGTAATGGTCGGTGAGCAGGCTGTGTTTTTCAGTTTCGGCAAACACTTCAAATTAACCTTCATTGAACCCCACTCTTTGTTGCTCGAGCATCAACGATGGTCGGCTTTGCTGGATTTATTGGGGCTGTGTGGTGTTGGCGTGCTGCTTGGTTTAGTCGTGGTGAACAGTCAGGTTTCGAACCCGGTTGATTGGTTAGGGCAAAGAGCGACGGAAGTCATCCGCAACCCGATTGCGGTGTTGTTGTTGATGGTGGCAGTTGGGGTGCTTGCCCAGAGCGTGATTCGTAACCTGCGCGTACTCTTGAAAGGTTCGCGGGTGTTGTTTGATGCGTCCACGCATCATGTGTTCGTCAATGAGCGTCAGGTTGCAGCGTTTCGCGACGTGACGCGTGTTCGCGTTACAAAAGTGAAAGGTCGACACTCGTGGTATTACGAACTGTGTGTCGATCTGAAAAATGCACGCTGGCTGGAGATTGATACGCATGGCTGGCCAGCCGACTATGTCGCGGCCGCCAATGCTATAGCCGCTGTTGTGCGGGCGCGCGTCGAGCAGGATGAGCGATAGGCCATTATGAATCGATTGGTTGTCATTGGCGGCGGATTAGCCGGAACAGAAGCGGCGTGGCAAGCGGCCGAACGCGGCATTGATGTGACGTTGTATGAAATGCGGCCGTTGCGCAATACGCCCGCCCACGTTACCGATCAACTCGCCGAGTTGATTTGCTCAAACTCGCTGGGTAGCAACTTGCCGGATCGTGCATCGGGCCTGCTCAAAGCCGAATTGCGATTACTGAACTCGTTCATCATGCGCTGTGCCGATGAAACCGCGGTGCCGGCCGGTGGTGCGCTCGCCGTCGATCGCGATCGATTTGCGGCGCTAATTACGGAGCGTATCGCGCAGCATCCGCGCATCACGTTAGTGCGAGAGGAGGTCCAGGCGATCCCCGAAGGGCCGTGCATTATCGCCAGCGGGCCATTAACCGCCGATAATTTGGCGCGCGATATTGCGCGCTTGACCAGTCAGCAGCATCTGTACTTCTACGACGCCATCGCGCCGATCGTCGAAGCCGATTCGATCGACATGACGATCGCGTTTCGGCAGTCCCGGTACGGGCGTGCCGCCGAAGATGAAACGCCCGGTGATTACATCAATTGCCCGTTTAATCAGGCTGAATATGAAACTTTCATTGAGGCGCTCATCACCGCTGAACGGATTGAACTGCGCGAGTTCGAACGCGAAGACGCTAAGTTCTTTGAAGGCTGTTTGCCGATCGAGGTGTTGGCAAAGCGCGGGGTGGAATCGTTGGCCTTCGGGCCGATGCGGCCAATCGGGTTGCGGGATCCGCGCACAGGCAAGCGCCCGCACGCGGTTGTTCAATTGCGACAGGATAATCTCGCCGGGACGTTGTATAACATCGTCGGTTTCCAGACGAATCTGAAATGGCCCGATCAAAAACGGGTCTTTAGCATGATTCCGGGTCTGGCCAATGCTGAGTTTTTGCGATATGGCATGATGCATCGCAACACATTCATTAACGCGCCGACGTTGCTCAATGCGACAATGCAATTTCGCGGTCGAGAAGAATTGTTTTTTGCCGGGCAAATCACTGGCGTGGAGGGTTATATCGGCAACGCGGCGACAGGGTTGGTGGCTGGCTTGAATGCGGTGCGCTTGCTGCGGGATGAGGCGCTGTTGGTGCTGCCGCCGACGACGATGCTGGGCGCACTGTGTCACTACATCACGCACGCTGAGCCGAAGGACTTTCAGCCGATGAAGGCCAATTTCGGCATTATGCCTGAGCTGCCGAATGCACCGCGCGGCAAACGTGATCGCGCGCGGGCCTACAGTCAACGAGCGCTGAACGACCTTAAGGGGTTTATGAGTGGCTGATTCGCGTAGACAGTAAAACTACGCCACCAAGTCCAATTTCACTCCTCACCTCTAAAACAAATTAAGCTACGCGAACCTTTCGCGGGGTGAGCGTGATGAAGTGTGAATCCAAATAGAACTTCACCAGTTTTAGCGGCCAGCGACGAAAAACAAAATATCAGCGACAAGTGGGGCAGTGGTTCATTGACGGGTCTTTTGAGATGTGGCAGTTGATGGTAGACTATGGGGGCAGCCCAGCCAAGTTAGAGTGTATTAGACGCACTCGGATTGTTTGGCTGGAGATCACGATATCAAGCACACCATGACGACGACACCACTTCGCCCGGATGTAGCTCACCGCGCAACATTAGGCCGCTGGCTGCGCATCCAATCAGGCGCCATCAGCGCCGCCTGGCTCGCCTCGATACAAACACGCCGCTCGTATACAGGCGAAGGTGACGCCTCCGCTATTGCCGAAGGCACTTATTTTCAGTTGTACGACAGCTTGGCTGTGGCCCTTGAAACTGGCCGTTATGCAGCGCTTGACGATAGCATTGCGCTGCTTACCGAGACCGGCTATGAACAAGGGTATCAACTTAACGATTTGTTGGTGATACTGTCTTCGCTCAAGACCGAGATCTGGCAGGCGATCATGACCGCCTATCCAGCCGATGAAGCGCTGATGCATTTGCGTTCGCTGGACGCGCTGTTCCAGACCGCGCTTGTTTATCAGGCGCGCGTGTTCGCCGAGCTGACGCAGCGGGTACTGGCGGTCGAATTAACGCGCACGCGCGAACAATTGGAGAAACTCGATCAAACTAAGAGTCGCTTTATCAGCATCGCCGCGCATGAGTTAAAAACGCCACTCACCTTGATTCAGGGCTATTCGGATATGCTGAATCGTGAGTTGGGTGGCTCGGTGAGCGAGCCGATTTATCAGGCGTTGCAAGGTCTATCGGCGGGCGCGCGCCGCCTGCTGGCGACCGTTAACGATATGATCGCCGTGTCGCTGATCGACGCCCAGTCGCTGCAGTTGAACTATCAGTTGGTATCGCTGCCGCATATCCTGCAAATCGTTCTCAACGACCTGCGCGCCAACCTCGATGAGCGCACACTGTACTTCAAGATGAAGGCCATTCCGCCTGAACTGCGCTCGTTCTACGGTGATCCGCAGCGGTTGTATCAAGTCTTCGATTACGTAATCGGCAACGCGGTTAAATATACACCCGATGGTGGCTCCATCACGATTTCGCTACATTTGCTCGACGCGCCGCAGGATGCCGATCGGTTTGTGGAAGTCCGCATTGCTGACTCTGGCATCGGTATTGCGCCGGAAGATCTGGTGCACATCTTCGAGAAGTTTTACAGCAAGACGGACATTGCCCGCCATTCCAGCAGTCGTACCAAGTTCAAGGGCGGCGGCACTGGCCTCGGCCTGTCGGTAGTTAAGGGCATTGTCGAAGGGCATGGCGGGCGCATCATCATCGAAAGCCCCGGTTACGACGAAGAGAAACTACCGGGTACGACCGTCCGCATCTTTTTGCCGGTCCGCTACGATCCACCGCCCGATACAGGCCGCGAACGGTTGGGCCTCACGAGTGATACTCTTGCCCCCAGGCATTTTGGCACGACGTAAGCCGTGCCCTGACCATTTCAACTGCCACGTTTTTGTTTGGTATAATCCGCTTGAATCTGCACCCACTGGAGGCTGCGATGATCAATTTATTTGATGCTGGCTCCGGCGCGCGCGTCGGCCGCATTACCGAAAAACAGTTACAGGCTTTGATCGACTGGATGGAAGAAGAGAACAGCGAAGATCGCGAGTACTATCTTACATCCGAAGATTGCGAGTTGATGGAAGAGCAGGGTGTTGATCCAACATTGGTTGAAGCCCTGCGCAGTGCGCTCAAAGGGCGCGAAGACATGGATCTGCGGTACGCGGCCGAATAGGCCTTAGCCACATGCCGTTACTCAACACCAGCATCACCGATGTCGTCGTGTTTTCCGATCGGGCGCGAGTGACCCGACGTGGATCGCTCGCGCTTGAAGCGGGCGTACACTCAATCGAGATTGCGAACCTGCCGCTGGCGCTCCAACCCGATTCGGTTCGCGCGGCTGGGGGTGGCACAGCGCGTGCTGCGCTCTTGGGCGTGGAAGTGAAACGCGTTTTCTTTGCCGAGACGCCCGCGGCTGAGATTCAGGCACTTGAGCGGCAGATCGAAGAGTTGACGGCGCAGGATAAAGCGCTGGCCGATCAGGCCGAGGCTGCCACCGTACGTGCGGGCTTTGCGCGCGGACTCTCCGACAAAGCTACGGAGCAATTGGCTCGCGGACTGGCCTTGGGGCGCGCTGAGATCGATCGGGGTGCGGTGCTGATCGACTTCGTGCAGCAGCAGTTGGCGCAGGCTCAATCGGCCTTGCGCGATCTCGCACTCCAACGTCAAATCCTGCAGCGCCAACTGGCAAAACTCAACAACGACTTGCAGAGTAAGCGCTCCGCGCAGCCACGCGAACGGTATTCGGCTTTTGTCGAAGTGGAAATAGCGCAGGCTGGTGAACTGGCCATCGAGTTGACGTACATGGTCACGCAAGCGCATTGGGCCGCGCTGTATGATCTGCGTTTCGATGAAGCTGGTGCGGCGACTCTGCAGGTGAACTATCTGGGACAAGTCACTCAATCGACGGGCGAAGACTGGCCGAATGTGACGCTGACCCTCTCGACGGCGCGGCCTGCGTTAGCCACCATCAAGCCTGAGTTGAAGCCGTGGTACATTCAAGAAGTCCCGCCACCGCCCATCATGCCACAGGCGCGCGCCAAAGGCGGGATGGTGTTTGCCGCTGCGCCGGCACCAGCTGCGCAAACCGATTTATTGGTGGGCGCATTGCCTGACGCCGAACCTTTTCAAGAGATGGCAGCGCCAAGTGCTTCGGTGGAGGGTAATGGCGCAACAGTGACGTTTAAGTTGGCGCAAGTTGTTTCGGTGCCCAGCGACAATTCGCCACACAAGGTCAACATCGCCGCGATTAGTCTGTCGCCCAAACTCGATTATCTGAGCGTGCCCAAGTTGGCCGAAGCGGCGTACCGGCGGGCCACGATTACCAATCAGAGTAAGTATCTGCTACTGCCGGGACAAGCCAACTTGTTTGTCGATGGGGATTTCATCGGTACATTGTCGCTTGAGCGCGTTGCGCCGAATGAAGAATTCGATCTCGCGTTAGGCGTTGATGATCGTGTAGTCGTGACGCGCGATCTGAAGGCGCGCGAAGTCGATAAGAAAATCATCGGCGACCGCCGCCGCATTCGAGTGGCGTACGAAATTGAAGTGAGCAACTTAAGCGAACGCCCGATCGATCTGGAGGTGCGCGATCAACTGCCGGTCAGCCGTCACGAGCAGATCAAAGTGAAATTAGAAGGGACCGATCCCAAACCGATCGAGCAAACGGAACTAAACGAACTCGTCTGGAAGTTGTCACTAGCGGCTAAGACCCAACAAATTTGCCGCTTCGACTTCACCATCGAACATCCGGCGGCCATGCAAGTGATGGGCCTGCCATAAAGATAGAGGGTTAGCACTATTAGCAAGACACGCGAAGCAATCTCAACTGAAGCGCCGCGTCTGCGGGCGTTTATGATCGGCGTGGACGTGCGCGGCGCAAACGGTCTGCTGCCGCTGGAAGATTCGCTGGAAGAGTTGCGGGCGCTGGCCGACACCGCCGGGTTGGAAATCGTCGGGGAGATGACACAGCGACTCGATCACGTTGAGCCGTCGACGTTTATCGGCAAAGGCAAAGTCGACGAACTCAAGGCGTGGCATTCCGAACTGGATTTCGAAGTGGTGTTGTTTGACGACGAACTCTCGCCGCGCCATCAACGCAATCTCGAAAAGGAACTGGGCGAAGACGTGCGTGTGCTCGATCGGACCGCGCTGATTCTCGACATCTTCGCTCAACATGCGCACACGCGCGAAGGCGCGCTGCAAGTCGAACTGGCGCAATATGAATATCGGCTGCCGCGCCTGACGCGGCAATGGACGCATTTAGTGCGGCAGGCGGGCGGCGGGGCAGGTCGATCGGGGACAGCGGGCGTGGGTTTGCGCGGCCCCGGTGAAACGCAGTTGGAAGTCGATCGCCGCCAGATCCGATCGCGCATCACGTTCCTCAAGACCGAACTTGAGGGCGTGCGCCAGCATCGCCAACAGCATCGCGCACAACGGCGACGGGCGCAAGTGCCGGTCGTATCGATCGTTGGTTACACCAATGCCGGTAAGTCGTCGCTGCTCAACGCGTTGGTCGATGCCGCAGGCGCCAAGCAAACCGCGCCTGTGTTGGCCGAAGATAAGTTGTTCGCCACGCTCGATCCGACGACGCGGCGCGTGCGACTGCCATCGGGCAAAAATGCGTTGTTTACGGATACGGTGGGCTTCATTCAGAAACTACCGACGGAATTAGTTGCGGCGTTTCGGGCGACGCTGGAAGAAATCACCGAGGCCGATCTGCTGCTGCACGTCGTGGACATCACGCATCCCAATGCGATCGAACAAGCCAAATCAGTGGAGCGCACGCTGGCGGATCTGGAGATCACGGATATCCCGATCGTCGTCGCGCTCAACAAGATCGATCGGTTGGAAGATGATCAACGCGACGAGGTGCTGTCGGCTGATTTTCCGCACAGCGTGCCAATCTCGGCGTTGACGCAACTCAATCTTGATCGGCTGTTGGCGCGAGTCGAACATGAGTTGTATGAGAGCCTGACTCCCGTGCAGGTGCGCTTGCCATATCGCCGCTCCGATTTGGCGGCGCTGTTTCACGACAACGGCCGCGTCGACGCCGAGGAATTCGGCGAGAATATGATCACACTGCGCGGTCGGCTGCCCGCTCGTTATCTGGCGGCGTTTCGGCCATTTCTAGTGAAGTAAGCGCGAAAGGTTCCCTACGCATGGATAAGATCGACCGCTGGTTTTCGAGGCTGCTGGATCGCATTTCTGATTACGTTGCTGCTCATCGCGGTGTGCCGATTCTGTTGGCGTTGGGACTGGTCGTGCTGAATTACATCCTACGCGTGATACCCGGCGAACAACTCGGCTTCGTGGAAGGCACCGATTTGCTGCTGCATCTGGCGGTGCTGATCGGTTTATTGGGCGTGCTGCTGGGCGACGCGTTGTAAGCCGTTGGGGGGCTAGAAGATCGATCGGGTTGGAGCGAAAACTCCAGCCCGATTTTTGTTACGGCAGGTTCTGGTAGATGCGAATGTGGCCGCCATTCGATGTCGCAATGATGGCAATATCAATTGGTTGACCGTCTGGTCTGATGGGTGGATAGGGCACAGAAGGCGGACAGTGGACCGGTCGCATGGGCATACCTTGTTGGACAACGGGCACGGAGGCCGGTGCGGGAGGTGGTGCGGAGCCTGAGGGTTGAATTGCCGCTGCTCCCGTAAACGTATCGACCTGATAGTTGCCAGTGGTTGTGGCTTGCGACGTGCTCGTCAGCGGCAGCGTTTCACCTGGAGCGCCATTAAGGGTCTGAAGAAACAACTCGCTAATGTTGGGAACCTCGGCGAGGAAGTTGCGCGCGGTGGAATCAAACACAAAATACTGAGAGGTGACCGCGGCTTTCAATTCGACGGGGCCAGCCGAACGAACATCGCCCATGTTAAACGTCAGCTGGCTGCGCAATCGATGATGGAAATCGGGCAGGTCGCGGTCATCAACTCGAATAATGTATGGCTTGCCGGCGATGAACGTGCCACAGACCGGCGTACCGAGCGTGCCAGATGTCGGGAACTGGACATCGATAGTGCTCTTGTCCGTTTTGGCGGTGATGGCGAATGAATCGTTTCGGAGCATTTCGACTGTGATGTTACTGGCGTTAGTGGTGGTAAATGTATTTCGGCCCGGTGCGAGGCTGCCCACAAAAAGGATGTTCCCGCCAGTATTCGGATCGATGCCCGTCGTCGCGGTTACATTAACGTGCCAGGCCGTGATCTCGATCGGTCCGTTGTCGGCGTGCAGTTTTAACTGTTGACGGGCGCCATCCACCACAATGCTCCGGTCTTTGCCACTCACTGTCAGATCGAGTGACTGGGTGGTGCCACGGGCGTCAATCGAACCATCCTGTGCAGTCGCTGTGACTTGTCCAACGCTCCCCGCGAGGTGAACATTGCCGCCGATTGCAGTGATGTTCAGCGCTACGTTTGGACGCACATAGACGTGCGTGTTCATACGAGCCGTTACGCCTTCACCGGGACCGATACTGATGTATTCGACTTTGGTGTCTTGATTGAATTCGACAGTTTTGGAGATTAATTTGGCTTCGGTGACGTTGTCGCCCAGCATCACACCATCGGCCACTACGAGCACATTGTTTGAGTCGTCCAGCCTGTCGGAACCGGTCGCGATAACGGTTAAGTCGCCTTGTCTGACTGTAACTACGACCAACGTGGGTGTGAAAACGTTAGTTGCTTCAGAGTAGCCGTGTACTTCGACGGTTGGCCCTTGACTCTCGGTGTTTGAGGCGGCAATACCTTTGTCCGAGGCAGCACAGTTATTGCAAATTGAATCACACCCAGCTAGCAGCATCGCCGCCACTAAGATAAGCCACTTTGGACCAAGCCCAACGAGCATGTTGCTCCCAGCGCCCCGCTAGTTGGGGTCTAGTGTGCAACATTTCGCACGATTTGTCTATACGGGAAACTACCTAGTTGGCTACCGGTTAGCCTACGCTTTGGTTTGAATTTGGTTTCAAGCGATCGAAACACTAACCGGGCAGCCCATCAGTAGTGGACTGCCCGGTTGAAAGTTCGCCCAGATAGGGGTTTAGCGGCTCTTGTGTAGTTCGATACCGCCATTGCTAGCGTGCAAGCCGAGCGTCGTCTGACCACCACCGCCGACTGTACCGCGCAGGCGTGTATCGCTGGCGTCGGTGGTCGTCACGGCGAAGTCGGTGCTGATCTTGGCGTTGCTCGTGTCGGCATCTACCGTGAAGGCTGCGGTTGAGGGCAGGGTGACTACGATGCCGGCATTGCTAGTGCGCAGTTCGTGAGAACCAGCCGACAGTGAGCCCGTGAACCGAATCTGACCGTTTGAGGTGCGCGCATTCACCAGAACATCATCGGACGTAATATCGATCCCGCCGTTGCTGGTTTCCAGATCGAGCCGGCCCGTACCGCCATCGACTGTGATCTGACCGTTGCTGGTCTGCAGATTCAACTGGCCGACCGCGCCCTTGACGTCGATCTTGCCGTTCGACGTTTCGGCGTACATATCGCCGATCGGGCCGGACGTGATGATGGCGCCATTGCTCGTGCGCAGTTCCAGCACCGTGCCATTGGGGACTGTCAACTTGGCCGAGGCGCCACTGTTGCCGATGTCGACGCGCTTGTCGGTGCGACGCGCCGTGATGCGGATCGCGCCGCCGTCGTCGGTCATGGTGACTTCGACGTTCTTCAGATCGTCCTGCGCTCCCGATTGGCTGTTGCCGCCCCCGCGTTTGGTCACTTTCACATCGACGCCGGGATTGCTGCCGGTGATGATGTCGATGCCGCCGTTGAACATCTCCACGATGACGCGCGGGGTGCCATCGGTGCTGAAGGTCTTCGAAACGACTTCTTCGGCGGTGAACAAATTGATACTGAAGTTGGCTCCGCACGCCGAGAGGATCAAGGTGGCAATGATGAGACTGCTAAAGACGACTAACTTGCGAGACATGCTGCGCTCCTTGGTGATTGATATCGTCCTCAGTTTACGCGGATCGAGAATGATGAGCAACCGACTTAAGGCGGAAATTGCGTTAGGGCGATAGATTGGTTCAGGTTTTAGCCTCGCTGTCGACTGCGGCCTCACGCGCCGATCGGCCAAACGTCTCCAATTGATCGCGCACCTTGTCTACCGCCGTGTAAGGTGCGTAAATCCGTCGCGTCGTGCTGATGTCGGCATGGCCCAAATAGGCTTGTAGCACATCCAAATCCATGCCTTCGTGTAACAACTGCTGCGCTCGAAAGTGCCGGAAGGCATGCGGCGACGTGCCTTTGAATAAGCCCAGATCAATCGCCGCTTTCTTTACCACCGCCCACAACGTCCCACGTCCCAGTGACTTGCCCAGGTCACGTCCGTGCGAGATGAACAGCCCCGGATACGAATCTTCGCGTTCGCGGCAGTACGCGGCGATGGCGCGCTGCGCATCCGCCGTCAGCAGCATCATGCGGTCTTTGTTGCCTTTGCCTGTGATGCGCACCTCGGATTTGCGGCCATCCAACACCATCTCGCGCGTCAACGAAGCGACTTCGCTTACGCGGCCAGCCGATGCGTATAACGTGTGCACGATCGCCCGTGCGCGCAGAATCTCTAAGCGCTTGCGGCGGCCGTTTTTTTCGTCGAGCGCGGGCAGGGGGATCGAGTCGTAGTAGGTGACGATCCGCGGGATGCCGGGATCGGGTTCGCGGCCGGCCTTGGCGGTTCGACGTGTCCCCCTAGCAGCCTTTAGGCGATTGACGGCCTTGCCGACTTGAAAACCCGCTGGCAGATGATCGTTCGCGTCCAGCCAGATCAAAAAGCGTTTGACGGCTGCGAGATAATTGTCGCGCGTTGGCTCGGCGTAGCGTTGTTTGGTCAGCCATTCGTGGTATTTCAGCAGCACATCGTCGCGCAAGTTGGCTACGGCGAATTTTGGGGCAGGGGCTTTGTCGGCTACCATGTACTTGGTCGTGGCGATGAATTCCGCCAACTTCCCCAGCCCATAACGGTATGCCTCCGCCGTTTTGGGGCTGGACGCGATGGTGTTGAGAAAGACGGTCGCATGTTCCAAATCGGCGGCGGTGATGGGCGTCGAATCGACTTTACTTGGCATATTTTTCCCTGGTATATTATTGAACTAAATGTACGTTGAGTTTAATTCATATCGAGACACTTGTCAAGAGGTTGGTGCGCGATTTACACCGTAACTGTGCTTCAGGCCAAGATTTCCAGTCGAATTCGCGCTTGATTCTGGTCGCAATTCAACGAATCCGTTTCGTGCGCCTACTTGAGCGACCGTCCGGTGCCTTTACAATGAATCCGCCTCGTCAAGCCATAAACCATTACACGCCACCCAATTAGCCGATATTGTGCGGTACAAGTCTGGCTGCATCCAGCTAGACCGATTTGCCTGTCGTTTTTGCTGCATTCGGTGCCCATGCCTATCAAGTCATCGCCGCTTGGCTACAATACACCTTCGGGACTTTCACTTGACCTTCACTGTCTTGCGATTTCGCTGGAAACATAGGATAATCGGGCCAAGACGCCAAGCCCTGAACAAACCAAGTCGCCACCGATGACCGATCGAGGCGACCAAAATCAGGTTGCCTAATTAGAACATTAGTGCTATCATTCAATCTACACCTAAAACGGATATCCATCAACTACCATGAGCCGCATTACTAACATCGACGGAACACCCACCCAACAACGCAACGCTATCCGCCGCAGCATCGCCGAAATCCTCCGCCGCCTGATGGAAAAGAAGACCATCGACGACGAGACCAAGGACATGCTGGCTTTCATCGTCGTTGGCCTGCGCAGCATGGATCAGTCCATCGATTCATCGGCCAGCGCGTGGGAAAAGCGCGATTACTATATCAAGGCCGATCAACTGCGGCGCGAATGGTTGTGGTTGCCAGACACAGCCGATCGGCTTGAGGCGCTGCTACGCAGTAACGATTGGGCCACGGCACCGATCGAATTGGCGGGCCTGGCCGCGCGTTTCTCCGACGTCAAAGTTGCAACTTTTACCAAGTCCCCTGCTCTGTGGCAAGGCGCGTATAAGAAGTTGCTCGCCACGCCGCAGCGCAACAACGGGCGACGCTAGCGATTGAACCGGCATGCCGCGCACGATCCTGCACATCGATCTTGACGCCTTCTTTGTCTCTGTCGAGTTGCTGGATAAGCCAGAACTGCGCGGCAAACCGGTGGCCGTCGGCGGGGCGGCCGATTCGCGCGGCGTAATCTCGTCGGCGTCATACGAAGCGCGGAAGTTCGGCGTCCGATCGGCTTTGCCAACGAAACGGGCGCTGCAACTCTGCCCCGATCTGATCCTGCTTCACGGCGATCATACCAAATACAGCGAGCACTCACGCCACATCATGGCGATGCTGCACACGTTTACGCCGCAAATCGAGCAGATTTCCATCGACGAAGCATTTCTCGATATCACTGGTACCGAACTGCGTTTTGGCTCGCCGGAACAGCTCGCTCATCGTCTGCATGATCAAGTCCGCGACGAGTTTGGGCTGCCGTGCTCGATTGGTATCGCCAGCAATAAACTTGTCGCCAAAATCGCCACAGAGAAAGCCAAGCCGAACGGCGTGTTGATTGTGCCGGTTGGTCAAGAAGCGGTGTTTCTCGCACCGCAGCCCGTGCGCGCCTTGTGGGGCGTCGGCCCTAAAACCGCCGAGATTCTCAAGGCTTTGCGCATTGAGACGATCGGGCAGATTGCGGCTACCGCTCCTGATGTGTTGAAGCGCCGACTGGGTGAGAACGGCGCACTCGATCTGATTCGGCGCGCCCAAGGCCTCGATGACTCGCCCGTCATCAACGAGCATGAAGTCAAGCAGATCAGCCAGGAGATTACGTTCGCGCGTGATGTGGCCGATAAAGCGCGTTTGCGTGCGACGATTTTGGAGTTGAGCGAGGGCGTTGGCGTGCGCCTGCGCGAAGAACAGATCAGCGCCGCCACAATTGCGATCAAGTTGCGCTACGGCGACTTCTCGACGTTCACACGGCAGACCACTCTGCCCCAGCCCGTCGAATTGGATCAGCCGATCTTCGAGACAGCGTGGCGATTGTTTGAGATGAATTGGACCGGCCGACCGATTCGCTTGCTTGGCGTCGCGGCGCGGCAATTGAAACCGATCGCGCGTCAACTCGATCTGTTCACGCCGCGTGACGATCGCCTCGATCGACTTACCCAGGCTGTTGATGAGATTCGCGACAAATTTGGCACGAAAGCCATCAAGCGTGCGTCGACGCTGCGACCAAAACGCCGTGAATAGTTCGCATAGAATTTTTCTTTTGTAGGCAATAGTGTATATTGATCTGGCGTAATAGTGTATTGTCTATGCGAATAGTCCGTTCGAAGACTATAATAACCCTATGACTTCCGCCATTGCTTTGAATCAGCGTTCGTTTCTAGTTGGCCCGGCTGGCAGCGGCAAGACGACGCTGGCTGTGCAACACCTCGATGCGTTGTTGCATGCAGATCTTCAGAACGGCTCGATTCTGGTGCTGGCCCCGCAGCGCAGTTTGCTGCGCCCCTATCAAGCTCATCTCCATCAGGCTGAACTGCCCGGTCGTGAAGAAGTGGAACTACTTACCGTCGGCGGCCTAGCGCGGCGTTCCGTCGATTTGATGTGGCCCGCCATCGCCGCCAACAGCGGCTTTGCGCAGCCGAACGAATCACCGACGTTTCTCACTCTGGAAACCGCACAATACTACATGGAACTCGTCGTGCGGCCGTTTACCAGTGAGCGGTTCTATTTTGAAAACGTGCGTGTGCCGCCACAGCGCTTGTACAGCCAACTACTTGATAATCTGAATAAGGCGGCGTTGGTCGGTTTTCCGCACACCGATGTTGGTCGACGTCTGATCGAGGCCTGGGATGGCCCAGCCGCGCAGACTATCACGTACGCGCAAGTACAGGACTGCCTAAATCGTTTTCGCGACTATTGCTTAGCGCATAATTTACTGGATTTCTCGCTGCAAATTGAGCTCTTTCACAGTTTGCTTCAGCGTGACTGGTTCAAGAGTTGGTTGTATCGCCGCTATCGCCATTTGATCGTCGACAATGTCGAAGAAGAGAGTCCGTTCGCGCACGAGCTCTTGCGCGATTGGCTGCCCCACGCTGACTCAGCCTTGATTGTGTACGACACTAATGCTGGTTATCGATCGTTCTTGGGCGCCGATGCTCGATCGGGTTACGCCCTACGATCGGCCTGTGATCAGACGATCGAGCTGACCGACTCGCACGTGATGTCGATCGAGATGCGGCGTTTTGAAGTCGACGTAGTCCGTGTATTGGATCGGTATAGCGAACTGCCTATGCGAATAGACTTGACCACGAACCGCCAACCCGCGATCGAATTTGGCGGCGGACGGTTCTATCCGCAGATGCTGGATTGGGTGGCCGATCGCATCGGCGACCTCGTGCGTGACTCGGTTGCCCCGCGCGATATTGCCGTGTTGACGCCGTTCTTAGGCGATGCACTGCGTTTTGCGTTGGAAGAACGTCTGCAGGCGCGCCACATTCCGACGCGATCATTGCGACCGTCGCGTGCGCTGAATGAAGAGGTCGTAACTCGTGGCTTGATGACGCTCGCTAATCTCGCGTACGCTGATCGGGCCGCTGTGCCTCCGCAGGCCGATGTGGCGCAGGCGCTGACGTTGTCCATCGCGGGGCTTGACCCGGCGCGTGGCCACTTACTCGCCGAGCGGCTCTATCGAGTGCGCGACGGCCAGGCCGAACTCAATCCGTTTGATGTACTCAAGCCTGAATTGCAAGATCGCATTGGCTACGAAGTCGGCGCACGGTACGATCGGTTGCGCACGTGGCTGAGCGAGCATCGCACCGAATCCGCCGTGCCGCTCGATCACTTTCTCGCCAAGTTGTTTGGCGAAGTGTTATCGCAGCCTGGCTTTGGCTTTCACGCCCAAATCGATCCGGGGCGCATCACGGCGCAGATTATTGAGTCGGCCCGTAAGTTCCGACAGACGATCGGCGCGGATGCAAATGTGACCTTGACTGAAACAGTGGCGCGTGATTACATCCAGATGGTTAGTGAAGGTGTGGTCGCGGCGACGTTTGTCGTCAGCCCGTACGCAGAGACGCCCGACGCGGTGCTGTTGGCTCCGGCATATACGTTCTTGCTTAGCAACGAATCGGTCGGCTATCAATTCTGGCTCAATGCGGGCAGCCCGGCATGGTGGGAACGGCTGTATCAACCGCTGACGCATCCGTACGTGCTTACGCGCGATTGGCCCGCCGGTAAGAAGTGGACCGATCAGGACGAGCAGACTAAACGGCGAGAGGTGCTCCTCCGCCTGATGCGCGGCCTGATTCGGCGCTGCCGCACTCGCGTCTATCTGGCCATCAGCACGCTCAACGAGCAAGGCTTTGAGGAGCGCGGCCCGTTACTGACGATGATTCAACAAGTGTTGCGCGACAGCGCCAACACTTAAGAATACAGGAGATACTGAGCATGGCGTTGTTTCTCGATTCAGCCTCAGCCGCCGATGCCCGCCAAGCGATGGCGCTGGGCTTTGTGAACGGCATTACGACCAATCCCAATTTGATGGCCAAAGTGGCGGGCAAACCCACAGACATCATCGCCGAACTGGCCGACATCTGCCCCGGTCCGGTCTTCTATCAACTCACCGCGCCCACCGTGACCGAGCGCGAAATCGAAGCACGCCGCGTGCTGGCACTACGTCCCAACATTGCGTTGAAGATCGCCATGACGACAGAGAATCTGGCTTTGGCGGCGAAGTTCGCTAAAGAAGGCATAAAGGTGGGGATGACGGCCAGTTACAGCGCGGCGCAAACGTATCTGACGTGCGAAGCAAACGTGACGTATTCCATTGCCTACGTCAATCGCAGCACGCGCTTACAAGGCGACGGATTGGCGTTGGTTTCAGAAATGCGCGCTGTGGTTGAAGCTTGCGATACCACGACGACGATCCTGGTTGCCAGCCTGAAATCCACCGCCGAGGTGGTGCAAGCCGTGATTGCGGGTGCGCATCACGTCACCATCCCCCTGCCCTTGCTGCTCGAAATGGGTAACCATCCGCTGTCCGATCAAGCCATCGAGGAATTTGCGCGCGCCGGCCGATAAATCCACGCCAACGCTCCGGACCGTGACTGGTAAGTAAGCCCACTTACCAGTCACAGCGGTAAAGACCACAGCGGACAGTCGGCCACCGCCGCAACGAGTATGACATTTGTAAGCCCAGTCAAGGTCAATCCTCAGTCATCATCCCCCAGATTTGGTGCTACACTACACACATCTCCCGTACCTGTCGCCCGGACAATCTTTTCATGTGGCGCAAGCGTCTAAGCCTGTTGTTCCTCATCGTCGCGTGGTTCGCCATCGGTTGGCTGACCCGTGGTTTGATATCACCCCCGCTGAATTCTGAGTTGCAACTCGTCGCGCAAGCCGGCGACGTGTTGACCGCCAAAGCCTATGGCCCCTTGCCCGCGACTCGTTCGATGACGTATGCGGCGATTCGCGGCCTGCTCGACAGTCTCGATGACAAGTACGCTGTGTTCTTTGATCCGCAGGCGGCCGAACATGACGCACTGGGCCTGCAAGGCCAGGATGCCGTCATCGGGTTACGAGGTGAACTCCGCAATGGGCAATTTGTCGTGATTGATGTCTTCCCCGATCAACCCGCCGCGCAAGCCGGGATTCAAGTGGGCGACATCATCCTCGAAGTAGACGGTTGGCCGATCACAGACACGGCATTTCAATCCGAGGTTGTGTCGATGATCCGCGGCCCGATCGGATCGGTGGCCCACCTAACGGTTACGCGCAGCGCGCAAACGTTGAAGTTTGATGTGCCGCGCCAGCCTGCGCAAGACGTTACGACGCGCCTGATCGATGGACACATCGGCTACATCCGCTTGGATCGTTTTACGGATCAATCGCCGCGCCAGATGGAAGACGGCTTGAAGTCGTTACTGGCCAGTAACCCCAGCGGCTTAATTTGGGATCTGCGTTACAACGGCGGCGGCTTGATGGATGTAACACAGAAAGTATTAGATCTGTTTCTCCCAGAAGGTCTCGCGTTCTACGCAAAGACCAGCGACGGCAAGTTGATTCCGTATCCGACAGTATCTGGCAATCTTGCCGAACAGATTCCGCTCGTCGTCTTGATTGGACCTGACACCTATTCTGCGCCGGAAACCGCGGCGGCCGCGATTGCTGATCGGGGCCGCGGAAAACTCATCGGGCAGACGACGCACGGCAAAGGTTCTATCGTCGATACCGTCCGTTTGATCGATGGCTCCGCCCTGCGGTTCACCGTCGCACGCTGGCTCTCGCCCGTGCATCAAACTGACTTCGAGGGGCGCGGCGTATCACCCGATATAGTTGTGGCTGAAAACAGTCAGGGCGCGACTGAAGACAGTGTCCTTCAACGCGCAGTTGCATTGCTGAAGTAAAGACACTTTATCCAGTGACGGAGGTTCCCCGCATGAAGAAAACGTTGTTAGCGACAGCAGTGATTCTGGTGCTCATCGTCCTGCTGACCGTCTTGCCGGTGAGTGCCTGGTCAGGCGGTTATGGCGCCTGGTCAGGTGGTTACGGTTCATGGGCTGGCGGTTACGGCGTATGGGCCGGTGGATTTGGCGTCTGGTCAGGTGGCTACGGTACATGGGCTGGCGGATTCGGTGCTTGGTCAGGCGGTTTTGGTGCCTGGTCGGGCGGCTACGGCTCATGGGCTGGTGGCGGGTTCTGGGGCGACTAATCCCCCTTTTGTACGTGTTGCACACTCGACGCCCTGACTGGGTCGTGACGGCGACAGCTGCCCACTGTCGCCGTTTTTTGTTTTATTGAAATACCCCTCATCTCAATCGATGTAACTTGACGTTCTATTGACAGCACCTTATTTGACCGCACAATAGAGTTGTAACACTACACTCATGGAGGCTGACATGAACTATCAGTGCGAAATCAAGGACCAAACACTGCAACCTACCCTCTCGATTCGAACGCATGCCGCCGTGCAGGACTTGCCGCAACTCTTCGGGCAAACCTATGGCGCGATCATGCAATATCTGGGCGAGTTAGGCGAGCAGCCGACCGGCATGCCTTTTGCCGCATACTACAACATGGATATGCAAAACCTCGATGTCGAGATCGGCTTTCCGGTGTCTAAGCCGCTGCCCGATCGAGGCAACATCCATCATGGGCAACTGCCCGTTGGCAAAATCGCCACCACGCTGCACGTCGGCCCGTACGACACGGTCGGACCGGCGTATGAAACGCTGACAAAGTTCGCGCAGAGTCAGGGCTACACGCCTAGCGGCGTAGCCTATGAGTTCTACTATAGCGATCCGAGCACACCACCCGAGCAAATTCAAACGCGCATCACCTTTCCGCTGAACTAACCACCGGCGGCCTTCAACAACCCGATCGACCCACTCGCCGATCGGGTTGTCTTTTTGTCCCGAAATTCCGTATAATTCAAGCAGCCTCTCATCAGGAGATCAATCGATGCTTCCACTTGCCCCATTTGGCCGCACCGGTCACATCAGCACGCGCGCGATTTTCGGTGCAGCCGCGTTCTGGTCGCTCACTCAAGACGAAGCCAATGCCACGCTCGATCTAATTCTGGAGCGCGGCGTCAATCACATCGATACCGCCGCCAGTTACGGCGAGTCCGAGATGCGCCTTGGCCCGTGGTTGAAGCATCATCGCGATCAATTCTTCCTCGCCACCAAAACCGAAGAGCGCACGAAACAGGGCGCGCGCGATTCGTTACACCGTTCGCTCGATCGGCTGCACACCGATCACGTCGATCTCTTTCAGATTCACAACCTCAGCGATCCACAAGAATGGGAGATCGCCCTTGGTCCCGGCGGCGCGCTGGAAGCCTTCATCGAAGCGCGCGAGCAAGGCTTGACGCGCTTCATCGGCGTCACCGGTCATAGCTTGAATATTGCCGCGTTACACCTGCGCGCTCTGCACCGCTTCGACTTCGATTCGGTGTTGCTGCCGTACAGTTACATCTTGATGCAGAATCCGCAGTACGCCGCCGATGTGAACGCTCTGCTGGCCCTCTGCGCCGAGCGGAACGTTGCAGTGCAGACCATCAAAGGCATCACGCAGGGACCGTGGCACGATCGGCCGCGCACCCGCACGACGTGGTATGCGCCGCTGGAAGATCACCGGGCGCGCGAGCAGACTATCCATTGGATATTGGGTAATCCGCAAGTGTTTCTCAACACCGCGGGCGACATTCATCTGCTGCCCAGCGTCCTGGATGAAGTCGCCCGCTTTGAGACGCGCCCTAGCGACAACGTCATGCGCGAGTTAGTGACCGCGCAGGCGATGGAACCGTTGTTTGTGTAAACGCTCAGAGAGGAGACAAGCAAAATGGCTTACGAATTCTACGTCACCATCGAAGGCACTAAGCAAGGCAAGTTGAAAGGCGACAGCAAGAAGAAAGCCCACAAAGATGCCATCGTCGGGCTGGCCTTTGAATACGCCGTCACCTCGCCGCGCGATGCCGGTTCAGGTCAGGCCACCGGCAAGCGACAGCACAGCCCAATCGTGATCACTAAACGTTGGGGCGCAGCCACACCCCAGTTGTATCAGGCGCTGATAACGAATGAAGTGTTGAAATCAGTGCTCATTGAATTTGTGAAGGTAAACTCGGCGGGGAAGGAATACGTTTATCACACGATCAAATTGACCAACGCCGCTGTTGTTTCGATCGAACAGTACGCCAATCCCGAAGATCGCGAACTTGAGGATGTTGCGTTTGTGTGCCAAAAGATCGAGATTGAGAACAAGGACGGCAAGACGATGGTCATCGACGATTGGTATACCAACGCATGAAAATCCTGGCACTCGAACGCGATCAGTCCGGCTTAACCGATGCCGATTTTCAACCGCACCTGAAAGCCGAAGCCGCTCGCGCGTGGGAACTCCATCAGGACGGCGTTATCCGCGAGTTGTACTTCGATCCGCGTGAACACACCGCTGTATTGATGCTGGAATGCGCCAGCCTCGAAGACGCACAGGCCGCGCTCGCCACTTTACCGCTGGTCGAGCACGGCCTGATCGAGTTTGAGTTGATTCCTCTAGTTCCCTATGACGGTTTCGCGCGATTGTTTGCGCCACTGTAGCGGCAAACACGACCTCTGGTGTTACCCCGAGCAACGCGAGGAGTCTCTATGACTTTTGTGGAGACTTCTTGTTGCGCTCGATATGACACTGCCGCTCTTCACACTTCACTCATCAATCCCCAAAACTAATTCCTAATTCTCTCGCCGTCAAAATCGTATCGCAATCGGGCGGGACGGTCTTCATGCGTCGCGTCGCCAATTCCAGCGGCACGTAGCGCACCGTCGGCGGATCGAGCGCCACCATCACGCCCGACTGCCCCTCGGCCAGGGCGCGCACTGCCGCGGCACCGAAGCGCAGCGACAACAATCGATCAAACGATGTGGGCGATCCACCGCGCAGCAAGTGGCCGAGCACTACATAGCGCGTTTCTTTGCCCGTCAAAGCCTGAATCTCGGCGGCAACTTTTTCGCCGACGCCGCCGAGCCGTTCGGCCCGACCGACCTCGGTGGCGATAATCGACGTTTCGCCGCCGAGCGGCTTCGCGCCTTCGGCTACGACCACGATCGAGAACGGCCGACCCGCCCGATCGCGTTCTTCGATCTTCGCGGCCACCTTGTGCATATCGTAAGGAATTTCAGGAATCAGAATCACATCCGCCGATCCGGCTACACCCGAATTCAACGCGATCCAGCCCGCGTAACGGCCCATCACTTCGACGACCATCACGCGCCGATGCGATTCGGTGGTCGTGTGCAGCCGATCGAGACATTCGTTCGCAAACGAGACGGCGGTATCAAACCCGAACGTAATCACCGTGCGATCGAGATCGTTGTCGATGGTCTTCGGCACGCCGATCACACGCACGCCCTTTTGCGCCAGCACGTTCGCAATGTGCAGCGAGCCGTCGCCGCCCACCGCGATCAGCGCGTCGATCTTGTGCCGCTTCAACTTGCGGATCAGTTCATCGGAGCGATCGATCTCTTTGACGTTGCCGCGTTTATCCGTCACCGGGAACTTTAATGGATTGCCGCGATTCGTCGTACCGAGGATCGTGCCGCCTTGATGTGTAATGCCGCGCACGCGATCACGTGTCAGGTGAATCAACTCGCCGTCGGGATAATTCTCTGGATTCAGCAGACTGTGATAGCCGTCGCGGATTCCCACGACCTCCCAGCCGCGATTGAGCGCGGCCAACGTCGCGGCGCGAATTACCGCGTTGAGGCCGGGCGCATCGCCGCCGCCGGTATTGATGGCAATCCGTCGAATGTCGCTGTTTGCCTTTCGGGTTCGCTTTGCTGACATTTGACACACTCCTCCGCGAATCCACACGAATCTGCGCGAATAAACTCTGCCTGCGCCCATTGTATCATCGTCTCATCTGCGTGTATAATCTTTGAACCGAGACGAAAATCCAAAGTCAGAAATCTAAAATCAGAAATGCCTTTCACGCCGCGCTCCGATCAATCTCAACTACTCTCGTTCGTCGAAACCGGCGGACGCATGGGTGTATCGGCGGTGCCAGGCAGCGGCAAGACGCACATCCTGTCCTACCTCGCCGCGGAGTTGGTGCGCGCCAAGGTGCACGACGACGAAGAAGTCCTCATCGTCACCTTCGCCAACAGCGCCGTCGATAACTTTGCGCGCCGCATTCGCGAGTTCCTGCAACGCAATGAACGCTCGTTACTGCCCGAAGTCGGCTATCGCGTGCGCACGCTGCACGGCTTGGCCCACGACATTCTGCGCGAGCGCCCTGCTCTGTTAGGGTTACCCGAAGACTTCGACATCGTCGACGAACGCGTATCCGATCAACTCTTGCGTGACATCACGACTAACTGGGTCAAAGCCAATCCGCTGATGTTTGAAGCGTTTGCCGATCCGACACTGGAAGACAATCGGCGCAAGTGGCTAGCGCGTGAGAAATGGCCCGAACTCGCCCAAGCCATCGCTCGATCGTTCATTCGCCGCGCCAAAGATCGCCAACTCACGCCGAGCGCCGTGCGCGAAGCGCTGCCCGCTTTCGACGGCGCGTGGTCGATCGGTGCGATGTGCCTCGACATTTACGATTCATACGAGCGCGGCTTGCGCTATCGCGGCGGCATCGACTTCGACGATCTGATCCGCCTCGCGTTGACTGGCTTGCAAACCGATCGGCAATTGCTCGATCGCTTGCGCGCCCGCTGGCCGTACATTCTCGAAGACGAAGCGCAAGACTCCAGTTATCTGCAAGAGCAGATCTTGCGTCTGCTCACCGAACGCGGCAACTGGGTGCGCGTCGGCGATCCTAATCAATCGATCAACACCACGTTCACCACGTCGAGCATTCGCTTCTTGAATCAATTCCTCACGGAACCAGATGTGCGTGAAGTCCCGATCGTCTATTCGGGCCGATCGACCCAGCGCGTGATCGATCTCGCCAACTACCTGATCGATTGGACAATCACGGAACACCCTAACCGCGAGGTGCGCGCCAATGCGTTTCGATCGCAACACATCGAACCGGTGCTACCCGGCGAGCCGCAACCCAACCCGATCGATCTGACCGACTACACGGTGACGTTATACAACGAAGGACTATCGCCAGAACGCGAACTGGATCTCGTCGTAAAATCGATCGGGCGGTGGCTACCCCAACATTCCGATTGGACTTGCGCGGTTCTCGTTCCCGACAATCAACGCGGCTTCAAAATTAGCGAGGCGCTGGAAGCCGCCGAAATCCCGCACGACGATATGCTCCGCAGCACCGCCGATACTCGCGCCGCCGCGAAAGCGTTGGGGCATGTGCTGCGTTATCTCGCCGCGCCGTTGTCCGGCCCACTGCTGGCGCAAGCCTATCGTGTCATGTGCACGCGCTTCGACGAAGACACTGACGCCGAGGATGATGAATCGCTGGACGCGATGCGCAAAGCCGTGTCGAACGGCCTGCGCCGCTGCGATAAAGTTGAAGCGTACTTGTGGCCACGGCTTGATCTGGATTGGCTGGCTGATTACAAGCCAGCCCGCGAAGACCCGGCGATCCGATCAGAGTTACTTGATTTTCGCGCAACGATTACGCGCTGGCTCGAAGCGAGCAACCAACTCCCGATCGATCAATTAGTCCTGACGATCTCGCAAGACCTGTATCAAACGGTCGATCTGGACAAAGCCGCGCGCGATCTGGCGTTGGCACATAAGTTGGCGGTGGTGCTGCGTCAGATCGCCAACGAACATGGTGAGTATCGATTGCCTGATCTCGCCGCCGAACTCGATCGGGTGGCGAGCAACCAACAGCGTTTCATCGGCTTTGGCGAAGACGATCTCGGCTTCAAGCCAACGCCGGGGCGTGTGACCGTCGCCACGATGCACAAAGCCAAAGGGCTGGAATGGGATCGCGTCTACTTACTCGGCGTGAATAACTACGACTTTCCATCGGCGGAAGCGCATGATACCTATCGCGGCGAAACGTGGTACATCCGCGACAGGTTGAATCTGGAAGCCGAGGCCGTAGCGCAGGTTGAAGCCGCGGCCAATCACGACGATTATCTACTGGGCGTTGCCACGCACAAAGCGCGGCTTGATTACGTGGAAGAGCGCCTGCGGCTGTTGTACGTCGGCATCACTCGTTCCACCCGCGAGCTGATCCTGACCTGGAACACCGGCCGCCTTGACAACGCGCCGTCGCAACCCGCCGCGCCATTTCTGGCGCTATATACATTTCTCGAAAACAGAAAGGCCGATGGCGTGACACGATGAAGAGATGACAAGATGATCTCTTAAGAGGCGTCATCTTGTCACCTTGTCATCGTCCGCGCACCGCGCGGCGTCATCCTGTCATAGACAAAAGTGCCACTATCAGCCAACTTCCAATTCTCACAAGCCAGCCTGTCCGACTACGCCGATTGCGCGCGACGGTTTCAACTGCGCTATCTATTGGAACAGGCCTGGCCAGCCGTCGAAGCCGAACCGATCCTCGAACGCGAACGATTGATGGCGTTGGGGCAACGTTTCCACAAGTTGATTCAACAGCACGCCGAAGGCTTACCCGTTGAACAACTGACCGCCTCGCTCAACGACGCTGAGCTCATCCGCTGGTGGGATCAGTATCAACGCGCGTTGAGCACGACACTGCGCGATCTGCCCGCCAATCGCCGCGCCGAGGTAGCGTTGACCATGCCGATCGCGCAGCGCTACCGTCTTGTCGCGCACTGCGATCTGATCGCCGCCGATGACGATCGCGTGGTCATCGTCGATTGGAAGACCGAGCATCGACGCGCCACCCGCGAGCAGCTGCTGAATCGCCTGCAAACACGCGTTTATCGCTACGTCGTCACCGAAGTTTTGCAACGTGCGCCCGGCACTGTCTCGATGATCTACTGGTTTGCCGAATATCCCGATCAGCCTGAAGTGCTGCCATACGACGCCGCGCAGCACGCCGCCGATCATCAATACTTCGCAGGGGTAATCGCCGAGATTGAAGCGCGCGCGATGCGGGATGGCGAATGGGACAAGACACCTAACGATCGTAAGTGCGCCTACTGCACTTATCGCTCGTTGTGCGATCGCGGCACAGTGGCGGGTGTAATTCAGGCCAGTGACGAAGACGATCTTGAAATCGAAGTGCGGCTGGAAGATGTCGATGAAATCGCGTACTGAACGGCTTAGGGGGCTGGTATGCTGAGGGGCATGGGCAACGGCGTGCGTCGCGGCGTCAAACGCGTCGACGCTGAACGTTATCTGTTGTGGATGCTGCTGAGTTTCGCTGGCTCGGTGGTGCTGACGCGCGTCTATCTTCAACTGACGGGCTTTCCACAGCTCGGCAGCGGCGATTTGCACATCGCGCATCTGTTGTGGGGTGGTCTGCTGCTTTTCATCGGCGCTTTACTGATGTTGACACTGGCTAACCGTTGGGTGTTTAGGCTGAGTGCCATTCTCAGCGGCGTCGGCGTCGGTCTGTTCATCGACGAAGTAGGCAAGTTCATCACCAAAACCAACGACTATTTTTATCCGGCGGCCGCGCCGATCATCTATAGTTTCTTCCTGCTGACCGTGCTGCTCTATTTTCAAGTTCGACGCCACAACGCCCGAGACGCCCGCAGCGAGTTGTACCAAGTCTTTGAATACCTGACCGAAGTCATTGATGAGGATATGGACGAAGTTGAGCGTGCCGCGATCGAATCACGTCTGCAGCGTGTGGTCGGCCGCGATATTTATCCAGATCAAGTAAAGCTGGCGTCTGTGCTACTGGACTTCATTCGTTCCAGCGATCTGCACGTTGTGCAGCATCCCGTCAATCGCCTGGAACGTTGGTTACTTCAATTGCAGAAATTTGAGGCTAAGTGGATCAATCGGCGCTTGGCGCGCGGCGTGATCGTCGTTGGTCTCATCGCATTCGGCGCCCTGGCCGCCATTGATCTAGGCCCGATCGTGCGTGCCATCTTTTCGCCCGACTTCGCCACTCAACTGAACAGCGCCATCGTCAGCGCCGGATTGGTCAAGAGCGCCAACGGTCTGCTCTGGTACATTGCGCGCCAAACGCTGGAAGGCATTGTTGGCGTGATGTTGTTGACGAGCGCAGGCCTGCTGGCTACCCGACGCGAGCAAGTCGGTTTGACGTTGGGCTATTTCGGCTTGCTGTTGTATCTGTTGACCGTGAATTTCTTAATCCTCTATTTCGATCAGTTCACGACGATTCTGGCTACCGTCGCGCAGTTTGGCCTGTTGCTGGCCATGATGCGCTATCGACATCGCTATTTAACGGCTTCATTGCCCACACATCGCTAATCCAATCATGTGGCGCTTGCCTCAATCTCTCACGCCAAACCCTGCGCTGACCGCGCTGCTGGGCGATCAGCACTTGCTCGCGACATTGTTGACGAAGCGCGGCATTACTACGCCCGAAGCCGCGCTCGGTTTTCTTGATCCCGATCGTTACACGCCTGCACCGCCCACCGCCCTGCCCGATCTGGAGTTCGCCGCCGATCGGCTGTACCGCGCCATCACGCGTGGCGAATCGATCGCGGTGTGGGGCGACTTCGACGCCGACGGTCAGACCTCAACCACGCTACTGGTTTCACTGCTGCGCGATTTGCGCGCCAACGTCACTTACTACATCCCGCACCGTCTGACCGAATCGCACGGCATTAAGATCGATTCGCTCAATCGCTTACTCGATCAGCACATCAACGTATTGTTAACGTGCGACACCGGCATCTCCGAACATGCCGCGATCGATCACGCCAAGGCGCGCGGCGTAACGGTGCTGGTCACCGATCATCACGATCTGCCCGACGAGTTGCCGCAAGCCGACGCGTTGATCAATCCGCAACGCTTGCCGCCCGATCACGCGCTGCGCAACCTGCCCGGAGTCGGCGTGGCGTTCAAACTGGCGCAGCAAGTGCTGCACCTCGCGGGCGAAGATCAACGCGCCGACGACTATCTTGATCTCGTTGCGCTGGGCATCGTGGCCGACGTGGCTGAGCAGCGCGCCGATACGCGCTACTTGCTGCAGCGCGGCCTCGATCGTTTACGGCGCACCACACGACTCGGCTTGCAGACCATCATGGAGCTGGCGCAGATCAACACCGCTAACGTTTCGGCCGAAACGATCGGATTTGCGTTAGGCCCGCGCCTCAATGCACTGGGCCGCCTGGGTGACGCCAACCTCGCCGTTGAATTGTTGACGACGACGAATCTGACGCGAGCGCGCATCCTCGCGTCACAACTGGAAGGGCTGAATAATCAGCGCAAATTGCTGATGGATCAGATCACATCGGCGGCGCAGGAGATGATTGCCAAAGAGCCGTCGCTGCTTGATTACGCCGCGCTGGTGTTGAGTCAGCCGCACTGGCACAGCGGCGTCATCGGCCCGGTGGCGAATAGACTTGCCGAACAATATCAAAAGCCAACGGTGATATTGGTCACCAACGACGACGGCTCGGCGCGTGGCTCGGCGCGCTCGATTGCGGGCGTGGACATCACACGGGCGTTGAAGATGTGCAACGCGCATCTCAACAACGTCGGCGGGCATCCAGGCGCGGCAGGCCTGTCGCTGCCTGTCGATAACATTCCCGTTTTTCGCGCCGCGCTGTCGAAGGCCGTCGACGCGATCCGCGATCCATCAGTCGAAACTGGCCTCGTCATCGATGCGGTGCTGCCGTTCGATCAAGTCACGCTCGATGTGGCGCGCGAGATCGAACGCCTCGCACCGTTCGGCGAAGGTAATCCGCCCGTAACGCTGGTCACCCGCACGGCGACGATCGAACGCGAGCGCACCTTTGGCCGCAAGCGCGAACATCGCGAAGTGACTGTGGCCGATGCCACCGGCACGCACAACTTGATCTGGTGGCGCGGCGCAGAGGTCGAATTACCGCAAGGCCCGATCGATGTGGCGTACACGATCAAAAGCACCAATTACCGCGGAGAAGCAACGCTCACGATCGAGTGGGTGGATTTCCAGATCGCGCCCGTCGAAGTGATCGAAGTTGCACCAGCGATCGGCGTGAGCGCGATCGATTGGCGCGAACGGGCGTTCAACGAGTTGCCAATCCAACCCGATTGGTTGATCTGGGCCGACGGCGCGCAGAGTGTGCCGTGGCCTAGTGTGCGCCGCTATGATTTGCGTGAAGCAGACACGCTGGTGATCTGGAGCACACCGTGCGGCTGGCGCGAGATCGAGTATGCCGTACAGCGCGTAAAGCCGAAGACGATTTATCTGTGCAATGCGAACACGCTCGATGACAGACTTGAGCCATACCTCAAACGCTTGACCGGCCTACTGAAACACGACCTCAATCGACGCGGTGGACAAGTGGATTTGCTGCGATTAGCGGCGGCGCTCAATCAACGGCTGATCACGGCACGCAAGGGCGTGGAGTGGTTGGAGGCGACCGGGCAGATCGCCATCACCGACTGGGGCGAAGATCGGCTTACGATTGCCGCTAAGAACGATCAGGCCGAGAATAGCGATCGGGCTGGAGATGAAGTGCAGTTGTTGTTAGCGGAACTTAAGGTGCTTTTGGCTGAAACCGCCGCCTGGCGCGGACGCTATCGCTACTTAAAGATCGAGGATGTGCGCGAGTTGGCGGCGCGTTACCGCCGCGGCTGAAGACCACACTCACTTCGAGCGCCGACCGTTGTCACTGTGCGGGTGTGTTTCATAATAGCGGGTGATGACGCGCTCGATTTCCGTCATCATCGTTTTGCTATAGCGGCGAAGATCGGCAGGATCGGGGGTGCCGATCGCGTAATCGAGCAGCAGTCGGGCGCGTTCCAACACATAGATCATGTGGTCGGTCGTCAGCAGTGGATCAATTTCTTCGCGCGGCTGAGTGGGCACTGGCGCCATTTCGGACGGTGTAACTTCAGGCGCAGACGCGGCTCCAACCGGAATCACGCCCATGGCTTTGGCATCGATGCGCGCCTGATTGCGCACTAACAAGTCGCCCAACTCGGCGATCTCGTTACCGGCCAATAACAGAAAAGCATCGGCCCCGGCGGGAATATACTGCCGCTCCATATACGGAATCGCGCTGACGCCGACGATATATGAGCGCGGCGCGCGGCGGCGAATTTCGCGGGTGCCGTCGACGCCGTTCATCTTCTTGTCAAAGTTGTTATAGACGACAAACACGGTGTACTCCATCGAAGACTCCAGTACGTCTTCGATGCAGCTAAAGGCCCGCACCGTGCCGCCGTTGAGTTTATGCGACACGCCACGCGCCACCACTTCCCGGCGTGGATAGGCACCGCTGATCAAGGCCACGTTCATGATAATTTACTCTGATTTGAGAGTACTTCAAGGCCGAGTCAAAGTCAAGTTACACCTTTATTGCAGGGAAATTGCGATTGTGTCAAAGTCGGGCGCGAAACCCCGGCCAATACAATCTGCCATTTGACTTGTCGCCGTACGCCAAGTAAAATCACTGCACTTCTTGCTCCTCTGGAGGAATCGCCATGCTTGTTCGTGATCGAATGTCCGCCCACCCGGTACTCTGCTCGCCCGACACGCCAGTCGCCGAAGCGCTGGACCAGATGAAGAAAGAGCGCATTCGCCGCATGCCCGTCGTCGATAAGCACAACAAACTCGTCGGGATAGTGTCTGACAAGGATTTGCTGCAAGCCTCGCCGTCGCCGGCTACCAGCCTTAGTGTTTGGGAAATTACTTACCTGATGTCGAAAATCAAGGTCAGCGATGTGATGACCAAGAAGGTGATCACCATCAGCGGCGATACGCCCGTAGAAGATGCGGCCCGCATCATGGTCGACAACAAGATCGGCGGCCTGCCGGTCGTCGACGACAACGGCGCGGTGCTGGGCATCATCACCGAGACCGACATCTTCAAGACGTTCATCGACATTTTAGGTGCTCGCAAGGCTGGCGTGCGTGTCACCACGTTGGTAACCGATCGCAAGGGGCAATTGGCCAAAATCACGGGCGACATCGCCGCGGCCGGTGGCAACATCGTGGCGCTGGTCGAATTACCCGGCACCGATCCCTCCAACTACGAAGTAATGTTCAAAGTGATCGATGTCCCGCAAGAGAAACTGGTCGAAATCTTGAAGCCGTACGTCATTCGCATCACCGATGTGCGGGGCCAGTAAGTTCAGCCGATGACCATTCAACACAGCCTCGCCCCACCCCGGCGAGGCTGTGTCATGTCTGGGCGGATGAGATGCGACCGATGATTGTGGCAGCGTTAATCGGTCTAATGGCGGCGATCGTCTTTGCAGTTTCCCCTACTTCAATTACTACGCCGCGCATTGAGGCCGTTCATATTCAGTCGCAAGCTAGCATTACATCGACGCTGTATCTGCCGTTGATCTGCAATCCCCTCAACTGGCACGCCAAGACACCTCCGCTGAGTACACGCTGGACCACCTTGGTCGGCCCCGACAACGCCCTGCCCGAATACCCTCGGCCGCAGCTGGTTCGATCGGAGTGGCTGAATCTGAATGGCGTGTGGGAGTTCGCCAGCGGCAGCGCGTACACCACGCCCCCGATCGGCCAAACGCTGCCCGAAACGATTCTCGTGCCATTCCCGGTAGAATCGGCTTTATCGGGCATCATGCGGCATGAGTCCAGCCTGTGGTATCGACGCAAGTTCAACGTACCGGAAGCGTGGATGGGCCGACGCATCTTATTGCACTTCGGCGCAGTCGATTGGGCCACTGGCATCTACGTCAACGGCCAATATCTGGGTGCTCATCAAGGCGGTTACGACGCCTTCAGCTTCGATATCACCGCCGCGTTGCAAAACGGCGATAACGAACTGATCGTATACGTCGTCGATCCGACGGATACGCAGAACCCACCGTTGGGCAAACAACGGCTATCGCCACGCGTGATCTGGTATACGCCAGTGTCCGGCATCTGGCAGACGGTGTGGCTGGAGCCGGTGCCTGTCGCCCATATTACTGACCTCACCCTTACACCCAATATCGATCAGCCGGGCATCACTGTGACGGTCGTCGCTCAGAATGCGCCGTTCGCCAGCGCAGAAGTAACTGTCCTAAGCGGCACGCAGACCGTTGCCACCGCCACCATCTCGATCGGCGCACCCTTCACGCTGCCCATTACGACGCCGCGGTTATGGTCGCCGGACGACCCATTCTTGTACGATGTGCGTGTACGACTGATCGACGGCGGCACAGCACTCGATCAGGTCGGCAGTTATTTGGGCCTGCGCAAGATCAGTCTGGGCACGGTCGCCAATCGACTGCGTGTGCTGCTAAACAACGAGTTCGTGTATCAAACCGGCGTCCTCGATCATGGTTACTGGCCCGACGGCCTGTACACCGCCCCGACTGATGAAGCCCTGCGCTTCGATCTCGAACAGGCCAAAGCTCTGGGCTTTAACTTGATTCGCAAGCATATGAAAGTCGAACCGGCGCGTTGGTACTACTGGGCCGATCGGCTGGGCGTACTCGTCTGGCAGGATATGCCCGCCATGCGCGACGACCTTACACCGACCGCCAGTCAGGTCAATCAGTTTGAAACCGAGTTGCGCCAGATGGTGCGTGAACATCGCAATGCGCCGTCGGTTGTGATGTGGGTGATCTTCAACGAAGGTTGGGGGCAATCCAATACGAACCGTATGACCCAGGCAGTTCGCAGCGAAGATGCCAGTCGCCTGATCGACAGCGCCAGCGGTTGGGCCGATCTCTTGACTGGCGATATTATCGACACGCACCATTACGTTGAGCCAATCGCGCCAACGCCCACCATCACGCGCGCGGCAGTCACGGGTGAATTCGGCGGTGTGGGCATGATCGTCGCCGGTCATCTCTGGAATGACAAGGCCTACGCGAGTGAATGGCAACCAGCGGGGCTGGCACTGGCTAATCGGTACGCACAACTTCTCCAGAGTGCGTCGCTTCAGCTGCAATCGCCGGGCTTAAGCGGCAGTGTTTATACTCAACTGATCGATGTTGAGAGTGAACTCAATGGCTGGCTAACGTACGATCGAGAAGTGTTGAAACCCGCGGCCAACATCGTCAAGCAAGCGAATCAAGCCATCATCGCCGCCTCGCGTCAACTCAACATGAAACGTTGAGGTTTGACGCCATATCGGCGGCATGTTACAATGCGTTCCGTTAACGCTAAGTATGATTGCGCCCTCGTAGCTCAATGGATAGAGCGCCTGACTTCGGATCAGATGGTTGTGGGTTCGACTCCCGCCGAGGGCAAACATAAGCCGCCCGATTGGATATGAGACCAATCGGGCGGCGATTTTCTTGGGAGCGATCACGCCGCCACTTCGTTTTCGAGGGTTAGGGTTCCTACCGAGATCGTGACTCGATCGCCGATGGACAGCGTAAAATCGGCTGGAAAAACCACGGGCGAACCCATCAGCAGAAAAACACCGTGCGGGAAATCCAGTTCGCGCGTCAAATATGCAATTAAATCTTCGGTCGAGCGATTCAGCTGCGCTATTGTGGCTGAAGCCCTAAACGCGGAGCGACCACCGCGTGTAACTTCGATCGAAATCGGCAATTCGCGCAGCTGTTCACTGCTACTCAGTTCAAGCCCGGGTCCAATCGCACACGCGCCGTTGTACAGACGGGCCTGTGACACATACAACGGATTCTCACTCTCCAACGAACGCGCGCTCACATCGCCGCCAGCCGTGTATCCGATTACTTCGTGATGACGGTTTATTACCACCGCCAATTCGGGCCAGCTGATGTTCCAGGCGCTGTCATCGCGCACGCGCACCGGGGCGTGATGTCCGACTACTCGCCAGCCAGGCGCTTTGAAATACAACGCCGGCCGTTCAGCGGCATAGACGCGCTCGGTTGGCACATTGGCTGCTGTGCTGCGCCGCTGTTCGCGTTTGCGCGCTTCAAGCGGCAGACAGCCCCACACCTCGTGCACAGGCTCAAGCGGCGGCAGCAGCACACCGATGGCTTTCTCGTTAGTCACGCTGCTATTAAGAAATTCGCGCACACTTTCGGCATGTAAAGCCAGCAGCAAACGCAGATCAAACGTGTCGGGCAAAAAATGTCCATCAACCGCCCAACGTGGACCACGATCGGTGTGATGACGAGTGAGGTACACAGCACTCCTTGCTGCGGTTTAGCCGCCAGAGTGGGCGTAATGATCTTGATAACGACACGTGTCACGCAAGGCACAGAAGTCGCAGGTGCGACCTGCTTCGAAGGGCTGCGCGCTAAGACCTAGAATCATCGAAGCCGATTTATGCGGAACCATCATCGATGCGTCGTTCAACGTGATGCCGATCGCATCGGCATCAACGACGCTGAAGATCTGCGGCTGCCCCACATCGACCGGCCAACCGATAATGCCCGGGCTGAGTGGGACGCTGGCATATCGGCCAGCCGGACGCGCTTCAGCTTCGAGGTGCGCACACAGCGTCTCGCCCAATATCTCGACAGCCGCCGAGCCAAAACCATCCAGCGCCAGCCCCAACATCGGATCGCTGCTCATCATTTCAGAAACGCGCTGCTCCAACGCCGGGCCGATCGTGTAAACAATCAGGGTGATTTGCTGAGCGGGTGCTAAGTGCCGAGCTAACGGACCACCCGTCAGCTGATGGCCGCCCGCAAGCGTCAACCGCTCATGTCGAACCGTGTCAACATCCAAGGTGCAATATGCAGCAACCGGTGTGATCAGGCTATTTCCTAATTCAACAGCGCGTTCAGCTGCAGACACCAAGCGTGGTCGACGTTGGCGGACAACAGCTGGATCGGCCCCCTGCCCGCGCAGAACCGAATCGACGTCAATGTTCAACGGCAAGTCGGTCGCGACGTGAGTCTGAAAAGTCGAATCGTTCGCTGTAAAGAACATCCATAACCCCGCACAGTCAGTTGTCCCGATTATAACTCACAGAAACAAAAACAGGCACATCTGACCAATGTGCCTGTTTGATCGAATTGAAACGCGCTAACTCTTATCTTTCTTGAAGGACATGTCGAGGAGCACAGCCAACACCAGCACCGCGCCCTGCACCACATACGTGGTGGCCGGTGGCGCATTCAACATTTGCAGACCAGTCTTTAGACTCGCCATGATCAAACCACCGATCATCGCACCCGGAATGGTGCCGACACCGCCCAGCGTGGATGTTCCACCGAGGATGGCGCTGGCGATCACGTCCAACTCATAGCCGCCACCCGCCCCGATCGTGCCGTATCCGACATAGGAAGCCAACACGATACCCGCCAGTCCGGAGAGGAAACCCATCAAGGTAAAGATCAGGAACAATTGGCGACGGATGTTAATACCCGACAAGCGTGCGGCTTCACGGTTGCCACCGATTGCATACGCGTATCGACCGAAGCGTGTGTTGTTAGAAACATACGTCATAATCAACGCGACGAACCCCAACAATAAGACTGGATACGGAATGCCAGGCGCAACTTTATACGAATTGACCACCGCGACATAGATGACTAACAGCGCCGCGTAAAACACCGTCTTTGCAACATCCAAAGTTAGCGACGGTAGCGGGAAGCCATATTTTTGCTTGTTAGCCCGACCTCTAAACATCGTTAAGAACAAGACGGCAATGATCACCACCGTCAAGATCCATCCTAACACATCGGGCAAGTAGCCCTGACCAATTTCAGAGAAGACGGGCTGATTGGCGGGAATCGTCTTGCCCTCTGTTTGCAGTAGCGTCAGGCCCTGCAAAATGAACATACTGCCTAACGTCACGATGAACGCCGGCACTCGCAAGTAAGCGGAGATATAGCCTTGAGCCGCTCCCCAGGCCGTGCCCACGACCAGACCGATGACGACCGACGCTAAGGCTGCGGCCGCTGGCTGATCGGGAAAGGTGGTATTCCAGCGATTCGCTTGAAAAAACGCCACCACCACCGATACGAAGCCGGCCAATCGACCCACCGACAGGTCGATGCCGCCTGTAACGATGATCAACACCATGCCGGCGGCCATCAGCGACGTCACCGACATTTGCCGGAATAGATTCGAAATATTCTGCGGCGATACATAGCCGCCGTTGGTGGCGATCGTAAAGACCACCCAGATTAATACTAATGCGATAATGATGGTATACGTCTGAATGTTTCTGCGAAATGCCTGGGCGAAGTTATTCATGCTGAGCACCTTGTCTGGATCAATGTTGACAGCAATTAGGTCAGGCGATACCGGTCGCCAGCGCCATGATCTTCTCCTGCGTTGCCTCGGACGTCTTTAGCGTGCCATTCGATCGCCCTTGGCACATCACCATGATGCGGTCGCTCATGCCGATGACCTCTTCCAGTTCGCTGGAGATCATGATGATGGCAATCCCTTGCTCGGCTAATTGATTCATCAATTTGTAAATCTCGTACTTCGCCCCCACGTCCACCCCACGCGTAGGGTCGTCCATAATCAGCACCTTGGGACCAGATAGCAGCCATTTGGAAATGACTACTTTCTGCTGGTTGCCACCCGACAGCGACTCGACCGGCACATACAGGTTAGGCGCTTTTACGGCTAATTCGTTTGCTATCCTTAAACTCGCCACCACTTCTGCATTCTGATTGATTCGCATGAAAGCCGAAAATCGATCAAGATTGGGCAACGAGATATTCTTCAAAATGGTTTGAATCAACACCAGACCATGCCGCTTACGATCTTCCGGCACCAGGCTAATGCCATGCTCCATTGCACTATGGCTGTTGGCGATCTTGATCTCTTGCCCGGCCAATTTAATCGAGCCTTGCGTGATCTTGGCGTATTCACCAAAGATCGTCATCACCAGTTCAGTGCGTCCAGACCCCATCAATCCCGCGATGCCTAAAATTTCGCCTTTGCGAAGATCGAACGAGACGCCCTTCAACACCTCTCGATCGGCCCGCTCAGCCCTCAGTCCCGCGACCTCAAAAATCACTTCACCTGGCTGGCGATTGCCTTTGGGGAAGCGTTCCTTCATTTCACGCCCGACCATGTAGCTCACCAATTTCTCAGGCGTCAAATCTTTGGTAGCCTGCGTTGTGACAACTTTGCCATCACGCAGCACCGTAATATGATCGGAGATGCGGAAAAACTCATTCATTTTGTGGGTAATGTAAATGCACGTCACGCCGAGACCCTTCAACGTGTGTAGAATCTCCATTAATTTATCGATCTCGGCTTCCGACAACGCACTGGTCGGCTCGTCCAAAATCAAGACTTTGGCATCTTCCGACAAAGCCTTGGCTATTTCCGTCATCTGCATCTTGCCGACGCCCAGATCTTTGACCACATCGTGCGGATGCACATCCAACTTGTAGCGATCCAAAATCGCCTGGGTGTTGGAATATAGCTTGTCCCAATTCACCGAACCACGCTCGACCGGTTCCCGGCCCAAAAAGATATTCTCACCCACCGTCATATTCGGCACCAGGGTTAATTCCTGGTAAACGATAGCAATGCCTTGCTCTGAAGCCTGATGAATTGCGCGTGCACCAAGCTTAAGTTCCTGTCCGTCATAGATAACGCTCCCTTCGTACGTGCCGAAGGGGTAAACGCCCGACAGGATCTTCATCAGCGTCGATTTACCTGCGCCATTTTCACCACACAACCCGTGAATCTCGCCGCGTTTCACTTGAAAGCTAACATCACTGAGGGCTCTGACACCGGGGAAAGTCTTGGTTACGTTCTTGAACTCCAGGATGACGTCGTCACTCATAGTGCCTTCCATCCAGTCAGTGGAATCGTCTTCCGCGTCCGGCGGTTGATGCTCCGGACGCGGAAGACAAACTTGCTTTAGGTTACCACAAAGCCACTACAGAAGCAAAGCCTGTTTACGGCTTGGGCGGCTTCTGCGCATCGGGGATGTCGCGATAGACATCGTCATACTTCTGGAAACCGCTCTTCACCACGAGATCGAAGACGTTGTCCTTGTTGACTTGCTGCACTTCCAAGAACTGCGCCTTCACGTTGCCCTGATACTTGGTGTCATTGGTCAGTTCGGCCAGCGTGTAGTCCTTCAGCTCCGGAATCTGCGCGCCAGTGACCAGCTTATCCATCAGATCAGTCGCGATCGGGGCCAGATTGCGGATGTCCTTGAGGATCGACACCGTCAACTCACCCTTGACGATACTGTTGCAGCCGTCCGCCGTCGCGTCTTGACCCGAGATTGGCACCTTGCCCGCCAAACCCTGCGCCTTCAGCGCTTGCAGCGCGCCCAGCGCCGTGCCGTCGTTCGAGGCGACCACCGCATCGATCTGGTTCTTCTGCGCCGTCAGGATGTTCTCCATCAACTTCAGCGCGTTCGCCGCATCCCAGTTGTCCACCCACTGGTCCGCCACGACCTTGATGATGCCCTTGTCCACGTACGGCTGCACGATCTCATCCTGACCCTTGCGGAACAGAATGGCGTTGTTGTCCGTCGGGCTGCCGCCCAACTTCACCAACTTCAGCGGATTGTCCTTCGTCCACTTGCCGCCTTCGATGTCCACGGCCTTCATCACGCCCAACGCTTGCTGCCGGCCCACTTCCACGTTGTTGAACGATAGATAAGCCGCAATGCCCGTCGACTTGATCAGGCGGTCATAGGCGATGACCTTCACGCCCGCCTTGCCGGCCTTGTCCACGGCGGTCGCCGCGGCGTCGCCGTCTTCCGCCACGATGATCAGGCCTGCGGCGCCTTGCGCGACCATGTTGTCGATCTGGTCGTTTTGCAGCTTGACGTCGTGATTGGCTTCCTGTACCAAGACCTTGTAGCCCTTGGCCTCTAGCAATTGCTTCATCAGATCGGATTCGGGCTTCCAGCGCTCGGTCGCAAAGTCCGACATCGAAATGCCGATGATCTTGCCCGCGCCCGTTTGACCACCGCTCGACGCACCACCCGGCAGTGCACCGGTATTGGGATCGGGCTTCTGATCGGCGGGGATGTCGCGATAAACAGCGTCATACGGCTGGAACTTGCTCTTCACCACGAGATCGAAGACGTTGTCCTTGTTGACTTGCTGCACTTCCAAGAACTGCGCCTTCACACTGCCCTGATACTTCTTGTCGTTGGTCAGTTCGGCCAGCGTGTAGTCCTTCAATTCAGGGACGGTTGTGCCCTTGACCAGCTTATCCATCAGATCGGTCGCGATCGGGGCCAGGTTACGGATGTCCTTGAGGATCGACACCGTCAACTCACCCTTGACGATACTGTTGCAGCCGTCCGCCGTCGCGTCTTGACCCGAGATTGGCACCTTGCCCGCCAAACCCTGCGCCTTCAGCGCTTGCAGCGCGCCCAGCGCCGTGCCGTCGTTCGAGGCGACCACCGCATCGATCTGGTTCTTCTGCGCCGTCAGGATGTTCTCCATCAACTTCAGCGCGTTCGCCGCATCCCAGTTGTCCACCCACTGGTCCGCCACCACTTTGATGATGCCCTGGTCCACGTACGGCTGCACGATCTCATCCTGACCCTTGCGGAACAGAATGGCGTTGTTGTCCGTCGGGCTGCCGCCCAACTTCACCAACTTCAGCGGATTGTCCTTCGTCCACTTGCCGCCTTCGATGTCCACGGCCTTCATTACGCCCAACGCTTGCTGCCGGCCCACTTCCACGTTGTTGAACGATAGATAAGCCGCAATGCCCGTCGACTTGATCAGGCGGTCATAGGCGATGACCTTCACGCCCGCCTTGCCGGCCTTGTCCACGGCGGTCGCCGCGGCGTCGCCGTCTTCCGCCACGATGATCAGGCCTTTGACGCCCTGCGCGACCATGTTATCGATCTGGTCGTTTTGCAGCTTGACGTCATGGTTGGCCTCTTGCACCAGAACTTCGTAACCCTTATCTTCAAGCAACTTCTTCATCAGATCGGATTCGGGCTTCCAGCGCTCGGTCGCAAAGTCCGACATCGAAATGCCGATCTTGTCCTTGCCGCCAGCGGGCTGCGCCGGTTGCGCGGGTTGCGCGGGCTGCGCGGGCTGCGCCGGCGCCTGAGTTGGAGCCGCGGCTTGCGGCGCGCACGCTGCCAGGAAAATGCCCAATACGGCGAGCAGTGAAACGAACTTCAGCGAGCGATTCTTACTGCGATTCATTACTTTCCTCCTGAGTCAAATTAGGTGGTATGGTTTGAATCGAGACAACTTGCCAAGTACGTGTTTGATCCACTCTCTAGTTTCGATCACCTCCTTTATCGAAACAAGCACCTCGATCACTTCTTCAAGGGTATAAGACTGCTTAACTTGAGATCATACTGATGGATAGGGACTCGGCAACTCAACTTCCAGCACAGTTCCACCGTTAGGTGGAGAGTCTACGTGCATTGTGCCGCCGAGTAATGCCACACGTTCGCTTATCCCCAACAACCCAAAGTGCTTGGCCGCCGATAACTCCGCCAGATCGATCGGTTTGGGTAACCCCTGCCCATCATCGGCCAGCATCAGCCTGATGCTAGCCGTTGGCGTCCGCTCCACTCGCAACGCCACATTGCGGGCTGAGGCATGCTTGCGAACATTATTCAGCCCTTCTTGAACGATTCGGAACACCGACAATTCCAAGGCTTCCGGCAACCGCCCTAACTTCGGATCGATACTGAGTTCCAACTGAACGCCATGTCGCTCGGCCCATTCTTCGGCCAGCGAGCGCACCGCAGCTTTCAAACCGTGCGCCTCCAAGGTCGGCGGGCGTAAGTCGCTACACAATTGCCGTAAATCGGCCACAACTTGCCGCACGCTCTGCCGAATCCCTGCCAACTCGGCCTGTTGTTCTTCATCGTCGACTTCACCTTCGATGTCTTCCAGCCGATAGTTGAAACTCAGCAAATCTTGAATAACTTGATCATGCAGTTCACGCGCCAGAAACTTGCGCTCCTCTTCGCGCTCAGTCATCAAGCGTCGCTGAGCCGCTTGCAGCGCGATGTTGAGTTGATCGAGCACGTTCACCTGCTGTGCCAACCGCTCTAACAATTCCCGATTGAGCGAATCACGTTGCGCAAGGCTTTGCTGCAACGCGGCTTGTGTGCGTCGTAACTCATCAGTTTGCTGCTGAACCTGGTGATAACTTTCCAACGCCCAGATGATGGGAGTCACCTGCTCTTGGCGCGTGCCGCCTACCATCAATTCCACGATCTCGCGCGGCGTTGAATCAGCCGTTACCCGATCGGCGATGACCCGGCCTTCATACATCACCAAAATCCGATTGGTCACTGCGAACAGATGCTTGAGATTGTCACTGGCGATGATCACGGCCACACCCGATCGCGCCAACTGGCGAATCCGTTCCAGCATCCGTTCTTGTCGCTCGTAGCTCAGCACCGCCAACGCATCGTCCAGCACCAGCAAACGCGCCGGGCTGCACAACGCCCGCACAATCGCTACGATCTGTTGTTGCTCGTCGGATAGGTTACTGACCTTAACATTGACGATGTGCGCCGCGCCAAACTCGGTCAGCAGTTCTATCGCCCGTCGCGTCATCGCGACATCATCGGGCACACCCATCCGCCAGGGCCGACTCACCTCCCGGCCTAGCGAGATATTCGCCACAACATCCAGATTGCCCGCCAGCAGCGGTTGCTGGTGAACCATCGCGATGCCTTGCACTTGCGCCTGCGCCGGATTAGTCAGTTGCAGCGGTTGACTATCAAGCCGTAACTGCCCGCTAGTCGGCATATGCAGCCCACCGATGAGTTGCAACAGGGTCGACTTGCCAACCCCGCGCCGTCCGACCAACCCAATGACTTCGCCAGCCTCAATCTGAAGCGAGACATCTTGCAGCGCAACGAGTGTACCAAAGTGCTTTGAGACCTGATCGAGTTGCAGCAAAGGCGTGGACACAGGCTCCTTAGCGAGCGAGGGTTGGCCTATTGTATCACCGCGCCACAAATTGGTCACCATGGATTACAAAGCCTTGTTGGCAGAGAGCGCCCTATCAGTTTCGGCCAAGTTGAGGCATAATGGGGTCATGTCTGCTATCCGATTGATCCTCGCCGACGATCACGCCATCGTTCGTGCCGGTTTGCGCAATGCGCTGCTGGAACTGCCCGATATGAGTGTGGTGGCCGAAGTCGGCACCGGTCCAGCCCTGCACGAAGCACTGGCCCGCCACCCGATCGACCTGCTGCTCGTTGATGTAGCCATGCCCGGTTTTGATCCGATATCTGAAGTGCGCCACATCAAAGCCCAGTATCCCGATCTCAAAGTGCTGATTGTCAGCGCCTACGCCGACGAAGCCTACGTGGTAGGTCTCCTCGATGCTGGTGTCAACGGCTATCATCTAAAGGATCAGCCGCTGGCCGATTTGCAACTGGCCATACAGCGCATCCTCGCAGGCGAACGCTGGATCTCCGGCCCATTAGTCGAACGGCTGTTGCATCGCCGATCGGCCAGTGCCGCCCCAACGCCTGTGCCGCAACTCACGCGCCGTCAACGCGAACTCTTACATTGGTTGGCGCAGGGGCATGATAATCGCAAAATCGCGCAAGCGACCGGCTTGAGCGTCAAGACGATCGAGAATCACCTGACGCGGTTGTATCGCTCGTTGGGGGTGTACAGCCGATCGGAAGCGTTGAGTTACTTGATGCGGCATCCCGAAGTCTTAGCCGCTACGAGTCAGGAGGCCGCCGCCAAAGTCCCCGAATCGGACTCAACCCGCACGCTGTCGGTGCTGCTCGTCGACGACAATCCACGTTATCGCCAACAATTGAGCCGACTCATCGGTAAGACCTATCCGGCTACGCTGCTCTACGAAGCCGATGATGTCGCCGAAGCCGTGCGTCTGGCCGAAAGCGCCAAACCGAACCTGGCGTTGATCGACGTGGTGTTGACGGATGAAGACGGCATCTACTGCACCCGCCGCGTGAAAGCCGTCTCGCCGGCCACGCGTGTCGTGTTGATCAGCGCGTATCCCGATCGGGAATTCCACCGACTCGGACTCAGCGCGGGTGCGGTCGCTTTTCTCGACAAGAAAGATCTGGACGCGGCCGCGGTGCGCCAAGTTATCGACGACGCCTTAGTGTAGCATCTTCGGTTGTTAAGGTGCGGTATTGCCTGGTTGCCACGCCTCGGGCTTGCCCAATATTTCGCGCACAATCAAACTCACGCCACCCATCACACACGCATCAAACTTGAAGGCCGACAAACAGATTTCGCCCCCTGCGCGTGACGCGGCCAACGCCCGCGCATTCACTTCTTGCTGAGCACGCGGAAGGATGTACGGCCCGGCCAGACTCAACACGCCGCCCAATACCACGCGGCCAGGGTTGAAAGCGTTGATCAAACTCGCCGTGCCGATGCCTAGATAACGACCCACTTCATCAAGGACGTGTAACACCGCCGGTTCGCCGTGTTCGGCCGCCTGCAAAATGTTCCGCATTCGAATCGCTTTAGGATTGCCGTTCACTTCGGGCAGTGCTAGCAACCACGGCGTCTGACCAAGATTTGCTGCCTGCTGTACACGCTCTACGATCGCCGTTGGACCAATCAATGTTTCCCAGCAACCGCGGTTGCCGCAATTACACTGCGGGCCATCTGGCACCAGCGTCATGTGCCCGATCTCTCCCGCGAAACCGCCGACGCCGCCAAACAACTTGCCGTCGATCACCAAGCCGCCGCCCAGGCCCACGCCCGCGCTCAGGTAGATAAAATGATCGGCTTGTTTGGCCACGCCCAGCATCTTTTCGCCGAACGCTGCAGCATTGGCCTCATTCTCGACGATGACGGGTACGCCGAAGGCCGCGCACCACATATCGCGCAGCGGCACGTCGCGCCAGCCAAGGTTGGGCGCAAAGAGCAACGTGCCTGTCGCATGATCCACCAAGCCCGGCACGCCCAGCCCAATGCCTAGCACCCGATGCCCGCTGACTTGCGCCTGCTGCATAGCTTCGCGCACCAACATTTCAGCCTGTACCATCACCTGCGGCTGACCGGCTTTGGCTGAACCGTTCGTATCGATCTGACGCCGCCACACCACATTCGCGCGCAGATCGGCCAACACAACCGAGATGAAGTCAACGCCGATCTCAACGCCGACAATTCGCCCGGCATCCGGATTGATATCGATCAGCAAGCCTGGCCGACCCGGCCCCACATTCTGTGTGCCGAGTTCACGCACGAAGCCTAACGTCTGCAACTGCGCCAGCAGCGTGCCAATCGTGCTTTTGTTGAGGCCGCTGATTTCGGTCAGCCGCGCCCGCGCGATCGGGCCGCCCGCTTCCCAGATATAGCGCAGCACAATCGAGAGGTTTCGCTCTCGCACCCAATTTTGATCAGCCGTTCGATAGCGTGGAGGCATAGAGACAGTTCAGCCGGTTAGTCTGGCAGCGAATGGAACGTATCTTTCAGGGCCGGATACAACGCGCGATATGACGGGTACAAACGCTCGTATTTGGCGGCATTTTCGGAAATTGGCGCAGTCCGATCGGTGATCTTGATCGTTGCGGCCACGGCTTCGTCGACGCTCTTGAACGTACCCGCGCCAACTCCGGCCAGCAAAGCCGCGCCAAACGCCGCGCCTTCGGTCACGTTGACCAGCACCAATTCCGCACCGAACACATCAGCCTGAATCTGCCGCCACACAGCACTGCGCGCGCCGCCGCCCGACGCCCGCACCTGCTCGATTGGCACACCCAGCCCCTTGATCAATTCGAGGCTATCGCGCAGACCAAACGACACGCCTTCCAACACTGATCGCACGAGATGTGCTTTGCCGTGCCGCAGCGTCAGGCCCACAAACGCGCCCCGCGCCTGCGGATCAGGATATGGTGTGCGTTCGCCGGTGAGATACGGCAGGAACAACAAGCCCTCGCTGCCAACCGGCGCGAGCGCAGCTTCTTGCGTCAACAGTTCATAGGGATCAACGTCGATCAACTTCGCGGCGGTTTTCTCGGTATCGCCGATCGAATCACGCAGCCAGCGGAACGATCCACCCGCCGACAACATCACGCCCATGTAGTGCCATTTGCCGGGCACGGCGTGACAAAAGGCGTGCAGGCGACCTTGCGCTTCCGCCGCATAATGATCGCTGTGCGCGAACACAACGCCGCTCGTCCCCGACGTGACCGAGATCACACCCGCTTTTACGATACCGCTACCCACGGCTTGCGCGGCTTGATCGCCGCCGCCGCCTACAACCGGCGTGCCTTCTTTCAAGCCCGTTGCTTTAGCCGCGCTCGCGCTGATGCGGCCTGATACCACGTCAGACTCTGTACACGTCGGCAGCCACACGCGCGGAATGTCCAGCGCGCCCAGCATCTCATCCGACCAGCGGCGATGCTCGACATCAAGTAATGACATGCCCGACGCATCAGAAACTTCCGTCGCGTATTCGCCCGTCAAACAAAAACGCACGTAGTCCTTGGGCAGAAGAATATGTGTCGTCTGATCAAAAACTTGCGGTTCGTTTTCGCGCACCCACACGATCTTGGGAGCGGTGAAACCAGGCAGCACCTGATTGCCGGTCAGTTGCAGCAACCGATCGAGCCCGCCCACTTTCGCGGTGATTTCGGCACATTGTGCGCCCGTGCGCTGATCGTTCCACAAAATGGCAGGCCGCAAAACGCGATCGGACTTGTCGAGCATGACGAGGCCGTGCATCTGACCTGTCATCCCAATCGCGGTTACTTCATCGCCCGATCGGTTCGCTTTGCTGAGCGCCGCTTTGATACTAGCGACCGTGCCCTGCCACCAATCGGCGGGATCTTGCTCTGACCACAGCGGCTTCGGCGTCGAAAGGGGATATTCGGTGGTGTGCGTGGCGATGACGTTGCCGCGCTCATCGATCAACAGCGCCTTCGCGCCGGTCGTGGAAACATCGATGCCGAGAAGAAGAGCCATAGCTTCACCTCGTAATGCGCAACGAGTAATGAGTGAACAACCTTTCACTCATTACTCGTTACTTGTTTGTCCTTAACGGACCCCAAGGAGCAAATCGATTGTCAGTTGATCCAGCTTCTCATACGGTTGACCGCGCTGACCTAACGCCACCCGATCGAACTCACGGGCCTTCAGGGCCGCCGCTTTGCCGGTCGAGTATGCGCCGAAGAACTCGTTCATCGAGCCATCATCGGCGTTGATTTCGGCTAGCAAGGCCTGAATTTCCGGATCGGCATTGAACTGCGCCGCTTTTTCTTTGAGGATCAAATACGTGCGCATACAGCCCTTGGCGAATTCTTTCACGCCTTCCAGGTTGTCGGTGCGATAGGCATGCGCGTCGAAGTGGCGCGAACCGGCATAGCCCACGTCTTCAAGGAACTTGACCAGATAGAACGCGGCTTTGGGATTCTGCGAACCGAAGCGCAGGTCCTGATCGTAGCGCGCGTAGTTCTGATCGTTAAGGTCGATGTGGAATAACTTACCCGCACCCCACGCCTGCGCGACCGCATGCATGAAATTGAGGCCAGCCATGTGCTCGTGCGCCATCTCTGGATTGACGCCCACCATCTCGGGATGATCGAGGGTGGCAATGAAACCCAACATCGCGCCAGTGGTCGGTAAATAGATGTCGCCGCGTGGTTCGTTCGGTTTGGCTTCCAGCGCAAACTTCAGATCATACTTATTGTCGAGCGCATATTCGCACAGGAAGTTCATGGCTTCGCGGAAGCGCTTACCCGAATCGAGCGCGCTCTTGCCAGAGTCGGTCTCGGTACCTTCACGGCCGCCCCAGAACACATAGGTCTTTGCACCTAATTCAACGCCCAGATCAATGGCGCGCATCGTCTTGTGCAGAGCGTAGGCCCGCACCTTTGGATCGTTGCTGGTAAACGCCCCATCTCGAAAAGCGGGATCGTTGAAGAGATTGGTGGTGGCCATCGGGACACAGAGACCGGTGTCGCTGAGGGCCTGCTTGAAATCGGCGACGATCTTATCGCGTTGAGCGGGGGTTGCATCGATTGGGACGAGGTCGTTGTCGTGGAAGTTCACGCCCCACGCGCCGACTTCAGCTAGCAAGTGAACGATTTCGACGGGCGACAAAGCCGATCGGACCGCCTTGCCAAACGGATCAGAACCGGTATTGCCAACAGTCCACAGGCCAAAAGTAAATCTGTGTTCGGGTTTGGGTTGATACAGGGAAGCCATCAGTTTCACTCCTTGTGACGGAAATTCGAGCGGGGTTTGTTTGGGCGTTAGCCAAACTAACGACATTATAGCGCTGTTCAGTGCCGCACAAATAGGAACTTAGTACTATTTAGGCTGTGATATTCGTAACGCATTAGCCGACCATCCGCCAAATTAGATGATACATATAAGGAAATAGCGACGGTCGCTGTCGAAAATGAAAACGCGGAGCCGAAATCAACTCCGCGTTTTCAAGCGCCGTTCAAAAAAAATCTAGCCTTCTCTGAAGGTCTGCAGCGTGTCGAGGTAATGCTCTGGCAGACCGATGTCGAAGCGCCGCCCGTCGATGACGACGCCGTGGAAACCATCTTCCTGCCGCAACCGATCGAGGCACGAGGTCAACTGAAACTCGCCGCGCTCGCGTACGTTGTTGACAATGTGCTCTTCCAGATACTCAAAAATTTGCGGCTTGATGATGTACTGGCCAAAGAGCGTCAGATATTCGCCCTGTGGTAGACCGCTGACGAAGAGATGCTCACGGGCATAGTCAGCTGTGGGCTTCTCGGCGAATTCGGTCAGGTTCAGCAACCGATTGGCCTCCAGCCACACGCCCGTTACTGTGCCAAACGCTGCGATCTGGCTCTCCGGCGTACGCCGCAACCCGACGACGCTGACACCATGTTGATGATAGGCATCCAGCATTTGCTGCGCGCACGATCGATCCGTATTCGAGCGATACAGGTGATCGCCCAGCATCAGCAAGAACGGCTCGTTGCCGATCGCTTCCCGTGCGCAATAGACCGCATGCCCAAAGCCCTCCTGCGCGGTCTGCGTGACAAAGGTGACGTGCCGTCCGATTTCCAACAAGCGGTGCGAATAATCTTGGAAATGACGCGGGAGTTTGTTGTAATTCTCGATCGAGATCTGCGCGTTAAAGAACGACTTGAAATCATTCAGGTCGTTCTCCTGAACGATGATAACCACTTCTTCGATGCCGGCGTTTAACGCCTCTTCGACGATGAACAGAATCGCCGGCTTCGCGATACCATCTCGATCGACCACCGGGAACAATTCCTTCTTGGTCGCCTTAGTCGCCGGGAACAAGCGCGTGCCAAAGCCGGCCGCTGGAATCAACGCCTTACGCACCTTGCGACCCGGCTTCAGCGTAAACGTCAGACACGACATACCCAAATCGCGTTCGATGATCTCAACCACCGCCTGTTGATCGGCGGCGCTGCGCGCCAAAAATTGTGCGGTGCCATCGCCCTGTGAGCCGACGCCTTTGCCGCCCCAGACGTGCGGCTTTAGCGGCGCGTAATTCAAAACCTTATGAAGAACCGGCGAGGTCAACTCCTCAGGACAAGCGGGCGTGGCATATCGATCGAAAAACGCTTGCGCTTCCACCATCAACGCCCCTAAGCGCTCCGCATCGCCCCCCTTGAGAGAATCAAGCGCCTGATGCACGATCCGTTTGTTGATCGGTCCCAATAGTTCCTGCACGCCATGTTCGACCTCGTTCTCGGCGAACGGATAGCAGCGATTCAGCCGATTGAGAATCTCCATCGTGTCCTTCTGCGCGTGCAGATCGACGATGACGAAGTTGAGTTCGGTATTGACCTGCAACTCTTGCGTATCCAACCGATCCCCGTCGAACGTCATCAGCACAGGACGCGTGCCAAACGCACAGCCCTGATCCATACGACCGCACCGCGACGGCGTGGTGATCTCGCCCATGTAAGCTAATTCCATCTCACCGCGCGTGGTCAATTTGAGATCGTATACGCGATTGAACGCCCGCGCCGTCAACACGCAGATCGCCGCACTGGACGACAGACCCTTCTTCATCGGCAGATCGGTCAGATAGTTGTCGATGACAAGGCCGCGCACTCGATAGTTCGTCGCCACCTGATAGGCCACACCCGCCATGTAACTCCAAAAGCCGCCGCGTTCGGCTTCTTCCAGCAAGGCTTTCGGCTCCATCGGGATTTCATACGGGCCGATGATTTCGCCGTCGGGCGTGCGCGACGACAAGACCAGCGAGGTCGGATGCGAGGAGACTTCGGCGTAGATGCCTTGATTCGTGCCGCTGATCAGGCAATAACCTTTTTCGATCTCGGCGTTTGTCCGACGATGCCCCCCGGCCCAATCGGAGTGCTCGCCCATCAAACAGATGCGGCCCGGAACAAATATCTTCATGATTGCGCTCAACTTTCAGATGAGATTCAATGATTGACTTTCATACCCAGGAAGCGAGTGATGATCTGCCGCCGCCAGAAGAACCGTACCAACAGCAACCATAGGCCGACGCCTGCGGACACCACGCCCACTTCCAGCAGGCCCAACGTCGACAACGCAAAGACCGATCGGAACGTGGGAACGATCGAGATAACGGTGAAGGCCGCCAATAAGACGCCGACCATGATCGTCGGCCGCCAATCGCCGCTGAGCGTATCGCCGCCCGTGAACCACTCGGTCGGCGGTTCGACGAAGATCACCAGCAACAAGCCCGTCAATACGAGGAACGAGGTCAGCGTCGTCTGCGCCAGCGGAATACCGGCCGTCAACATCCCCGCCGCCTGATCGGGCGACACATGTGCAGGCGCGAGCGGCCCGCTAACCGGCAGCAACAGCGCCGCGTAAAAGACCATCAAGCCGACCGCGCTAGTGAACAACACTGGCGTCAATACAAAGTTAGCCAGCCGCTGCACGATGGTGCCCTTCGCTGTCGTGCCGGGTCGCGCCCACACCGCTAACAACACAGCGGGAATGCCGACTGAGAACAGTGTCACCAGCGAACCGTGCCGCAGTGCCAACGGGAACACACCGATAATCAGCGACGACACGATCAGCAGCGCCATCGTCAAAATGCGCGTCAAAAATAGGCGCAAAATGTCCTGCATGCCGTTGACGATGCGCTGGCCTTCCTGCACGGCAGGCGCGAGCGCGGCAAACGAATCCTTCATCAAGACGATGTCGGCCACAGCGCGGGTGGCCTGGCTGCCGCTCTGCATTGAGATGCCAAGGTTGGCTTTCTTCAGCGACAACACATCGTTGACGCCATCGCCGATCATGGCGACGTAGTGGCCGCGCGCCTTCAAAGCGTCGACCAGTTTCTCTTTTTGCTGTGGCGTGATGCGGCCAAAGATTGTAGCGGTGCTGGCCGCCGAATTGAATTGCTCGTCCGTCATCTGTTGCAATTCGATGCCGCTGATCAAGTTGACGCCTTCGCCCAAGCCTGCTTGCTTCGCTAAAGCGTAGACGGTTTCGGGATTATCACCGGAGATGATCTTGGGCTGCACGCCCGATCGGATGAAGGCTTCCAGCGTTTCCTTCGCTTCGGGACGCAGCTCGTCGCTCAGGCTTAACAAACCGATCGGCTGCAAGTCATCCGGCAGTGTGGAGTTGTCGCCATCGTCGTGCAGACGTGTGTGATCGGGGTGATGCGCGACCAGTAAAACACGCAGCCCTTGATCCGTCAGTTGCCCCGCTTGCGCCGTGATCGATTGCCACGCCACTGAGTCGAGTTCGCCCTTCGCGCCGAGATACGGTCGCAGCATTTCCGGCGCACCCATCGCATACAGGCCGCGCAGCGACGCGTCATTGAACGCCACCGCGCTCCACTTGCGGGCCGATGAAAACGGCACGTCCGCCACGGGCGAAAGCCGATCGGCCTGGTAGGCCGCCGCGACGGCTTCGGCGGTTTTGTTCAACGTCGCCGCACTCGCCACCATCGTCCCCAGAATGCGCTGTAAATCGGCCTTGTTGAAATCGAACGGATGCACGTCGTTGACCTTCAAGCGATTCGCCGTGAGCGTGCCCGTTTTGTCGAGGCACAACACGTCGACGTTGCTCAAAGACTCGATCGCATTGCTCTGCTGAACGAGCGCGCCGAACCGAATGATGCGCACCGCGCCTAACGCATACGCCACTGAGATCGACAGGAACAGGCCGTTCGGCACCAGACCTACCACCAAAGTCGCATCGGCGATGCTTTCCGACGCGGCGATGTTGTTGATGATCGAATTCATCACCAGCAGGAATTCCAGATAGATGACAATGACGAGCATCACGCGCACGACGAGGTAGACTTCGTTTTGCAACGGCGTCAGCACGCGGCGAAACGCGCGCGCGCCCGCGGTGATCTCGTTGGCGAGGCTCTGCGTGCCAACCTTCTGCACGACGATGTGCGCGCTGCCATTGACGCAGAAACTGCCGGAATAAACCGAATCGCCCGCTTGTTTGGGAATGAGATTAGACTCACCAGTGAGCTGCGACTCATCGACCTGCATCTTGCCGTCGCCGACGACCTGACCATCGAGCACGATCTGATCGCCCGGCCCGATCTTCAGCACGTCGCCGACGACCAGTTGTTCGGGCGGCACGCTTTTCTCAACGCCATCGCGGATGACAGTGGCCGTGGGCCGCGTCAACAAAGCGATCTGATCGAGCGTCCGTTTGGCGCGAATCTCCTGCACCACGCTGACGGCGATGTTGAGCGAAATCACGCCGATCGAGACGACAGCATCACCGGCGCGACCGACCAGGATCAAGGCCAGCGCCAAGATAAAGATCACGATGTTAATGAAGGTGAAGACGTTTTCGCGCACGATCTGCGCGTACGTGCGGCCCGTTTCGGGCGGAGCGGTGTTGCCCAAACCTTGCGCGCGCTGCGCTTGCACTTCTTGTTCAGACAAGCCGCGGGCGACTTGTTCACTCGACAAGTGTGTGGCATCAACCGACATAGCGGTCTCCTGATTGGTGTAGATGGTCTCAGCACCGGATCGGCGCGATTATACCATCAGACAATGCTCAATTCACAATGCACAATGCATAATGCACTTCATTGCGCCGTGAATCCAGTGTGTGACCTTATGCTAACGATCTTGTACCGCTGGCACGATGTATTGTTGAATGAGTTCGAAGATCGGATCGTGGTTGTCCATCTCAGCGGTCGTGACAATGATCAAGTCGAGTTCGGGCACCACACAAATCATTTGCCCATAGCGCCCCAGAGCCATGAAAGCGGCTAATGACGGCGACGTCCACCATTGATAGCCGTAGCCCAGATCACTATCGGTGGCGGTATGAGTACGCGTAGCGTTCTCCACCCACCGGGCCGAGACAATCTGCTGGCCGTCCCATTCGCCGTGACGAAGGTACAAGTAACCCAGCTTGGCCATATCGCGCGGCGTAAGCCACAAGCCCCACCCGCCGATCGGCGTCCCGGACGTATCGGTATCCCACTTCACGTCGGATATGCCGAGCGGCTTGAACAGAACCTGATCAGCGAAGTCATGGGGATCCATCTTCGTCGTTTGTTGCACGATGGCGGATAACAGATGCGAACAACCTGAGCAATAGTTGAATTGCGTCCCCGGCGCTGTGACCATCGGCTTATCCAGCATAAACTTGACCCAATCACTGCTGAGAAACAAGTCTCGATAAGCCGGATCGCCTTCCGCCCAATCGAGGCCAGTTCTCATCGTGAGTGTATCGTCCAACGTCATCGCCCGCTTCTGCTCATTGAGATGATCGAATTTGTACTTTGGGAAGAAATCGACGATGTGCTGATCCGTCCCTGTGAGGGTGCCTTTGTCCGATGCGATACCGATCAGGGTGGCGACGAAACTCTTGGTGACTGAATACAGTTGATGCCGCTTATCGACTGTATACGTCCCGAAGTAGTTCTCGCTGATCAGATAGCCGTTACGGATGATCAGCAAACTATGCAAGTTGAGATGACGTTGATCGATCGCTTTTAGCGCTTCAACTAATTGTTGCGAATTCAGCCCCTGTGCTTCCGGCGAGGATGTTTGCCATGCGGCGGTGGGCCACTCGGCGCGAGGGGCCGCTGTCAGCGTTAAATGTGCGAGTGTGGCAAGCGGAGTGGTACTCGGTGCTATAGGAAGCGCGGTCAACGTTGGAGTCGGCTGGGCTGGCGCGGTTGACGCCGGACTTCCACACCCGGCAAGCAGCACAACAACCAAGCAGAACAACGTGAGGAGTCGAGTAGAGCGGTGGGCAGATTTGATCAACATGAGATGGCCTCCGTATATGATTCAAGTCAGCCGCCTCCCTTGTACATGATTGTACTCCTTCTGAAGAATTCGCTCACTCCGCGCTAAGTCTACACGAGAACTCGCCAGCTTATAATATGAATGCGAACTTTAATCCTGAGGAGAAATCGCAATGCCAGGTGTACGAGTCTCAGAACATTTTGGACTAGTAGTGCGCAAATCGGCGCTCGTTAAGCGCAATGTATCTTTGAATCTTCTTCTACAAACTTTGGAAGCCGAACGCCCATTTGACGAAGATGAATCTTTGTTATCCTTCGGCCCACATTTTGGTGGAGAGGCAGCACAAAAATTCATCAGGCGACTTGAGACTATCGGGCTGAAGTATGAGGAAGATTTCATCGACTTTGCTGATGTTCTGCCCGAATGGTGCCAAGTCTACATCAGCATTGCGCCCGACAGTGAATAGCAATTCTCTACTCTTTGCTCGCGCTGCTTTTATCTCCGTCAATTGGCAAAAGCGAGGGAGTGTGATATAAAAGCCCGCGTCTTAAGGGGACGACAAGGAGCGCGTGAAGAACAGCCTACGCTGGCGGAGGGCGGGCTTAATCAGCGGATTGATCATCATCGCGGCGACGGCCTGTCACAGCGACGAGTTCGAGCCCATTCCCACCCCGATTGCGCCCAGCACGCCGACGGTACGAGCGGCGACACCGACGCGCAGTCCAATTGTTCACACGGTTCAAGCGGGCGACACCCTCTTTCGCATCGCGCAACAGTACGGCGTGTCAGTCGATGACCTAGCTGCCCTTAACAACCTAGCCGATCCGTCGCAGATATCGATCGGGCAGAAACTGAAAATCCCGGGGACGGCGACGACCATAATCGAAGCCTCGCCAGTCGCGACCACCCATGCGTCAGACGCGAATGTGTCGCTGCCCGATTCGATCAACGGCATCACGATCGATCAGTTCGTGATCATGCCGCCCGAAGTGGTAGCACACCTGCGCGAGATTTTTGCCGCCGGACAAAAACTCGGCCGCAATCCACAGGCCTTTTCGAAACTCGGCGACAGTACGATCGAGAATCCGCATTTTCTGGCGCGTTTCGATGGCGGGCCGTACAATCTGGGCGATTACACGGCTTTACAGAGCGTCATCGATTACTATCAAGGCTCGTTTGGGCGCGAGAGCATCGCGGTGCGGCGCGGCTTGCATGCGTGGACGGCGCTCAATCCTCAGTGGGCGGACAAGGCGCAGTGCGAGCCAAACGAAGGGCCGCTGCCATGCGAGATTCGACTGCACAATCCGAGCCTGGTGCTGATTCGACTTGGCGCGAATGACGGCGTCGCACCCGATCAATTCCGATCGGGTTTGCAGGCCGTGATCGACTATTGTGTACAACAGGGCGTCATCCCGGTGATCGGCACCAAATCCGATCGGCACGAGGATGCCAACGACGTCATCAACCACATTCAACGCGAATTGGCCGCCAGCAATCGCCTGCCGCTGTGGGACTTCGACGTCGTGGCGAACACGCTGCCCAATCGCGGCATCGCTGAAGGCGACGACACGCATTTGATGTATTATTTCGCCCATGACTACTCGCAACCTGAAGCGTTCAGGCGCGGCCATGCGGTCCATAACCTGACGGCGTTGTATGTGTTGGATCGAATTCAAAATGTTGTGAAGTAAGGCGCGTTTCGATGCGCGCCGCACCCTATCGAGGTCAAAGTCATGCCAAAGAAATTGCTGTTAATCGTTGTCATCGGCCTGATGTTGGCAGCCTGCGGCGGAAGTCCATCAGGCAGCAGCGGCGCTGGTGATCCGGCCAAAATGGTCGAGAAGTACTTGCAAGCCAAAATCACGAATGACGAAAAGGGCGTGCGCTCGATGATTTGCGCGGCAATGGAAAAGGACGCGCAGCAAGAAGCCACCACCTTCCTCGGCACCGACGGCGTCGAGTTGCAGGCACCGGCGTGCACCTTCGACGGCACAAGCAAAGTCACGTGCACGGGCAAGATCGTGGCGAAGTACGGCCAGGAAAAGAACGAGTTCCCGCTGGTAAGTTACAAGGTCGTGCAAGAAGCGGGCGAATGGAAGTATTGTGGCGAAACTCAATGAAGCAACGGCTCTTCACGCGTGAAAATCTTTTGGCATTGGCGCTGTGCCTGATCGTCATCCTGCTCATCATCGTGACGACCGACGCCGCGCCGCAATGGATTTATCAGGGTTTCTAAACGTTGACGTTTGATCTGCGCGCCATCGCGATTTTTGGTCTGGCCGCGCTCCTGTACGGACTCGCTCCGGCACGGTGGCGCGGCTGGTTGCTGTTGATCGGCAGCGTCATTGCGATCTATTGGTTGCAGCCAGCACTACCGATCCGCTTTAGCGACTTTGTATTGCCCACGGCCACGTTGCTCCTCGCAACAGCGACGTGGTGGATCTCGCGCCCGATCGATCAAGCGCGACCCTCGCGCGATGATTTGATCACCATCGCCGTGATGAGCCTTAGCGTGATCGGCCTGTCGCTGTTTCGCTTTGTCGACGCCGATTATCGCCTCACACCGTCGCGTCCACCCGAACCGCTGCACGTGATCATCGCGCTGCTGATCGCCGCCCTGCTCTTCAGCGTGCTTGCGTTTCTTTCAAAACGATTGAATCGCCGCCACACCGCAACCATTGCGATCTTGATCGTCGTTGGGTTATTTGCGTTGCTCAAGACCGAAGCGCTGGCTACCGTCATCGGCGGTTGGTGGCGCGATCTGACGGGGCAAGACACATCGCTGGCCAGCACGCTCGATCTGAACTGGCTAGGCTTTTCGTACATCGCCTTCCGCTTGATTCACACCCTGCGCGATCGACAGACGGGACAACTACCTGCGTTGTCGCTGCGTGAATACATCACGTATGCGATCTTCTTTCCGGCCATCACCGCTGGACCAATCGATCGCGCTGAACGCTTCGCTGTCGATCTGCGCGCAGTGCCGACGATCAAAGGCTTCGACGCCGAACGCTGGCTGTCCGCCGGAACCCGTATCGCGATCGGGCTGTTGAAGAAGTTCGTCATCGCCGATAGTTTGGCGCAAGGGTTGTCGCTGAATTCAATCAACGCCGCTCAGATCAACAACTCGATCGGTTTGTGGATCCTGTTGTATGGCTACGCCTTCCGGCTCTTCTTCGATTTCAGCGGCTACACCGACATCGCCATCGGCCTTGGCCAACTCTTCGGCGTGAATTTGCCCGACAATTTCAAACGCCCCTATTTGAAGACCAACATTACGGCGTTTTGGCAGAGTTGGCATATGACGTTGAGCGCGTGGGCACGCGCGTATGTCTTCTCGCCGCTGTCGCGCTGGCTGCTGATGTTGAAACGGCGACCATCATCGACCGTCATTGTGTTGATCACGCAACTCGCCACGATGATCGTCATCGGCTTGTGGCACGGCGTCACGCTGAACTTCGTCGTGTGGGGCGTGTGGCACGGTGTCGCGCTGTTCGCGCACAAGCAATGGAGCGATCGCACGCGCAAGTGGTGGCGCGGCCTGCAAAACAAGCCGCGTCAGAAACGCGCGTGGACGCTGTTCAGTTGGTTCGTGACGTTTCAGTACGTCGTTATCGGTTGGTTGTGGTTCGCGCTGCCCGATGTGAGCCAGTCGGCGCGGTTGATGACGCGCCTGTTTGGGATCGGGTGGTGAACATGACGAACTGGCGATTCATCACACGCGTCCTGCTCAAAGCCACGTTGCTTTTTATCGCGTGCAACTTGCTCTTCGCGCTGCTCAACCCGATCGAAGCACTCGGTTCGATCTCGCTCTACAATGTCGTCGTGCCAGGGCGCGAACGCTTGCCGTACGGTGAAGATTCGGCGCGCTCATATAATCTGAGCCTGTATAACATCCCCGCGATGATCAACAGCCACATTCTCGCGCGACCCAAAGCCGCCGATGAATTCCGCGTGGTCATCGTCGGCGATTCGGCGACGTGGGGCTGGTTTCTCAAAAATGACGATACGCTGGCAGGGCAGATCAATGCGCAGCATCTCAAGACAAATGATGGACGACGGATTGTCGCTTACAACCTCGGCTATCCGATCATGGCACTGACCAAAGACCTGCTGATTCTGAATGAGGCGTTGAAGCACCAACCCGATCTGATCGTGTGGCCGATCACACTCGAATCGTTTCCGCGCGAGAAACAGGTCTTCGCGCCCATCGTGCAGAACAACGCCGATCGGATTCGGCGGCTGATCGATACGGATCAACTGAATCTCGAGCGAAATGATGCCCGTTTTGTGAACGTCGATTTCGTCGGTAAGACGATCATCGGGCAGCGGCGCGCCCTGGCCGATTGGTTCCGCCTGCAACTGTACGGCTTTTCATGGGCGGCCACTGGCATCGATCAATACATTCCCGACCAGATCAAACCGCGCCAATCGGATTTTGAGGCGGACGTAGCGTGGCAATCGTTCAAGCAGCCGACGACGTTGACCGACGCCAACCTCGCTTTCGATGTGCTCTCAGCGGGCATGAAGATGGCGGGCGATGTGCCGGTGTTGCTCATCAACGAACCGATGTTCATCAGCGCTGGCAAGAATAGCGATCTCCGCTACAATTCGTTCTACCCGCGCTGGGCATATGATCAGTATCACGCGCTGTTGAATCAGCAGGCGCAGACTAGCGACTGGCACTATCTCGATATGTGGAATGCCATCGCGCCGGAGAACTTCACTGACACACCCGTGCACTTAAACCCGGCGGGGTCAGCGCAATACGCGCAGTTGGTCGGCATGGAAGTTCTCAATCTGAGTAGACAAGGAAGCAAGTAGGCAAGTTATGGACGAACAAACGATTCGAGAGAAATTACGCGCCTTTATCACTCGCGAGTTGATGCGCGATCCGAGTTATACGCTGACGGACACCGAAGGCATCGTGACTGGCGGGCTGATGGATTCCTTCGCGCTGGCCGAGTTCGCCGTCTACGTCGAGAAGGAATTCGGCGTCTACATCCCCGACCCCGATCTCACCGTCGCCAAAATGGATACACTCAACCAAATGGTCGCGCGTGTACTAAAAGGCTAATGCGAACCGCCAAGCCGCGAAGATGCTAAGTTTTGCTTCGCGCCTTGGCGTCTTCGCGGTTAGATATTTCCGATATGCTCAGACTAGCCAATCGAAACTCATTTGCCACGCTGCTCGATGCGGTGGCGCTGTCCGACGGCAACGTCGAGCACGATGCGATCATCTATCTTGAAACAGATCACGCGCCAATTCACGTTTCGCGGCGTGAGTTTCGCCACAACGTTCTCAAGCACGCGGCCGCACTGCGACAGATGGGGATCGATGGCCGCGATCTGGTCGTCATCGCGCACACGCAAAACCTGGAAAGCATCTATGCTTTCTGGGGCGCGCTGGTCGCCGGCGCGATCCCGTCGATGTTTCCCACGCTTACCGAGAAACTTGATCCCGACATTTATCTGCGCAGCATGGCGGAACTGGCGCGATTGAGCGAGGTTCGCGCCATCCTTACCACCGATGAATTCGCGCCCATTATGCGCGACGCCGTCCCCTGCCCGGTGTACGCTTCACAACAACTGGCCGAATCAGTGGCGCGCAGTGATGTTGATTCGTTTACGCTACACGCACCCAACGCCGACGAGACTGCGTTCTTGCAGCATTCCAGTGGCACGACGGGCTTGCAAAAGGGCGTGGCGTTGTCGCATCGCGCAGTGCTGAATCAAGTTGCCAGTTACAGCGACGCGATCGCCTTAACTGGTGACGATGTTGCTGTCAGTTGGCTGCCGCTGTATCACGACATGGGGCTGATCGCAGGCTTTTTGATGCCGCTGATTCAGGGCGTGCCGCTGGTATTGATGTCGCCGTTCGATTGGGTGGCGCATCCGGCGTTGCTGCTGCGCGCCATTCACGACTATCGCGGCACGCTGTGTTGGCTGCCCAACTTCGCCTACAATCATTGCGCGCGCCGCATCCGCCAACGCGACAGTGAAGGCCTATCACTATCCAGCATGCGGCTGTTCATCAACTGCTCAGAGCCAGTGCGTTATGAATCGCATCAACAGTTTCTCGAACGGTACGCGTCGAACGGCGTAACGAATGAGATGCTGGCGGTGAGTTACGCGATGGCCGAGAATACCTTTGCGGTGACGCAGACACCGATCGGGCAGGCAGCGCGCTTGGATGTGATCGACCGATCAGCACTGGAAGCCGATCGGTTGCCAAACCGATCGCACCCGATCACCCCAACGCGCAGATTCGCGTGTCGTGCGGTCCGTGCATCGACGGGACGCGCGCCAAAGCGATCGACGCCGACGGGCGCGAGTTGGCCGATCGGCACGTGGGGCAGATCGCCATCCAGAGCGATTGCATGCTCAGTGGCTACTACAAACGTCCCGATCTCGATCCGTTCAGCGACGGGTGGTATCGCACCGGCGATATGGGCTACATCGCCGACGGTGAAATCTACATCGTCGGGCGCAGCAAAGATCTCATCATCAATGCGGGCAAGAACGTTTATCCGCAGGACGTCGAAGCGATTGTAAACACCGTGCCGGGCGTGCATGCCGGACGCGCCGTGGCCTTTGGCGTCTTCGACGAACGCGAAGGCACGGAACTGATCGGCGTAGTGGCCGAGGTGGATGCCACCGATCCGATCGAGAAAAAGCAGATCGCCCAGCAGATTCGGCAGATCGTCACCAAGCAAAGCATGATCACGATCTCGTACGTGCACCTCGTCGATGATCGCTGGCTAATCAAAACCTCTAGCGGCAAGATCGCGCGCGCCGCCAATCGGGACAAATGGCTGGCCGAAGTTCAGCGCGCTCCGTGATTCGTGCCATTCTTCGCTAACTCCTCTAAAGTTTTTTAAGATTCCGTTCTATTGACCCGATAGAACGCTTGTGCTAATCTATGGATTGCCGTTTTTTCCCGCAGGCGTGTAACCCTGCTCACACTTTTCAGGAGACTAACATGGCACGCAAGAAGAAGACGCAAGAAGAAGCAACTGAAGAACTGACCGAGTTCATCGAAGAAGCCAAGGGCAAGAAGGCCAAAACGGCCGAAAAGCAAGCGCCCGAAATCGACCCCGGCAAGGCCCGTGCGCTGGAAACGACGCTGGGGAGCATCCTCAAACGATTTGGCGAAGGTTCGATTATGCGACTCGGCGAAGCCACTCACTTGAAAGTTGAAACCATCCCCACCGGTTCACTCGCGCTCGATCTAGCTTTGGGCGTTGGCGGCGTTCCGCGCGGCCGCGTGACCGAAATCTACGGGCCGGAATCGGCGGGCAAGACCACTCTCTGCCAGCACATCGTAGCCGAAGTGCAGAAGCGCGGCGGCATTGCCGCTTATATCGACATGGAACACGCGCTCGATCCGAGTTACGCGGCTAAGTGCGGCGTGGATATCGACAATCTGTACATCTCGCAGCCGGATACCGGCGAACAAGCGCTGGAAATCGCGGAGCAGCTGGTCCGATCGGGCGCGGTGGATCTGATCGTGATCGACTCCGTGGCCGCGCTCGTGCCGCGCGCCGAAATCGAAGGCGAGATGGGCGACAGTCACATGGGTCTGCAAGCCCGATTGATGTCTCAGGCCCTGCGGAAGTTGTCGGGGGCGATCAAGCAGAGCAACACCTCCCTGCTCTTCACCAATCAACTGCGCATGAAGATCGGCGTGATGTTTGGCAACCCTGAAACGACCACGGGCGGCAACGCGCTCAAGTTCTACGCTTCGGTGCGCTTGGACATTCGCCGCACCCAGAGCATCAAGACCAACGCCGAAGTGGTGGGCAATCGCGTCAAAGTGCGCGTTACCAAGAACAAGGTCGCTCCGCCCTTCCGCGAAGCCGAGTTCGACATCATGTTCAACGAAGGCATCAGCAAGGTCGGCGACATCCTCGACATCGGCGTGAACATGGACATCATCACCAAGCGTGGTGCGTTCTTCACGTATGGCGACATCAAACTCGGTCAGGGGCGCGAGAACGGCAAGGACTTCCTGAAGGAACATCCGGAAGTTGCCAGCGAGATCGAGGGCGTGATTCGCGGCAACGTTGAGAAGGCGGCCGATCTAGCAAAGAACGGTATGCACGCCGAGAGTGAAGAGGACGAGAGCGGCGAAGAGGACGCGGTGTCCATCGCCGAGTCGATCGCCGAAGAGGCGATGGAAGCCTAAACTGGTGAAGGCCATCGGCCTGACGCTGCGACAAAGATTGCCGCGGCTACTCCATACACTTCACGGCGGACGAGAAGATACACACCCTGTGTTCGCTTCGAGTCCGCCGTTCCTTTGGTGATACAATCAGTTAGTCTAGCACTCACCCCTTGAGTGCAGCGCAATGCCTTGGGAGGGCAGACATGATTACCAAAGTAACACACGCTACGATCTGGGTGAAAGACCAGGACGAAGCGCTAAAGTTCTATCGCGACACGCTGGGCTTCAAAGTCACCGCCGATAACAGCAGTATGCCTGGCTATCGCTGGCTGACGGTCGCGCCGCAGACCGACAGTTTCGAGATCGTCCTCAACCTTGCGACCACCCCTGAGCAATTGGCGGGTGTCGGACGGCAGGGCATCTTCATCCTCACTTCCGACGACATCAACGCCGATTATGCCGCGCTCAAAGCCAAGGGCGTAAAGTTCCAGACCGGAATCAATGTCAATCCATGGGGCAGTGACTTTATCTTCCTGGATCTCTACGGCAACGATTTCGACGTCGTCCAACGACCAGCTGCCCAATCTGTCTAAGGGCACTAAATATGAAGCGGGCTAATCCATCGGCCACTGATCTACCAAAGTTAGCCGCGCCCGCGCAGCGCGCCCTCGCGACGGCCAACATTCAGCGGCTCGAGCAATTGACGCGCTTCACCGAAGCCGAGATTAAGCAGCTGCATGGCATTGGGCCAAACGCCCTCGACGCCCTACGACACGCGCTCGCGGCCAAGGGACTATCGTTCAGAAAGCAACCATGACGACGAACAACAAAGCAGCCGCGATTGACTTTTTGCGCTTGGCTAGTTCCGGCCACGTCGAAGAGGCCTATCGCAATTACGTAAGCGCAGATTTTCGTCATCACAACCCGTATTTCAAAGGTGATGTCGCTACGCTCAAAGCGGGGATGGCCGAGAATGTGCGGCAGTTTCCTAATAAGGCTATCGATATCTATCACGCGCTTGAAGAGGGCGATCTGGTGGCGGTGCATGCCTGCGTCAAACTGAAACCGGACGACCGAGGCATTGCAACGATTCACCTTTTCCGCTTCGAAGGCGACCGCATCGTGGAGCTATGGGATGTAGGGCAAGTCATACCAGAAGATTCACCAAATCAGTACGGGATGTTTTAAGCAGGCTCAAATAGCCTCGATCAGCCCATGATAAGGATCGCCGCCAATGAAGAAGACTGAATCTCAACCAAGCCTGACTGCATCTCAACAAATCACGAATCAGATTAATGATCTACCCGATTGGCGCGGAAAATTGCTGGCGCGGTTGCGGGCAGTGATCCTTGCGGCCGCGCCCGGCATCACCGAAGACTGGAAGTGGGGCACCGCCGTCTATGTGAGTCAGGGTAATGCGGTGGCGCTCAGCGCCTTCAAAGATCACGTCAAGATCAATTTCTTTCAAGGCGCGGCGCTCAGTGATCCGCACGGTTTGTTCAACGCGGGGCTGGACGCCAAAGCCATGCGCAGCATCGACTTGTTCGAAGGCGACAAAGTTAACGAGGCTGCGTTGAAAGAATTGATTCGTGCCGCGGTTGAGTATAACGCGTCCGGCAAAAAGAAAAAGTGAACAATGCAACGCAGCGAAGCAATTAAATCCATTGACTAGGCAAACAAATGACGAATCCAATTCAAGTAGAACATTTCAATAGCGCCGTCCTTGCGCTGCTCGATGAGACCTTTGACAACGTTCAAGGTTATTTTCTGGACAAAGGCACGTCGCTCTTCGAGACACTATCGACGATTTCCGCCGAAGAAGCTTCGATACCAGTGGGCGGCCGTTGTGCCACGCTGGCCGCCCAAGTGAAGCATGTGACGTTTTATCTGGACGTTACGATCAAGGCAGTGCGAACTTTGCAATACGAACGCGAAGACTGGGGCAAGATCTGGCGCGAGACGTCAGCCGTCACGGCCAATGAATGGACGGCGATCAAAGATCAACTGCGCGCCAGTTACGATCGGCTGAAGCAGCTCATCGCCGAAACGCCCGAATGGCCAAGTGAGCAACATCTGGGTGGCGCGATGGCCGTCGTCATACACACAGCCTATCATCTCGGCGAGATTAGACAGGCGCTGTGCACACTCAAACCATGAGTGGAGAATAAGCATGCAAAAGATCACCACTTTTCTCATGTTTACTGGTCAAGCCGAGGCGGCGATGAATCTGTACACCTCACTGTTCAACCGTTCGGCGATCATCAATATCACGCGCTATGGAGCAAATGAGGCGGGCGCAGACGGCACCGTACAGCACGCGACTTTCACTTTGAACGATCAGGAATTCATGTGCATCGACAGCAACGCAGTACATGCGTTCACCTTCACGCCTTCCATGTCATTGTATGTGCGGTGCGAAACGGAAGAGGAAATCGATCGGGTCTTCGCAGCACTATCGGCTGGTGGACAAATCCTCATGCCGTTGGAGCGGTATCCATTCAGCCAGAAATTCGGCTGGGTGGCCGATCGCTTTGGCGTATCGTGGCAATTGAGCCTGGAAAAAAATTCGTAACGACAAGTCAAGGGGGAACTATTATGAGCGGGGTACGAGTTTTAGTCGGAACGCGCAAAGGCGCGTTTATCCTGACATCGAATGAGAAACGCAAGCGTTGGAAGGTGAGCGGACCGTTCTTTGCAGGCTGGGAGATCTATCACATCAACGGTTCGACCGTCGATCCCGATCGCTTGTATGCGTCGCAAAGCAACGGTTGGTTCGGCCAGATCATTCAGCGCTCGAGTGACGGCGGTCAAACGTGGGAAACGCCTGGCGGCGGGCCAGAGCAAGGGCCGGATGGTATGCCGCGCGGTGAAAGCAACAAGTTTGTTTATGAAGGCGTGGTGACCACGCATCAGTGGTATGACGGCACGCAGCACCCGTGGGAATTCAAGCGCGTCTGGCAACTCAAGCCGTCGTTGACTGATCCAGATACGGTATATGCGGGCGTGGAAGATGCCGCGCTGTTTCGATCGACCGATGGCGGCCATTCGTGGCAGGAGCTGCCCGGCTTGCGCGCCGCGAAAGGCCATCTGTGGCAGCCGGGCGCGGGCGGCATGTGCTTACACACGATTCTGCTGGATCCGCACAATCCCGATCGGATCTTCGTGGCCATTTCGGCCGCCGGTGCATTCCGCACGGATGACGGGGGCCAGACGTGGCGTCCCATCAACAACGGCTTGCGATCGCCGTACGAACTGCCTGACGGCGCCGCCGAAGTTGGCCATTGCGTTCACAACCTCGCGATGCATCCATCGCGGCCAAACGTGCTGTTCATGCAGAAACATTGGGATGTTAATCGCAGCGACAATGCAGGCGATTCGTGGCATGAAGTGAGCGGCAACCTGCCGAGCGATTTCGGTTTCCCGATCGGCGTTCACGCCCACGAGCCTAATACCATCTATGTCGTGCCTATCAAGAGCGACTCCGAGCACTATCCACCCGATGGGCAACTCCGTGTGTATCGCAGTCGATCCGGCGGCAATGAATGGGAAGCGCTGACCAAAGGCTTACCGCAAAAAGATTGCTACGTTAACGTCTTGCGCAGCGCGCTAGCCGTAGACTCGCTCGACTCGTGCGGCATCTACTTTGGCACGACAGGTGGGCAAGTGTACGCCTCCGCTGATTCCGGCGACAGTTGGTCGGCCATCGTTCATGATCTGCCGCCCGTGTTGTCAGTCGAAGTTCAGACCCTGCCATGATCCGCGTTGAACTGCCATATCATCTGCGTAATCTCGCGCATGTGGGTAAAGAGATCGAGATTCACGTGGATGGTTCAGTGACGTTAGGCGCTGTGCTGGATGCTGTGGAAACACAGTATCCAGTCCTGCGCGGCACCATCCGCGATCATGGCACGCGGCAACGCCGTGCCTTCGTTCGCTACTTTGCAGGTGGGCAGGACCTGTCGCTTCAACCACTCGATACGCCTCTGCCTGAAACAGTCGCAACCGGTGCCGAACCATTTCGCGTGGTAGGCGCGATGGCGGGCGGGTAGCGTGATTGGAACCCAGCTCAATACTGAGTTAGGCGACAATCATAAAAGAGGAGACGCAAAGTGACTAAGGTGACACCGTTCCTGATGTTTAATGATCAACTTGAGGCTGCAATCGCTTTCTACACCGCTACATTTCCAGGTTCTGAAATAAAGAACGTAGCCCGAACTGGTGAGGACGGCCCAATCACATCTGCCGAAATCGTCATCGGCGGGCAGTTCTTCATGGCTTACAACGGTGGCCCATACTTCAAATTCTCCGAAGGCTTCTCGCTCTTTGTTGATTGCGAGGATCAGGAAGAGGTTGATGAGTATTGGAGCAAGCTCGTCAGTGCTGGCGCAACGCCATCTCAATGCGGCTGGATTACCGACCAGTTCGGCGTCACCTGGCAAATCGTCCCCAGGCGTTTCATGGAACTCATTGCCGATAAGAATCCCAAAAAGGTACAGGCAGTGATGAAAGCGATGATGAGCATGATAAAGCTCGATGTAGCGGCACTGGAGAGGACATACGAGGACGCATAGCAGATAACGCACCGACACCTTTCGGTCGATCGAAAACGAACCTCCGCTCTGCCACGTTCGAATGATTTGGCTCTGCGGCGGTGCGTGGCTGATGCTGAGCGTTAGGCGTCGCAAACTCAGCAGACTCCAACGGGGTGGCACTTCGGAGGCACATAATGAAGAGAGTTACAGGTATCGGCGGCATCTTCTTCAAGGCTAAAGACGCTCCGGCGCTACAAGCTTGGTATAAGCGGCACCTGGGAATCGATGTCCAAGATTGGGGCGGGGCTGCCTTCGATTGGACCGACGCCGAGGGCCAGCCGGTTGCGGGTACAACCGCCTGGCTGATCGATCCGCAAGAAAGTGATCACTTTGCGCCGAGCTCTGCCCCCTTCATGGTCAACTACCGGGTGGCAGACCTCCAGGCCTTGATCACGGTTTTGAAAGAAGAGGGCTGCAATGTGCTCGAGAAGGTTGACGAATCAGATTATGGGAAGTTTGCCTGGGTCATTGATCCGGAGGGGAACAAGATAGAACTTTGGCAACCGCCTCAAGGCCAATGAGCAGCCTCGTTGGTCACGGCTGCGAACTGCGGCCTGACTCCGTATGAAGCGGAAGAGAAACTATCACATAAACTGGAGACCATACCTATGAACGAAGCACAGCAGATAGCGCCATCGCTCTGGTTCGACATGAATACCGAAGAGGCAATCAATTTCTATGTCTCCATCTTCAATGGCGCTCCGCATAAGCGTCACGAGTCCAAGATCATCAGCATCACGCGCTATGAGAAAGGCTTGGACACTCCGGGGGCGGACCAAATGGAAGGCAAGGTGCTGACAGCCATCTTTGAGCTCAACGGCCAGAGATTCATAGCTTTGGACGGTGGTCCAATCTTCAAATTCAATGAAGCCGTGTCGTTCTATGTGGAGTGTGCCGACCAGGCCGAAGTCGATTACTTTTGGCGGAATCTATCGGCTATGCCGGATGCCGAACAATG
>JAXLWI010000110.1:0-9827 GCA_046328575.1 Anaerolineae bacterium
AACGTCGCGAAGTCCACGCCCTTGCGTCGCAGCTTCAGCAGTAATTCCCACGTGAAAGGCCGCCCGGCTGACGGCATCTCGACCGAGCCCGGTGCGCCCGCATATACCGTCTGATAAAGATCGAGCGGCAGTGCCTGCGGCACATACGTATAGCGCACCGGTTCGCCCAGCCGATAGATCAGATCGAGCAATGGCGTGCAGCACCGATCAAATTCCATTTGCCACAAGAACGGCAGATCGGGGCGGCGGCGAAGGATGTGCGCCGATAGGCCCTGACCGAACTCGAGCCGCATACCGGCGCGGCCCACGTGTGTGCGCCCCGCCAGCAACAACACGTCCCAGCGCGCCGAAGTGCGGCGATGCGCCAGGCGGACTTCGAGGGCATCGCCGCGCTCATCGGTCGCGCGCAATAAACCGGGCAAGGTCCGACTGGTATTCGCGACGAGCAAGTCCCCTTCACGCAGGTAGTCGCTCAGCGTATCAAAGCGCGTATGAATGAATTCACCTTCGATGCGCGGCAATACCAACAAGCGAACTTGATCCCGGCGCAGACCGCGATACTCCGGCGGTTCGTGCGCTTCCAATTCAAGCGGCAGGGTAAAGTCCACCGCAGGTTCAACGGCAGCGGGTATGGCGCTCATCGGCTTTGCCTCGCGGCATACTCTGCCGCAAACGCCTGCGCATCGAAGCGCTGGCCGTTGACGCTGGCGGATTCATCGGATGCGAGATAACCGAAGATTGGGGTCACCGTTTCGGGTTTGGCCCACACGGCCGGATCTTCAGTCGGTTCGGCCAGGCGATGCATCACGGTGTCCATGCTGCCCGGATCGACGCTGTTGATGCGCACGCCCGTGCCGTGCAGTTCGGCCGCCCACGTGCGGGTCAGGTGATCGAGTGCAGCCTTCGAAACACCGTATGCTCCCCAGGTGGGATAGCCAACCACGCCCGCATCGGAACTCACGTTGATGATCGAACCCGTGCCGCGGGTCAACATTTGTCCGACAAGCGCACGCGTCAACAAAAACGGGCCGGTGAGATTAGTCCGCAACACTTGCTCAAAATCCTCAACGGGATAATCCACGAGATAGGGCATGGGCGTTGGCCCCAACGCCGACGCGTTGTTGATCAGCACATCCACTTGCCCGAAATGCGCCAGCGATTCACCCGCCAGCCGCTCCACATCTGCCCGATCGGACACATCCGCGACCACGCTCAACACCGGGACCGCCAGCATCTGAACTGCCCGCTCGGTTTCCGCCAGATCGGCGGCGCTCGCTGATCGCGAGTTAAGAATCAGCTTCGCCCCCCGACGAGCGAATTCCACCGCCAAAGCCCGCCCCAAGCCCCGTGACGCACCTGTAACCAAGATCACCTTGCCTGTTAACGCTGCCATCACTTGCCTCCCCTGAAGTGCAATTTGATCTGGTGAAATTGTAGCCCGCTTTCCCATATTTGTAAACTATATAGTTTATAAATTAGATAAAGTTTGCCAGACAACCGCACTCATGCTACACTTACCGCATGACCGACATTCACGCAGGTTCCACCACCCGGTACGAAGTCCTGCGGCTGATCCGCCTATCGGGCGGACTGACCGCTCAGCAACTCGCCGCCGAATTGAAGATCACGTCGATGGGCGTACGCCGCTATCTGGTAGCGCTAGAACGGGACGGGCTGGTGCGCGTGCAGATGCAGCGTCAGGCCGCCGGCCGCCCTACCTACGTCTACCGCCTTACGGAAGCCGGTTATGGTACGTTCCCCAATAATTATGATTTACTGGCGACGCAGTTGCTGGATGCTATCCAGGTGCATGATGGTGACGCGCGGGTAGATGAACTGTTTGCGCGGCGAATGGATCAACTCGTGGCGCAATATGAGCCACGCATGCGGGGCAAAGACTTAGGTGAACGCGTAGCTGAACTCGCCCGGATCCAGGATGAGAACGGTTACATGGCCGTTTGGGAAATGGCGCCGGATGGCTATCTACTCAAGGAACAGAACTGCGCCATCTATCGCGTGGCCTGCCGGTTTCAGGCAGCCTGTCACTATGAAATCGAGCTATTTCGCCGCTTGCTCGACGCGAAGATTGAGCGCGTTCAACATCAAATCAAAGGCGAATTAACCTGCGCTTATCACATCAGCCCGAAGACGCGTCGATCACGATCGAAAGTTGCGCGCTGAACGCAATGAAGGTTGACCCGGTGTAATACAAAACCGATCGGACGAGCGTGCCCCGATCGGTTTTCTTGTCCCGGCCGATAAAATGCAGTCTTAAACATTTCGCAACGGGTATAATTTTCTTACGACTGTTCGGCCAGGCGCCTCATGATGATGAAAAACTCGCTCGATCATATTGCAGCAGGACACGCCGCGCTCGAATCCGCCCGTTGGCTGGAAGCGAGGGGGCATTTTGAAGCTGCCCTCAAGGACCAGGACGATCCGGAAGGACACGACGGACTCGGCGTCTCGCTGTGGTGGCTCAATGATATTCGCGGCGCACACGAGCATCGCAATCGCGCCTATGTTGCCTTCAAGCGACGCGGCGAACTGGGCCGCGCCGCCCGTATCGCGATCTGGCTTGCACGCGAGCAGGTGTTTCTAAGCGCGAACCATAGCGCAATGCACGGCTGGTTCGCACGCGCCGAACGGCTGCTGAGTGAAGTCGGGCCATGTGTCGAACAGGGCTGGTTCAATTTGCTGCGTGCTTCCATGCTGGCCACGCCCGCCGAACTGGAACAATCGGCACGGGAGTCGCTTCAAGTCGCACGCCAATTCAAAGATGTCGATCTTGAAGCGTTGGCGCTGGCCTTCGCGGGCACGGCGTGTGTGACGCTAGGTCATGTGGCTGAAGGCATGGCGAGTCTCGATGAAGCGATGGCGATGGTGGCGAGTGGCGAAGTCACTTATCCTGCGGTCAGCGAGGTGTTCTGCGTCATGCTGTCGGCCTGTGATCTGGCGGGCGATCTGGCACGCACTGAACACTGGTGTCAAACCGCGGCGGCATTTGCCGAAGAGCATCACTGCCCCTTCCTCGCGGCGACTTGCCGCACCACCTATGGCGGCCTGCTCACGGCAACGGGACGCTGGCACGATGCGGAAACGGAACTATTGGAGGCAATTCGTTCGTTTGAGGCGGGACATCGCGCGTTACGAGCTCAAGCCGTGATCAAGCTCGCCGATCTACGCGTCTATCAAGGCCGATTGGCAGAAGCCGACGCGCTGCTGGCCGGCTATGAGGACCACAGCTCGGCCATGCTGCCACTCGCGCGACTCCACCTTGCACGAGGCGAAACTCAACTGGCGTATGCTACACTGCACCAAGCCCTGCAGCCTACCCGCTCACCGACGCTGGATGATGCCCCGATTCTGCGATTACTGGTGGATGTTCTGCTCGCGCAGGGTGAGACCGAGGCCGCGAAACGGAGCGCTGAGCAACTGACCGCGCTGGCCCAGACTGTGCAAAGTGACCTGCTGCTCGCGCAAGCCGACCTCGCCACAGGTCAGATCAAACGCCAGTTGGGCGAATCAGATGCTGCGGTCCACTTTCAGTCTGCGATCGATCGGTTGCGCACCTATGAACAGTCCCTCTTAGCCGGCCGCGTCCGTGTGGAAATGGCCCGGCTGTTGAACGACACCGATCGGGTCGCGGCCATCATGTGGGCACGAGCGGCCCTTGCCTCCTTTGAACGCCTCGGTGCGACCCACAATGCCGATGAGGCGACGAGTTTGCTGCGGCAGATGGGAGCCGCCGTGCGCCCCGGGCCTCGCTCGCAAGCATCCTTGACTCATCGCGAATCAGAAGTGCTGGCTTTGATTGCTCAAGGTCTCACGAATCGCGAGATCGCTGATCGGTTGGTTGTCAGTCCCAAAACGGTCGAGCATCATGTCGGGCAGATTCTGTCCAAGATCGGTGCCCGCAGTCGCACGGAAGCGGCGTCATTTGCGGTCAGGCATGACCCGACTCATCCTGCGAAATAGGGGGAGCAAATGGGGGCTATCCCCGATGCTCTGCGACGCTGTCCGCCCTATAATCATCTCAAGATTTCAAATTCCAAACAGGAGAGACTGAGATGATTACGGAGCACGTCGATCAGGCTGTGGTGTTGAAGAAAAACGAGGGGCGCGCGCTGTGGCATCTGGGTGCGCTGATCAACTTCAAGGCATTGGGCAGCGAAACGGGCGGCGAGTATTGGGCGTTGGAGGGGTTGGCCGATCGAAACATGGCCGTGCCGCTGCATGCCCACAGCCGCGAAGTCGAAATCTGGTACGTTCTGGAAGGCGAGATCACCTTTACCATCGGTGACGAAAAGCAAACGGTCGGCCCCGGTTCCTTCGCCTACATCCCTCGCAACACGCCGCATACGTTTCAGATTCGATCGGGGACGGCGCGCTGGTTTGGCATTGGGCTGCCCGCCGGTCTCGATCAATGGTTCTTCGAGACAGGCGAGCCTGCCAGGTCGCTTACACTGCCGCCGCCAACTACGTCGCCGGATGTCAATGTGATTATCGCCAGCTTGAAGGCGTATGGCACGGATACGCTGGGGCCGCCGCCTGATCCAGATAAGTAAACCGATGCTTCGCTCTCCCTGCGCAGAGTCAAGCCGCTTTTGCCGCGGCCAATAAAGACAACCTCTGATGCTTCCTGCGGCTATGTCGTAGGAAGCATCGTTGGCAGTCACCCATCATTCTTCTCAGAGAGCGTTTCTACGATGTTTCCTTTCTAGTCCGCTCGATCCAAATTCTTCATCAGTATGAGTATTTGACGCAATTCTGATTGACTTGCCTGCTCGATCGGGTATACTTTTTTCAACCCTGTCGGGGAGGTGGCTTATGCCACTGGGAGATCGTCTGAGTGCTGCGCGCCGCCGCCAGTTTGTGGGCAGATCAAACGAGTTGACGGTATTCCGGTCGGCATTGGATGCGGACGAACTGCCGTTTCAGATTCTGTTTGTCTATGGGCCTGGGGGCGTTGGAAAGACGACCCTGCTCAATGAGTTCACGCATCGATGCGCTGACGTGCAGGCGCAGACGATCTATCTTGATGCCCGGACCATCGACCCTACGCCCGAAGCTTTTGTCGGCATGTTGCGCCGCCTGCTCAACCTCGGTCCCACGGAATCACCGCTTGAAATCCTGCGTGCCGAAACTCATCGTCGGGTTCTGTTTGTCGACACCTTCGAACTGTTGCTTCCGCTAGATGTCTGGCTGCGCGAGTCGTTCCTGCCAGAGCTGCCGGAAAACTTACTGGTGGTCTTCGCCGGTCGTGAGCCGCCGTCAGCGGCGTGGTTAGCGGACGCGGGTTGGCAGTCGCTGATCCGCACTGTTCCGCTGCGCAACCTTAGCCCGGATGAAAGCCGGACGTATTTGAGCAAACGGAATGTGCCGGTCGATCAGCATCCGGCAGTCCTAAACTTTACCCACGGTTTTCCACTGGCATTGTCGTTGGTCGCCGAAGTCTTTGCCCAACGCCAGGATATGCTGCGCGAATTTCAACCTGAAACTTCGCCCGATATCGTAAAAGCGCTGCTAGAACGCTTCGTGCAGAAAGTACCGAGCCCCGCCCATCGGGCGACGCTGGAGGCGTGCGCTCTGGTCCGCGTTACGACTGAAGCATTGCTGGGCGAGATGTTGATGATGAGTGACAGCGTGCATGACCTGTTCGAGTGGTTGCGCGGCCTGTCCTTTATCGAAGCGCGGGCCGACGGTCTGTCTCCGCACGATTTGGCGCGTGAAGCACTGGTGGCCGATCTGCGCTGGCGCAATCCGGATTGGTACAAAGAACTACACAAGCGCGCCCGCAACTACTACTCGACGCGTGTACGGCAAACGCATGGGCTTGACCAACAGCGCCTGCTATATGACTTCGTTTTCCTGCATCGCGATAATGCGGTTATTCGCTCGATGTTGGAATGGCAGACGGGCAGCAGTCAGATCGTGGCCGATGGGTTGCGCGAGACCGATCGGGCGGTGTTGATCGAGATGGTGGAGCAGCACGAAGGGCCTGAGTCGGCTCGATACGCTACCGATTGGCTGGCGCGCCAACCCGAAGGCGTCACCGTTTATCGTGATGAGGCTGGCGGGATCGTTGGGTTCATTGCCATGATCGCATTGCAGCGCGCCAGTGCCGACGATCTCAATTCCGATCCCGCCACACGTTTGGCCTGGGAATACGTGCAGCGCCACGCACCGCTGCGAGCCGGTGAGGTTGCCACACACTATCGGTTTTGGATGGCCGCTCAGACCTATCAGGCGGTTTCGCCTGTGCAGACGCAGATCTTCTTGACCACGGTGCGTTATCAACTCGCCACGCCCGGGCTAGTCTATCATTTCCTGCCGTGCGCCAACCCGGACATGTGGGCCGGCGCTTTCGCCTATGCCAATCTGACGCGGCTTACCGAGATCGACTACGCGACAGACGGCAAGACCTATGGCGTTTACGCGCACGATTGGCGTAGCGAGCCGCCGTTGGCCTGGCTGGAATTGCTGGCCGAACGCGAAGTGGCGGGCGGACAAGCCGCTACACCGCCAGTTCGTGCCACGCCGTTGATCGTGTTGAGTGAGACGGAATTTGCCGGGGCCGTGCGCGATGCGCTGCGCGACTTTGCACAGCCCGATCTGCTGACGGCCAATCCGCTGCTCCGATCGCGCGTCGTGGTCGATCGAGCGGGGGCGGGTTCAGACGTGAAACAGCGCGTGACCGTTTTGCAATCGTTGATTAAAGCAGCAACCGAGACGTTGCAATCGTCGCCGCGCGATGCCAGGCTCTTTCGTGCCGTGTACCACACCTACCTCAAGCCCGCACCGACGCAGGAACAGGCCGCGGAACTGCTCGATCTGCCGTTCAGCACTTATCGCCGCCATTTGAAGTCTGGCATTACGCGTCTGACCGAGATGTTGTGGCAGCAGGAGATTGGCGCGTAAATTGAACAGAAAGTGACTAACGCCTAGTCTGGCAAGTGAATAGCTGGCGGTAATATACTGCGGTTGTCCTTTGGGATGACCGCAGTTTCGTTGGAACGAGCAATCGGTTTTGACTCTGCCGGGAGGCCAAGTGTGGAGACACACTCGTTAGCGTTGTTAGCCGGAACTCTATCGACTTTGATGTTTGTCTCAAGCAACTTTCCCATGCTGCTCAAAGCGTTCAAGACTCAGGACCTGAGCTCGTATAGCTTGATGCACATTGCGCTGAGCAACATCGGCAATCTAATTTATTGGGTGTACGTAGTTAGCCTGCCCGTCGGCCCGATTTGGTTTTTGCACGGCTTCTTTACTGTGACGACGGCATTGATGCTAGCCTGTTACCTGCGCTATCAACGCCGAATCCGCCGGGCTCGGGTCTGAAACTGAGCATAAATTGAGCAACGATCGGTCTGGTGAATGCGAGCGTATTTGTATAGACTGTGAGTGTAACCGACGCCAGATATCTCTTAGGTACGGTCATGGACTCTAAAATGAGCGAATTCTTAAATGATTTTATGGCGGCCTGGAACGCACACGATACACAGGCTGTGGCCGCCCACTACGCGCCCGATTGCGAAGACGTAGACGTGGCCCGCACCGCACCACAGTATGGGCCGGACAGCGTGCGCCGCACGTTGCTGTATTACCTGCGCGCCTTCCCTGATTTCCATGTCACGCTGGATGACGCCATCGTCGCCGACCAACGTGTGGCGATGTACTGGACGTGGACGGGTACGCATCGCGGCACGTTCATGAACATCCCCGCGACAGGTCATCGCGTCACGGTGCGCGGATCGTCATTGGTGACGCTGAAGGATGGCCAGATTCAACGGGCCGTGCGCATCTGGGATCTGGCTGGCTTGCTGCGCGACCTGAAACTGCTGCCGGAGTTGAGTGCGTAATTTCAGGTGAAATCGGGTCGGTGCTACCGCTCCGAGTGTTGCCGGGCACGTCGACTACCCTTATCGCTGAAGCGATTTGTTGGATCGATGGAGGTCACAGTGAAGGCGAATGCTTTTGAGAGATTCACAGGTTCATGCGCAATCGCCGCCGCCATTGGCGGAATTGCTTACGGCGTAGCTTTTGTGGTGCTGGGCAATCCATTGTTGTACTCGGTGCTGCTCATGCTCAACGGGTTGCTGGCTCTGGCTATTCTGGTGGCCTTGTACAGTTACACCCGGCAAGCCGAGGAGTCTTGGGCACTGCTGGCCCTGTTGCTCGGTACGGTTGGTTCGCTCGGTTCGGTGGCGCACGGCGGCTACGATCTGGCTAATGCGATTCATCCGCCCGCGACGAATACGTTGAGTCTTATGGACTTACCCAGCCAGATCGACGCGCGTGGCCTGTTGACATTTGGTTTCATGGGCATGGCCATATTAATCATTGCTGCGGAGTTGGGACGGAGCGCCCGGTTCCCGCGCGGCTTGGTGAGCGTCGGCTATGCGCTCGGCGTAATCATGGTGATCATTTATCTAGGCCGCTTGATCATTCTCGATCCGACGAACATCATCGTGCGCATCGCCTTATTCGCAGGCGTCGTCATCAACACGATCTGGTATGGGGGACTCGGTATTGTTCTGAGACGATCCATTTAACTGGCAAGCCACGGCCGCGAAGGCGAAGGCAAACGGGGACCACTGCACTTACAACATCGTTACGGGGGGAAGCCATGTCCAAAATCGAGAAAAGGATTGTGATCGATGAGTCAACTGAGCGGGTATTTTGCTATATGGGTGAGCCGGTGAAATCGCCTGAGGTGTGGCCCGGCCTGTTGGAGGTGCGCGAGATACATCATCTCATTGGCGACGTATGCTATGCCAATTGGCTGTACAAGCTTACAGGTGTCTATGAAGCGCAGGACATCCGAGTGGCGTATGAAGCCGATCAAGGAGCGCTGACGTGCGAGTTGCGCGGTCTTGATCTAGTCATGACGCTGGGCTATCTGCCCGATAGTGTCTGCGGTCCGCGCCTAACCCTCGACGGCGACGACACTTACTGGTCACCGTGTTGATTGACGATTGCTGACGAGCCTAGACTCCCGAAATCGATAACAACTTCAGATGTCTTTTTTGACTAAGAAGTGAGCAGCGATTGAGCTGGTAAATGAGTAATGCTTTGGGGCATACTGAGAGCGTAACCACGCATTCAATTCGGAGGAACTTGTGATGACTCAATCAGTTGTGACAAATGGCAAAATCGGTCAGCACGCCATCGTGATGGGTGGCAGCCTGAGCGGCCTGCTGGCCGCGCGTATTCTGACGGATCACTTCGAACGCGTCACGTTGATCGAACGCGATCGCATCTCGGCTGAAACCGGGCCACGCAAGGGGGTGGGCCAAAGCCGCCAGACGCATGGGCTCCTTGGAAAAGGCCAGCAAATCATGTCGGAATTGTTTCCCGGCTTGTTTGAAGAGCTGGTGGCAGGTGGCGCCATTCAAGGGGATATGGCGCGCATTCTGCGCTGGCATCATTTCGGCGGTTACAAGGTCGATTTCGATAGTGGCTTGATCGGCGTGGCAATGAGTCGTCCCTTCCTCGAGTATCACATTCGACAACGTGTGCTCGCGATCCCGAACCTCACATTGATTGAAGACTGCGACCTCACTGGTCTTGTCGCGACCGATTTGAATGCCCGCATCGGCGGGGTACAGATCCAGCGGCGAGCGCCGGGCGCGATCGGGGAACTGTTGAACGCCGAGCTGGTGGTGGATGCGACCGGGCGCGGATCACAATCGCCCAAATGGTTGGAAGCACTGGATTATCCGCGCGTCGCCGAGACGACGATCAAGGTGGACATCGGTTATGCCACGCGCCTTTATCGGCGTGATCCGAATGAACCAGGCAGCCATTCCTTGTACATGGCATTC
>JAXLWI010000111.1:0-8262 GCA_046328575.1 Anaerolineae bacterium
ATCGATCACGGCGGGCTGCACGATGTTGGTGGGCGTAGGTTCCGGTAACTTGAGCAGGTTGCCCAGACCGGCAGGCAGGCCGATCGATTGGAGCAAAAAGTAGCCCACGATCAGAATCGCCAGCACGAGCAACAGTTGCAACGTGCAGCCCAGACCGGCGGCTGAAGTTGGTTTCGTCGCCATGGCTTCCCTCGCTAGGCAAGATAAAGCGATCATACCACACCCGCTGCTGATGATTCGGCGCGGGTCAGTGAAACGTCGGGTGCGTGACGTTTATCACCAAGCTGTGGTAAGATGCTGGCACGTATCGTTTTGATGAAGCGCTTAAATCGGCACTGAGCCCAACACACCTTGATTCAAGGACAGACCTCATGACCATCAATCCCGAACTCGAAGGCAAACTGCGGCAAGGCTTCAAATATCTCAATCGCTTCATGGTGATGATGTGGCGCTTGGGCATGGGCAAATGGCTGAACATGTGGCCCGCCGGACTAGGGCGCTATCTGGTCATCACCCATATTGGGCGCAAGTCCGGTCAGCGAAGACGCACACCCGTGAACTATGCCATGGTCGATGAAGAAATCTACGTGACAGCGGGCTTTGGTAGCGTGTCCGATTGGTATCGTAACCTCCTCGCCAATCCGCAAGTGGAAATTTGGCTGCCCAACGGCTGGTGGACGGGCGTTGCTGAAGAAGTGACGCATCCTGAAGTGCGGTTGCCGATTTTGCGGCAAGTCATCATCGATAGCGGCTTCGCGGGGCGCATGGCGGGCGTGAATGCCCACACCATGACCGACGAAGAATTCGATCGGGTCACCGGGCCTTATCGGTTGCTGCACTTGCGCCGCATCGCGCCACTGACCGGCGATAACGGCCCCGGCGACCTCGCGTGGATTTGGCCGGGGATCGCCATGATCTTGTTGCCGTTTGCGCTGTTCAGGCGCAAGCCCTAAACACTGCCGCGCACGAAAACAAACTGGGCCGAATTTCATTGGAAATTCGGCCCTTCTTTTTCATGGCTCTCCTGCCAGCCCGAAAGTGCGAGAAACGGTCCGTACTTTGGTGATGCAATCCCTTATGGCTGGTAAGCGGACCGGCAGGAGAGCGAGCAACTCCCTTGGTAACTAGATTGTACACCGTTTCGTCTCAAAAGTGTAACGTCATTTGACTGACACATTGCTAAACTAGTCGCTGCGCTCAATTCACCGGTCGATTCTTGCGACGACTTCGCCATTTTCGATCCACGCCCGTGCCATCCGCGGCGTATTGAATGCAATGCCGATTTGGCCGAGGTGATCGATCAGGATGAGACCGCCCAGCCCCTGCGCCCGATCGGCCAACACGCCGATCGCTTTTTCCGCTGCCGATTGAGCCGTGTGCCCCTGCGCGGCCAAATCGCACGCCGTCTTCGCCAGCACTACTTTCATGATCGATTCGCCCCAACCCGTCGTCGACGTACCAGCACTCAGATCATCCGCGTAACATCCACTGCCGATCAGCGGACTATCACCCACGCGGCCCTGCAACTTGTTGGGCGTGCCGCCCGTCGACGTACCGGCGGCGATGTGGCCATCTCGATCGATCGCAACGGCGCCCACCGTGCCGTGCGGCTTGCCGCCGAAAGCCTCTTCAACTTTGAAATCGGCTTTGCCTTTGATGATCTTCCAGCGTTCGAGTTCTTGGCCGGTGAGTAGTTCGCTTTCATCACACAGCGGAATCCCCTGCGCTTGTGCAAAATGTTCCGCGCCGAGACCAACCAGCAGTGAATGCGGCGTGCGCTCCATCATCAACCGCGCCACCGAAATCGGATTGCGCACGTGTTGAATCGCCGCGACCGCGCCGTTGTTTAATGTCGCGCCATCCATGATGATCGCATCGAGTTCGACTTCGCCCGCCGCGTTCAACCACGCACCTTTTCCCGCATCAAACGCGGGGTTATCTTCTAGCGATCGGATAGCGGCTTCCACGGCATCCAACGCCGATCCGCCGTCTTGCAGAATTGACCAACCCAATTGCGCCGCCGCACGGCACCCGCTGAGATGTCCCGCCACTTCGTGATTAGGAATGTCCCACGCGCCGCCATGCACAACGAAAGCCGGTGTGAATGAAGTCACGGTGAATCTCCCTCAGGTAACGGATGTTCGTCGTAGTGCTCGACGATCGTGCCGACGAGCCAGCGATATACACGCTTGATTTCAAGCGCATCATCGGGCAACTGTTGCGTCAACTGCTTCACGGCAAGACGTTGTTGCTGATACCACGCTTCGACTTCGGCGTGCGACACAGCGGCGAAACGTTCCACTGCTTGGGCGTTGAACTGCTGATCGTTAGCATAGTTGCGCGGCGGGCGTTCGTCGCGCTGCAAGTACGGCATCACGCGCACCGTCTCTTCGAGCCACGCGCCCAGATGCGCCAGCAAATCCTGCGGTCGAGCATAGCCTTGTTGTTGAGCAAAGCGTGCTTGTTCATCGACGGGCAGGGCGCTCAAGCGATGCGGATATTTAGCCCACACCTCGTCCAGCATGGCGATTAACTCAGCCCGTGTCCAATGTTGTGTTCGACTCGACATAGGCGCCCTTGGTTTCTGTCTTTGATCAAAAACGTGGTGCGTGATGGAAGTTGATCACGCACCACGCTCCACGTATTGTAGCCTACTTCTTGCGCCCGAACTTCCCTTCGATGATCTCGGCCAGCGTCGGCTGCCCAATCTCCTGCAACTCGTAGCGCACGTTGTGAGGGACGATTGATCTCAACGACGCGCCGTAGATCGATCGGGGTGGCGACCAGCACCTCAAATCGCACGGCGTGTTGTTGATCGTTTCGCCCAGTTCCTTCATCTGTTCCGCGCCATAGCCCATCGCGGGCAAGACCGCGCCGGTGGTCGGATACTTCTGATAGGTCGCCGTGATCGTGCCAACCGCGTACGGTCGCGGATCGTGATCTCGGCCGCACCGAAGCGCCGCGCCGCAACGACACCCGCACCATACGCCATCTCGCCGTGCGTGAGTGTGGGGCCGTCTTCCACGACAAGCACAGCCTTACCTTTGATGGCGTTCGGGTTGTCGACGAAGATTGGCGAGGCGGCTTCCACTACGGTCGCATTCGGATTGACCTTCATGATGCTCTCGCGCACTTTGGCGATGTGATCCAGATCGGCCGTATCGATCTTGTTGATCACCACGACATCGGCCATGCGCAGGTTCGTCTCGCCCGGATGATAGGTGACTTCGTGGCCGGGGCGATGCGGATCGGCGACGACGATGTGCAGATCGCTCTTGTAGAACGAGATGTCGTTGTTGCCGCCGTCCCACACGATCACGTCCGCTTCCTGCTCGGCCTGGCGGAGGATCGCTTCGTAATCGACGCCCGCATAGATGACCACGCCGCGATCGATATGCGGCTCGTATTCTTCGCGTTCCTCGATCGTGCAGTCGTGCCGATCGAGGTCTTCGTAGGTCGCGAAGCGCTGTACGGCTTGCTTGACCAGATCGCCATACGGCATGGGGTGACGAATCGCCACAACCTTATAACCAAGGTCTTTGAGGACTTGCGTCACACGCCGCGTGGTCTGGCTCTTGCCGGAGCCAGTGCGCACGGCGCAAATCGAAATAACTGGCTTGGTCGATTTAACTTGAGTGTACTTGGGACCCATCAAGCGATAATCCGCGCCAGCCGCCAACGCCTGCGAGGCTTTGTGCATCACGGCTTCGTGGCTCACGTCTGAATACGCAAACACGACTTGATCGACGCCGTGCTTCTTAATCAGATCGGTCAATTCAGATTCGGGATAGATTGGAATGCCGTTGGGATATAACTTGCCCGCCAACTCCGGTGGATAACGTCGCCCGTCGATGTTGGGGATCTGCGTGGCCGTAAACGCGACCACTTCGTAGGCGTCATTGTCGCGGAAGTACGTGTTGAAGTTGTGGAAGTCACGTCCCGCGGCGCCCATGATCAGAATCTTCGTCTTTGGCATGATGCATCTCTCCTGTGGTGGAAATGAGGTTGGGTAGGTTCAAAACAAAATGTCATTGCCGACCGTGTAACTTCGGCAATGACACTTTTATGCTCATCATGGCGCGTACTACCGCTTGGGTTGGCGCGCCACGCACCATGAATCTTTTTCTAACGAGAGTATACCATGAATCACTCGGCCTGAGAAGGTCGGGCAAGTCGGGCGAGGAAGATGCTGAAAAAGTAGAGCAGAATCAACGGTGCCATCACCAGTAACATGTTGAACGGATCAACCGTCGGCGTGATGACGGCTGCGATGATGGCGATGCCAACCACCGCAAAACGCCAGCCTTTGAGCAGCACGCCAGCCGTGACCAAGCCGATCTTCGCGAGAAAGAACACAATGAGCGGCATCTCGAAACTGACACCGATCCAGAACATCAGCGACGTGACAAATGGGATGTAGGCATCGGCGCGCCAACTGGCTTTGAAGATATCGCCTTGAAATTCGGCCAGAAACTTAATCGCGGCGGGCAGCATCAGCCCCCAAGCAAACGCCACGCCGATCAGAAATAGCAGCGTGGCACCGGGCACAATGATCCGAACGTATTTCTTCTCTTTGTCTTCCAGACCGGGGGCGATAAACGACCAGACCAGATAGACAAAGATCGGCATCGACACCACCGCGCCAGCCATGATCGCTACCCGGAAATAGATCGAGACGTTTTCGGTGGGGTCGATCGTTTGGAGGACAGTGCCATACGGCGCGATGAGAAACTGCAGAATCTGCGGCGTAAAGATCGCGCCCAACGCTGTACCGATCGCCAGTGCGATTACGGATCTGATGAGTACGTTGCGCAGCTCGATCAGATGCTGCATGAGCGGCATGGTTTTGTCGTTCGACTTGCTCATTTGTCCGCCCGATAATCGATGATGTCCGACGGTGGCTCGTCGGTTTTCGTTGGCGCCGAAGGCGGAGGCTCGACGGTAGGTGGTTCGGCTGGCGCGGCGGGCGCTGGGGGAGTCGGGACAGTCGATGTCAGCGATTTGGTCATCTCGCCGATCTTGTGTTCGTCCACCGTCGGCGGTACCAGGACGCCGCGCGCTGCCTGGTTCAAATCACGCTGCACGCCGCGGATTTCACTTTGCACTTCGTTGACGGCGCTCGTGATCTCGTTCAATTCGCCGCCATATTCGCGCGTTAAGTCCTGCGTCATCTTGCGCATTTGGCGTATCGCGCGGCCTAACTGTCGCATTACACCCGGAATGCGTTCGGGGCCTAAAAAGATGAACGCGATCAACGCGATCATCGCTAATTCAAAGGGGCCAATGCCAAAGATTTCCATACAGCTCAGCGTTTTTTGTGCCCGACTGATGGTGCAAGCGGTTCGGCCAAGGCCCCCAGCACACCATTGATAAAGCGCGGGGCGCTATCGGCGCCATACGCCTTAGCCAATTCAATCGCTTCGTTGATGGCCACTTTCAGCGGTGTGGTGTGGGCGATGTCAAACTCGTAGATGGCGATGCGCAGCACGTTGCGGTCAATGATGGCGATCTGATCGACCGGCCATTCCGGCGCGTACCGATGGATCAACTCATCCAACCGATCGCGATTTTGCAGTACGCCGGTCACCAGTTGATTGACAAACGCCGCGCCATCGTCGGGTAGCGCTTCTTCAGCTAGCCGATTAGTCAACACCGTACCCGGCTGATGCTGAGTCGTATCGAGTTCGTACAGGACTTTGAGCGCGACACTCCGCGCTTTGCGGCGACTTTTCACGATATCTTATGCGGTGGTTTCGCCCTCAGGCGCGGTGACCTGCGCCACATCTTGAATATGAACGTTCACGGCTTCCACATCCATGCCGACGATCTCTTTGATCGAGCGCGCCACTTCGTGCTGAATCTTTTGCCCGACCTCAAAGAAGTTGGCGTCCGACTTGACCACGACGAAAATATCTGCTTTCACGCGCCGCTCAACCACGCGAACGTTGATGCCGCCGGGCGCCTGGAACACTTGACCGCTGTTGCCCAAACGGGCGACACCCGGCACGCTGAGCGTTGTCAACCGTGCGATGGTGGTCAACACATTTGTTGCAATCGTGATGGTGCCTTGCGATTCTTCGTACATACAAACTCCTGTCGGAGTGACAGGCGGCCAATGGCCGCTGCTATTGCATCACCATGCCGCCGTCTACACTCAGAACCTGTCCGGTGATGAAAGCGGCTTCATCGGATGCTAGAAACGCCACCGCGTACGCCACATCCTCGACTGTGCCCAGCCGCCCCAACGGCGTCGCTTTGACCGCGTCTTCCTGGATCTTGCTCAGAATCTCGTTAGTTAGATCAGTCGGCACGAAGCCGGGCGCGACGGCATTGACTGTAATGTTGCGCCCGCCGACTTCTTTTGCCAACGATTTAGTGAAACCGATCAAGCCCGCTTTCGACGCCGAATAGTTGGTCTGCCCGCCGTTGCCCGATAGACCCGCCACCGATGTGATGTTGACCATCCGACCGTATTTCTGGCGCATCATCGGCTTCAAGGCTGCTTTGCTGCAATTATACGCGCTCTTCAAATTCGTGGCGATGACCAGATCCCAATCGCTTTCGGGCATCATGGCCAGCAGCATATCGCGCGTCAGCCCGGCATTGTTCACCAAGATATCGAGCCGACCGCCAAAGTCGGTGGCCGCCTTAATCAACTTCTGAGCCGGCTCCATCTGGCTCACATCGGCTTGCACGGCGATGGCCTCGCTGCCAGCCTGCTTGATCAGCTGCACAACTTCGTCAGCCGCATCCGGCCGCGAGTTGTAATTGACCACAACCTTAGCACCGCGCTTCGCCAATTCTAGCGCAATCCCGCGCCCGATGCCGCGCGCTCCCCCGGTGACCACGGCGACTTTGCCCGCTAATTGCATGTCAACCTCCCTGAATAGATGCACAAGTCACACTGCATAACGCTCATCACGTAACGGCTTACTCGTCCTTTGTCTGCAATTGAACCCGTGCCAGTCGTTCCAACACGCTGATGATGGCCGAGTTGTCGAGATCGCCCAATCCATCGGCTACCATCGCATTGAACAACTGAGTGTTGACGGCAGTGGCGGGCAGGGGGACGCCAAACGCTTTGGCCATATCCATAACGATATTCAGATCTTTGTATTGCATCGACGCTTTGAAACCCGGTGTGCGCACGCCTTTGAACAAGCGCGGCGGCTTGTTATCTAGCGTCCAACATTGCGCTGCGCCGCCCTTGATGGCTTCAACTACCTTTTCGGGATCAGCGCCCGCTTTCTGCGCCATCACCAGCAGCTCACCCATCGCCACCATCTGCGCGGCCACCATGATCTGATTGCACGCTTTGGCGATTTGACCGGCGCCCGTGGGGCCGATGTGAATGATGCGCTTGCCCAGCGTCTCGAAGATCGGCTGGCAGGCCACGACCGCATACTCATCGCCGCCGACCATGATCGAGAGAGTGGCATTCCGCGCGCCGATGTCACCGCCACTGACCGGCGCGTCAACGTGCTTCACTTCGTACTCGGCTTCCAACTCGGCGATGCGGCGCGTAGTGGTGGCCGCAATAGTGCTCATGTCGATGTGGATCAGGCCCGGCCGCGCGCCAGCTAGAATGCCATTGGGGCCGATGACTACGCCCTCGACATCGGGCGAATCCGGTAGCATGGTGATGACGACATCGCTGTTGGCCGCGACCTCACGGGGTGTCTCTGCCGCTACCGCGCCTTGTGCGACGAGTTCATCCACAGCGGCGCGGCTGCGATTGTGAACGGTCAGCGGATAACCGGCCTTGAGTAGATGGCCAGCCATCGGCTTGCCCATCAAGCCTAAACCGATGAAGCCGATTCGTAGGTGAGGAGTCGCAGTGTCCATGGTGAGTCCTTAACATTCTGCGTAGAACGTAATGCGTCAAGCGTGTTGGGGCTAGGGTCCCACCCCGGCAGCATCGTCGGCGATGAGATGGAAATGCAAATGGGGGACATCCTGATACGCCCCACCATTTGTGATGAATCGATAGCCCGAATCTTCAAGACGATATTCACGCACCAGACTTTGAGTCGTCGCTAACAAGTCTTGCAAAAAATCGATTGCATCTGGCGGCACATCGAGCAAATTTGAAAACGGACGCTTTGGCACGAGCAGCACATGAAATGAATGACTCGGTAGTGGATGGTGAAACGCGATCAGCGTGCTTGACTCTCGTAAACGCTTGACCGGAATCGCGAAACTCATGTGTGTAAACATCCACCCAACGGACCTACGAGCGGTACGGGTCCGAGCCAATCGAAA
>JAXLWI010000112.1:0-8006 GCA_046328575.1 Anaerolineae bacterium
AACCCCGATCGGCCTACGTTGGCGACGGCGAAACTGAATAACGCCACTGACAGCACCGCGATGACGCCCACGAATTTAGCCGCTTTAGTGCGGCCCGTTTCGGCGTCGTCAAAGTGTGGCTGCGGATTCAAATCGGTGAACGAGGCCGCTTCGATCAAGCGCCCGTCCATAAACGACTGCTGATCCCAGGTGTTGTTGAATTTGTCGTAGTAGTTGGTGTCGAAGAAGTAGCGGCTGTTGATGGCTTTGTTCCACTCGGCCGACGACGCATTGTCAAGTTCGACCCAGCGTTCGCTGTTGGAATCGATCTGATCCATCTGCTGGGACATCAACAGCGCCGATTCGCGCCGCTGCGAATAATCCAGAAACGCCGTCAGGTTTTGGGTCCGCTGGGCCTCGATGCTCGATCGGGTTAGGGCGAGATCCAACGTGCTGCCCAGGCCGGTCTGATCGGCTGTGTTGGCGTCGTCGTTGAGCAGCGTGGCGCGTGCGGCCAAAATCGCGCCGACGACGGTGGCAATCGCCACGCAGATGGCGATGTACGTTTCAAAGCGGCTCGAATTGGATTCGCTCATCAGGCCTCCCATTACCATAGACTTGGATAAACATTATAGACAGCGCGCCGAGGTTTGACAAATCTGCCGAAAAGGCTAGAATCGCCTCCGACTTGCTTAGATTCTATTAACTTTTTAGGCGTAACTTTGATCATGACGAATACGACTGTACCAGTCATGGACGATGAATGGCTGTCGCTGAGTACGGCGTCTGAATTGGTGGGCGTGCACCCCGTAACGCTGCGCGCTTGGGCCAATCAGGGCCGCGTGGCTACCCAGCGCACGGCGGGCGGTCATCGGCGCTTTCGCAAGTCGGATCTGCTGCGCTGGTCAAAGTCGCAGCGTGAGACTTCGCCGGGGATCGATTTACTGATCCACAGTGCACTGGGCCGCGTGCGGTTGGCGATGGACCACGCGGCTTTGCCGTGGCTCGATCGGTTGGGGGAAGCCGATCGGGTTCAACACCGCGAACTGGGTCGCCGGCTCATGACCGAACTCGCTTCGCTGTTAAACGAGCCGGAAGCCGCCTCGCCACCGCCTGTGGCAGAGACGCTCGGCGTGGATTATGCCCGCCTGGCACGGCAGCAAGGTTTGAAGTTGACGGAAGCCGTGCAAGCCTGTTTGTTCTTTCGCGATTCGCTGGTGGAAAGCCTGATTCAAATGGCTAATTACACTGAACTGTCAGGCGCGCCAGATTGGGTGTCACTAAGCGGGCGACTGAGCGAGTTCACCAACACGGTCTTGATCAAACTCATCGAAAACTATCTGGAAGCGGACGGCCAGCATGAATGATCGATCGGATGTGCCGACCCACGCCGTGCCCGCGCCGCGCAAGCAAACACCGCGCGTGCCATCGAATGTGCTTTACAATCGCATCATTCCCATTGCCATTGGCGTGCTGGTCGTGGTGTTGTTGGTCGTGATCGCTGCCGTCGTATTGGGCGCGGGGACCGGTTATTGATGACGGCTGACCGAAGACCAGCGTAGACCGCGGCCGTGCGTCTTCCGTCAGTATTCTAAGTGGAGGAGCTAGTATGATTCACGTGTTACCATTTATTTCGACGCTGGTGGTGTTTGTGTTTGCATTCTTCGTGCTGCGGCGCTACAGCCAGCGCGGCGGCATGCATTTGTTGTTGTGGGGACTCGGTTTTGTGATGTATGGTCTGGGGACTTTCGCCGAAGCGTATCTAGCGTTTGGCTATTCGTCGTTTATCTTGCACACATGGTATCTATTCGGCGCGGTGTTGACACCCGCCTGGCTCGGTCAGGGCACGATCTATCTGTTGGTGCGGCGGCGCAATGTGGCCAACCTGTTGTTGATCGTCTTGATACTGGCCTCATTGTTCACGGCTTTGCACGTGTTTAGCTTGCCGACGCAAGACGCAAAGTATGACATTGCCAAACCTGTGTCGGGCCAATACAAAGAAGTCATGGAGCGCACCGGTTTGACGACGACATTGTTAGCGGTGTTTGCCGCCTACGGTACGCTGGCGTTGGTCGGCGGCGCACTGTATTCAGCCTATATTTTCTGGCGCAAGCGTATCATGCCGCAGCGTGTGCTGGGCAACGTGCTGATCGCAGCCGGCGCGTTGTCGCCAGCGATGGGTGGCGTGTTAGTCACCCGCGGCTTGGGTGATTACCTGTTCATCAGCGAGTTGCTCGGCGCCATCATCATGTTTATCGGTTTCCGCTTTGCTACAACGCAGCAACCGGTCAGTGCACCGCAGGCCACACAGCCGGCGAAGGCGTGAGTTTAAGTCGAACCACAATGTATTTTACGACGAGACGGCCCGCCAGCCGTCTCGTTTTGTTTTGCATCCGATCGTTCAATCGCCGCGTACCAGAATAGCGGATGGTATAATCGCCTCATGACTGTATCCGGTAAGCCGCGCCGCAACCCGATCGGCACTCTGCTCTTGATCGCTGGCCTGATCTTGATCGTGGCCGGGGCACTGACGGCGTTTGCATCCACTCAACCGATCGGCGCTGAACCAGCCGATTTCGGCGAGGCGGCGCCGCCGCTGCGCCCGACGGTGACGCCCCTGCCCGTCGAAGGACAGAACGCCGCGCCCGCGCAATTGCCGGAAACGCCGCTGGAATTGAATCCAACGATTGCACCCGCCACGTTGATCGCCGCACCGCGCCCAACGGCCACACCGGATGCCGGACCGCAGACGCCACAGCGAATCGTCATCCCGGCCATCAACCTCGACGCGCCGATCGAGACGGTGGGCTGGCATGTCATCAACGGCGCCAGCCAGTGGGATGTGCCCGATCATTTTGCGGCGGGTTGGCTAAAGACTTCGGCGCGTGTGGGTGAAGTCGGTAATACCGTATTGGATGGGCATCACAACATCGGCGGCGAGGTATTCCGTTATCTGGTCGATTTGAAGATCGGTGACGAGATTGAGATTCAATCCAACGGTCAGATGTTCGTTTACAAAGTGACCACGCGCAAGATCCTGGCCGATCGCGATCAACCGTACGAGGTGCGCTTAAAGAACGCGCAGTGGATTCAACCCACAAACGACGAGCGGCTGACGCTGGTGACGTGCTGGCCATATTGGACGAACACGCATCGGCTGATCATTGTGGCCAAGCCCACGCATGCTGGGCCGTCGGATGTGAGCCAGTAGATTCAAGTAGTGAAAGCGAAATCTATGAACCTCTTAACTTCTCTTGTCCTGCGTACGCGGCGCAATCACGCGCTGGAACATGCGACCATTCATCTGTTGAGTGCGGCCTTGCCGGGCAAACCGCTGGCTGGCCGCTCAACGCCGTTTGGCTTCTACCTCTACGGCGATGTGACACAGGAAAGTTTGACGGCCGCCGCCTACGACGCGCTCAATCGTTTGCGGCGCGGCGAAAGCCGTCTGGCGATTCATCCGGGTTGCGGCACGAACTATCTCACGTCAGGCACGTTCGCGGGCTTAGCAGCGTTCACGGCGCTCAGCATCGGCGATCAAAAGAATCGGTTGTCGCGCCTGCCCGATGTGCTCGTCGCAGCGACGCTAGCTCTCATGGCCGCTCAGCCGGTCGGTCCACTGCTGCAAGAGAAAGTGACCACGCTGGCCGAGATGGGTGATCTGTCGATCACGGGTGTCCGCAAACTCAGTCGGGGCGGTGGCCTGCCCGTCCACTACGTCGAGACGCACAGCAGCTAGCGTCATTGCGAGCCGCATAAAGGCGAAGCAATCTCGTGGACAAATAGGCTAAGATTGCTTCGTCGCGCAGAGCGCTCCTCGCAATGACACTGATTAACCTATGTTTTACATCCTTCACGGCGAAAACGAACTAGAACGCAGCGAGCGCGTCGCCGACTTCAAGCAGAAAGTCGGCGATGAATCGGTGCGTGATCTCAACGTGACGGTGCTCGACGGGCGCAAGGTGACATTGAGCGAATTGCAGCACGCCACCGAAGCCATACCGTTTCTGGCTGATAAGCGCCTCGTCGTGGTTGAAGGTTTGTTGACGCGCCTCGCCGCGCGCAAGGGCAAAGGCGATGACGGCGATGACGCGGCGGGATCAGGTTCGAGCAAGGAAATGTTGAGCGGCCTGTTGGACTATCTACCGCGTTTGCCGGAGACCACGCGGTTGGTGCTGGTCGAAGCGCAAACGATCAAAGACACGCATCCTGTGCTGAAATTGGCCGCCAGGCAAAGCGGCAAGACCGTTATCGAGTTTGCTCAGCCGCCGTTAGGAGAACTGCCACGCTGGATCACCGATCGGGCTAAGAAGCACGGCGGCACGTTCGAAGGCAAAGCTGCGGCGCGACTGGCGACATTGATCGGCGGCGATTTGCGGCGGCTCGATCAGGAAATCGGTAAACTCCTGACCTACGTCAATGGCGCGCGGCCCGTTACCGACAAAGATGTGAACCTCCTCGTGATCGACGCCAGCACCAGCAGTGTCTTCGATCTGGTCGACTTCCTCGGCAAACGCGACGGCCAACACGCCGCGCACGAACTGCATCGTCTGATCGATCAGGGCGAGAATCCGCTGGGGTTGCTGGCCATGATCGTGCGGCAATTCCGATTGTTGATCCTGGTTAAAGAGCTGCAAGCCCGCAATCTGCCGCCGGATCAAATGGCGAAAGAGATCGGCGCGCATCCCTTTGTAGTTAAGAAGATCGGTGAGCAGGCACGCATGTTCCGCGACCTCGCGCAGTTGGAGGCGATCTATCGCCGCCTGCTGGACATCGACGTGGAGATCAAGACCGGTGTCACCAGCGATGTGCTGGCGCTCGATCTGCTGGTGGCCGGGCTGGCGGGATAACACTCTCCAATCGTTGACTTGCCATACGTGAATGACTCAAAAGGCGATCCGACGTGATCGCCTTGTTTGTTTCCACGTTTCATTCTCCGTTGCGTGTTTTCCAGCCCGTGTAAGAAACTGAAGACTTTTGGCATTAAGAGATCATCACCAGATTGCCCGTCGAGCCAGCAGTAAGGGCATGGAGCCGCATGTTAAGCATCCGCAAGCCACCTTCTAAACTGAACCGTCGCCGAGCCGCGCAGGAGCAAGCCATTGCTGATTTCAGCGCAGCCGCGGCCCGCTACTTGAACACGATTCTGGGTGATGTCGAAATCGCCGGTCTGTTATCGGGGCGGGGCTATGGCACAGCCCGGTTGGCTGAAGGTTGCCGATTGCAACAGCGGCTACAGACCGTTATTGCGGAGCGTCAAACTTTGCTTGAACTGCCAAGCGTAGTCGGCGCCTATCATAACGTGGTGGGCAGCGAGGCGGCCAAAGCAACCGCCGATCGCAACGCCGCGTATGAGGATTTGAAGTCCTACATGAAGAACCTTAAGAACAGCGCAGCTCTGGCGTTGCGCCAGCGGCCAGACCTGTTGAAGAAATTGGCGGGTTAGGCGAGGGCCTGGCCCATTATTTCCGGCCGATGTTCCGCGCACCGTAGAAGTCGGTCAGTGTGCGCCTCCAAATGCGGCAGATCAGGGTCGGCCGCGATTCGATAGCGCAGCCTACGATAGCGTCCCACTTCCCCACACGGACGTCATCTCCCGCGCGTATACCACGTGCCGCCGGGGCCGGTATAACTGGTCCCCTCGCCCCAAATCACATGCGCCATGCCCGCCGCATCGACGGCGACTTCGAAATAGTCGCCGTATGGAAAGGCATAACCGTTCGTGTTCTTATACGGCGCGCCCGTGCCTAGATCTGATAGCCGAATCGGAGCGCTCCAGGTTGTGCCACTATTGTTTGTGCTGCGATACCACGTATTCCAGGCGGTTGTACTGCCGTTCCGATCATCTTGCCAGGCCACGCGAAAATCGCCTGCGGTCGGTCCCGTCGCTAAGGCCGGAAAACCATTGTTTACCGTCGTTGCGCCGTTCGAGAGTTCCTGTCGCGCACTCCATGTTACGCCGTTGGTCGACGTGCGCGCCCACATCTTCTGCGGCTGTCCGGCGACATCGCCCGCATTGTAGGCGATCATGATCGTGCCTGCTGTGTCGATCGCCAGGGCGGCCGATGGGCCAAAGAAGCCTAACGAACAGCCCGCTGCCCACGCACAGTCTGGCATTTGCTTCGACGTGTCAACGCGCGTCGTCGTCCACGTCTTGCCGCCGTTGGTTGACTTCAACACGTTGATATATGAATCGCCGGTGTAGTCCTGGCTGTAATCGACGGCGGAGAAGTACACATCGCCATTGGGTGCGACGGCCCCGCCGTTGTGAAACCAATAGCGCGTGTCGTTGTTGGTCTTGATCGGCTTGGAGAAGGTCGCGCCGAAATTGTGCGAGACGACTACGTAGGCATCACTGGCGTTGAAGGCGATGTACACATCGCGGCCTGTCGGCGAGATCGCCAGGATCGGCTTATCGGACCAGTTGGGTTGACCGGCTTTCGTCGTGATCGCGATCGGCGCGGACCACGTATCGCCGTGATTGCTCGACTTGAGGAACTTGATACCGGGCACGTAATCGTTCAGCCACGCGGCGTAAATCGTGCCGTCATTCGCAACTTCGATCTGCGGATCGTTGTGGGCTTTCCGATAGGGCGTCAGAAACTTATCGGGCTCCCACGTTGCGCCGCCGTCGTGCGAGCGACGAAAGATGATATACGGCCCCGCGCACCGATTGCACGGCTCTGGTCCGTTGTAGCGTGTGGTCAACTGATACACGTATGACGAACTGGGATCGACCGCGATAGCGGGTTCCCAATCGTTGTATTGACCCCACACACGTTCTTGATCGAAACCGGCATTGACTGTGGAAACGCTGGGCTGCGTTTCGATCACCACCCGATCGATCTCGGCGGCGACTTCGGGCGCAGGTCTCGCTTTGCCCTCGGCATCGACCGCCGGGGTTATCGCCAACCCAAGCGCGATACCGGCGATCAAGGTCGTAGCGATCAATAGCGGCCACAGCCAGCGGCGAGTGACGAGCGGTGCAGTTGACATGGCGATCTCCCTTGGGCGGTGAAATTACGGTTGATCGACGAACGCCTTAGCTTCTTCGGCTAGCGTCAGCCACTTTTTCTTGGCTTGCGCGGCCGGCGCCTTGATCATAATCCATTCCTTCATCGGTCGGCCCTTGCCGGAGGGATCGAATTGCCGTCCGGCCTTGGCTGTGAGCAACTCGTGCACACGTGGCGCGCCGATCTTTACGACCAGATCACCGTTTTCCCACAGACTTGCGAAAGCTTTGCCGCCTACTTTGAGTGTCGGCATGCCGAACATTTTGACTTCCACCACGCGTGGATCGCTCAGTAGCACTTGAACAACAGCGACGTAGGTTGGGTGCTCAGCCATCAGTTTGTGCCTCCGTATCGGCGTAATAACTCGGCAACATCAGCATGGTGATATTCGATGGCTAGCGTCAGTGGGGTCTTGTTATTCGACGACAACCGCGGATTGACGTGCGCGCCCCGCTCGATCAACCATTGCGCCACATCGAGCAGCCCGTTTTGCGCGGCTTCGTGCAGCGGCGTGAAGTCATCGGCCTGCGTCGAGTTCACATCTGCGCCGTGATCGATCAGCAGTTTCACAACGTCGACGCGCTTATTCGCCACCGCCGAATGCAGCGGCCGCACACGCATGTTGTTCTGCGACGGCGCATCGATCTCAGCCCCCTGCTCGATCAAATACTCGACGATGGCGGTGTGCCCGAAGAACGCCGCCAAACCAATCGGTTGGAAACCGTCCGGCGCGTAGGCGTTCAGTAAATCCGGTTGCTTGGCTAACCAAGCCTTTACTCGATCAAGTGCACCGACGGTTGCCGCTTCGAAGATCGTTACGGCTGCGCCGCGTTGAACCAGTAACTGCGCGATGTTCGGCTCGTTGTAATACGCCGCCACCAGAACCGCCGAGAGGCCGTTGTCGGCTTTCACATTGACCAGTGCCGCGTCCTGATCGAGCGCGTGTGTAACCTGATCGATGTGCCCGGCTTTGATCGCTTCGATGAAGTCGTGGGCGTTCATAGGCGTTTCCTC
>JAXLWI010000113.1:0-7746 GCA_046328575.1 Anaerolineae bacterium
GTCGCCGAGGGAAAGATCGGCTGGCGGCAAAGTCCATTGGTTCAGCGTATGCATGCCCGTCTCAAATCAACGCGGCTTTGAGTTGCTCGGCCAGCGATTCGACGTAGGGTACTTCGAGGATGTTGTTGTGCCCGCCTTCGATCATCTTGATCTCGACGCCGCCGCGCGCCAGACGCCCCCACCCCATTTGCGGATCAGACGCGCGGAACAGTGACATGCCGCGCACACGGAACAACATGACACGACCATCGAACGGGCGCGGCGTGTAGTCTTGCATCGCTCGCAGATGAACTTCAATCAGTTTGCGGTGAATCTCCGGGATACGGGAGACATCGGGCACATAGTCTTCCACACGAATGGCGGCTGGATGGCCGGGCCGATGAGTAAGTCGGCGTGCTCCACCGGTCAGTTTCATACGGACTCGCGTGAAGACCTGCTGCCGACCAAGCGCCAAATAGTCGCGCAGCCAGTATGGCATATTCTGCGCAAAGCTGAGCATCGCACCGGGTAAGGCCCACAGGCGATGCGCGCCGGATCGAGTTGGCGCGTACCCTTCCATGATAGCGACCAGCGCAACTTCTTCGCCACGTTCGCGCAACTGACGCGCCATTTCATACGCAACAACGCCACCGAAACAATAACCGCCGATTTGGTACGGACCATGCGGTTGGATCGTCTGTAAGGCCTTCACGTAGTGCTCGGCCATCGTCTCGATGTGCGTATGCGGCAGCGCACCGCCATCCATCCCGCGCGCCTGCAGACCATAAAATGGCCGATCGGGGCCTAATTGCCGCGCCAATTCGCCGTAATCGATCACGCCGCCGCCAAAGCCATGAACGCAGAAAAATGGAACGCGTGTGCCTTGCGGTTGAATCGCCACCAGCGTCGACCAGTGATTGGACCAGCCCGAGGTGCACAGCACAGCTGCCAGTTGTGCAATAGTGGGCGACTGGAACAGTGTAGTCAACGGCGGACGCTGGCCAAAGATATCTTCGATCCGCGCAAAGAGTTCGATCGCCAACAACGAGTGCCCACCCAGCTCGAAGAAATTGCTATGCACGCCGATCGGTTTGAGATGCAAGACTTCTTCCCAAATCGTGGCAAGCTGCCGTTCCGTCAAATCACGCGGCGCGACGTAAGCGGCGGTGGTCGTCAGCGCGCCGCGCTCCGGCTGTGGCAACGCCCGTCGATCAACTTTGCCGCTCGGCGTCAACGGCAAAGCCTCCAGCATGACATATGCCGCGGGCTGAGCTTGTTCAGACAGATGACCTTTCACAAAGTCACGCAAGACCACCGGGGTCACGACGGCATCCCGCGGCACAACGTAGGCGACAAGCTGCTGATCGCCAGGAATGTCTTCTCGCGCTACGACCACGGCCTGTTCAACACCCCTGTGCTGCTTGAGCACCGCTTCCACTTCGCCCAGCTCAACCCGCACGCCACGGACTTTCACTTGCTGGTCGGCCCGCCCCAAATATTCCAAGACGCCATCCGCGCGGAAGCGACCCAAATCGCCCGTGCGATACAACCGGCGCGTGAGTGACTCGTTAAATGGATCGGCGATGAACTTTTCGTTCGTGAGATCGGGTCGATTATGATAGCCGCGCGCTACGCCTTCGCCGCCGATGACGATCTCGCCGGTAACGCCGATCGGTACCAGCTGCTGCCTAGCATCCAACACGTAGACCTGCGTGTTGGCAATCGGCCGCCCGATCGGCACACTGCGCAAGGCTGGATCGAATTTGACTTCGTAGTACGTGGAATCAGCCGCCACTTCTGACGACCCATACAAATTGATCAAGGTCGCGTCAGGTAACACTTGCCAAAAGCGCTGCGCCAGATCGAGCGGCAACGTTTCGCCGCTGGAAATCCAATATTTCAAATGCGGCAGACGATGCTGCAGATCATCATGCGCGAACAGCAGGATACGCAACAACGAAGGCACCAACACCAGACGCGTCACTTTGTGATCGGCCAACAGTTGCACCAAGCGCCGATCGTCCTTCAACACTTCGTCGGGCACCAGTACCAGCGGCACACCGGCCAACAGCGGACCAAAGATCTCCCACACCGAATCGACGAAACTCAAATAGGTTTTCTGCACACAGACTTCATCAGCCGCAAATGGATAAGTCTGCCACATCCAGTTGAAGCGATTCAGCGCGCTCCAATGGCGACCCAGCACGCCTTTGGGTGTACCGGTTGAGCCGGACGTGTACATGAGGTAGGCCAGCGGATCGGGCGGTAGCGGCACGCTGCCGCGATCGATCGGCTGGCGCGCAAACGCTTCGGCATCGGTATCCACACAGACGGCCTGCGTCTGATTGCCGCGATAACGATCGGCGATTTCACGCCGTGTGAGCCAGATCGGCGCGCGCGAGTCCTGCAGCATAAACACGAGCCGTTCGGGTGGCGCCGCCGGATCGATCGGTACGTAGATGCCCCCCGCCTTGAGAATGCCCAACAGTCCGGCGATCAAATCGAACGAGCGCGGCAAACTAATCGCGACCGGCATGCCCGCACCCACGCCTTGCCAGCGCAGATGATGGGCGACTTGGTTAGCACGCGCTTCCAAATCACGATAGGTCACATGCTGAGCACCGTCAATCAGCGCGACCGCGTCCGGTGTCCGATCGGCTTGGCGCTCAAACGCAGCGTGTAGTGTCGTCCGCTCATAATCAAGCGCGGTATCATTCCAGCCGCTCAGCACGCGCTGCCGTTCGGATTCAGGTAATAACGGCAGGGTCGCAATGGGCCGATCGGGATCGGCAATGATGCCGCGCAGCAACGTCTCAAATTCAGCCAACATCCGCTCGATGGTGTCGTCCACAAACAGATCGAGACTGTACTCAAGTGTGATCGTCTGCATCGCTTTGATCGTCGAGACCGTCAATGTCAGATCGAACTGCGCCCCTTGCCGATCAAGTTCAAACGGCGTCACCGTCAGACCTGGCAACTCAAACGTCGGCATCGGCACATTGATGACGTTGAACATCACCTGGAACAGCGGCGAACGGCTAGTGTCGCGATCCGTCTGAAGTTCCATCACCAACTTGGCAAACGACAAGTCTTGATGTGCGTAAGCTTGCAGCGCCACATCGCGTGTACGCGCCAACACCTCACGAAACGTCGGCGAGCCGCCTAGATCGGCCCGCAGCACGAGAGTATTCACAAAGGTGCCGATCAGATTTTCGGCGGCCAACCACTGCCGATTGGCAATCGGTACCCCCACGGCCAAATCCGTCTGTGCGGTATATCGCGACAGCAGAGTTTGAAACGCCGCCAGCAGCGTCATGAACACGGTTGTGCCAGACTCACGACTCAACGTCGTCAAAGCCACCAACACATCATCAGCCAGCGGCATCGACTTCAACCCACCACGATACGATGGCAACGGTGGGCGCGGATGATCGGTGGGCAGTTCCAAAGCTGGCACATTCGCCAGTTGAGTGCGCCAATACGCCAATTGGCGTTCCAGTTCGTCGCCTTGCAACCACTGGCGCTGCCACGCCGCAAAGTCAACACACTGCACGGGCAAGTCGGGCAACATCGGTTCTTCGCCGCGCACATAGGCGGCATACAAGGCGATGAATTCGCGAATCGCCACGCCATTGGACCAGGCATCAGTCACAATGTGATGCATCGTTACGAGATTGGCGTAATCCTCATCGGTCAGTTGGACGACGCAGACACGCATCAACGGACCGTTTTTCAGATCGAACGGGCGGCTCGCTTCATCAAGCGCGAGCTGTTGGAGGCGCGCCTCGCGTTCGGCGGGCGGCAACGAGCGCAGATCGATCAACGGCACGTCAAGCGTCAATGCCGGCGCAATGATCTGCACCGGCCGACCATCGAGCGTGTCGAACGTCGTGCGTAATACTTCATGCCGTTGCACCAGCGCCTGGTAACTGCGCTTTAACGCAGCCAAGTTCAACTGGCCCTTCAAGCGCATCGCCCCGCTGACGTTGTATGCCGAATTGCCCGGCGACAATTGATCGATGAACCATAACCGCTCTTGCGAAAATGACAGCGGCAGCGGTTGAGAGCGATCGATGCGCGTTATCGGTGGTGCAGTGAGCGTCGTGCCGCGCCGCTCTTCTATTTGCGCGGCTAGTTCGGCGACGGTTGGCGCTTCAAACACCGCCCGCAACGGCAGATCGATTTGGACGGCATCGCGCAGCCGCGCAACGACTTGTGTCGCCAATAGTGAATGGCCACCCAATTCAAAAAAGTTATCGTGCACGCCGACAACGTCCACGCCCAACACTTCGGCCCACACTTCGGCGACTAACGCCTCGATCGGAGTGCGCGCCACGACGAACTCATTGATCGCCGAGCGCGCGGTGGTCGGCTGCGGAAGCGCGCGCCGATCGACCTTACCGTTCGGCAGTAACGGCAGCACATCGAGTGACGTGAAGGTTGTCGGCAACATGAAGTCGGGCAGCTGCGTCTTGAGGAAAGCGCGCAACTCGCGGGCCAGCGGCGCAGGCCATTCTATAGGCACGATGTACGCAGCCAGTTGTGCGCCACCGGCCGACGGCCAACTGGTGACTGCCGCGGCACGCAGTGCTACGTGCCGCGCAAGCACGGCTTCGACTTCGCCCAGTTCGACGCGCTGTCCACGGATGTTGACTTGCTGATCGATTCGGCCTAGAAATTCAAGGTTGCCGTCCGCTCGATAGCGAACCAGATCGCCGGTGCGATAGAGCCGATCCTCGCCGAATGGATTGACGCTGAACTTTTCGGCGGTCATCTCCGGCCGATTGAGATAGCCGCGCCCAACGCCCTGCCCGCCGATATAGAGTTCGCCGCGCACACCGATCGGCACAGGCTGTCGATGTTCATCCAGCACATACAATGTAACGCCGGGGATTGCACGTCCGATCGGCACCGATTGACCGAGCGGTTGTCCATCGCACCGATAGACGCTGCACCATACCGTCGCTTCAGTCGGTCCGTATTCGTTGAACAAGCGTGCGTTCGGCACACACGCCGTGTGCTGATCGATCAACGCAAGCGGACATGCCTCGCCGCCGACGATGACGGTCTCCAACGACGTCAGTTGCGAAGGCTGAGCGTGGTCCAGTACAGCCATGTACAACGACGGCAAACTAATCCAATGCGAGGGCCGGCACTGTGAAATCTGTTGCACCAGCATAGCGGGATCACGTTCGGTACCGGGCGCAGGCAGATACAACGTACCGCCGTCGCATAGCGTCCAGAAGATGCTGGCCACGGAACTATCAAAGGCAACGGGCGAGACCAGTACCAGACCGCGCACGCCTTGCTCATAAACCTCACACCGCGCTTGCGTGGAATGCACAAGGTTGTGATGGGTGATCTGCGCACCTTTAGGCTGTCCCGTTGAGCCAGAGGTGTAAATCACGTAAGCCAGCTGATCGCCACGCAGATCGATTACCGGGTTATGCGTTGGCTGGGTCGCGATCTGCGGCCAATCACGATCCAGACACACCTGCTCGACGTCACTCCTGCTCAGACATGCCAAAACTTCGGAATGTGTCAACAGCAATGCCGCATTCGAATCGGCCAGCATGAAGGCCTGTCGCTCGGCGGGATATTGTGGATCGATCGGTACGTAGGCCGCGCCAGCCTTCAACACACCTAGCACCGCAACGATCAGCTCGACGCTGCGCTCCAACGCTACGCCGATCGACGTATCCGCCTGCACGCCGCGAGAGAGCAAGTGATGGGCCAGTTGGTTAGCGCGCTGATTCAACTCGGCGTAGGTCAGTTGAACGCGATCGCTTTGCACCGCAATCGCGTCCGGAGTGCGGACGACCTGCGCCTCAAGCCACTGTGGCAGTGCTTCATATTCGAGTGGGCGTGGCACCGAGTTCCAATCGGTGAGGACTTGTTGCAATTCGTTCGTCGTCAATAGCGACAAGATAGAGACAGGCCGATCGGGATTAGTAACCAAACCGTCTAACAACACCCGATAATTTTGCAGCAACCGCTCGATCGTCGTTGAATCAAAGAGGCTGGCGTTATAGCCCAACGTGCAATCAAGTACGTCTTCGTTCTCATATACATCGACGTTGAGCGCAAACTGGTCGTCAGCCATCGGCAGCGTAAGCGGCTCAACCGGCGGCCCATCAGTGCTGACCGCGTGGTCCAGAGCGGGTGTGATGAAATCGGCGAGGTGCCGATAGCGCTCAAAGCGCTGGTAGTTGAAAATCACATCAACCAGTGCTGCGCCCGGCGCACTATGCGCTGTACGGAGTTGATTGATCAGCCGCGCATAAGGATAGTCACGATGTGCCAAAGCGTGCTGCACAGTGGTGTGAGTGTGGTTAAGTGCTACGGTGAATGTCGGATCGTCGGCAAAGTTGGCGCGTACGATCACAGGATTAACGAAGTAACCCACCGTCCGCCGAAACTCGCTACGACCACGCGCCGCCGTGGGTGTCGCAACTAGAACCTCATCCTGACCAGTGTAGCGTCGTAGGAGCACTTGAAACGCAGTCAACAATACCGTAAACAGCGTCGTGTCATGCGTGTACGCCAACGCTTTCAATCGCGTGGTGAGGTCTGCGTCAAGAGTGAGGGACTGCACCTGATAGCGATAGGCCTGTGACGCATCGTAAGGCCGATCGAACGGGAGGGCCAGCGGCGTTAACGGTCCGGCCAGTTGCTGCCGCCAGAAGTCCCACAACCGTTGACCCTCTGCACCCGCCAGCAGGTCGCGTTGCCATGTCACGAAGTCGGTGTAATGATGCGCGACCGGGCGTAGATCAGGCTCAACGCCATGCACCTCTGCCGTGTAGCAAGCGCGCAAGTCATCCAGAATAAGACGCATCGACCAACCGTCGACCGCGATGTGATGAAATACGAGCACAATCAAAGAACGATCGGGGGCGCGTTGGAACACACCGATACGCATGATGGACTGTCGGGTGAGGTCGAACGGGCGCCCCCGAAACTGCTCAATACGCCGATCGATCTCGGCGTCATCAGCGTCAAAGGCGTCTTCGATGCCGAAGTCGATCGGCAGCGAAGTGTGAATGCGTTGAACAGGTTGGCCATCAACGATGGGATACGTCGTGCGCAGCACCGCATGGCGATCGGCAATCCGCTGAAAGGCCCGCCCCAGCGCGTCGGCAGCCAGCGGCGCGTGGACATGCGCAACCATCGTCATATGATAGACCGCGGTATTTGGCGACAATTGTGAGGCCAGCCAGATCGCTTGCTGACCGTCGGCAAGGGGGTACTGCCTAACAAGTGAGGATGCCGCGTCAGGTGGCAATTCCCCGCTCGACTTGGGGAGCGCCGGCGCGGCAACTGAAGCATACATCGAGTATTTTCACCTATCTGGCTTGCAGCGCAAAAACTCGCCCAAATGTTTAGAAAATAAGTGAAATGCGCTACTAATTCCGATTTTTTATTGTAATTCTGACGAGTTTGCAAGAAGTTGGATGTGGTTTACAGTTTTCTAACCAACGGGTAAGGATTGTGTCAAAAGCTCGCCGTACAGGCTTATACCTGTCGCCACACTCCTACTTTATCGTTCAGTCGGCAACCTTTGCCTTAAGTAAGGTTATGGATTTGAATCAACAGATTCTTGTCTAGCGAAATGAGCGCTTGGGAATTCAAGGCTCAGCAAGACTTATCAGTAACATATGCCATTGCAATGAGCTTTCTTTCATCGACAGATGAATATCGCAAGGGTTTATGGCGTAACAAAAACGGCGCACTTAATATGAGTGCGCCGGGGACGTTTACTTAACT
>JAXLWI010000114.1:0-7600 GCA_046328575.1 Anaerolineae bacterium
CCGTGCGTATTGAAGCGCGCGACGCGACTCGATACGCTTGCCACGCGCCAATAATCGCTAGGCCCAGACCGACCACGGGAATCCATAACTGCCATGCGCCAGTTTGTATCGCGACCAAGGCGTACACGAACATGCCGACTACTGCACCCGCCATCGGCGTGATGAGCAGCGATCGGATGCGCCGGGTTTCGGCGGTGGTATCACTTGAGTTGGGCGTTCCAACTTTATCGTGCATAACTCTCTCCAGCGCCTGTTAACGTATACCCGCCACAGGATCAGCCGTGGGTTGCTCGACGGTACGTGTGCGACCAGATTTCTGACCGTTCTGTCCGTTTGAAGATTCGATCGGCGAAGTGCCGGTTGTGCCTAACTGAATGCCGACTTCTTGTGCCCCTGTAATACGGGTAATTTCTTCTAGGGCAGTTTGCAGCATCCGATCGAGATCGGTGGCCCGGTGGATGCGATCGGATGCCGTGGCGATCTGCTTTTCGCGCGCAGCAGTGCGCTGCGTCTGCTCGATCAGGCGTGCATTTTCCACCGCTTGTGCCAGGTGCCCGGCGATGCTGGTCGCGATCATCTGCGCATTTTCGGTCCAACGACGCGCAGCCACTCGGAAGCGTAGCGCTCCAATCAACTGACCACGCAACGCTATCGGCAAACTGACATGCGCCTCGTCGTTCACCACCTGAGTGACGACCTCACCAGCCGATAACTGGGTCATGTGTGTCTCGGTCAGCGGCGTCAACGTTGAATCGGTTGAATGCCATACGACGGCTTGCTCGTTGCCTTTTAGTTGGGTATAGGTTTGCCACGCTTCGCCGGTTAAGCGGCGGTTAAGCGTGTCCAATTCATCAAGGGTCTGGCGTGTTTGTTCGAACAGCTGGGCGTTCACCACTGCCGTTGTCAGCTGATCCGCCATGGTCTGCAAGATAGCAATATCGTCGGCCGAAAAGGCATTCGGTTCCGTCGACTGAATTGTAGCGGCGCCCACCACGCGGCCGCGACTGATGAGCGGCAGAGCCATTTCTGAGCGCGTCAACGGCAGTAGCGGATTCTCGAAACGAACCGCTTCATCACCGACGTCAAGCGCAATACGCGCCTGTTGATGGGCTATACACCAACCGATCATGGATTGCCCGCCGACTGGCAGTCGGTGGCCACTAGCCTGCATTGTGCGGCCGGCTTCACCGGTGCCTGCGCGCAGCACAGCCCACTGATTGCTTTCGTCAATCAGGAACAGACCTACATAGTACAGCCCAAACCGATCTCGAACGAGTTCCACCGTGGTGGCGATCAATTCGTCGGGATCAAGAATGGACGCTGCCGCTCGCGATACTTCAGTCGCGGTTCGAAGTTGAACCGCGCGGCGTTGCTCTTCGACCAGCAGACGTTGCAATTCGGCTTCGGCCAATTTGCGGGCCGTAATGTCCTGGTTCGCGCCGTACGTCTTGGTCACATGACCATCGATAAACTCCGCCACGGCGAAGCGGACGGTGACGTATCCTAAACCGCCGTCGGCATAAAGGACGCGGTGCTCAGCCTGGCCACGATAGTTCGGATCAGTTGATTCGAGCGCTTGCTGGACGGCTTGCCCGACTAAGGGCGCGTCTTCCGGATGAACAAAACGCTGAGCGTACTGCATCGGCGACATTTGATAGCCGCCTTCGCGATCAACGGTCGTGTGGAGCAGCTCGTAAAACTGATCATTGAAGGTAAAGTTGCCGGTTGTGACGTCAAATTCCCAGTTCGCTAGTTGCGCCAGACGTTGCGCTTCGGCCAGTTGTTCCTCGCTGCGGCGGAGGGCTTCTTCGGCGAGTTTGCTTTCGGTGATGTCGCGCCCAATACCCAGCAACCGGATGACCTTGCCTTGGGCGTCAAAGAGCGGCACTTTGGTGGTCAACAGCCAACGGCGTTCGCCTTGGGCATTGATAGTCGGCTCTTCACGGTTGATCAACGCGCGACCTGAGCGGATGACCGCTTGCTCGTCGTTATAGTAAGACGTGGCGATCTCGTGTGGGAAGAAGTCAAAGTCGGTTTTACCGATCAGTTCCTCGGGCGTGAAGCCGCCGACGTTCATAGCAGTGGTGCTATTGGCCAAGATGAAACGACTGTCCGTATCTTTGACGTACATGTAGTCAGGCACATTGTCGATGAGCGTGCGCAAGATGGTGCGTTCTTGTACCAACGCCTCTTCCGCTGACTTGCGCTCAGTGATGTCCTGGATGATGCCAACCAAACCTTCTACATGGCCATCGGCGCTGAAAGTCGTGGCTTTGTTAAAGATCACTTTGTGGCGGGAACCATCGGCATACGCAACTTCGGACTCATATACCTGAGTGCCGGGGTTGTCGAACAGCACCTGATCCATGGCATGATACTTTTCGGCCAGATCTTGCGGCGACATGTCGAAGACCGACAGTCCAATGATCTGATCTCGTGTCCGGCCCAGATACTTTTCGAAGGCAACATTGCAGCCTTGATAGATTCCGTGGATGTCTTTGAAGAAGATCGGGCTCGGGATATTGTCAATCAAGTGCTGCCAGAAAGTTGCTTGCGCTTTGAGCGCGTTTTCAATGCGTTTGCGTTCAGTGATGTCTTGGGTGAAACCGACAAAGCCGATTACTTCGCCGCGCGCATTCTTCAACGGCACTTTGGTGCTTGACACGGTGATCTTTTGGCCAGTTGCCTGATTCAGCGCGGCTTCCTCTTTGTTGTAGAGCGGTTGACCGACTTGCATGAGGGTTTGTTCGTCAGCATAGTATTGCGAGGCCAATTCGCTCGGAAAGTAATCGAAATCGGTCTTCCCAATCGCTTCTTCTTGGGTCTTGGTGCCTACCAGGCTTAGGTGAGCGACGTTGTTGACCAGGTAGCGGCTATCTCGGTCCTTGATGAAGATCGGATCGGGGAGGTTATCGATCAGTACGCGCAGCCGATTGCGTTCTTCAGCCAGCGTCTCTTCTGCCTGTTTTCGGGCGGTGATATCCGTCATGAACCCGATGATTTCGTATTGTTTCTCGTTCAAGCGCCGGATGCGAGCGTCGTCATACATCCAGTGGATCTTGCCGTTGGCGTCACGTAGCCGGAATTCTTGCGAATAGCCATCCAGGCCGCGGCGCAGCGCGTCACTGCTGCGCATATCCATCACCAAGCGATCCTCTTCCAGCCAGGTAGAGTTAAAGTTGTCTGCGAGTGAGAGCTCGGGTCGATCGGGCAGTGGCAGGAAATCCTGCATGGCATCCAAATTGGCAAACTGATTGGCCCACTGGAATTCACCGGGTTCTCCATGGTGCTCGTCCACCCGCGTGACTTGAGCCCGCCAAAAAATGGCATGCAAACCTTCAGTCGCTCGTCGCAGGTTCTCTTCCGCCTGCTTGCGGGCAGTGATGTCTTGACTGACGCCATAGGTTTTGACGATGTTGCCTGCTGCATCTTTTTCCAGGCGAATTCGCACGGTGACGTAGCCGACACTACCATCGGGGTAGACAACGCGATGATCAAACTGGCCACCTTGGTCGGGATCGGTGGCTTCTATCGCGCTTTGAATCGCTAGGCCAAGGCTGGGCGCGTCGTCAGGGTGAACAAAGCGCCGCGTGTACTGCTCGGCGGACAAGACGTAGCCGCCTTCGCGTTCGGCTGTCGTGTGGAGCAGGGCGTAGAACTGGTCGTTGAGCATGAAATTGCCGGTTGCGATATCGAATTCCCAGTTAGCTAATCTGGCAATGCGTAACGCTTCGGCAAATTGATCTTCACGGTGATGCGCCGCCTGTTCGGCTTGTTTGCGTAGTCGAATGTCTTGTAATTGCGAGATGAAATAGAGCGGCTGACGTTGTTCGTCACGCACTAACGTCGAGGTCAGTTCAACCCATACCGTGTCGCCACCCTTGTGCAAGTAGCGCTTCTCCGCGCGAAACGAGGTGAGTTCCCCGGCCAGCATCAACCGCAAGTTGGTCAAACTGGAAGCCACATCGTCGGGATGAGTCAGTTCACCAAAACGTTTGTCCATCAGTTCGGCGTCTGTGTAACCCAACATATCGCACAACGCGCGATTGACGTTCTTAAAGCGGCCATCTAGGGCAACGATAGCCATACCGACGTTCGTATGCTCGAAAGCGGCCTTGAACTGCAACAAGTCTTCCGGCTGGGATTGGCGGTCAGTCAAGTCTTCGCCTGTGTGCCCGTTATTCATACGCTTATGCTCCCAGTTCCTCGTGGTGCCCGTTGCCGTTGGTGGCTGGCGCAAAACCTAGCTGCACGCCAATCCCATCGATGCCCGTCACGCGTCTAAGTTCAGCCACCGCCACGCGCAGGACGGAGTCCAAATCTGTAGGCTGGTGGATCTTGTCGGCTGTTTCGGCAATCGTCCGATCGCGTTGGGCGGCTTGTTGGGCCGAGGTGGTCAATCGTTGATTTTCCAAGGCCAGCGCCATTTGTTGTACCACGCCATCGATCAGGCTGCGCTCATCATCGGACAAATCACGCGGTCGGTCATCTTGCACCGAGATGGACCCGATCTGAACGCCGCGAAGGACAATCGGGAATTCCATCGCCAGGCCGGCCTCGGGAAGTTCATCCCCAGCGTGGGGGTGATACTCATACTTGATCGCGTTGCCTAATGTTTCGGCTTGCCAGGCTTCGCCGACGAGGCGCCGATTCAATAAGTTCACTTCTTCCAGTGCGCGTTGTTGCTCAGCCCGCAACCGCAGGTTGTCCAGCGCCGACGCGACTTGTGTGGCGATGATCTGTAACAGATTTTCATGTTCGACCGTGAAGGGATGACCAGGCTGCGAGCGCGTAACGGCTAGTACGCCCATGACATTGCCTTGCCACAACAAGGGCGTGCCGATCGCGCTGTGGAACGGCGCATCGGCGAATGTGGCTGAATGTCCGGACCAATCCAGATAATCATCCACCCGCAACGTTAGCCCGCTGGCAAACGCTTGGCCGCTGAGGCCATCGCCGATCTTTAATTGGCGGCCCGTGAACTCGACGGCCCCAACGTTGATACTATACTGAAGTTCAAGCGTGCTGTCATCGATTGGAAACCATAGACCAACCCCATCGGCATCAACCAGCGACGTCACCACTTGCGCTACCCGCTGGAGCAGCTGGGCGCGATCGGGTTGCGCCGACAACTCCAAGGCGGCCTGCAATAATCCAGTGAATTGTTGGGCACGACCAGCCTCACGTCGGAATTGAGCGGCATTGTTCAGAGCGACGGCGATTTGGTCGGCCATGGCTTGGAGGACCAGCGCATTCGCTTGATCGAACGCAGCTGCTTGTGTGGATTGCACATCGAGCACGCCGAGAACTTGATCGCCGACGATCAGGGGCAAGGCGATCTCCGAGCGAGTATCTGGTAGCAACGGATTCGCAAATCGCACGGCGGCCGCGCCGACATCCAACGCGATGGCTGGCTGGCGGGTTGTGACGGCCCTACTGACCATTGATTGTCCGCCCACTTCCAGTCGGTGTCCCGCTTGTATCAACACCCACGGTGTGTCACCAGGGCCACTCGCTTCACGTAGGACAGCCCAGTGTCGGGCGTCATCGATCAAGAAGAGGCCCACATAGTAGAAACCAAATCGCTCAGCGATCAGCTGGACGGATTCCTTAAGGAGTTCGTCAGGATTGAGTCGTGAAGTGGCGGCGCGACCTACATCGGCACTCGCTTGCAGCTGGGCGGTGCGTTCTTCAACGCGATTTTCCAACGAATCGACGGTGCCTTCCAATTGGTTAGCCAGGTTATTGAACGACTTGGCCAAATCAGACAATTCGTCGTTGCCATTTTCTGGCAAACGCTGAGACAAGGATCGCTGGACGGTCATCTGACTAAGTGTCCGGCTGAGTTGCGTGACGCGCGACAAAATACTTCGATCAAGCACCGCGAGCATGACGAGACCGAATATCAGACCCGCTCCGATGAGGGCCGCCACGAGGTACGTCAGACTAGATTGCGCGAATTGATGCACCGAACGCGGATCGGTAACCGTTACCAGCAAGGTCGATTGCCCGTCGACATCATTGAGCAGACTGCCTGCGACAATGGAATTCTCGTCGATAACTTGTTGAGCAATGGGCGTGTCCGCTGACAATTTAGCCACTAGTGACTTTAGCGCACTCGGCAGTTGCGCGTCGTTGGCGTTGACTCCAACTGACAACTGCGTCTTCAGGCTCAACTCTTTGATGGCCTCGTCGTCCAGGTACCGCCCCATTATGAACGTACCCCGACTGGTTCCCAAGCCGCCGGATTTAAGAATGGGCTGAGATGCAAACAGTAGCGCCCCTTGCGGCAACACCACGAAGCTAGCCAGTCCATTGGGGCCACTTTGTTGGATTGCCGTCAAGCGGTTGACGAATTCGGGCGGAACAGGACCAGACTTTTGAGTTGTACGGTCATAGCTGTTGCCATAGATGATGTCGCCACTTGTGTTAACGACCATCACCAGGTTCACGGTCAAGTTGACAAATGCGCCATTGTCAATGTTAGCGGTGGCGAACTCCAGGTTATGATCCTCAACAAAGGCATACATGTCATCCCATTTTGCGTAGTCGGTGGCGTTCGACGCGAGCGTGTTTAGCATGTCGGACACTGCATTCATGACACGCTGCACATCGCGCGCTGTCGACTGTCGTTCCAACTCAGCAAAATTCGACGTGATCACGCTGGAGAGGATCACGTAGAGCGTGAGAATGAGGCCAATTAGCAGGGCCGCGCCAATGAATAAGGTTCTACGACGCAGACTCATAGGGTTCCCTCTTTGTCTCGGAGTCCATTCTCGCCTGGCTCTGGTGCTGGGCTATCCGCGCCAATCACGACGCCCAGATGCGCGACATGTAACGCCCGCCCTAGTTCCTCGCCCGCCACTCGCGCGATATGAGTCAGATCTCTGGCCGCCAACATTTTGCGGCTGATCTCGGCGAGCAAGCGTTCGCGTTGAACGCGGCGCTCAGTCTGCTCAAGCAAGCGGGCATTGTCGATAGCGGCCGCGACTTCATTGGCGACTGCAGCTAACAACTCCCGATCGGAATCGCTCCACATCCGATCGGGCTGTGTGTCCTGAAGGCCTAGCGAACCGATCGTCTCGCCGCGTACGATCAGCGGAGTTTTCAACTCGGCTGCCAGCGCGTCATCGCTAACAGATGGGGCCGTATCCTGAACTGTCAATTGTCCGCCCAGTGGCTGTGCATACCCTAACCAGGCTTCGCCCGTCAACCGGCGATTTAGCAAGTTCAACTGTTGCACGGCGGCTTGCGTCTCTGTCAACGAGCGTTGTGTCTGTAATACAGTGCCTGCCTGACCGCTCAGCGTGAGTAGAGTCTGAATCTCGTCAGGCTGGAAAACGTGCGGATGTCGATAACCGATGAATAAGATACCGAGCAAGTCACGGCCGGCGACCATCGGTAGCGCGATCATCGCCTCTATCCCAAAGCGATGCATCAACAAGCGAATTGGCTGCGTAACCTCATCGGCGCTGACATTGTTGACGATCATTGGTCGGCCAGGAGCAACATAGTTCACGACAGGCATTTGTTGCGGCGACAGACGCGCACCGGTCTTGATGGGTTGCATGACGGCGTCAAGCTCGGCATGTATCCAGGT
>JAXLWI010000115.1:0-6911 GCA_046328575.1 Anaerolineae bacterium
CCGATATGCGATCAGTGACGACGCACTTCAGAATGTCGGAAGGTCCGTTGATCTGGTATCACCGCAACACCTATGCGTGTTCGGGCAACAACTGTTGGCTTGATTGGACACCGTATGCGCGCACGCTGGTGAAGCGTTACGAGGAATTAGCGCATACGCATCGCATCGATACGGCACAGTCTTTCATTCCTGATCCCGGCAACGGTTGCAATCCGCCCAGCGATTGGGCGGCCTATGATGCCGCAATGCAGCCGTATATGACTGGCACTTACTGGAGCGACGGTGTGCCAAGCAGCCGCGTTGAGTCACCGTTCACGCCCGGTGCGAGTTGGGGCTACGAACAAACATGCTCTTCTGCTCAATACACTGCTTTAGCGCAAGCGTGGGCGACGCATCTCAAAGCCAAAGGTTGGTTCACGTCCACGATTGTATACGCCCTCGACGAACCCGATCCGGCTTCGTATGCGGCCATCGTGCAAGATTCGCAGTTGCTGCAGGCCGGTGACGCGAGTTGGAAGACGCATATCATGGATACGACCACGCCGACGCCGCAATATGTGAGCACGCTCAATCCGGCGTTGGGCATCTACACGGTGGCGCTCAAAGAATACGATCACTGGAACTTCGACACCACCACACCGGCCAATCAAATTCCTTACGGGCGCAGCAATTGGCCAAATCTCTTCGCACAGAACATTCAACTGTGGTTCTACGAAAGCAACGCGCAGAGCGCGCCCTATCCGACATTTGCGACTAACACGCTGTGGGGCGCTGAGCCGCGCTTGATGTTATGGGGCAGTTGGTATGAGGGCGCGACCGGCTTCTTGTATTGGGATACCACCGACTGGCACGAGTCAAATCCGTGGGGACCCAACGTCGACTACAACAAGACCGGCGATGGTGTGTTGATCTATCCGGGTAATCACGATGGCACCGATGCCGCTCAAGGTTACGGTTCACCGAACGACATCACACTCGATGGGCCAGTGCCATCCTATCGGCTGAAGGTCATTCGCGCAGGCTTGCAGGATTGGGCCTTATTCAAGTTGGCTGAACAGCGTGGCTACGGCGGGTATGCGCGCGATCAGGTGGCGCGGGCCTATGGTCAACTGGGGCGTTGCGAGTGGAGCGGCTGTCCGCCGCTCGTGAACGGACAGTTCCTTTGGAAGAACGATGGCGCTTTACTGGATAACATCCGCCACAACATCGCGCTGAAAATCTTGGGGTTCAACAACCTTGCACCGAACGTACCGAGCAATTCCAGTCCCGCCGATCAAGCCGCCAACGTCCTGACGCATCAGCCGCTGACGTGGCAAGGTGGCGACCCCGATGGACAGCCAGTGACATACACGGTCGCGATCGGCAACGACAATCCGCCGACGACTCTCTTCACCGCGACGCAAGCACTCTACGCGCCAAGCATGCTCACAAACACGCTTTACTATTGGCGCGTAACCGCCAGCGATGGTCTCAGTCAAACCATCGGGCCGCTGTGGCAATTCACGACGATCGCCGTTGAACAGCGCGTGTATTTGCCGTTGGTGCGGAAATCCTAAATCGAGGTGGCAATCCGCGCGAGGCCGAGCTGGGCTGCGGCTTGCTTGCGCCGACAGTCTGGACAAACGTCCCATGACTCCGCGCTCACGCTCACCAATTCGCGCAGGAACATCATCGGATCAGGCGCAAAGGGTTGATCGCACGCGGGACACGGTTTTAACGGCACACGCGTATTCCACGTGCTTAGGACGCGCTGCCCATCCACGTCTTCGATCTTGATCGCGCCCGTGGGGCACACCGCCGCGCACGCCGCACAGCCAATGCACGCGTCCGACTGAATCTGAAACGGCGCGCCAACAACCCGATCGGTCCCGCGCCCGATAAAGCCGATCGCCGCCGCGCCGACCAGATCGCGGCAGACGCGCACGCACAAGCCGCATAAGATGCACAATTCATTCGCGTCCGTTGTCGAAGCAAAGCGCGATTCAATTACGCCCGCGTCACGCGCCAAGGATCGAATCACATCGGACGTAGGACAACGCGCCAGCATGAATTCCAGCATCATCTTGCGAATGACTACTGCGCGTTCGCCCTGTGTCTCGATCGACATCCCATCTTCCACGGGATACGCGCACGCGGCGATGACTTGCGCTTGCGGTTCAGTCATCTCCACCAAGCACAAGCGACACGCCCCATAAGCGGGCAAGCCTTCCCAATAACACAACGTCGGCAAGTGCGCGCCCACCTGTCGAATCGCTTGCAAGACGGTTGCTTCGGCAGCGACTTCAACGCTTTGACCATCAATCGTTATTCGCGGCATGCTCGCCTCACTCGTTACTAGTCACTCATCACACATTTGTCCGCCGGGCAGCGATGATCGATCACATGCGCTTCATATTCTTCACGGAAATAGCGCAGCGTGGACAGCACTGGATTGGGCGAAGTCTGTCCCAGACCGCACAACGATCCCGCTTTCACCGCTTCGCCCACTTCTTCGAGCAAAACTAGATCGCTTAACATCCCTTGCCCGTGCGTGATGCGATCGAGAATGACCTTCAACTGCTGATTGCCCTCGCGGCAAGCGGTGCATTTGCCGCACGATTCGAGCGCGGTGAAGTCCAGAAAATAGCGCGCGACATCGACCATGCACGATGATTCATCCAACACGACCAAACCGCCCGAACCCATCATCGAACCCACCGCTTTGAGTTGCTCGTACTCGATCGGCAGATCGAACAATCGGGTTGGCAGACAACCGCCCGATGGGCCGCCTGTTTGCACGGCTTTGATCCGCTGGCCGTTCAATCCGCCCCCGCCGATGCCGTCGATCAAATCGCGCAACTTCATGCCCAACGGCACTTCCACTAAGCCCGTGTTCGCAATCTGCCCGACCAGCGAAAACACCACCGTTCCCGCATTTTTCGGCGTGCCCAGCGCCGCATACCACGTCGCACCGCGCGCCATGATGACGGGCACGGTAGCCCATGTCTTAACGTTGTTGATGATCGTCGGTTTGCCCCACAGGCCGCTGACGGCGGGATACGGCGGCTTGGGTCGCGGCTCGCCGCTGCCGCCTTCGATGGACGCAATCAGCGCGGTCTCTTCGCCGCACACAAACGCGCCTGCGCCACGCACAATGGTGATGGAAAAACTGAAGCCCGAATCCAAAATATTTTCGCCCAATAAGTGCTGCGCTTCGGCTTGTTTTACGGCTTGCATCATGCGCTCCACGGCCAGCGGATACTCGTCGCGGATATACGCATAGCCACGTTGCGCGCCCACCGCATACGCGCCGATGATCATGCCTTCGATCACGCTGTGCGGATCACTCTCCAGCACCGTGCGATCCATGTATGCGCCGGGGTCGCCTTCATCGCCGTTGCAAATGAGATACTTGATCTCGGCCGGTTGATCGTGCGCGATCTGCCATTTGCGGCCTGTGGCGAACCCACCGCCGCCGCGTCCGCGCAAACCCGATCGGTTCATCTCATCAATCACGGTTTGTGGCGAGTGGTCGCGCAATGCGCGCTGCAAACCCGCATAGCCGCCGCGCGCGACGTATTCTTCAAGGCTCGCCGGATCGATCAGGCCGCAGTTGCGCAGCACGATTTTGCGCTGCCACGCGATAAAGGGTTGCTCGCTGAATTGAGGCGCACCCTCACACCCGATCGGTTTTTTCCACTCCACGCGCGGTTCGATCAGCGGCGACTCATCGTGATCGATCACCGCCCACACGTCGGCGGCGGGTAATGTATTACGCGCCAAACTATCGATCAACGAACGCGCGCGGGGGCGCGTCATCTTGGTGAACAACACAGGCGCGGCATTGGGCAAGCGCACTTCGACGATGGGTTCTTGATGGCACGCGCCGAGACAGCCCGTTTTCGTTAACAGCGCGTCAACGCCGCGTTGATCGAGCCGTTGTTTCAGCGTGTCGAAAATCACATCCGCTCCGGCGGCCAAACCGCACGTTGCCATCCCAACGGTGATCTTGATCCGATCGGGGCGGAGGCTGGCTTGACCGACGGTGCGTAGAGTGTCGAAATTCATAGTCATCTCCACAATGCGCGTGATGAGTGAAAAGTGACGAGTGAAAATCTACTCATCACTCGTCACTCTTCACTTCTTCCCGAAACTTCGCCAACACCCCATCCAACTCCTCCAGCGTCAATCGCCCAAACGTCTCATCATCGACGCGGACGACGGGCGCGAGGCCGCACGAGCCGACACAGCGCACGCGCTTGAGGGTGAACAGCAGATCGTCGGTGGTTTGATCGACTTTGATGCCGAGGTCGTGTTGGAGTCTGCTCAGCAACTCGGCCGCGCCCTTGACGTAGCACGCGGTGCCTTCACAGACTTGCACTTTATGCTGGCCGCAGGGCTTGAAGCTGAACAGCGTATAGAATGTGGCCGCGCTGTAAATCGTACTCAGCGGCACACCGAGTTCGGTCGCGGCGCGACGCACTTCGTCGGCGGGCAGATAGCCGTGCCGCGTGTTGATGTCGTGCAGCGCGCCCAACACCGCGCCTGCATCGGGTTGATGATAGCGTTGAGAGGGAAGCATATTCACCTCGAAGTAAACCGGACCAAAAGCCATGCGATCCACGAAGGACACGAAGGAACACGAAGGATTTTTTCGTGCCCTTCGTGGATCAGATCATCAGATTCCCAAGCCCGCGCGGCGCTCTTTCAACGCGGCCACCATCTTCTGTGCGGCGACCTTCATGTCTTCTTCGACGATGAAGTAGCCGCCCAGTAAATCCTTCGCGGTTTCGGTCAGCACCTTCACCACGAGCGGACTGCCCGTGACGGGCGGCAGCACGCCGACGTGGGTGGGCAGACCCAGCGCCACCGCCCATGTGCCGATCGAGACCGCTTTCTCCATCGCGGCTTCGGGCGCCGTGGCGACGACGGGCAACTGGCTCACATCCACACCGAGCTTGTTGGCGATCGCGGTCGCAATCGCGGCGGCGCGGCTGTTATCCACGCACGAGCCGGTGTGCAAGGCGAGCGGCAGCGGCGCACCAAGTCCAGCCGCGTTGCCCAAGGCAGTGAGCACGGCCTTCAGGCCTGGCCCCGCATACTTCTCCGTGGCTTGCGGCGTGAGTAAACCGTGCCGCGCAAAACTGCCCGAAGCGCAGCCTGTCGCTAAAATCAAGATGTTGTTCGCGGCGAGTTCTTTTACGAGTTCAACAAAGTTCAGGTCTTGCGTGACCTTCACATCGTTGCAGCCCGCGAAGAGACACACGCCCAAGATGTTGCCGTTCACGATGTTGTCGATCAGCGGCTTGAGCGGATCATTCGGATCGACCAGCGACAGCACTTTGATGATCGCCTCGGCGGACATGCCCGCCCACGCATCGTTGACGATAGGCGGAATGTTGACCTTGGCGGGATCGCGCTTCTTATACGCCTCGATCGCGGCGCGCAGAATCTCGGCCGCTTTCTCGCCCGCGTGCTTTTCATCGAATTCGATGTGCAGCGCGCCCGGAATCTTGGCGATGGGCATGGTGGTGATGATGGCCGTGTGATACTTCTTGGCCGCCCACGGCAGACTCGGCATGATGCACTGATAATCGACGACGGCGGCATCGAGCGCGCCCGTGGCGATGGCGAGTTCTTGCGACAACGAGTTGGTGGCAGTGGGGATGCCGTGCCGCATCATCACTTCCATGCCGGTGCAGCAAATGCCCACGATGTTGAAACCCGCAGGCGCACCCGCGGCGACGGCTTCATCTTTCAACGCCATCGCTTGCGCCACGATGATCTCGCTCAACACCGGATTGTGCCCGTGCACGGCGATGTTGACCGCGTCCGGTTTCAGCACACCCAGGTTCGCTTTCGCTAACACCGGCGTTGGCGTGCCAAACAAAATATCAGACAGATCGGTCGCCAGATACATGCCCGCGTAATCGCTGACCGCGCACTTGATCGAGCCGAGCAAAATGTTGACGGCATCGGCATCGACACCGTTGGTGGTGCGGTGCATGATCTCCGCGACGGTGGAATCCAGCCCTTCGGGGATCAGACCGAATTTCTGGAACTTCTCAAAGCGCTGCTGAGTCACCGTAGTCTTCAACCACACGGGCGGCTCTTCTCGCTCGGAAAATTCATCGAGAGCGAGATGGGCGAGTTCGCCTGCCAATTGCTGATCGGATTTGCCATCGCGCGCAATCCCCACCCGATCAAGCACGGCGTAGAACTTGGCCTGATCTTTGATCGCGTAATCGGGCGCTTCGCCGCGACTGAACTTCAAGAGCGTATGCGCCAGGTGCTTGGCATGCGCGGAGTGCGAGGCCGTACCGGCGGCGATGTTGCGCGCCAGCCCGCGCGCCACGATGGTGTCCGCATTCGCGCCGCAGATGCCCAATTTCGGGCCGTTGCCAAACGGATCGATGCGGCATGGCCCTTGCAGACAGTGACGACAGCACAGGCCGGTCTCGCCGAAGCCGCACTGCGGCTGCTGCGCTTCGTAGCGTTCCCAGATGGTGTTGACGCGATTGGCTTTGGCAACGTCAACCATTAAGACAGAGTCGGGACTGATGGAACGTGCTTTCATGATCTATTCCTCCTGCGCCTTGACGAGCGTGGCTTCGCGGATTTGGCGGGCGTTGGCAAAGACTTCGCTGGCGCGCACGCGTGAGTGTTGGGCAAATTCATCGCCTTCAACATAGGTGATCGCGCCGGTGGGACAGCTGGCCGCGCAGGCCGGCACGTCCCGATCGGGACACAGATCGCACTTCAGGGCCATCACTTTCCCATCGGGGGCGCGCCCGCGCCCGATCATGCCGAAGGGGCACATCATGATGCACATGCTACACGCGATGCACTCGTGCTTCCCGCCGACGTTGGTCACCGTATCTTCAGCGGAGCGGTGCATCGCTTGTGGGATGCAGGCCGCGATGCACGGGGCG
>JAXLWI010000116.1:0-6852 GCA_046328575.1 Anaerolineae bacterium
CCGATCAGACGATTCAGTGTTCGGACGATTTGAGTTACGCCAAACTGCTGGAACACATCGATCACCACCGTTATTTTATGGGGCTGGACTTCAAGCGCGATGTAAGCGAAGACGAAGCGGTGACACACTGGTACGATACGGTGTATTTGCCTATCGTGCAGGTGGTGCGTGACAACAACCTGCTGGCTGAGTTTCCCGGCAAGACTGAGACTGATCTGTATTTGTCGATCATCGAGTATCTGGATCAACTGCGCAAAGCGAAGGGCACCGTCACCATCGATGAAGCGGCGCAGGAATTCGCCCGCGATTACGCGCAGGAGTTCAATCAGCATCCTGTTCGTAACATTGTGCGTGGCATGCAAGCGTTGTTTGGTTTGGCACCGAGTGAGGAAGAAGAAGCGAGAAGTCAGCATTCAGAAGTGAGTCGTGAGAATCAATCGACCAGTGGCGATTCAATCCAAAATCCAAAATCAGACATCTAAAATCAGAAATCACTATGGCACATTCTAAGGGTTCGATCATTACGGTGTTTGGCAGCAACTCGCCGAAAGAGGGCGAAGCCGACTACGAACAGGCGCGCGCGCTGGGGCGTTTACTGGCGCAGCACGGTTACGTCGTAGCGACGGGCGGTTACGCGGGCACGATGGAAGCAACAAGCCGCGGCGCGAAAGAAGCGGGCGGCCACGTCATCGGCGTGACGACGTCGGTCTTTGATGGCGTGCGCCTCAGTGCGAATCCCTATCTCGACGAAGAGATCAAATTCCCGACGTTGTTTCAGCGCTTACATCACTTGGTTACCTTTGCTGATGGCTGGGTCACGCTGCCAGGCGGCATCGGCACGCTGAGCGAAGTGGCACTGACGTGGAGCCTGATGCAAGTCGGCGAGATGAAACGCCAGCCGTTCGTCCTCGTCGGCGAGATGTGGCGCAAAACCATCGGCGAGTTTTCCAGCGACTACTACGTGCGACCACAGTATCGTGCCTTGATCCGATACGCGGATGATGTCGAAGCGGTGGTGCCGCTCTTAAAATAGAAATCGCGCATGTTGCGTGGTGCGGGTTTTAGCGCGCCATCTGCCCACGTTGCCCATTACTCGTTACACATTACTTATTACTCAGGAGTCACTCATGGCCGACAAACTTACACCCCGCAGCGAAGATTATTCGAAGTGGTACACCGACGTCGTGCAGCGCACCGAACTGGCCGATTACTCGCCCGTGCGCGGCTCGATGGTGATTCGCCCGTATGGCTACGCACTGTGGGAAAACGTTCAGGCTGGTCTCGATCGGCGCTTCAAGGCGACCGGGCATCAGAACGCCTACTTCCCGTTGTTCATTCCGATGTCGTTCCTGCAAAAAGAAAAGGAACACGTCGAAGGTTTCTCGCCCGAACTCGCCGTAGTCACACACGCGGGCGGCGAACAGTTGGAAGAGCCGCTGGTGGTGCGGCCCACGTCCGAGACGATCATCGGCTACATGTATTCGCAGTGGATCAAGAGTTATCGCGATCTGCCCGTGTTGATCAACTGCTGGAATAACGTCGTGCGCTGGGAACTCCGCACCCGATTGTTCCTCCGGACTGCCGAGTTTCTGTGGCAAGAAGGTCACACCGCGCACGCCACGGCGGAAGAAGCCGAAGCCGAAACGCGTCAGATGCTCAACGTGTACACTGACTTTGCCGTGAATGATGCGGCGATTCCGGTGATTCCAGGCCGCAAATCTGAATCGGAGAAATTTGCCGGTGCCGTGCGATCATATACGATCGAGGCGATGATGGGCGACAAGAAAGCATTGCAATCGGGTACGTCGCACTTCCTCGGCCAGAACTTCGCCAAGGCGTTCGACATCAAGTATCTGAGCAAGAATAACGAACAGGAATACGCGTGGACGACGTCGTGGGGATTGTCAACGCGCATGATCGGCGGCATTATCATGGTTCACGGCGATGATCAAGGCTTGAAACTGCCGCCCAAACTCGCGCCGATTCAAGCCATCATTGTGCCGATCTTCAAGAGTGACGCCGAGAAGAGCAAAGTCATGCCGGTGATTGACACGATTCGCCAGCAGTTGAGTGAGAGCGTGCGGGTCAAGGTGGACGATCGGGATGAGACGCCGGGCTTCAAATTCAACGATTGGGAATTTCGCGGCGTACCGTTGCGGATCGAAGTCGGCCCGAAGGATGTCGATAAAGGCACGGTGGTCTTGGCGCGGCGCGATGTGCCCGGCAAGGAAGGCAAGTCGTTTGTGCCGCAAGCTGGCTTGGTCGACGCGGTCCGATCGTTGTTGGCGACGATCCAAGCGGATATGTTAAAGCGCGCCACCGAGTTCCGCGATGCCAACATTCATGAGCCGAAATCGTACGATGAGTTTAAGACCATTGTCGAAGACGGCTTTGCGCGTGCGTGGTGGTGCGGCGAGCGGCAGTGCGAAGCAGAGATTAAAGAAGAAACCAAAGCGACCACGCGCTGCATTCCGCTGGAACAGCCGGGCGGCTCAGGTGTGTGCGTCCACTGCGGCAAGCCCGCGACGGAAGTGGCGATCTTCGGCAAAGCGTATTGATTCAGCCCGATAATCAGCGCAGAGACACAGAGAATTCAGACTATCTCTGTGTCTCTGTCGTTTATGGGAGGCGAGATGCTCGACTTCAATCAACTGGCGGAACTTGGCGCGGCGGCGATCTGGTCGGGCTTCAATGCGTATCAAATGGAATTCAAAGCGATTACGCGGCGCGCGAAATCGCGCTTTGAGCAGCGCGATTGGCATGGCGTGCAAAGCGATGCGGTAGCGCGGCTTGATCTCTACAAGAAGATCGTCGATGGCGTGGTGACCGAAACGCGCACGGTGTTGGGCGACGCCGCGAAAACCGAAACGGTCTGGGCGCAGATGAAAGCCGCGTATTCGCGCATGATCGCGGGCTGCGGTGATTTCGAATTGGCCGAGACATTCTTTAATTCGATCACGCGCCGCGTGTTTGCCACGGTCGGCGTCGATCGTGAGCGCGAATTTGTGGATTCCGATTTCAATTTGCCGCCCGCCCGATCGGCCCAACCGGTCTATCACACGTTCCGCTCGTTCGAGTCAACCTTCGCGCTGCTATCAGCGATCGTGGTGCAGTATCCGTTTGATGTGCCGTTTCGATCATTGGACGATGATCTTAATTGCGCCGCGCAAGCCGTCGAGGCACATCTCAACTCGATCGGCATGAGCGTGCCCTACGAAGTGGAAATGCTGAAGTCGATCTTCTATCGCAACAAGGGGGCGTATATCGTCGGGCGGATCCGATCGGGCGCGCAGGTCATCCCGCTCGTTTTCGCGCTGCGCCATCCCATTGAAGGGATCGTCATCGATGCGATGTTGCTGCACGAAATGGACGTCAGTATCGTGTTCAGTTTCACGCGCTCGTACTTCAGCGTAGAAGTTGAAAACCCCTACGAAGTGATCGAGTTCCTCAAATCGATCATGCCGTTGAAACGGGTCGCCGAGTTGTACATCTCGATCGGTTACAACAAGCACGGCAAGACCGAACTGTATCGCGATCTACTGCGCCACCTGCGCGACTCCGACGATCAATTTGAGATCGCACCCGGCGACAAGGGCATGGTCATGATGGTCTTCGATCTGCCTCAGTTCGATGTGGTCTTCAAGATCATCAAGGATAAGTTTGCTTACCCCAAGACGGCCACGCGCCAGGAAGTGATGGAGAAATACGCGCTGGTCTTCAAGCACGATCGGGCCGGGCGACTGGTGGACGCGCAGGAATTTGAGCATCTGCAATTCGATCGAGCGCGCTTTCGTGACGATCTGCTGCGCGAACTGCTGAATTCGTGCGCTAACAGCGTAACCGTGGAAAACGATCGGATCGCCATCAAGCATCTGTACACTGAGCGTAAGATGACGCCGTTAAATCTGTTTCTGCGGCAGGTTGATGATGCTTCGGCGCGTGCGGCTGTGATTGATTACGGGCAGGCGGTAAAAGATTTGGCCGCCACTAATATCTTCCCCGGCGACATGCTGTTGAAGAACTTCGGCGTTACGCGGCACGGGCGCGTGGTCTTCTACGACTACGACGAACTGGGCTTGCTGACCGACTACAACTTTCGCGAGATTCCGCAATCGGACAACTACGACGATGAGACCAGCGCTGACCCGTGGTTCTATGTCGGCGAAAACGACATTTTCCCCGAGGAATTCATCAAGTTTTTCGGTTTGCGGCCCAACGTCAAGGACGTCTTCCTCGATACGCATGGTGATCTATTGACGGCAGACTTTTGGATCAACATGCAGCGGCTTGTTCGCGCAGGTGAGATCGTGGATGTGTTCCCGTATCCGCAGAGCAGGCGCTTGCACGCGGTGTAAGACGAGGGGCACGAGGCATGATACAATTCGCGTCACTTATCACTCAACACTCGCCACGGAGCGACCATGTTTATCATCTTCGGCACCAAGACCCGCTTCAAGACGTTATCCTCCGGTGAGTTTTTCTGCCCACACTGTCGCGCCAAACGTGCCTATGAGTTGCGGCAGGCGCGCAATTGGTTTACGTTGTACTTCATTCCGTTGATTCCGCTCAATACGCTGGGCGAGATGGTCACCTGTCAGACGTGCGGCACCAACTTCCAGAAGGACGTGCTGTCGCAGCCGGAACCCGCGCCTGCCACGCCGCTCGATCGGATGATGCGCGAAGCCCGCGCCGATATGGATAGCGGTACGCCGATCGAGTTTGTGCGGCAGAAGTTGATCAACATCGGCCTCGCCCGCGATCTGGTCGATCAAACGATCGAGCAAGCCGCCGGCCCCGATCGGCGTACCTGCCCCAACGACGCCCTCACTTATCGATCAACCGTTGAACGCTGCGCGCAGTGCGGCACATCGCTCAGAGTTGGTTGAGCACTGAAATTGAACTTTGCGGGTTGATTGTCGGTAGATCATATAGTATCTCGCCCATTCTCCGTAAGGTTGTCTCCATCAGGAGTTAGGACATGCGCAAACTGATCTTGGTCGTGGCGCTCTGGCTCACTGCTTGCCTGCCCACTGTCACACAACCCGTCGTGTCAACGCCGACGCTGGCGTCGCCGCCTTCACTCGCGCCGCAGCCAACGCCGACCAGCGCAAAAGTTGATCTAACGCCCTATCGCACCGCGATGAGAGCGAAGTTTGCGGGCGACGTCGATCAATTTACGACGGCGACCCGTTACCAGATCGATCTGACGCTCGCCCCCGATCTGGCTTCATACTCTGCGCGGCAAACTGTGCACTACACCAACAACGAAACCGAGCCGTTGTCGGCGATCTACTTTCGCTTATTCCCCAACACGTCCTCCTATGGCGGCAAACTCACGCTGAGCGAGTTCAAACTCAATGGCCAGTCGATCACACCAATCACGGAGTTGAGCAACTCAGCGCTGCGCATCCCGATCGACCCGCCGTTGCCGATCGGGGCGTCGGTGGATTTTGAGATGGCGTACCAGACCAAAGTGCCGACGAGTTCGGTTACGTCCGGCTACAATCAGTTTGGCTTGTTTAGCGGCGTGTTAGCACTGCCCAATTTCTATCCGCAAATTCCGGCGTACGACAGCGAAGGCTGGAACGTGGAGGTTGCGCCCGGCATGGGCGACGCGGTCTTCAGCGATTCGGCGTTGTATCAGGTTAACATCCTTGCGCCGAAGAATCAGCTCGTCGTCACGTCCGGGACTTGCGAGTCGCAAGCTGCGCCAAACGATCAGCAATCACTCCGATGTATCAGCGGCCCGATGCGCGATTTCATGATTGCGTCCAGCGCAGACTTTCAAGTGGCAACCGAGACGGTCGATGACGTGCAGATCAATTCGTACTTTTTGAAGAAAGATGCGGCGGCTGGCCGCACCGGATTGCAGGTCACGACCGAAGCCTTCAAGTCGTACTCAAAGCGCATCGGCCCTTATCCTTTTAATCAACTCGATCTGGTCGAGACGCCGACCACGGCGGGCGGCATCGAGTATCCGGGGCTGATTGTGGTTGCCCAAAGTCTTTATGAAGAAGACCACGCCTTTCAAGAAGGAGCGACCGCGCACGAAGCCGCACATCAATGGTGGTACAGCCTTGTCGGCAACGATCAAGTTGATGACCCGTGGCTGGACGAAGCCTTCACGCAGTTCACCACCGGCCTGTATTATCTCGATCGCTATGGGCAAGACGGCCTATCCGGCTACGTCGATCAGTCGCTCATGGGACGTTATCGGCGCGTAAAGGGCACCGAAGATGACAAGCGCAGCGATCTGCCGGTGGCGGGCTATTCGGGCTTGCAGTACGGCGCGATTGTATATGGCAAGGCGGCGCTCTTCTTCAACGGCGTCTACGAAAAGATCGGCGATGACAAGTTCAATCAGTTCATGCAGACCTATTTCAATGCGCACCGCTATGGCATCGCGTACGAGGACGATCTGCTCAAGGCTATCGAGACACAATTGGACGCCAAGACGGTCGATGAGTTGATGAAGGAATGGATCACGTCGCCCTAGTGACGAGTGGAAGGACGAATCAGCGATTAAGCGAGTGAGCGATGACAACGATCTATTTTCTGCGCCACGCTGAGAAGGAATGGGGCGGTTACTTCAATGAACGGTTGCGACATCAGGATGAGCCGCTCAGCCCGATCGGATTACAAACCGCCGATCGGCTGGTGGCGACCTTCGCGGATAAACCGATCGCCGCGATCTACATCAGCGAGTATCAGCGCACGCGGCAGACCATCGCGCCGACGGCTCAGCGATTGAGTCTGACCCCCATCGTCGATCCGCGCTTGAACGAAATGGATAATGGCCTGTTGGACGACCTGAGCGATGAAGCCGTTCAGCACACTTACCCCGAAGTGTGG
>JAXLWI010000117.1:0-6729 GCA_046328575.1 Anaerolineae bacterium
GTCATGATTGTCGATATGATCCGCAACGATCTGGGGCGTGTGGCCGATATCGGCTCGGTCCACGTACCTGCGCTCTTTGAAATTGAGCGTTATCCGACGGTGTTGCAAATGACCTCAACGGTTACGGCGCAGACCGACGCGTCATTAGTGGATATCATGACCGCGCTGTTTCCCTGCGCGTCGATCACAGGCGCGCCTAAAGTTCGCACCATGGAACTCATCGCTGAGCTGGAGAGCACACCGCGCGGCGTGTATACCGGCTGCATCGGCTACATGGAGCCGAACGGTGACGCGCAGTTCAACGTTGCAATCCGCACCGTAACGATCGATCAGAGCACGCAGACGGCTGAGTATGGTGTAGGCGGCGGCATCGTGTGGGATTCTGAGGCGGCCGATGAATGGCGTGAATGCGAAATCAAAATGCGCGTGCTGACCCAGCCGCCGCAAGTGTTCGATCTGATCGAATCGATCTTGTGGGCGCCGGCCAATGGCTTCTGGTTGTTGGATTTGCACTGGCAGCGCCTGATCGAATCTGCTGAGTACTTCAACATCCCGATTGATCTTTCGACGCTGAACGGCCAACTTGCAGAACTGCACCAGACCTGGGCGCCAGTGCCGCATAAAATTCGGATTACCATTTCGCAATTGGGTGAAGTCACGATCTCCGCCGCGCCGGTGCAATCGCTGCCGCAGCCGATGCGTATCACCCTGGCAGCCGGGCCAGTTGATTCTCGCGACATCTTTTTGTACCATAAGACCACGCGCCGCACTGTTTATGAGGCCGCGCGTGCCCAGCGACCCGGCATGGACGACGTGCTCTTGTGGAACGAACGCGGTGAGATAACCGAATCAACCATCGCCAATGTCGTCGTGGAATTGAAGGGTGTGCGCTACACTCCGCCGATCGAGTGTGGTCTGCTCGGCGGCACATTTCGGCGCAGCCTGCTCGATCAAAATTTGATCCGCGAACGAGTGATTCTAAAGGAAGAGGTGTTGTCCGCCGAGCGTGTGTGGCTGATCAACTCGGTGCGCGGCTGGCTGGAAACACACTTGACCATGAGCGATGAACTATAAGCGATAGTAGCGTTAAAGGAGTCCGATGATCAAAGAGACGCCCTATTGGTGGGCCACCGCGCCCGAACTGCCCAGCTATGCCGATCGGCCTTTGCCCGCCCGCGCGGACGTGGTTGTGATCGGCAGCGGCTACACCGGGTTATCCGCGGCGCGGATTTTGGCGCAGCGCGGGGCTAGCGTCGTCGTGCTGGAAAAAGAGACGATCGGTTGGGGCGCGAGTTCACGCAACGGCGGACAGGTATTGACCGGTCTGGCCGTTGGACCGGCGACGTTGATCGAGAAGTTGGGGTTGGAGCGCGCACACGAATTGCATGCGCTGTCGTTGCGCGGCCTCGACTTCATCGAGAACCTCATCGCGAGTGAGAACATCGAGTGTGAGTATGGCCGCGTGGGTCATCTCGAAGCCGCCTGCAAGCCCGCGCATTTCAAGCATTTTCAGCACGCGCAAGAGTTGCTCGCGCGCGACTTCAACCATTCTGTTCGCTTGCTAGATCGAGCGCAACAGCGCGAGGAGTTAGGGACCGATTATTATCATGGGGTGTTGATCGATGAGCGCAGCGGCGGCGTGCATCCGGCCAAGTATGTGCGCGGCCTGGCTCGCGCCGCGGAACGCGCCGGGGCGCAATTGCTCGATCGGACACCGGCCTTATCGATCGAACGCGGCAGTCAGCAATTCAGGGTCTTTACGCCGCGCGGGCCGATCGGGGCGAAGGACGTGCTGATCGCGACGAACGGCTACACGGACGCTGTCTCCGCCACTTTGCGCCGTCGCATCATTCCTGTCGGTTCGTATATGATCGCCACTGAGCCGCTATCCAGTGAAGTCGCCGATCGAATCTTGCCGCATCGCCGCGTGGTCTATGATTCCAAAAATTTTCTGGCGTATTTCCGGTTGTCGGCCGACAACCGGATGTTGTTTGGCGGGCGAGCAGAGTACAAACCGTCATCGCCGCAGACCACGCGCCGCAGCGTGGCAATTTTACAGCGCGGTCTGGGCGAAATCTTTCCCGAATTGGCACACGCGCCTATCGAGTATTCGTGGAGCGGCAACGTATGTTTCACGTTCGATCGCTTGCCGCGCGCGGGTCGCATGGGTGGCGTGCATTACGCCTTGGCCTATGCCGGTCACGGCGTGGCGATGGCGACCTACTTGGGCGCACAGTTGGCCGAAATGATCTGTGGGGCGGGCGGTCAGAATCCCTTTGCCGATTTGCCGTTTAAGTCGATTCCATTTTATGACGGGCGGCCATGGTTTATGCTGCTTGGGTCAGTGTGGTACAAATTATTAGACTTAGTAAGTTAGCATGCGGTTATGCTTGTGCCTTAGTGGGCAGTGCATTTGTGCACGCAAAGGTCACCTTGTCAACTCTTCAGCGTGTCACCCTGTCATCTTGTTGCTTGATCGGCCTATCCCTCCTGCTGATCGCGTCGCAGGTGACACAGGCCGCCGCGTCTGCGACTACTGCTCCGTTTGAGTCATTGCCGCCCGACGTAGTGATTGAGACCGTCGTGCCAAATGCAACTCAACTGGTGGCGATGGCTTTTACGCCTGATGGTCGCTTGCTGTACACCGAACGCACCGGCAATGTGCGCGTCGTTGTAAACGGGCAACTCTCTCCTGTGCCGGTTAATACCTTTACCAGCGTAATCAACACTGAAGGCGAGCGTGGTCTGTTGGGCATTGCGGTCGATCCAGACTTTGAGACCAATCACTACGTTTGGACCTACTACACGCGCCGCACCTCGATTAATCCGCCGCAGTTTAGCAATCGCATTGTGCGCTTCGTCCTGTCGGATGATAATGCCGGTCTTGACACGGTTAAAGTGCACGGCTATCCAGTCGATCGGTATGTGACCATTCACAACGGCGGTAATTTGCATTTTGGGCCGGACGGCAAACTCTACGTGACAGTCGGCAACAACGCCAACGACAATGATCCGGCCACACCGTCGCAGAATCTGGGCAGCGAGCTAGGTAAAATTCTGCGCTACAACCCGACTCTACCCCTGAGTATTCCCAGTGACAATCCGTGGCCGGGCAGCAGCATCTACGCGTACGGGTTACGCAACTCGTTCGACTTCGACTTCGATCCGATTAACGGCGCGATTTTTGCCACGGAAAACGGCAGTGATTGTGACGACGAACTGAACCGCATTTTGCCGGCACACAACTACGGCTGGCGCGTGCCGTACCCGTGCGACGATGCCGCCGGACCTGATCCCGCTTACAATACAATTCCGCCGCTGACTTATTGGACGCCGTCGATTGCGCCGACGGGCGTTGCTTTTTATACGGGCGATCTGATCCCCGAATGGTATGGCGACGCGTTCATGTGCAACTGGAAGGAAGCGAATACCAATTTACAACACATTCGGCTTAACCCGGCCCGATCGGCGATCCAAGCGTTGACGGTACTCTCGGATACGGTGACGCATCAAACCATCCGCTGCCAGACCGATGTGGTCGTTGGTCCAGAGGGAGCACTCTACTATTCCGAAGGTGGCGGTTGGACCAACGGTGCGATCAAGCGACTGACCCGACGCACGTCCTTTCTCGATAGCCACGTGGACAGCCTGACGCCGCACGCTCAGGCGGGCGATACAATCGAGATGCAGATCACGCTCCAGCATCGCGGCACGCTCAGCAACACCTTCAACGTGAACGTTGATCCGTTGGGGCAAGCCGATATCATCGGCGCGCAGACCAACCGTGGTGTGATCAACTTTTCCGCAACGAATGTGACTTGGACCGGCAACGTGAGCGGCACTGAAGCGGTGACCGCTACTTACACGCTGCAAACATCAACGGTTGCGACCAACACCTATTGGCTGTTTAATCTGATCAACATCACTGCGCCACAGGCTACATCGGTTACACTCAGCCCACAGGTCGTCGTCAACGGTTACGCGGCTTATCTGCCCATCGCGCGCAGGTAAACAAAAACGATCGGGTTGATGAACGCGCGCAGTCTCGTGCTATAATCGCGGCTGATCAGCAATCATATTCACCGAGGAGACTCCACCATGACTGAAGGAAACAAGATTTCGATCGATAACGGCAAATTGATCGTGCCCGATCATCCCGTCGTGCCATTCATCGAAGGTGATGGCACCGGCCCCGACATCTGGCGTGCCAGCGTGCGCGTGATGGATGCGGCGGTCGAGAAAGCGTACAAAGGCGCGCGCAAGATTCAATGGAAGGAAGTGTTGGCGGGCGAGAAGGCCTTCAACTCGGTCAACAATTGGCTGCCCGATGAGACCGTCGCCGCGTTCCGCGAATATCTCGTTGGCATCAAAGGGCCGCTCACCACGCCGATCGGCGGCGGCATCCGATCGCTCAACGTGGCCCTGCGGCAATTGCTCGATCTATACGTCTGTCTGCGCCCGGTGCGCTGGTTCAAGGGCGTGCCCTCGCCGGTGAAGACGCCGGAGAAGATCGACATGGTGATCTTCCGCGAGAACACCGAAGACATTTACGCGGGTATCGAATTCGAGCAAGGCTCGGAAGCGAACAAGAAGTTCCTAGCGATGTTCAAGGAAGCCTTCCCCAAAGAGTATAGCAAGATTCGCTTCCCTGAAACGTCCGGAATTGGCATCAAGCCCGTCTCGAAGGACGGCACGGAACGCCTGGTTCGCTCGGCCATTCAGTACGCCATCGCCAATAAGCGCAAGAGCGTGACCTTTGTACATAAGGGCAACATCATGAAGTTCACCGAAGGCGCGTTCCGCAATTGGGGTTATGCGCTGGCCGAAGGCGAATTCGCAGGTCAAACTTACACGTGGGATCAATGGGAGCGCACCAAGAAGGCGCAAGGTGAAAAGGCTGCGAATGACGAGCAAAAAGCCGAACTGGCGAAGGGCAAGATCCTGATCAAAGACGCCATCGCTGACATCACGTTGCAGCAAGTCCTCACGCGCCCCGATGAGTTCGACGTGATCGCGACGATGAACCTCAACGGTGACTACCTCAGCGATGCGTTGGCTGCGCAAGTAGGCGGCATCGGCATTGCGCCCGGTGGCAACATCAACTACGTCACGGGCCACGCCGTCTTCGAAGCCACGCATGGCACTGCACCGAAGTACGCCAACCTCGATAAGGTCAATCCCGGCTCAGTGGTGCTGTCTGGCGAGATGATGCTGCGCTACATGGGCTGGATCGAGGCCGCCGATTTGATCATCAAGGGCATGGACGGCGCGATCGGCAGCAAGACCGTGACCTATGACTTCGCTCGCTTGATGGACGGCGCGAAGGAAGTGAAGTGCAGCGAGTTCGGCGATGCGGTGATTTCGCACATGTAGGGAAGTAGATTAGGCGATTAGTAAATTAGGCGAGGAATCTCTGCACGAAAGAGGTTCCTCGCTTGTTTTGGATGAAAGCCATGTACACTCATTTCGAAGACATCGATTGGACACAGTGGACGCCGCAAGAGCGGGCGACGCTGCTGTTTGTGCGCCGCGACGGGCAGGTGTTGCTGATTCGTAAGAAGCGCGGCCTGGGCGCAGGCAAGATCAACGGGCCGGGCGGTCGCCTCGATAACGGCGAAACGCCACTGCAATGCGCCATCCGCGAAGTGCAAGAGGAACTGCGCGTCACGCCCATCGATGTACAGCTGCGCGGTGAATTGGCTTTTCAGTTTATCGATGGCTATGCGTTGTTCGTATCGGTGTTCAGCGCGGAAGACTGCGAGGGCGAGCCGCAAGAAACCGACGAAGCCGCGCCGATCTGGACACCCGTTGACGCGATCCCGTTCGACGAGATGTGGGCGGACGATCGGCTGTGGTTTCAACTCATGTTGAGTGATCGGTTCTTTCGTGGACAGTTTCTGTTTGACGGCGATGAATTGTTGGGACATACCTTGTATTAAACAGCGCCGCTGATCGATCAATCACCAACTTGTTATTCAACCACGCCCGATCGGCTGATCCAACCGATCGGGCGTGGTGTTTATACTGGCTTGTGTCGATCAGATTTGCTGTTTAAGCCAAGCGGTGATGATCTTGACTACATCGTCGTCCAAGCGAGTATCGGCCGCGCTATACGTTGATATCGCTTCGGCCGCCGTAAACTGCGAGCGATCGCGGGGCTCGTATTTGAGGACGTGACTGGCGTGATCGGCATACGCGACCGTGATGTTGCTCCGATCTTTCGCTGCCGCTTCAAACAACGGTCCGTCTATCTGCCAATCCACTTGAATGTCCTGCTTGCCGATGAGAATCAATGTAGGCGCGGTAACTTTGGCCAGCAGTGTCAGCGGATCAGTTACCCACAGTTCGCGCGCAAAGGGTTGATTGATCGGGTTGGTGATGCCTAGGATGATATTGCGCAAGGCTTCGGGCACAGGCGCGTCGACGGCGACCGGCCGTTCGGCGGCGAAATCGGCCATCGCGGCATCGTAGATCGCCAAGAGATCGTTGCCGCCCGGCACGGCCTGAAATTGCGCCGCGATCTGCGCCCGCGCTAACACCCCCGTCGGATGTGCGAAGGCCGAGGTCAAGATCAATCCCGCAAATAGCGGGTCGGTCCGCTGCGTTTGATAATTCAAGGCGTGGATGCAGCCTTCACTATTGGTCAAGGCGAAGATGTGGCGCGGATCGACATCGCCGCGCTTGACCAGTAGTTCCACGCCGCCAGCCAGTTCGGCCACATGGCCTTGC
>JAXLWI010000118.1:0-6453 GCA_046328575.1 Anaerolineae bacterium
CGGCGGTCAAGATCGCTTCCGCGAAAAGGTCGGTCTGCCGCTGGCGACCTACTTCTCTGGCCCCAAAGTGAAGTGGATTCTGGACAACGTCCCCGGTGTGCGCGAGAAGGCCGAGAAGGGTGAAGTCCTGTTCGGTAATATCGATACCTGGGTCATCTGGAATCTGACCGGTGGCGTGCACGTCACCGATGTGTCGAACGCCAGCCGCACGATGCTGATGAACCTCGAGACCCTGGATTGGGATCCCGACATGCTCAAGGTCATGGGCATCCCCCGCGCTATGCTGCCGGCCATTAAGCCGTCGGCGGCCGTCTACGGCCCAGCCAAGGGCGCGCTCGAGGGTATCCCCGTCGCGGGCGACCTCGGCGACCAGCAAGCGGCTCTCTTCGGCCAGACCTGCTTCAGCACCGGCGAAGCCAAGAACACCTACGGCACCGGGTGCTTCATGCTGTTGAACACCGGCACCAAGCCCGTGCAGTCGAAGAATGGTTTGCTGACCACGCTCGGTTACAAGATCGGCGATCAAGCGGCCGTCTACTGCCTCGAGGGCTCGATCGCCATCACCGGCGCGTTGGTGCAGTGGCTGCGCGACAACCTCAAGATGTTCGATTTCTCGAAGCATATTGAGGAATATGCCACGGCCGTTGAGGACAGCGGCGGCATCTACTTCGTCCCCGCCTTCTCCGGCCTGTTCGCTCCGTATTGGAAGAGCGATGCCCGCGGCGCGATCGTCGGCTTGACCCGTTACATCACCCGCAACCACATCGCCCGCGCCGCCCTGGAAGCCACCGCCTATCAGACCCGCGAAGTCCTCGATGCGATGAACAAGGACTCGGGCGTGGCGCTGACTGCTCTGAAGGTTGACGGCGGCATGGTCTTCAACAACACGCTGATGCAGTTCCAGGCTGACGTGTTGGGTGTGCCCGTCATTCGCCCGACCGTGGCCGAGACCACCGCGCTGGGCGCGGCCTATGCCGCTGGTCTAGCCGTTGGCTTCTGGAAGGCCGTCGAGGATCTGCGCGAGAACTGGGGCAAGGATCACGAGTGGACGCCCAAGATGGATGCCGAGCATCGCGAGAAGATCTATGCGGGCTGGAAGAAAGCCGTCACCCGCACGTTCGACTGGGTTGAATAGTCTTTCCGGCAGCGGTGAGTTGGTGGTAGCCTGCTGCTGATCACCTCTCCGCCGGCTTCAGTCGGAACGAAGCGCGACTGAAGCCGGCGGTTCGCTTCATAAATTGTGACGTTTTTTACTCAGCGCTGAAATTCTCTAACATACTGGGCTTGACTGTAGACGTTGAAACTTCCAAGGAGCACTTGATATGGCAAAGCAACATGTCATTGTAATTGGGGCTGGCTCAACTGGAACTGCGACCGCGCATGACCTGGCGTTGCGCGGCTTCGCCGTGACCATCATCGAGCGCGGTGAGATCGCTTCCGGCACTACTGGTCGCAATCACTGCTTATTGCACAGTGGTGGCCGCTATGCAGTGACCGATCATGAAGGGGCAGTGGAGTGTATCGACGAGAACATGGTCTTGCGCAAGATCATGCCAGATGGGCTTGAACTCAACGATGGTTTGTTCGTGGCCGTCGATGAATCTGATCTGGCCTTCAAGAATACCTTCCTGGAAGGCTGCGCCCAATGTGGGATTCCGGCGCGCGATATTCCCGTCAAGCGCGCGTTGGAAATTGAACCCTATCTCAATCCGAAAATTCTCGCAGCCGTTCAAGTACCCGATGGGGTCTTCGATCCCTATCGGTTCTGCCTGTCATTTTTGGCAACGGCAGTTAAGAACGGCGCGACTGTTTTACCGTATCACGAAGTCACCGCGTTGATGATGTCGGGCAACGCGGTCTGCGGCGTCAAAGTGCGCGACAACCGCACCGGCAAAGAACGCGAAATCGGTGCAGATCTCGTCGTGAACGCCACCGGGCCGTGGGCGGGCAAGATCGCCGCTATGGCGAACGTCGATGTGCCTGTCATCCCGACTGCGGGCGTCATGGTCTCGATCGCTAAGCGCTGCAATCAGATGGTCGTGAATCGCCTCAACAAACCGCATGACGGCGACATCGTCGTGCCGCAACGCATGACGTCCATTATCGGCACTACCTCCTGGAAAGTGGACAACGCCGACGCGATTGTTATCCCGCAGGAACACGTGGACAAGATGATCGAGTTTGGCAAGAAGATGATTCCCGAACTGAGCGTGAATAAGATTCGCGGCGTGATGGCTGTGGCGCGACCTCTCATCGGCAAGAAGAGCGCCGACGAGCGCGAGGTCAGCCGCACGTTTGCGGGCTTCGATCACGCGCACGATGGTGTCGAAAATTTCGTTACCATCTCTGGCGGTAAAACGACCACCGCACGCGGCATGGCAGAGAAGATCACCGATATCGTCTGTGCCAAGCTGAACGCTACTGCCGAATGCCGCACGCGTGAGTATGTGCTGGAATCGTATCGGTCGTACTACAACAACTGAGCTAACCAGTAACGCGTAATTAGTTAATACTCGTTACTCATCACCTGTTACTCATTACGATGACTATGAAACTCAACGTCAAAATCTACCGCTACAAACCAGGGACCGAACCGCACTACGACACCTTCCCGGTGGAAGTGCCAGACGCGGCCAATGTGCTCGATGCCGTCGAGCAAGCGTGGAATGCCGATCACACCGTGATGTTCCGGCACGCCTGTCACCACGCGTCGTGCGGCTCATGCGGTCTGCTCGTCAACGGCGTCGAGAAGCTGCCATGCGTCACACCTGTCACCGACTATGGCGACGGCGCGACGATTCGGATTGATCCGATGCGGAACTATCCGGTGATTACGGACATCGCGATCGATGCCACGCCGATCTATCAGCGCATGAAGTTGGTCGGCATGCCCATCATCCGCAAAGCTGAGCCGCTGCGACCGAATGGCGCGGCCATCCTGCCGGAAGGACTCGCGACATTTGGCCGATTTGAGAATTGCCTTGAATGCGGCCTGTGCCTGTCGGCCTGCCCGGTGATGGCGACCGATCCGGATTTTCTCGGCCCGATGGGTTTGGCGGCGGCTGAACGGGCCTGGGACGAACCGCGCGGGATCAGCCGCGAGCAACTGTTGAAGTTGGTCGACGACGAGCACGGCTTGTGGCGCTGCCACTCCTCGTTTGAGTGTACCGAAGCCTGCCCGTACGAGGTCGATCCGGGCGCGGCCATCATGCGCTTACGTCGCAAAGTGGCTGCTTACAAGTTTGGCAAATTGTTTGGCAAAAACTAGTTGCGGTCCGCGCAGTTTCACGAAAGACGGAGTGTGTTCATTCGTGACGGCGGTGGCTTGGAGGGAATGAATGTCTATCGACGTTAAACCAAAACCAGTCGAACGCAAGCCTATGCAGTGGTTTGATGTGCGCGGCCGCCGCATTGGTATGTGGGCGTATGTCTTCATGCGCCTCAGTGCAGCCGGGCTGGTGCTATATCTGTTCCTGCATCTCGGCATTCTCAGTCAGCTGGCCGTTGGCCCATCGGCGTGGGATAACTTCGTCGCGCTGGCCAAATCGCCGCTGATTCTCATTCTGGACGTGGTGCTGATCATCGGTATTCTGGTGCACGGTCTCAATGGCCTGCGCCTGTCGCTGATCGGTTTTGGCATTGGTGTGCCGCGCCACAAGATCATGTTGTGGATCGGCCTCGCGTTGACGGTCGTACTATCGCTGCTCAGCGCACTGGCGATTTTTGCGGAAACTAAGTGAGGGGGCTGGGCATGATTGAGAAACAACTTTCCCGTGAACGCGCCAGCAGCTGGTCGTGGATTCTGCAAGCGTTTACCGGCGTGATGCTGTTAGTGTTGTTGGGCTTGCACATGGTCGCGCAGCATTTTGTCGTGGCGGGCGGCTTGCGCACCTACGCTGATGTCGTCGCTTACCTGTCCAATCCCTTTATTTTCCTGCTGGAAATTGCCTTTCTGATCATCGTGACGTGGCATGCGCTGTTGGGCGTGCGCGCCGTCTTGTTTGACTTGGGCTTGAAGCCGCACCATGAACGCCGCATCACAGTAGTGCTGACGGTGATTGGCGTCTTAGCCGTAACCTACGGCATCTGGCTTAGCGCCACCATTGTTTCGCAGGGCCGGGTATGATCGCCGACTGGGAAGCTGTCTGGGCACCCTACGACGAGGCGACCTATCGTTTCGTCGTCGAGCGCATTATGCCGTGGGATGTGGTGGTCGATATTGGCGCGGGCGATTTGCGCTTGGCGTGCCGCATGGCCGAGATTGCCAGTTGGGTGTATGCCGTTGAACGCAACTCGGCGGTTCTTGCCCAAGCCGATCGGTTTTCGCGGGCCGATAATCTAGTCCCGATCTGTGCGGATGCACTGGACTGGCCGTTACCGCAGGATGCCACTGTTGCGGTGTTATTGATGCGGCATTGTACGCGTGAGCACTTTGCCAAATACGTGGCGCGTTTGAAAGCCGTCGGTTGCCGACGCTTGATCACCAACGCCCGCTGGAAGATGGGCGTGGAAGAGATCAACCTCCGAGCGGCGGTGCCATACCGGGTCGATCGGGTGGGGTGGTACGCCTGTCAATGTGGCAGCATCGGTTTTACACCCGGCGATCCAAAATTCATCACGCCTCAAGTCTTGAACGAAGTCGTTGAAGTTATCAATTGCCCGGCTTGCCAGCTTCAATAATCCAACTCTGATGGACAACCGGTAACGATATGGTCAATCTCGTTTTAGTCTCCCATAGCCCATCTCTCGTATCTGGCGTCGCTGAACTGGCGCGCGCGATGACGCAGCAATCGCGCATCGTAATCGCCACAGCGGCTGGCACCGGCGATCCGATTCACCCGCTGGGCACCAACGCCGAGAAGATCCACCGCGCCATCGAAGCCGCGTACAGTGAAGACGGCGTGCTGGTGTTGATGGATTTAGGTAGCGCGATTTTAAGCGCCGAGATGGCGGTGGAGTTTTTGCCTGAAGAACAGCGTCACAACGTGCGGTTATGCGCCGCCCCGATGATCGAAGGCTCGATTGCGGCGGCCGTGCAGGCCAGCATCGGCGCGTCACTGGACCAAGTCGCGGCTGAGGCGATGAATGCGCTGTCGTCTAAAGTCGAAGGGCTGAGTCACTATGCGTTACCGGAAGTCGTCGTCACCAGCGCATCAATGGCGAATGCACAAGAGATCACGCTGAAGGTCGAGAATCGATTGGGGCTGCACGCCCGACCAGCGGCGTTGTTCGTGCAGACGGCCGCGCGCTTCACCTCCGAGATTCAGATTGCGCGTGCTAGCAACGAAGGTAAACGCATCAACGCTAAGAGTATCAACGCCGTTGCCTCGTTCGGTGTGCGCCAGAACGAACTGATCAAAGTCTATGCGGCTGGAGCGGATGCCGCCGAAGCGCTAGCGGCGCTGCAAAAACTAGCCGCCGAAAAATTCGGCGAGGCAGAGGAAGTGGCATCGCCGGTTGAAACCAAACCCCAAAAGCCTGTGATCGCCGATCGGGGCGCACTGCTGGGCGTGGCTGCTTCTCAAGGCTATGCGTTAGGTGCGGCCATGCCGCTGCACTTTGCCGAGCCGCATGTCGAACGCGCTGCAATCACGGATACCGCCGCTGAATGGTCACGTTTGCAAGCCGCGCTGGAGGTGGTCCGCGAAGCCACCCGCCGCCTGCGCGATCAAGTAGCACGGGCCGCCAATGCTTACGATGCGGCGATCTTCGACGCGCACCTGATGTTCCTCAACGATCCGGAATTGATCGAGCAGGCTCACACCACAATCCTCAACGATCACGTCAACGCCGAATGGGCGTGGCGCACCACGATCGATGCTTCAGTCAAATCGTTCGAGTCAATCGACGACGAGTATATGCGCGCCCGCGCGGCCGACGTGCAGGACATTGGTCGGCAGGTGTTGGCGCAGTTGACGGGTCAAGCCACGCAGGCAGTGATGGATCAGCCGGGCATTTTGCTGGCAGTCGATCTGGCGCCGTCAGATACCGCGCGGCTCGATCGCTCGAAGGTGCTGGGCATCTGCACCGAGCGCGGCGGGCCAACGTCCCACAGCGCGATTCTGGCGCGCACTCTGGGCATTCCAGCCGTCGTCGGCCTGGGGCCAACGATCATGCAAGTGGCCGAAGGCACGCCGCTGATCATCGACGGCAATACTGGTCAAGTGTGGATCTCGCCGGAAGCCAAACTGACCAAAGAATACACGACGAAGCAGAAGGATTGGCGCGATGCGCGTGAGAAAGCACGTGCTGCCAGCGCGGCTCCCGCGGTGATGAAGGACGGCACGCCGATCGAAGTGGTGGCGAACATCGGCAGCCCTGAAGATGCGCGGGTGGCAATCGATAACGGCGCGGAAGGCGTGGGTCTGCTGCGCACGGAGTTCCTGTTCCTCGATCGGCGTGATGCGCCTACCGAAGAAGAACAGTTCGATGCGTATCAGACCATCGCAGAAG
>JAXLWI010000119.1:0-6226 GCA_046328575.1 Anaerolineae bacterium
GGACCGGTTGTGGCGCAGTGGTTGAGTTGGCAATTCTTTCAAGCATTTGGCCCGGCCGCCGATGCCATCGCGCTGACGCTGCGCACATTGCAATGCCACAATCCCGGCCTGATGTCGTTGGACAACGCGCAGATTGCGAGCGCATCATTGGGTATGCTGTTGCCATTGATCGGCGGGCTGGCGGTCTGGCCGCTGTTTGCGTTGGGACGGCGCGTAACCAATGTACGCGCTGCCGCGTTAGCCGCGCTGTTGTTCCCGATTCTGCCGCTGTTTGCGCTGTGGCCTGCGCAATGGGATCAAATCTATCCGCTGCTCTTGCTCACCGGTTTGTACTTGATGCACGTCGGCCTTGAAAACCGATCGATGTGGCGCATATTGATGGCGGGTGTGCCGTTATCGATTGCGTCGTTCTTCAGTGTCGGTAACTTCGTACTGATGGTGATCGTCGGTGCCTATGGCGCTTTGTGGTTGCTGCTCAATCGTCGTTTGGACGTGGCGATTCGCGCGGCGATTGCGTTTGGCTTAGGCTGCGTATCGATCTGGTTGGCGTACGCACTGATCTATGGTGTAAGTCCGCTGGCTGTGATTTCCACTGGCTCGCGCCTCGCCTTTGAATCGACGACGGGCAATCGAAGTTACGGCACGTGGTTGCTCGGCAACCCGATCGATTTTGCCATGTTTTTGGGCGCACCGTTAGTCATCATACTGTTAGCCCGCGTGATCATGTTCCGGCGGCGCGCGATCTCGTTGGCAAATAAATCGTTCTTCGCCTTAAGCCTTGCGACGGTTGGTGCGCTAGGCGCGCTGTGGCTGTCTGGCATCGTGCGCGGCGAGGTGGGCCGGTTGTGGATATATTTCGGTCCGCTATTAGCCTTGATTGCCGCGCGAGTTTTCACTCGGCACTCGACACTGGTCATCGCTTTGCTGGCGCTTCAACTGTTCGTCATGAACACACGTTGGCTTGTCAACGACAGCTTCCTCGACGAACCGCCAGAACGTGTGGTGAATTATCAAGTTCCGTCGCCGATGTATGGTGCACGCTATTCGTTTGGGCAACAAATCAGCCTGATCGGATACGATGTGCGTACCACGCCGAATCAAATCGATTTGACGCTAGACTGGGAAGCGTTGGTACAGCCGCCGCACGCGTATACCATATTTGCACACGTTATCGACGCCACCAACCAATCGGTTGGGCAGCAGGACAATATGCCTCTCCATGATCAGTTGCCGACGTCGTGCTGGCGGCCGGGCGAATACGTCAGCGATCCTTACACAATCAAAATTGCCGAGAACGCACGCGGTCCATTCTCAATCGAAGTCGGTTTGTATCGGCTCGAGACAGGCGAACGCTTGCCGCTTGACGACGGCTCGGGATCGAGTGCTCGCCTGATCGTGCCGTGATATAATCCCGCAAAATGACCGCTGAATCTCGAGCTGTGCCGCGTTACATCGAAGGGCCGATCGTGATCGCAATCGTGCTGATTGCGATCATTTTTCGCTTTGTCCAGTTTAACCAAGTTCCGCCGGGGTTGCACTACGACGAAGCCATCGACGCCAAGCTGGCGCAGGAAATCCGTGCGGGCGCCATGCCGATCTACTTTGAGGAAGGGTGGGGGCGTGAGCCGCTCTATCATTATCTGGTCGCCTTCACCCTAAACTTCACACCTGATCCAACGACGGCGCTGCGAGTCACTTCAGCGCTGTTGGGCTTGATTCAACTGCTGGCGGCTTACGCGCTGTTCCGATCGCTCTTCGGCGTTCCGACGGCGCTGATCGGCGCGGCGTGGATCGCGGTGCTCTTCTGGACGGTGTCCACCTCGCGGGCCGGTTTGCGTAACATCACGTTGACGACACTTGCCACGTTGACGGCCTGGGCCTTTTGGCGAGTTTTCGCTAATGCAAGTCGAAAGAGACAAGTGGCCACGACGGCGCCTCGCTGGCAGCCTGCATCCTCTCTTCTGCCCGGCGTTTTGCTTGGCCTCACCGTCTACACTTATCAGCCCAGCCGCGTCGTGCCGCTGATCTTCATTGGCTTCGCTGTCTACCTGTGGCTCTTCAACCGTATTGAATTCCGATCGAGTTGGCGTGTCTTCGCGAGCGTGTTACTGATCGCAGCGGTTGTGGCTGTGCCGTTGATTGGCTTTTTGCTAACTCATCCTAACGCTGAAACAGGTCGCGCCTTTCAGACCGAGCCGCTCCGCGCGCTGTTGAGCGGCAACGTTCAGCCCGCTATGGAAACGGCCGTCGCTACGCTCAAGATGTTCACTGTCGAAGGCGGCGGCGATCCGCAAATTCTGTATAACCTTAGTGGGCGGCCGTTGTTCATCGGACTAGGATCATTGTTGTTTGGACTCGGTCTTATCATTAGTTTAGTTCGATTCAAACGGCTCGCATATGCTTTCATGTTGCTGTGGCTAATTGTTACACTGCTGCCCAACATGCTCACCGCCCCGGCGCCGTTTTTCTATCGAGCCATTGCGGCACAGACGCCGGTGGCCTTGCTGCCGGCGATTGGTACCACGTTTGTATGGGATCTGTTTCGCCGCAAAGGCGAAACGAGGTACAACTGGCTGGCGATAAGTGCCTGTACGTTGATCGCTGTCGTCTCACTAGGGCAAACGGCAGTTACCACCTGGCATGATTACTTCGACGTGTGGGGCAACAATTCGGATGTGCGCTTTCAGTACTCGGCAGCGTTGACGGACATTGCGCACACGCTCAACGCATCGACCGATACGTCGCCCGTGGCTGTCTCTAGTTTCTTCATCGAAGACGCTGATCCCGTAATTTTCTCGCAGACATTGACCCGGCGCGACGTGCCGGTGCGATGGTTCGACGCGCGTGATGCCATCGTGATAGTGGCTGACACGGCGACACAGCGTTTGGCTGTGCCGTCTTTCACGCCGCTCGATCCGCAGTTGCAGTCGGAGTTTCTACCCGATCTAGAGCCGATTACTTGGACGAAAGACTTCAAATTATATGCGCTGGATGCCGCACAATTTAGGCAAAAAATCGAGGCGTGGACGTGCATGGTGTGTCCGGTGACCTTCGATGACACTGTGACATTGATGGGACTACAAACCACACAGGCCAACAAGGTGTTGACGATCCAATCGGTGTGGCGTGTTGTGCGTGATGGACAGCCGACCTCTACGGCAATCTTCACTCATTTGCTGAATGCGGCTGGACAACCTGCCAAGGATGATGCTGGTCACGATGTTGGTGATGATAGATTAGATGTGCCGCCGCACACGTGGCGCGTGGGCGATGAATTCGTGCAGATACACCGCATCTCGATCGCTGATCTGGCGCCCGGCGTTTACACACTAGAGTTGGGCCTGTATGATCGCGGCGACAATCGCCGCTGGGCTGCGACAGATCAATCGGGACGGGCGTTGGGCGACCGCGTGTTGCTCAATGCGATCGAGGTAACACCGTGAAAAGCGTGCGGTTCATCGGTCTCGTCGCGCTGTTTGCTCTCATCGCGGTAGTGGCGTTGAATGCGTTGATTGCGAACTTCAACACGGCCATGCCCGGCGTAGTGAAGATTGAGGCTTCCGATCAAATTCAGCCGTCGGAGTTCGACATCTTTGTATGGAATCTATGGTGGGTGAAGCACGCGGTGTTTGATCTGCACGTTAGCCCGCTTTACACCAACTCCGTGATTTATCCGTTTACGTCGCCGCTGGCTGGGCATACCCTCGCATTATCGTGGGGCTTGATCAGCGCGCCACTGCAAAGCGCGATTGGTTTGATTCCGACGTTCAACTTGATCGTAGTTGCCACCTTTGTTTTGGCTGCGACGTGGATGTACCTCTTTGCTCGACGGCACGTGCAACACGAAAGTGTGGCTGTATTGGCGGCGATCTTGTTTGCGTTCACGCCGGCGATGGTGCATCGTGCTTCAGTCGGCCACCTCGATAAACTCTCGATCTTTTGGCTGCCCCTAATTTTGTGGTCGTGGGACAAGACGTTTGAAACGCGACGTTGGACGTGGGCGTTGGTTACCGGAGTGGCGATCTGGTTCGCGTGGCTAACCGATTTTCAACAGGCGATGTGGGCGTTGCTGTTGCTTGGGCCGTATGTCATCTACACGCTGATTGTCACGGTAAAAAAGCGCGAATTTCAGGCTGCGGCGGCTCTGCGGTTGGTTGGAATTGTACTGGCGGCATTCATCGTGCCCTCGTTGTGTGCGCCGTTACCGCAACTATTAGCCGCAAATCAACTGAATTATCCGCCAGCCCGATTGGAAGACACTGCTGCCTTTGCGTTCCCCCTGCAAAATCTGATCGCGGGTTCCGACAATGGCGACTTCTCAATTGGCGTGGTGCTGCCGCTATTGGCGCTAGTAGCGCTGCCCTTCATGCGACGCGATGGCCGTCGCTGGCTGTGGCTGATTATTGCACTCGGCTGCATCGTGCTCGCGTTAGGACCATATGCTACGCTTGGCAGCACTCAGTTCGAACTGCCGTATGCGTTGGTTCATCGCTTGTTGGGCAATCAATATCGTACGCCAATGCGCTTCATGACGCCTGCAGTGTTGGCACTCACGATGTTTGTGACGCTGACGCTTGATCAATTACTCGCGCGTTTTAAGACGAGTAGTGCGCCGCGCCGCGCATTGATTGTGACGTTGCTAATGTTGCTTGTGTTTGACTATCGTCTCGCGGAGCCGTTTCCGATCACGGTTATGCCTGATTTCAAGGCTTATCATGACATCGCGGCTGCGCCCGGCGACTTTGCAGTGCTGGAAGTGCCGATCGGTGTGCGGAGCGGCTTCGCGGTGGTAGGACGTGGCGAATATTTGCAATACTATCAGCCGATCCATCAGCATCCGATTCCGTCAGGCTACTTGTCACGCCTACCGGGCGAGATCACAGATCGGTTCTATTTCGATCCGCTGTTGGGCGCGTTGACGTTGTCGCACGGTTTGCCACCACAAGCCGAACTTGATGCGCAGTTAGGGCAGTTGATTCATGAGTGGAACATCGGTTACGTGATCCTGCACACCGACTTGTTGGAAACAGGACGCGTGCGTTCGTTCCAGCGCATGTTGGATCGGCAACCGGCGTTGGAGCGCATCGGTGAAGACGGCCCACTGATCATTTATCGCGCGAGGCAGCCATGACGAACGCTCGTCCGCGTTGGGAATGGCCAACGGTCACGGCGTTGTTATTGCTGGCGTTCGCGTTGCGAGTGTTAGCACTGAACGATGTGCCGCCCGGCCTGCATCATGACGAGGTGATCATTGGGCAGGTGGCTAAGGATATACTGCGCGGCAACCTCGCGATCTATTTCACCGCCGGTTATGGTCACGAACCGCTATATCACTACATCGTCGCTGGTTTCTTTGCGGCCTTAGGGGCGAGTGCTTTTGCGCTGCGATTGACCTCAGCCTGTGTCGCGATGCTTGGGTTAGCGGTCGCGTATCGTTTCACGCGACGCTTGTTTTCGCCAGCGGTCGCCATCGGTACGTTGGCGTGGATGTCGATCTCGCTCTGGCCAGTCTTCTTCGCGCGCGTAGGCTTGCGCGGTATCACACTGCCGTTGTTGACCACACTGACTGCCTACTTTCTGTGGCGCGCGCTTCACACGTCACACATCACTCCTTACGTTGTCGCCGGTGCTTTGCTTGGCCTAACGCTTTACACTTATCAAGCTAGCCGCGTTTTCCCAGTGATTTTCGCTGTTTTCTTCATCTACCTGGCTGTAACACGTTCTTCACTCGTTACTCGTCACTCGCCAGTTGGCCGCAAGATCGCCGCTTTCTTTGTCACGGCGCTGCTCATCGCCGTCCCGTTGATCATCTATCTCACCGTGATCAACCCCGCCGCCGAAGAGCGCGTGGCCGATCTGAGCGGGCCGCTTAACCAATTGCGTGCAGGTAATCCGAGCGAAGTCATCCAATCGACGTTGAACACGTTAGGGATGTTTACGGTGCGCGGCGACGCAGTGCCGATTTACAATGTGGCCGATCGACCGGTCTTTCCAGAACCGATCGGGGCGGCGTTGTTCTATCTCGGCTTTTTGATTTGTCTCTGGCGCTGGAGACAACCCGCCTACGTTTTCATGTTGATCTGGTTCTTCATCAGCCTCGTCCCTGCCATGGTGACGCCGTTCTCGCCTAATTTCGTCCGTACCATCGCGGCGTGGCCGGTGCCGTTTGTGTTTGTCGGCGTGGCGATGAACGAAGTGTGGCAGTGGGTCGTGAAGCGATTCGGGA
>JAXLWI010000012.1:0-79235 GCA_046328575.1 Anaerolineae bacterium
CGTGCTGGGGCCGAGCATCACGACCAAGGCGTGCGGCGGAAACAACTTCGCTAATGCTTCAAACGTGCCATTCAATAATGTCGTTGCCGTCAGGCCGATCACGTCGGCGTGCGGCAGTAGTTCGGGGGCGCGCTCGGCTGGCACATCGCCTTCCGTGGGATTGAGCTCCAGCACCCACGTCTTCGCCGCAACTTTGCGCAGTTCATCTGTAAACGGAAAATGGCCGATCGTGGCGACGTTCTTACCGCGCCCGCGATCGAGGATCACCTCCCGCGCGTTGATCGCTACACCAGCGGCTTCATCGACTTCGATCAGCGAATTGAGCGCGGCCATGCCAATGGTCACTTCGAGCGGATGATTCGAGCGCAGTCCTTCGGCCAGCTCGCGGACCGATCGGGTGTGCAGACGCCCGACGTTCTTCACATCTTCCGCGAAACAACACGCGATATCCGTCGGCGTCGCGGCCAGGCCCACCTTCGCTCCGTACACGGCCGTCCAATACAGCCCTACCCAGACTTCGCGCGTTAGTACATCGCCGGTTATGCTTGAAAGCAGGTCATCGATAACGGTCATCGCAGTTACTCACTCAGTGCTTATCTTCCATCAGGGGAATGGGTGAACGGCACTCTTGAGAAGTGCCGTTCACCGAATTCAACTGTCAGTCAACTTTCGAAAATGGACTTACGCCGGAACCTGTTCGCCCTTCTTAGCGGCGAGTTCCTTCAAGCCCGCCAACACCTTCTCGGGCCGCGCCGGCAGATGAGTGATGCGGACGCCAGTTGCGTTGTAGATGGCGTTCACCACGGCGACGTGCGGCGAGGTCAACGGCAGTTCGCCCACACCGGCCGCGCCAAACGGGCCGTTTTCGCGCGGATTCTCGAAGTAGTGGATGTTGAACTTGTCGGGGATATCCTTCGCATACGGGATGCCCGCGCCCAACATTGTGCTGTGCTTCTCGATGTCTTCGAAGTCCTCGCTGAGCGCCAGGCCGATGCCCTGCGCGATACCGCCGTACATTTGCCCGTCGACGACCAGTTTGTTGTTGATCTTGCCGACGTCGGCCATCGCCGTGAAGCCTTCGACCGTGGTCTTGCCGGTCTTGGTGTTGACGTTGACTTCAGCCAGGAACGCGCCGTACATATAGATGGCAAACGGATTGCCCTGGCCGTTGGCGTCGCAGTTCGAGTTCATCGAAGCCGCCCACTTGCCATGATACTTCAGCGGCAGATTCTCGGCCACCATCTCATCGTAGGTGCGGAAGGTGCCATCGGCTTTGCGCATGGCCGCGACCAGCTGCTCGCAGCCGTTCTTGATGGCATTGCCCGTCATGACCTGGCTGCGGCTGCCACCCGATGGGCCGCTGTTCGGCGCGAGGCCGGTATCGTTCATCACCAGTTTGATCTTGTCCGGTGCGATGCCCAATGGCCGCAGACCTTCATGCGCCGTGCCCAGCGTGCCCATGTCCGCACCCTGGCCGTGGTCTTGCCAGGTGTTGTAGATCGTCACGCCGTCTTTGGTCAGTTCGACATCTGCTTCTGCGCCGTCGACGCCGTCGAGGCCGCAGCCGTAGATACCGATCGTGACACCGACGCCCTTCTTGTTCTCAGGGGTGGATTCGCGCGCTGCCTTCTCTTTGGCTTCCTTGTAGATCGGGCGTAAAGCATCGAGCATCTCAGGCAGCGAGTAGACTTCAGGCGCTTGACCGGTGGGCGTGGTGTCGCCGGGGCGATAGACGTTGAGATAGCGGAACTCCAGTGGATCCATGCCGATCTTCTCGGCCAGCTCATCGACGAGGCTCTCTGAGGCCAAGAATGACTGCGGCGAACCATAAGCGCGGAAGGCCGCGCCCCAAACGTGATTGGTGGCCACGGTGCGGCCACGGCCGCGAATGGCGGGGATGTTGTAGCCTGCGCCAATGTACTGCGCGCCGCGCAGCGTCAACAGATCGCCGAACTCAGAATACGGGCCGTGATCGACGACGTAGTCATGTTCCATGGCGATGATCTTGCCATTCTTGTCAGCGGCCATCTTGATGTCCAGGAACATCGGCGAGCGCTTGCCCGTGTACTGCATGTATTGCTGATAATCGTATTCCAGATAGACCGGGCGTTGCGTGGCGATGCAGGCCGCGCCGAGCAGGGCTTCCATCGTGGGGCTGAACTTGTAGCCGAACGTACCGCCCGCTGGATTCTGGACGATGCGCAGCTTGTCCGGCTCCACGCCCAGGCCGGGCGCGATCATGTACAGATGCAAGAACAGGCCGATCGATTTGGAGTGAATCGTCAGGCGGCCAGTCTCATCATAATACGCAAAGCCCATGTCGGACTCGATGGTCAGGTGCGGCTGGCGCTGCAGATAGAAGCTGTCTTCCACGACATACGGCGCGGTCTCGAAGATCGGTGCGGTGTCCGGGCCCTTCACAACCTTCTGCTCGAAGTAAACATTGGGCGTGCCGGGGTGAATCTCGATCGCGTCGTCGGCCATGGCGTCGATGGCGTTCATGTACGCGGGCAGCACTTCCAGTTCGACCTTGACCTTCTCGGCGGCGGCCTTCGCCTGCTCGATGGTATCGGCGCACACAATCGCGATCGCGTCGCCATACTGGAACACCTTTTGATCGCACAGGATCGGGCGATCCCAACCGTCACCCTTGTTGGTAGGGAAGGTGATCAGGCCGGTGATGCGATTCTTGCCCTTCACATCCTTGTGGGTCACGACCTTGAACACGCCTGGCATCTTCTCGGCTTCGCTGGTATCGATCGAGAGGATGTTGGCATGCGAGACTTTGGCCTGCACCAACGCCAATTGTAGCGTATCGGGCGGCATCTCCAGCCCGAGGTCTTGACCATACTTCAACGTGCCGGTGACCTTCTGCTCGGCGGTCGGGCGCGGATAGTTGGTACCCCAAATCCGGCCGTCTTTCGGCATCTTGAAGAGCAGGTCTTCCATCTTCTTCTCGCCGCGCATGACGGCGGCCGCTTCCATGACCGCGTCCACAATGGGCTTATAGCCGGTGCAGCGGCAAGCGTTGTGGTGCTGGCTGAACCACGCGCGGACTTCCTCGCGGCTGGGATTGGGGTTCTTGTCCAGCAGCGCCTTGGTAGAGACCACAAAACCGGGGGTGCAGAAACCGCACTGCGCCGCACCGTAAGCGGCCATCGCCGCTTGAATGGGATGCAGAGCGCCGGGCTGGCCTACGCCCTCGACGGTGACGATCTTAGCGCCATCAGGCACGCGCTTCAGAGGCGTAATGCAGGCTAGCGTCAATTTGCCGTCTACGAGCACCGAGCACGCGCCGCAGTGCCCGTCGTTGCACGACACCTTCGTGCCGGTCAGATGCATTTGCTTGCGAATCACGTCCGCCAGCATCGCTTCTGGATTGACGATGATCGTCCGATCAACTCCGTTGACGTTCAAAAATCGTTTCTGCATGTTGCCAGCCTCCTGAAGCATAGAATAGGATTTTGAGTGGATTGCCAATTACACAGAACGTTATACTGATTTAATATAACGCTGAATCGCAGTGTAACACAATCAAAATATTGATAAAACGTCCACTGTCATGTCTAGAGTTGACAAGTGTCACATCACCGAGTGAATAGGAGGGGCTGGCCGAGAATTTGATCGAAACGAGGTGTGTCGAGAAGGCCGATCAACGAAACAATACCGCCCGATCGTGAGTCGCTTCACAACCGGACGGTAGTTTGATATGAGTGAAAGCGAGGAACCGCTTAACGCTTGCTGTGGAGGTGATAACCCCACATCTTGCCCGCGCCGACGAATGCGCCAATAAAGCCAAATAGCAAATGGGTAGCAGTGGGATAAACGACGCCGCTCAACAAGGAGGTGTATTGCAAGCCGGTCACACCGCTGAGTAAAGCCCGCGACAACGGCTTAACGGCGTGTGCCAGATCACCGATGATGGTGAGAAACAACACGGCGTGTTGCCAATGGGTGAAGAGGTTGTACATCAGATCCAGCGCGATGGCGACCAGCAGGAAACTCAGCCACTTGAGCGGATCATCGAACCCCCAGAACGGCAGCAACGACATGACCGCCGAGCCAATGCCCGACACGCTCGCCGCCCAACGATCGTTCGAGGTGGTGCGGCCGATGAGTAACAGCGCCAACCATTGCACACCGGTATGACCAGGCAGACCCAGCGAAAAGTCGAAGACCTTGACCATCGATATGATGAGCGCGCAGGGGCGCAACAATGGCACCATCGCCACACGCCTGGCGCTCAATGTGAAGATGGTGCAAAACTACGTCTCCAGCATCCTCAGCAAGTTGCAGGTCGCCGATCAGGCACAGGCCATCGTCCGCGCGCGCGAGGCGATCTTCGGTCGCAACGAGCGTTGACACCGATATAGACTCATCGTACGGGTCAGGCGCACTACGATTTTGTTGCGCTTCAAAATCACATCTTCGATGGCAACAGGAATGTCGAGGAAAGCGCACGAAACATGTTGAACGACTGTTTGACTCCAGTCAGGTTGTGAAACCCGGCGGTGCACTGTGATCGATATAGTCAGGCGTACAGCCGCGTGTCTCGGCGGAAATAAACGGTCCGATTGGGCGGGATGGTTCCACGAATCAATCAACGGCTGTCAATAAAAAGCGGCGACCAGATTCCATCATCCGCCCTCGATTGCTTGTATTCGACGATTGCGTCAGCCTTGCTTCGCCCCACATTCGGGGCAGAACTTAGGGCTGCCTTCCATCTTCGCGCCGCACTCGGTGCAGAACTTCTCGCGTTTGATGGGCTGGCCGCACTCGCCGCAGAATTTTGCATTGGGTGCGATGCTGGCGCCGCAATTAGGGCAAGCCCCAACGACTGTCTTATCGAACTTTTCTTTGGTCACATAGGTAGCTTCTTGCGCCACCTGCCGCGCTTGCTGAACGGCGGCTTCGGTCTGCGCCGCCGAATACTCTGCTTCTAGATCGGGCGCGCAATCGAGGCACAGGCCGCGCTGCGGATTCCAGCACGTATCATCCACCCACTTCGCACACCGCTTACACTGTTTGAAAAATCCTTTGACCTCTTCAATTGCCTTCTGGAATTCGGTATCGTGTTGCTTCTCCCACGCGGCCGAGTGGACTCGATGTCCAGCATCAGCCACGTTGCCCAAAATACCGCCCAACAAGCCGCTGGCGACATCTAGCACATTCGTTACGGTGCTGCTGGCCGAACCTTGAAACGTGCTTTGATAGCCGCTGCCGCAGCGATCGCAGAAAAACTCAAACTGAAAGCCGCGATCGGTGCTGAGGTCAGTGTGATTACGGGTGAACTTGATAAGTGCCATGAGTTTGCCTCTAGCTGCTTAGGTTTTGCTAGCGTGATTCTGCGATTATAGACGACTGACTGCCGATTGTCCATCAGACCCGATAGGGCTGGCTAGTCGATCGGGTTGGCCGCTGCCCAGAACTGGATAAACGCACAAACAAGGCCGTGACATTCGCCACTGCCCGATCGGGCCACTCATGCTACACTAAGCTTGGTAGGTTGTGTGCGCCGATCCAACTTCCAACCATTACATCCAATTTCCACTTCAGGAGACTTGTTATGACCGCCCAATTGATCGATGGCAAAGCCGTAGCTGCAGACATCCACGCCGAAGTCCGCGCCGCCGCGGCCGAATTCAAGGCTAAGCACGGCTATGCACCCGGCCTAGCGACCGTCCTCGTCGGCGACCGCGAAGATTCACGCTCGTACGTCAAAGCCAAGCGCCAAGCCTGCGCCGAAGACGGCATCGAATCGTTTCCGAACGAACTGCCCGCAACCGCGACGCAGGCGGAAGTGATGGCGCTGGTTCAGCAACTCGCCGCCGATCCCAAAGTGCACGGCATTTTAGTGCAGCTGCCCATGCCGAGCCAGATCAACGAAGAAGCGATCCTCAACGCCGTACCAATCACCAAAGACGTCGATGGCTTCCACCCCGTCAACATCGGCAAGCTGGGCATGAAGAATCGCGAGCCGTCGTTTGCGCCGTGCACCCCCGCCGGGGTGATCGAACTGCTCGATCGGATCCACGTGAAGATCGAGGGCGCGAATGCCGTCGTGTTGGGTCGCAGTAATATCGTCGGGTTGCCCGTGTCGCTGCTGTTGCTTGGCCGCAACGCGACTGTGACCGTCTGCCATTCGCGCACGAAGGACATCGCCGGTGTGATCAAGCAGGCCGACATTCTGGTGGCTGCGATCGGGAAGGCGAAGTTCGTCAAGGGTGATTGGGTCAAGCCCGGCGCGACCGTGATCGATGTGGGCGTCAACAGCCTGCCGGTGCTCAATCCCGATGGCACGCAGGCCATTAGCGAGAAGACTGGCAAGCCGCGCAACAAGCTCGTCGGCGATGTGGACTTCGATGCGGTGAAGGAGATCGCAGCAGCCATTACGCCCGTGCCCGGTGGCGTCGGCCCGATGACGATCGCGATGTTGATGAAGAACACGCTGCTGGCTGCACAGCGGTCGGTTGCTAAGTAACTAACCTCAAGTTCAAGAAGAGAGACGGAGAAATGGAGGGGACTTCCCTCTATCTCTCCGTCTCTCTTTCGTTTTATCTGGCTACTCGGCAAACGGCTGAAGGAACGCCGCCGCATTTCGCCCTAACGCGTCCGTGTTGTAACCACCTTCCTGTACCAACACGGTCGGCAGTTTCAACGCTTTGATCCGTCGCGCAATGACGGGATAATCCTCTGTCGTAAGCGCAAACTTGCTGATCGGATCGCCGCCGTACGTGTCAAACCCAACCGCGACGACCAGCGCCCACGGCTGGAACAGGTGGATACGATCGAGCACCAGATCGATCGATTGCAGATACCACTCCCCAGTCGTGTGTAAAGGCAGCGGTACATTAAGGTTGTTGCCTTCGCCCTCACCTTCGCCTAACTCATCGGCGTAGCCCACGAAGTACGGATAGTCATGCGCGGGATCAGCGTGCAACGAGACGGTCAGCACGCGATCGTCGGTGTAGAAAATATCCTGCGTTCCATTGCCGTGATGATAATCGATGTCGAGCACGGCCACCAGTCCGCGCATGCTGAGGATTTTGGCAGCGATGGCGGTGTTGTTGAAGTAACAGTAACCGCCGCTAAAATCGCGGCCCGCGTGATGACCCGGCGGGCGGCACAATGCATAGGCCGCTGGTTCACCGTATAACACCAAATTCGCCGCCGTCATCGCGCACCGCGCCGAACCTAACGCAGCTTCATATGTGCCTTCGACCAACGGCGCAGTCAAATCGAACGTGTAGTAACCGTAAGCCTCAGTCGCTTTCTTGGGGCGCGCGGCGCGGCGACGCCAGCGCGGCGGCGGCACAGTGCCGGGATAATACGTGGGCGGCTGATCGGCAGGCAAGGGCGGTTTAGTCGCCAACCACTCGCGGTAGCCGTCGCGCACGAAGCCTACGTAATCGGCATCGTGCACGATCAACGGCAGGCTGTCATGTCGGCCATCATCGGGTTCGCGCACGTGCGCCCAACTAGTGGCTTGCAGCGCCTTCAAAATGATCTCTGCACGCTGGGACGATTCGAAGTAGTCGGTGACGTAACCGCCAGGCCAAATCTCAAACGATGGAGCATGCAGCTGATAAGTCGTGCTGGAATGAATAACGGGCAGTGTCATGATTTCCCTTTCGCGGGCCGCGAAGTCGAAGATGATGAACGCGATACGACCAGCCTGTCACCTTGTCACTGCTGTGTCTTGTCATTATAATCCATCTATGACCCTTCTGGATCAACTCCGCCATACTATTGCCAAACACGATCTGCTTGAACGCGGTTCGCTCGTTATCGTTGGCGTGTCGGGCGGCGCTGATTCGGTGTGTTTGCTCCACGCGCTGCACACACTCGCGCCCGAATACGATATAAAGGTGCACGTCGCCCATCTCGATCATCAACTGCGCGGTGACGAAGCCCGCGCCGATGCGGACTTCGTGCGCGATCTAGCGCACCGCTGGGCTCTGCCGTACTCGATCGAATCACGCGACGTCGCGGCCTTTGCTCGCGCCCACAAGTTGTCGATCGAAGAAGCAGCCCGGCAAGTTCGCTATGGATTTCTCATCGATGTAGCGGCGGCCCAGAACAGCGCGACCATCGCGGTTGCTCACCATGCCGACGATCAAACTGAATCGGTGTTGATGCACTTCTTGCGCGGCAGCGGCCTGGCGGGCCTGCGCGGTATGCGGCCAAAGACGAAGATGGTAGAAGTTGGAAATTGGAAGTTGGATTCCGCCTTCAAAGATGTGCATCTCATTCGTCCCCTGCTCGATGTGCCGCGCGCCGACATCGAAGCGTACTGCACAGAGCACGGTCTATCATTCAGGACCGACGCCACCAACGCCGACACGACTTATTTTCGCAATCGACTGCGGCACGAACTGCTGCCGCTGCTCGAAACGTACAATCCTAATATCCGAACGAGCCTGCGGCGCACGGCAGACGTAGTCCAAGCCGATTACGAATTACTCGAAGCGCATCGCAACTTCGCGTGGGACATGACGCTGCTTGATGAAACCGACACGGCGATCACGTTCAGCCTATCGGCGTGGCGTGAACAACCGATCGGTACGCAGCGCGCCCTCTTACGCCGCGCCATTCAGCAGCTGCGATCATCCCTGCGCGACATCAACTTCGTTCACGTCGAAGACGCCGTCGACCTTTTGCAGCGCGCCACCACCGGCGATCAAGCTACGCTGCCGCAGAACTTGATCCTCGACGTGAGTTACGATTCGTTCACCATCGCCCCGCGCGATCAACTCGCCCTGCCCGATTGGCCGCAGCTGCCCGAAGGGTTAACGTCGTTGTCTGTCAACATGCCGGGCCTGACGCCGCTTCCTGAATCAACGTGGACGCTCGAAGCCACATTCGTCACAGACAGACCAGACGAACCATCGAGTTCCTTTGAGGCCTATCTTGACGCCGATCAACTGATCGGCCCATTGGTATTACGACCGCGTCAATCGGCCGATCGCTTTCAGCCCAGCGGTCTGCTGTCGCCGCTGCGTTTGAAGGATTGGCTGATCGGTGTTAAAGTACCGCGCCTCGTGCGCGATCAATTGCCGTTGTTGGTCGCAGGCGACACACTCGCGTGGGTGCCGGGCGTGCGTGTGGGGCAGTCGTTCATCGTCACCGAACAAACGCGCCGCATTGTGAAGTTGATCTTTCAGAAGATCTGAATCAATAACGAGTAAGCCGCACTCATCCAACACTCGCTACTCATCATTCTTCACTCATCATGGATCTCACTCTCACCAAGACTCGCACTTCAACCATTAGCCGCGGCTATCTCATCGGCGTGACCGGCATCTTCTTCTGGTCATGGACCGGCATCTTCATCAGTTACCTGTTGAAGAACTATCCGCTTGCGCCGATGACGCTGGCCTTTTGGCGTGACGTAGTCGTCACGCTCACACTCATCGGCAGCTTCGTCGCCTTTCGGCGCAGTGCGCTGCGCATCGCTCCGCATGATCGAAAATTCCTGTTCTTCTACGGCCTATCGCTGACATTGATGAACGTGACGTGGACGTGGTCGGTCGCGTTGAATGGCGCGGCAGTTTCGACAGTGATGGTCTACGCCTCGCCCGGCATCACGGCGCTGGCGGCGCGCTTCTTCTTCAAAGAACGCCTCAGCCCCATTCGTGTCGTCGCGTTTGTGAGCAGCCTCATCGGTTGCATCTTCGTCGCCAAAGCCACCGATCCCGCGCAATGGAATCTCAACGCGGGCGGCATTCTCATCGGCGTGGTGTCGGCGTTCAGTTTCACCGGCTATAGCATGCTGGGCAAAGCGGCCGCGCACCGCCAAATCAATTCGTGGACGGCGACGTTGGGCGCGTTCAGTGTCGCCGCGATTGCGTTACTGCCCATCGCGTTGGTCTCGGCCTCGTTCAGTCCAACGAACGCGTCGCTACTGTCGTTGGGCGCGCATTGGGATGGTTGGTTGATATTGATCGTTCTCGCCGTGATTCCCACCATTGGCGGCTTCGGCTTGTATACGGCCAGCCTCGGTTATTTGCCTGCGGGCACGGCCAACTTGTTGGCGACCCTTGAACCGGTGTTGACGACGATCTGGGCTTACCTGTTGTTGAATGAATCGTTGGACAGCGGCCAGCTGATCGGCGCCGCGCTGATCTTCGGCAGCGTCATCGCGCTGCGGCTGGAGGACAAATAGTCATGGAACCCAAGTTCAATTTGTGGATCGAGCACAACGGCGTCGTGGTATTGAGCGAGTGGCGTGTGAAACTGCTGGAAGCGATCGATCAGACCGGTTCAATCAGCCGGGCGGCCGAACGTATGAAGGTCACCTACCATCGCGCGTGGGAAAAAATCCATGAGATGGAAGAAGGCCTGGGTTATAAGTTGCTCGACGCGCAAGTGGGTGGGGCGGGCGGCGGCGGCGCTGAACTCACTGAAAAAGGCCGTGATCTGATCAAGCGCTTCCGCAAATTGGATCAGGGTCTGAGCGACGAAATCGATCAGCGCTTCGAAGACGCTTTCAAGTAGTTCCTCCAGCCCAATCGGCCAAGCAAACCGATCGGATTTATTTTGACACCGGTATACTTCTCTGGTATAACCTCGTTATCCCCGACCAACTCAACCATCAAAACCAAGGAGACCAAAATGAAACGTTCGCTATCGTTTATGTTGCTATTGCTCACCATCTCGCTCATCGTTGCGGCCTGTGCACCCGCCGCTGCGCCCGCTCCAACGCAGGCTCCCGCCCCCGCTCAACCCGCTGCACCAACTCAGGCTCCAGCCTCTGGCGAGCAAGTCCTTAAGCTCGCCACGACCACCAGCACGCAAGATTCCGGCTTGCTGGATGCGATTCTGCCAGACTTCCAGAAGCAGTGCAATTGCCGTGTCGACGTGGTAGCCGTCGGCACCGGGCAAGCCATCGAGATTGGCAGCAAGGGCGACGCCGATGTGTTGCTGGTGCACGCCCGCAAATCTGAAGACAAGTTTGTAGCCGATGGTCACGCCAAGGAACGCTTCGACGTGATGTACAACGACTTTATCATCCTCGGTCCGAAAGACGATCCGGCCAAGGCGAGCAGCGCCGCCGCAGCCAAGGATGCTTTCAAGGCGATCATGGACTCAGGGTCAACGTTTGCCAGCCGTGGCGACAAGTCCGGCACCAACACGAAAGAACTCGGCATTTGGGCCACGCTTGGCATCACGCCAACTAAAGACATGGCGTGGTACAAGGCGCTGGGTCAGGGCATGGGCGAAACGCTGACTTTTGCCAATGAACAAAAGGCGTATACGCTGTCCGATCGCGGTACGTACTTGTCCATGAAGGACAAACTGCCCAATTTGGTGGTGATCCTGGGCGGCAACACGTTGGCCGAAAACAAGGATAAATCGCTGTTGAACCCGTACGGCGTGATGGCCGTTAACCCCGATAAGCATCCGGGTGTTAAGTATGATCTGGCCATGCAGTTCATCAAGTGGATCAACTCGGTGGACGAGCAGCAGAAGATCGGCGACTACGGCAAAGACAAATATGGTCAATCGCTGTTCTATCCGTCATCGGCTGAATGGAAAGCTGCACATCCGTAATCAGAAGTTAGAGGCTGGAAGTTGGAGGAATAATTCAACCGACGCTGATCCCCTCCAACTTCCAGTTTCCAATCTCCAACCGTTAAGGTATCGGCCATCGACGACTTACTCCGCGCTTTCTCCAACCCTGATTTAAGCGAGATCGTCGGCCTGAGCCTGCGCGTGACGGGTCTCGCCTTGTTGATTTCCACCGTGCTGGGTGTGCCGCTCGGTGCCTTGATCGGCTTATCGCGGTTTCGCGGCAAGAATCTGGTGCGCGCCATACTCTATACCGGCATGGGCTTGCCGCCCGTCGTCGTGGGTTTGTTCGTTTATCTATTACTCTCACGCAGTGGCCCGTTCGGTTCACTACAGTGGCTGTTTACGCCCAGCGCCATGGTCGCCGCGCAAATCATCATCGCCCTGCCATTGACGGTCGGCTTGACGATGACGAGCGTCGAAAGCGTCAGTCCCGAATTGCGCCGACAGATCATGGCGCTTGGCGCGACGCAGTCACAAGCCGCCAGGACAATTTTGGCTGAGGCCCGTATCGGCGTCACCGCTGCTATCGTGGCGGCGTTTGGCGGTATCATCTCCGAAGTCGGCGCGGTAATGCTGGTGGGCGGCAACATTGCCGGGCAGACGCGGGTGCTGACGACCGCCATCGTGTTGGAGACGCGCCAAGGTGACTTCAGTCTGGCGCTGGCGTTGGGTGTGGTCCTGCTCGCGATCACGTTCGCGGTCAATGTGCTGTTGATGAAACTGCAAGGCAAAACGTAGCGGCGGCCACCAACTGCCACCGGGTGACTTTACAAGTAGAAATGGCACTGTATCAGCTGCGCGATATTCAACACTATTACGGCGAACGCCTCATCCTCGATCTGCCTGAGTTGACAATTCAGCGCGGCGAGGTGTTAGCCCTTATCGGCCCCAGCGGTTCTGGCAAGAGCACGCTGTTGCGCTTGCTGCAACTGCTGGAGATACCGACGCGCGGCTTACTGCAGTTTGCTGGTCACCTCGTCAACGGGCAAAACCCGCTCGCGCTGCGCCGCCGCATCGCCACGGTGTTCCAGTCGCCGGCGATGTTGGATCGATCGGTGGCTGATAACATTGCCTACGGTTTGCGACTGCGCGGTCAACGTGAACCACAACGCGTGCAGGCCGCGCTCGAACGCGTGGGCCTGAGCCATCTCGCGCAGACGCGGGCGCGCACCCTGTCTGGCGGCGAAGCGCAGCGTGTGGCGCTCGCGCGCGCGCTGGTGCTCCAACCCGATGCGCTCCTACTCGACGAACCAACCGCCAATCTTGATCCGTACAACGTCGGCCTGATCGAAGATCTGATCCGCTCTCACGGCGAGATGACGGTCGTGTTGGTAACGCACAATGTCTTTCAGGCCAAGCGCTTGGCCGATCGAGTGGGGTTGCTGCTCAACGGCCAGCTAATCGAGCTGGCAACAACCGATCGGTTTTTCAACGCCCCGATCGATCCTCGCACCCGAGCGTTCATCAACGGCGAGATGGTGTATTAGCAATTAACCACGCTCAAAGATCAATGAACTATTCAGGTTAACCTTGATTGGCTAACTCTGGCGAGTGTCATGCTTCGCTCCGCTCAAGGTGACAACTTGTAAGGCAATTTGAGTTAACCTGAATAGTGTGCCGTTTGCTCATTGATCATTGTCCCTTGTCAATCCGACGACGCGCGTGTATCATGTCTCCCGTGGCCGAATCTTCCACTCTCGATACTGACCCTGAGCTAGCTCAAACGCAGAACCGCGTACCCGGCGTCGCTTCGCCGGGCTTCCACGGCGTACTGATGTTCAGCACGCGCTTGAGTCGTCTGCCCACGTGGCTGCTGGCCATCTACGTTGAAGTCCTCACGCTCCTGGTCTTGCTCGTGTGGGCGCTCCGCATGGAAAGCCTAAACACTGGCCTGGCCGTCGGAGTGGGCTTCCTAGCGTTTGCCATGGTGGATTGGGCTACGCTGGCCCAGCTGCCGCGGCGCGGCCGCTCGTTCGGGCCGGTGGCGCCAAGCTTGATCGCCTTTACGGCCGTGCGGGCGTTGATCACCATCGCGGCAGCGTTGCTGCCCGTCGGCCCACTCTGGACCGCCACTCTCGTCGAAATTAGTAACTTCGCATTGACGGGCTACTTGCTGGAGAGTCTGTGGGGCGAACCCTTTCGCGTGACGTTGACGCGCTTGACGCTTAAGTCGCCGAAGTTGCATGGTGCGCCGCCGCTGCGTGTGATGCACCTGAGCGATCTGCACATCGAGCGGTTGACGTTACGCGAGCGTAAAGTGCTGAGACTGATCGATCAACTGCGCCCCGATGTCATTGTCTACACCGGCGACTTGATCAACTTTTCGTATCTCGATGACGATCGTGCCCGGACCGATTGCCGCACCTTTTTGTCGCAGTTACGCGCCCCACTGGGCGTGTATGCCGTCACCGGCACGCCATTGATCGACACACCGGAAATCGTGGAAGAAGTCTACGCGGATCAGCACCACATCCGGTTGCTGCGCAACGAAACAGTGACGATTGAGGGTTATCCGCAAGTTCAAATCGTCGGCCTGACGTGCACGCATGATAACGCGCTGGATGAGCCCAAACTCGATCGGGTACGGGCTAGCGTGCCGCCGGAAAAGTTCACCCTGCTGCTCTATCACTCACCCGATCTTATGCCCGTGGCTTCACAGGCTGGCATCGATCTGTACGTGTGCGGCCACACGCACGGCGGACAGATTCGACTGCCGTTCTTTGGCGCCTTGGTGACCAGTTCGCTATATGGTAAACGCTACGAGATGGGTCGCTACGTCGAGAAGGACACGACGTTGTACGTCAGTCGTGGCCTAGGTCTGGAAGGCAAAGGTGCACCCCGCATGCGCTTCCTCTGCCCGCCTGAAGTGGAACTCTTCGAACTCCGTGGCGATAACTAGGGCTATTTCCGCCGCGCAGGTGGAATCAACGGCCCGCTAGCGCCGCCCCCAAAAACCTCGGCACTCAGTTTGAAACCGGCTTGCTCTAAACGCGGTGTGAAGCTGGGTCGCATGCCGGTCGCCTTGGTAGTGCCCTCGACCTTGTTGCTGTCGCTGACTGCCACGGCTTGAAAGATAAAAATATCCTGCAAGACGACGTTGTCGCCTTCCATGCCTTGCACCTCGGTGACGCGTGTCACCTTGCGCGAGCCGTCGCGTAACCGTTCTTGCTGTACGATCAAGTGTACCGCCGACGCGATCTGCTGACGCACCACGCGCAGCGGCAGATCAAAGCCCGCCATCAGCACCAGTGTTTCCAGGCGCGCAATTGCATCGCGCGGACTGTTAGCATGCACCGTTGTGAGTGAACCATCATGGCCGGTGTTCATAGCTTGAAGCATGTCCAGCGCCTCACCGCCGCGCACCTCGCCGACGACAATACGCTCGGGACGCATCCGCAGCGCGTTGCGGACCAGATCGCGAATGACCACCTGCCCCGTACCATCAGACAACGGGGCTGCCGTCTCCATGCGCACGACGTGCTTCTGATGCAATTGCAACTCCGCCGCATCTTCCACCGTGCAGATGCGTTCGTCTTCTGGAATGAATGACGAGATCACGTTAAGCAGCGTGGTCTTGCCCGAACCGGTGCCACCGGACACGACGATGTTCAAACGCGAGATCACACACGCTTTCAAAAACTCGGCAATCGCCGGTGTAACGCTGCCCCAATTGATCAAATCGTCAATCGTGATGCGCTTTGAGGGGAACTTGCGGATCGTGACCGTCGGACCGTTGAGCGCACACGGCGGAATGATCACATTGACGCGGCTGCCATCAGGCAGTCGCGCGTCGACCAGCGGCTGACTACGATCGATCTTACGGCCCAACGGCTGCACGATGTTGTCGATAGCGTGCATCAAATGGGCTTCATCCCGATAGCGTACCTCGGCTTCCAACAGTTTGCCTTTACGCTCGATATAAATCTGATCTGGCCCGTTGACCATCACTTCAGTAATCGTCGCATCGCGCAGATACGGTCCGATCGGCCCATAACCGATCGTCTCGTCGACGACGGCTTCGATCAACTGGCGGCGATCATCTTCTGTGGGGTGAATGTGGGCCTTCTCCAACACCCGATCGATCTGGGTGGCGACCCACTGCTCGTTGGCGGCAGTCAAGCCGCGATGATACATATCGATGGCCGGTGTAACCTGCGCGATGAGATAGTCGCGCAGCTTCTCGAAGCGCTCGATGGGCATCGCTAGATCCGAAGGCATAAGTGCTACCTTTAAAAAATTCGTCCGACCAAATGGCCGGACGAGAGATGACTGGTTCTCAGCTCGCTGGCAGCAGGCTGTCTGCCAGGGCAGTGATTTCGCGGGACACTATGTGAGCGGGCGCGGCCGTCACCAGCGGCTGCCCGTTCTCGAGCGCGGTGTACATCGCGTCAGCCGCCGGGCCGATGGTCGCTACGGGTGGTTGGCCCAGCACTGCCTGAATGGCAGCCGTCGCAGTGCTGTCTGGTGTGCCCTGCCGATTAACCCACACCAACTGAATTGCCTCGGGCGACGTGCCCACTTCCGTAAGCATGTGCCACAAGCGATTGGCCTGCGTCAGCGACGCGCGATCAGCATCCGTCGCCAGGATAAACGACTGGCAGCGCGGCGCGAGGGCGCGCACGGTCTGCCCCATGCCCCAGCCCAGATCGAGGATCAACACCTCGCATTGGCTCAATAAGTGATTGATGATCAGCGTCGCGCGGGCCGGATCGATCGGGCTGTCAGCGGCCGCCAATAGCTGCAAGCCGCTGGCATGTGATTGCAGCATCTGCGCGACCATCTTCGGCTCGATCGGATCACCTTCATAGCCGATCAGTTCGTTCAAGCCCGGCGATGCCGCCAGGCCCAGGTGCAGCGCGGCTGACCCGCTCATTTCCAGATCGACCAGGATGGTGCGCTTGTGCGCCGCCAGCGCGACCGCCAAATTTACCGCCAATGTGGTCGCACCGACGCCACCCTTCGCCCCAGATACCGCGATCAAGCGCGCAGTCGATTCGACGGGGGCGGGTCGAGTTCGATCAAGAACCGCTTGAATCCGCGCGACGAGATCTTGCGGATGGACCGGCTTGGTAATGTAATCGATCGCCCCGGCGCGGAAACCCTCCAACTGGCTGGAGGTTTGCGCTTTGGCCGTCAACATCACGATCGGGAGGTTGGCCGTTCGCGGATCAGATTTGATCTCGCGGCAGACTTCATAGCCATCCATGTGCGGCATCATCACGTCGAGCACGACGAGATCGGGCAAATCGTGGCTTAACAGCCCCATGGCCTGCTGACCGCTTTGCGCCTTGATGACTTCAAAACCGCGCCGCTGCAGCGTCAAACCGATCAGCGTGAGCGTGTCAGCATCATCATCTACAACCAGAATACTTTGAGGCATGAGAATCCCTCCAGCCGATCGGTCAAAGTGTCAGCGACGCGGCTGATCATCACCCAGCAGGGCCGCCAACCCGCGATCGCCCTGGCACTGACCGCAGCCGACATGCGGTTCAGTCACCACGCGATTCGACTTCAGACAGTTCGCTTCGACGATTAACTTGCGCCCGAAACCCAGCAACCCTTTCACCACGCGCGCCGACAGAACCATGTGCTCACAAGCGTTGGCGCGCAAAATGCTGGGGACCGGGCAGTCACGACACAAATCGGGGTGCCACGGTTCGCTGACGGCTTGGGCTTCGACAAGGCGGCAGCTCTGCTCGTTGCGGCCGCGATGAAAATCAGCATAGTAGTACTTGCAATCTTGTCCAAACGGGGTACGCATGTCTAGATTATACGTTGAGAGCGGACAATGCACAATTCAGATTGCACAGTGAGCAATTCATAAGGCATAGTTCACCAGTCCAACCGCTACTTGTCCGCTGTCTCTCGTCTATCGTTATGTGTCATTGTTCACGGTAACACTGCACCGCAGGTGTTGTTCATTGTTAATTGATCAGTGTTAAGGTACAATTCCGCGCGCAAATTCCAGAGGAGTTGTCGATTTTGAAACGGTGGCAATTCTGGTTGGGCGTAGCGATTAGCGTGCTGTTCGTGGCGTTGGCACTACCCGGCCTTAAGTTAAATGAAGTCTGGAACGATCTGCGCACCGCCAATTATCTATGGCTGGTACCTGGTGTAGCAGTGTATTTTATCGGCGTGGGCGTGCGGACGTGGCGTTGGCATTACCTGTTGAAGCCGCTAAAAGAAGTTTCGGTGCGCCACCTGTTCCCAGTGGTGGTCATCGGCTACATGGGCAACAATGTTTATCCAGCGCGGGCGGGCGAACTGCTGCGTGCCTACGTGTTGAAACGCAATGAAGGCGTCAGCGTCAGCGCGTCGCTGGCAACCGTCATCGTCGAACGCATCTTCGACGGGCTGGTGATGCTGCTCTTCGTGTTCGTCGGTCTCCCCCTCGCGCCGTTTCTGACCGAAAGTCTGCGGACGACCGTGATCATCGGCAGCCTGGCGTTCTTCGGCGCATTGATTGTGTTTTTGGTCATGGCCACTCGCCCCACCTTAGCAGTGCGCGTGTACAACCCACTCATCGATCGCTTCCTGCCGGCTCGTTTTCGCGAGAAAGTGCGCGGCTTCATCGAGCGCTTTATGACGGGTCTGGCTGCTTTGCGCGATGTGCGGCATATTTTCATGATCTTCTTCACATCGATTTTGATCTGGTTGCTGGAAACAGTGAAGTACTGGTTCGTCATGCACGCCTTCAATTTCGAAGTGAGTTTCTTCGCGCTGATGCTGATGAATGGCGTGGTCAATCTGGCGACGACGCTGCCCGCCGCGCCGGGCTACATCGGCACGTTTGATACGCCCGGCATCGCGGTGTTGGTGGCCTTTGGCGTGATAGCCGAGCGGGCCACGGCTTACACGCTGGTGCTGCACGCCGCGTTGTGGCTGCCCATCACCTTGCTAGGCTTCTATTACATGGCACGCGAAAGCATCCGCTGGAGTGACTTCGCAAAGGCAGCAAACTTGAGGGAAACCGAAGCCACTAGTTCTTAACGATACTCATCACTCGTCAGGACTTACCCATGAACATCGCCATCATCGGGGCCGGCGCCGCCGGTCTATCTGCTGCCTACGATCTCGCTGGACTGGGCCATCAGGTCACCGTGTATGAAGCCGCCCCAAACACCGGTGGTCTGGCCGCCGGCTTCAAAGAGCCGCACTGGGCTTGGTCGATGGAGAAGTTTTACCACCACTGGTTCCAGTCCGACAAAGATGTGCTCGGCCTCATCAACGAGATCGGCGCGAGCGATAAGGTGTTGTTTCCACGCCCGATCACAGCCATCTATTACGACGGCCAATTTCATCCCTTTGATTCGATGTTCACCAACATGCCGTTGTTTCTGCTGCGGCACTTCCCATTGACTGACGTAGTCCGCTTTGGGCTGGCAGGCATGCGCTTGAAATTCAGCAGCAACTGGCAACCGTTGGAGCAAGTGACGGCCGACGAGTGGCTGTCGCACAACATGGGCCAGCACGTGTACGAATCGATGTGGAAGCCGCTACTGGTGGGCAAGTTTGGCGACGAGTATTATCAGCAAGTCAACATGGCGTGGTTCTGGGCCCGCTTGCATTCCCGCACGACGCGGTTGGGTACATTTGTCGGCGGCTTCCAGGCCTTCTTCGATGCGCTGGCTGAAGCCGTGCGCCAACGCGGCGCAACGATTCAACTGAGCACTGCCGTGCGCGAAATCGCGCCGAATGAGCGGGGCGGCTTGATCGTTCACACGCCCGCCGGGCCGCTGGAATACGATCGGGTGATGGTGACGACCTCGCCGCGCTTGTTATCGCGCTTGACGCCCTCTCTGCCAACCGATTATTTAGCCCAGCTGAACGACCTCAAATCGATGGGCGCGGTGGTGATGGTTTTGTCGCTGACGCGGCAGCTCAGCGAAAAGGGCTATTATTGGCACAATCTGCCTAAAGAAGCGGGCTTCCCGTTTCTGGCAATGTGCGAACACACCAACTTTGTCTCGCCCGATCACTTCGGCGGCGATCACCTGATCTATTGCGGCGATTATCTAAAACCCGATCACGAATACTTCAAACTCTCGAACGACGAGCTGCTCGATCGGTTTGCGCCGAGTCTCTCGCGCTTCAATCCTAACTTCGAGCGGTCGTGGATCAAGAAAGTGTGGGTGTTCCGCGAAACGTACGCGCAGCCGGTACCGCCGATCAATCATTCACGCGCCATCCCCGACATCCGCACGCCACTCGCCGGTTTGTACTTCGCGTCGATGTCACAGGTCTACCCGTGGGATCGTGGCACTAACTACGCCGTCGAGATCGGTCGTCGCACAGCCCGTATGATTGCGGCTGAGTCAATTCAAGGGTAGAATCGCGCTGATTTGACCTTATTGCAAAAATACTATTACGGAAGGATTTAACTTATGAAGAACATCGCAGTAGTAGGCGTCGGTTACGTCGGTCTGGTTACGGGCACCTGTCTTGCGGATCTGGGCCATCGTGTGGTCTGCCTCGATGTCAACGTCGAGCGCGTCGAGAACCTCAAGAAGTGCATCATGCCGATTTATGAGCCGGGGCTGGAAGAAGTAGTGCGCCGCAACATGAACGCGGGACGGTTGTCGTTCACGACGTCGTATGCTGAAGCTGTCAACGGCGCCACGCCGGAGACCGCCGCCGAGTTCGTGTTCATCGCCGTCGGCACGCCCAGCGCGGTCGATGGCAAAGCCGACCTCGACTACGTGCGGCAAGCCGCCGAATCAATCGCGACGGTGATGGATCACCCACTGATTGTCGTCAATAAATCGACCGTTCCGGTTGGCACCGGCGACTGGACGGCGGACATCATCAAGTCCAAGCAGACCCGGCCGATCAAGTTCAACGTTGTGTCGAATCCCGAGTTTCTGCGCGAAGGCAACGCCATCTACGATTTCATGCAGCCCGATCGGATCGTGCTTGGTTCGTTGGAGCGTGACGCCGCTGAGAAAGTGGCGCAACTGTATCTGCCGCTGCGCGCCACACTCATGATCACTGACCTACGCACGGCTGAGATGATCAAGTACGCGTCGAATGCGTTCCTCGCCACCAAGATCAGCTTCATCAACGAGATCGCCAACATCTGCGAAGCGTTGGGGGCCGACGTGAAAGAAGTGGCCGCGGGCATGGGCTTCGACAAGCGCATCGGCCGCGCCTTCCTCGACGCGGGCATTGGCTATGGCGGCTCGTGCTTCCCCAAAGACGTGCTGGCGCTGGCGCACATGGCCAAGGAACGCGGTCGTCACCCGCAGTTGATTCAGGCTGTAATGGACATCAACGCCGATCGCCGCAAGCAAGTGGTCGACAAGTTGAGCGAACTGCTCGGCGGCGATTTGACCGGCAAGAAGGTCGGCGTGCTGGGTCTGGCCTTCAAGCCCAACACCGACGACATGCGCGACGCGCCGGCGCTGGAAGTAATCAAGTTGATCGAAGAGGCCGGTGGCCAGGTCCAAGCTTACGATCCGGTGGCGATGTCGGTGGCCCGATCGCTCAAGCCCGAGTTGGAGTTGGCCGCCAACCCGTACGAATGCGGCGCGGGCTGTGATGCCGTCGTCTTGATGACGGAATGGAATGAGTTCAAGCAGTTGGATCTGCGCCGCTTGAAGAACCTGATGAAGAGCCCGGTGATGGTGGACGCACGCAACGTCTACGAGCCCAGGCAAATGGCTGACATGGGCTTCTCGTATCGCGGTATCGGGCGCGGTCAAAGCATTCAGTAAAGCCAATAACCACCCAGCAGCAGATTGCCGTTTTCGTGGTGCGTGTGGGATAATTCAAAAGATCCACATGCACCACGTTTTCTTTCATTGGAGATGACATGCCCAAAACGACTGTAAAAAAGCCGGTGAGCAAACAGCCGACGGCTAAACGTCCCGCCGCGAAGCGGCCAAAAATCTTGTCGCGCCCGCACGGTGCTGACGGCGTCTTGAAAGCTGTTTTGCCTAACGGCCTGACTGTGCTCATCAAAGAGAATCATCACGCACCTGTCGCCACGTTCTGGTGCTGGTATCGCGTGGGCTCGCGCCACGAGCGCAGCGGCATCACCGGCATCAGTCACTGGGTGGAACACATGCTGTTCAAAGGCACGCACACCTTCCCAGGCCGCAGCGCCGATCAAGCCGTGTCGCGCGAAGGCGGCCAATGGAACGGCATGACGTGGCTGGATTTCACCACCTATTTCGAGACGCTGCCCGCCGAAAAGTTTGAACTGGCGTTGGCACTGGAATCCGATCGGATGGCGAATGCGCCCTTCAAGCCCAGCGAAGTTGAACCTGAGCGCACCGTCATCATCTCGGAAAAGCAAGGCGGCGAAAATAATCCGCGCCACTTGCTGGGCGAAGAGGTGCAAGCCGCGGCGTTCAAAGTGCACGGGTACGGCCACGAAACGATCGGCCACCTGTGCGATTTGCAAACGATGACACGCGATGATCTGTACAACCACTATCGCACCTACTACACGCCGCGCAGCGCCGTGGCCGTCGCCGTCGGTGCGTTTAAGGCCGAAGAGGCGCTGGACAAGATCAATCGTTACTTCGGCAAGATCAAGCCCGGACCGGAGATTCCCAAGTACACGGCCGTCGAACCCGCTCAGCGCGGCGAACGGCGCGTGAATGTGGAAGGTCCAGGCCAGACTGCGTATGTAGAACTTGCTTATCACGCACCCGCGGCCAACGATCCCGATTTTCCGGCGCTGGTGGCTGCCGATGCAATTTTGGCCGGTGCCTCCTCGCTGTCGATCTTTGGCGGCGGCGCGACAAACGCTTCATCGCGTTTGTATAAAGCGCTGGTCGATACTGAACTAACCACCGACATCGGTAGTTCGCTCATCCCGACCGCTGATCCGTACCTGTACGGCTTAAGCGCGACCGTACGCAACGGCCACACGCCGCACGACGTGATCGTTGCGTTGGATCGGGAAATCGATCGGATTGTAAACGAGCCCGTTCAGCCCGAAGAATTAGCGAAAGCCCTTAAACAGGCACGCGCGCAATTCGCGTATGGCAGCGAATCGGTTACGAATCAAGGCTTCTGGTATGGCTGGAGCGAAGTCTTCGCCGACTATCACTGGTTCGAGACGTATCTCGATCGGTTGGCGGCCGTGACGATCGAGGACGTGCAGCGCGCCGCACAGAAATACTTACGCCGCAGCAATCGTGTCATCGGAACGTATTTACCAAAGTAAAAAGCGGGATTGGGGATCAGGGATCAGAGTCCCAATCCCCTTTCCCTAATCCCTGATCCCTGATTTGTCGAGGACTTTATGCCTTTAGATCCTGAATCAGTGCCTAATTCAAAGAACATTGCCCGGCGCGAATACGCCAACGGCATGACGGTGTTAGTCAATGAAAACTTCTCCAGCCCATCAGTGGTGATCGATGGGTTGGTGCGCGCGGGCGCGGCCGACGATCCCGCCGGAAAAGAAGGCCTCAGCGCCTTCACCGCCGACATGTTGATGCGCGGCACGCAGCAACGCTCGTTTGCCGATATTTACGAAGCGATTGAAGCGGTGGGCGCAACCGTCGACATTTCGTCGGGCATCAACGTCACCTCGTTTGGCACCAAATCGCTGGCCGAAGATTTTGGGCTGGTCGTCGATGTGCTGGCCGAGTCACTGCAACATCCGACGTTTCCCGATGGCGAAGTGGAAAAAGATCGCGGCGAGATTCTGACCAGCTTACAAGAGCGCACCAACGACACGCGCCGCATGGCGGGCTTGACCTTCCGCGAATTGCTCTATCCTGCGGGCCATCCGTATGGTCGCAGCACCGAGGGCTACGTCACATCGATCGGCGCGATCGCACGTGACGATCTGGCCCGTTACCATCAAGCTGCCTATGGCGCGCAAGGCTTGATCGTCTCGATCGTGGGCGCGATCAAAGCCGACGAGGCTTTCAAGATTTGGGAGGATGCGTTCGGCAACTGGATCGGTGCCAAAGTCGATCGAGGTCCGATTCCCAACGCCCCGCGTTTGATCGATCAACGCGAAAAACGTGTGGATATTCCGGGCAAATCGCAAAGCGACATCGTGCTGGGCTTCGTGGGGCCGACGCGCGCCGCGCCGGATTATCTTGAGGCGCGCTTGTGCAACTCTATCCTCGGCGTGTTCGGGTTGTATGGTCGGCTGGGCGAGAGCGTGCGCGAACGCAGCGGCATGGCCTACTACTGCTACAGCCAGGTCGAAGGCGGTCTGGGGCCAGGCGCGTGGCGCGTCAGCGCGGGCGTCGATCCCGCCAACGTCGATAAGGCGCTGCCGCTGATTCAAGCCGAACTTCAGCGCATGATCGAAACCAAAGTCACCTCGCGCGAATTGAAGGACAACAAATCGTACTCGATCGGTTCGATGCCGATCGGGTTGGAGACCAACGACGGCGTGGCCGGCATTATCCTCGATATGGAACTGTACGGTCTCGGCCTCGACTATCTCGTCACCTATCCTGATCGCATCAACGCCATCACGCCGGCGCAGATTCAGGCCGCCGCGCAGCGCTACCTCGATCCGAATAACTTTGCGATTGCCGTGGCGGGACCGATTGGAAGTTAGCAGTTGGTGGCTGGCTGCTAGTCATTAGTCAGGATCAATTGTTCATTGAGAATTGTTTATGCTTTCAACCGGAGTTGATATTCTCTACATTCCACGTGTCGAGAAAGCGCTGGAGAAGTATGGCCAACGCTTTCTCGATCGATGCTTCACGCCCCCTGAGATCCGCTCCTGCCGTGGCTTCGCGTCCGAATTTGCGGCGCGCTACGCGGCGAAAGAAGCCGTCAGCAAGGCGTTGGGCGTAGGTCTGCGCGTAATGGCGCGCAATGGCATCAAGTTCCACGACGTGGAAATCTTGCCCGATCGCAACGGCAAACCGCACGTGCATCTGCACGGCTATGCCGCGCAGCGCGCGCAGGAACTCGGCCTCAATGAGTGGTCGGTAAGTCTGACGCACGAAAAGGAATACACCGTAGCGTTTGTGGTGGCGCAAGGCTGAGACCGCGGGGGTTAAGCCATTGCGCCAGACGTCACGTATTCCTTAAAAGAATTGGTTATCCACCTCCGCTTGTCGATTTAAGCCCGCCTCGTTCGTCGTTTAGGTAGAACCAGCGAAACATTTCGCTGAACTACCACCACAAAGGGAGAAACATCATGAAATACTTGCTGCTGATGTACGCCAACAAATCTGAAGCGCCACAAGCCCCGGAAGACTTGCAGACGCAGCAATCGGCCTGGTTTGCTTATATGCAAGAGGCGCAGACTGCCGGTGTGCTGCTGTCAAACGGCGGACTTGATCCTGCGGCCAACGCGACGACTGTGCGGGTGCGGAATGGCAAGGCGTTGATCACCGATGGCCCCTTTGCCGAAACCCACGAGCAATTAGGCGGCTACTCGTTGATCGAATGCAAGGACCTCGACGAAGCGATCCGGTGGGCTGAGAAGATCCCCACCGTCAAATACGGTTCGGTTGAGATTTGCCCGTTGTGGGCGCCCAAGTAACTCGTTCAGGTCAGAGATGACGGCAACCGCGCCGCTCGAAACGATCTTTCACGCTGAATATGGCCGTGTCCTGGCAGCGCTGATCAGCCATTTGCACAATTTCGATCTGGCCGAAGATGCGCTGCAGGATGCCCTGTTGATTGCGTTGGAACAGTGGCCGCAAAATGGCTTCCCGGACAAGCCGGGCGCGTGGCTGACCGCCGTCGCCAAACGCCGTGCCATCGATCGGATCCGACGCGATCAAGTCTGGTCCCGTAAGCAAGCCGAGCTGCTCGCGACGGATGATGAAACAGATGCAGCTGACAACATGGATGCCATCCCTGACGATCGCCTCAAGTTGATGTTCACGTGCTGCCACCCGGCACTTGCGCTCGAAGCACAAGTGGCGCTGACCCTGCGCACGCTGGGCGGCCTATCCACGATCGAGATTGCCCGCGCCTTCCTGGTGCCTGAAACGACGATGGCACAACGTTTGACGCGGGCTAAGAACAAGATACGCACAGCCGGTATCCCGTACGCGGTGCCGTCCGCGGATCAACTACCCGATCGCCTCGACGCGCTGCTGGCGGTGATCTATCTGATCTTCAACGCGGGCTATGTGGCGACCAGCGGCGAAGCCCTGATCCGTCAGGACTTATGCGCCGAAGCGATTCGGTTGGGGCAGGTGTTAGTGGAACTACTGCCCGTCGACGCGCTCAGCGCCGAAGCGCGCGGCCTGTTGGCCTTGATGTTACTGCACGATTCGCGCCGCGGTGCTCGCACTACCGAAGCGGGCGACTTGGTCCTGTTGGAAGAGCAGGATCGATCGAAATGGGATCAGGCCGAGATTCGCGCCGGGTTAGCTATGCTGGACAGCGCATTGAGCTTACGACAGCCCGGCCCGTATCAAGTGCAGGCGGCCATTAGCGCACTGCACGCCGAAGCGGTTGAGGCCGCGCAGACTGATTGGCTGCAAATTGCGGCGTTGTATGAGACGCTGCGCGCGATGTCGTCATCGCCGGTGATCGACGTTAATCACGCGGTGGCGGTGGCGATGGCCGAAGGTCCGCTCGCGGGGCTGCGGCTGCTCGATCGGTTGTGGGACGATCTCCGCGGCTACTATCCATTCTACGCTGCACGCGCTGATCTCTTGCGGCGCAATGGTGAGCGTGAAGCCGCCGCTGAAGATTATCAGCAAGCGCTCGATCGATGTCCGAACGCACTCGAACGGGTCTACCTGCAACGCCGGCTTGACGAACTGCTTAACATCGTCGGATAATTTCAACATGAACAATTTTTTGGTCAAGATGAGGAGATTGCGATGAGCACCAAGAAGGAAACTCAGAAGTCTGCCAAGCGCACCACCGTCAGCAGCAAGGCGCACGAAGGATTATCGGCTGAAGAAATTGCGGCCATGAAGGAAACCCTCAAAGAGAGGAAGGCAGCTGCGAACAAGGAGGAAGCCGAGCGCCTCGCACTGGCAGCGATCGCGGCGATGCAGGAACCGGATCGCACCATGGCGCAGCGAATCCATGAGATTATCAAAGCTAACGCCCCGGCTCTCTCGGCGAAAACCTGGTACGGAATGCCCGCGTATGCCAACTCGGACGGCAAGGTCGTCTGCTTCTTCCAGACAGGTCAAAAGTTTGGATCGAGATATGCGACGTTTGGCTTCCAGGATGCGGCGAATCTCGACGACGGCGTCATGTGGCCGACCTCCTACGCGTTGCTGGGGTTGACTGCCGCTGAGGAGAAAAGGATCATTGTGCTGGTGAAGAAAGCGATGAGTTAAGAACAAAGACATGTCGATCATTCGTTTTGAAACGACACCGCTTCAAATCGGCGACTGGACCATTCTGAGGTTGCCCGAGAAGGCCAGCGTACAGTTGCCGTCGCGCGGAATGACCCTGGTTGAAGGGACTATCAATGGTTTCCGCTCAAAGTTCGTGCTCGAACCGGACGGTAAGGGTGGCCACTGGTTTAGGATCGACGCTAGTTTACGTGAAGCGGCCGGTATCGTCGCAGGCAGCACGGCAAAGCTGGTAGTTGAATCGTCTAAGGAGTGGCCTGAGCCTGAAGTGCCAGCAGATTTGAAAAAGGCCCTGGCGTCCGATCGGCAGGCGAACGCCCTATGGGTGGAGATCACGCCAATGGCGCGCTGGGACTGGCTCCGCTGGATACGATCCACCCACAACCCGGAAACGCGCCGTCATCGCATCGAGGTGGCGCTATCGAAGCTTCGGTCTGGCGAACGAAGGCCTTGCTGCTTCAATCGTAACGTCTGTACCGAACCCGCGGTCTCGAAAAATGGCGTGCTCATCGAGCCAATGCCAGCTGAGCGGTGAACTGAGATGAAAGCCAATACAAAACCTACCTCGGCAGAGAAGTCCGCAGCTGAACAGATCGATGCCATCATCCAAGAGCCGGGCGACTGGCGCGGCCAGAAGCTGTCGCAGCTGCGGGCTGTGATCAAGGCCGCTGATCCGGCCGTGGTCGAAGAAGTGAAGTGGAAGAAACCGTCCAGACCATCGGGCGTCCCCGTTTGGTCGTATGCGGGCATCATCTGCGTAGCCGATACGTTGAAGCGTGCCGTGCGGCTGACCTTCCCCAAAGGCGCTCAGATGAAGGATCCAAAGAAGGTCTTCAACACACGTTTGGATAGCAAGACGGTGCGGGCGATTGACTTCCATGAGGCTGACCAGGTCAACGAAGGGGCGCTAAAGGCGCTCATTCGTGAAGCCGTCAAACTGAACATGTCGAAAATGCGCGAATGAAGAGCTAACGGCCAAACCATGACTTGGAAAATTTTAGAGGAACAACAACCAGAACTAGCCGCGTTTGGGGCAGAGCGCTTAAACGGCAAAGTTGCTTACCTGGCCACAGTACGCCAAGACGGCTCGCCGCGTGTCCATCCGGTGACACCCATCATCGGCGAGCAGTTGTTTTTGTTCATGGAGCCGACCTCGCCCAAGGGAAAAGACTTGCAGCGCGATGCCCGTTACACCCTGCATTGTGGAGTTGAAGATTCAGATGGAGGCGGCGGCGAATTCTATGTCTCGGGTCGGGCAACGCTAACCAACGATCCTGCGCTTAGGGCGCAAGCCGTGCGCGCGTCGTCTTATGCTCCAGCGGATCGCTACATCTTGTTTGTTCTCACAATCGAGTCGGCTTTTATGAATCGTTACGTGGATGACAAACCCGAGCCACGGCGCTGGCGTTCGAAAAGTTAGCCCGCGGCAGGAGGCACCCATGTCTGACACTACGATCTTTCGCTTCGCACAACCAACCGATTGGCCTGCCGTAGCGAAGTTGCTCGCTGATGCGAACCTTCCGCTCGACGGTGCACAAGAGCATCTAGGCGATTTTGTGCTGGCAGTGCGTGATGAGGAACTGATCGGCACGGCGGCGTTGGAGAGGTATGGCGACTACGGGCTGTTGCGATCCGTTGCCGTTATTGCCAGCGAACATGGCCGTGGGCTAGGGGCCGCGTTGACGCGCCAATTGATCGATCAAGCACAGCGCGATCGTCTGTGCGGCCTCGTGCTGTTGACTGAAACTGCGCCGGAGTTCTTTCCGCGCTTCGGCTTTCACCGCATCGATCGCGCGGCCGTCCCCCTGCCCGTGCAGGACTCACTTGAATTCAAGAGCACGTGCCCGCAATCCGCGGTAGCGATGCTGCTCGATCTCACCGCATAAAAACAGCCTCACGCGGCTGATCTCGCGCGAGGCTGCATTCTTCCCTAAATTGGTTTTTGTCAATTGAGGCTATCGAGCGACACAAACGCCGATGCGGGCGGATTTGTCACGTGTAGATGCGTACCGTCGGCGGCTTCGATCAATTCGAATTTCAGCGGCGAACAGCAACCGATTGAACGTTGCACTTCTGCCACCTTCGCGCGGATGTCCGCGAGGTCGCCTTCAAGCCGCAGATCGTAGCCATTCTCGATCGAGTCCAGGTTAACCACGCGGCCGATCAGCTCATCTAATCCATCGATTTTCAACGCACTCACGCCCGCTAATTCAACTTCCGATTCGTCCGGCATCTTGTCGGACGTCCGCTCGTCAACTTGTGGCTTACGCGCTGTGATGGTCGCCGAGAACGGCACACCAATCGGCAGCGCGGCCAGCCACTTGTCGGTCGTATCTTTTGGCGTCACACGCACATCCACAAGGCCCGCGTCGATCAAGCCCCGCGCATAGTCTTGCACTTGTAACGCACCCGCTACGCATGCGCCCCACGCCGCCATGCTCTTCTGCACCGCTTCGGGCAGTGGGCCGTTCGTCACGATGTCAGACACTGCGATGCGGCCATTGGGCTTGAGCACACGCGCCACTTCGCGAAAGACCTGCGACTTATCGGGCGAGAGGTTGATGACGCAGTTGGACATGACTACATCTACGGTGGCATCAGTCACTGGCAAGGCTTCCAGATAACCTTCGCGGAACTCGACGTTGGGATAGCCCAACCGGTCGGCGCTGCCACGCGCCTTCGCCAGCATATCGGGTGTCATATCCACACCGATCACATGCCCCGCCTCGCCGACCGCTTTCGACGCGAGAAAACAATCGAGGCCGCCACCGGAACCCAGATCGAGGACCGTCTCACCGGGCTTCAACGCCGCCGTCGTAATCGGGTTGCCGCAGCCCAGTGAAAAGGTTGTAATGTCCGTCGGCAGATCCTTCAACAATTGATCGTCGTACAACGTGTTGCTGCCACAGCACGAATTAGAATTGCGCGCGCGCTCCGCATAATGTTCGCGCACGCTGTCGTGAACGGAAGTCGGTTGCATCGTGATTGCCTCCAAAAGAGTTGTATGTGGATGCGAGCCGCCGGCCGTGCGAACCGCATCAGGTCATATAGACAGATGTCTATGCAAATTGGTAAATAAAATGGGCTGGTTTTCAGCCCGATCGGTGATCTAGCCCTTGGCGGTCTGCTTTACCGCTTCGGTCGCGTCGGTTTCCGGCGCAAAGACCTGCATGATTTGTCCACAGCACAACGCCACACGATCTTGATTCAGCGTGTAGTAAGTTTGCTTGCCTTCGTGGCGAACGTTCACCAACTCCGCGTCACGCAGGATGGCGAGGTGATGCGAGACGGTCGGTTGCGAGACGTGCGTCTGCTCGACGATCTCGTTCACCGATAGTTCGCAGCAGCAGCACAGGCCCATGATCTTCTGCCGCGTCTCATCGGCGATGGCTTTGGCAAACTCAACCGGATTGATCTTTTTCATATCGACAATCATCTATGCGTTATTATATAGACAAACGTCTATTTGTCAAGCGGCAAAAAAACCGAGGCGTGTTCTGCACGCCTCGGCTTTGCGATTGTGACAGTTGTCAGCTAGGCGGTGGTTACTGGCGCCAAAATCCGATCAACGCGGCCTTTGATGACGGGATACGGCACCGCGCCCACGATCCGATCAACGATCTGACCGTCACGGACAAACAGCATCGTCGGGATGCCCTGTACGCCGTACTTCATGGCCCACTCGGGGTTCTCGTCCGTGTTGACTTTGGCGACGATAATCTTGTTCTCGTATTCGCCCGCGATCTTCTCCAGCACTGGCGCGACCATGCGGCATGGCCCGCACCACGGCGCCCAGAAGTCCACGATGACGGGCACCGGCGACTTCAACACGGCCTTCTCGAACGCAGCATCCGTTACATGAATTGGCTCTTTCATTGCTGATCTCCTTCTTTGATTATCTCAAATTCTGTGGTTATCTCTGCGACGCCGCGAATGGTCGCCGCGACCGAACAATACTTCTCTTCCGACAATTGAATCGCCTGCTCGACTGCTTTCTCTGTTAAGCCCCGCCCGCTCATGCGATACTTCAAATGAATCTTACGAAACGTCCACGGCGGATTCGCGTCTTGTTCGCCGTTAGTGATGATTTCCAGCGAATCCAATGGCATGCGCTTCTTCGCCAGGATTTCCACCACGTCGACCGCGGTGCATGACGCCAGCGCGATCAACAACATATCCGATGGTTTAACGCCGATCCCTTCGTCTTTGGATGAGAGCACGACCGAATGATTGGTCGAATCGATTCCGACAAAACGCTTACCCGACAGCCACTGCAACGTAGTTACACTCATGCGGCCGCCGTTTCTGCTTCGATGATGCGATAACTGTGCTTGATCGGCGTGGCTTTTTCCAACATCTTGTTGACCGAGCAGTACTTGGTCAACGACAACTCGATCGCGCGTTCGACGGCCTTCGGATCGATGTTGTGGCCGGTGACGATATACTCCAAATTGATCTCCGTGAAGACCTTGGGATGATCAGCCGCCCGCGGTCCAACCACACGCACCTCAAAGCCGGTCACTCGCTGCTGCTTCTTCTGCAAAATCGAAATTACATCCGAAGCGGTACACGCCGCCGATGCCATGGCCACTAATTCCATCGGGCTGGCGGCGTTGGGGCCAGATGGATTATCGGTGCGGAGCGTAAACCCCGAACCACCCATCACTGTAAACGCTACGCCCTGACCTTCCCAGGTAGCGGACGCTGTTTTCATACTATCGCTCATCGTGTCATTCCTCTAGGGCGCTTTTCCTAACAAACCGATCAAGTCATCTACTAACATCGCGCGCGTCGCCACATCGGTCTTATCCGCGCTCAACAAACAATCGGACGCGTACTGCTTCATGAACATCAAACTCGCGTTCTGCACCGCCGATCGAATCGCCGCCAACTGTTGAATGATCTCGTGACAGTCGCGCTCTTCGTCCAGCATCTTCTGCACGCCGCGCACCTGACCTTCGATACGGCGCAGCCGCTTTTGCAGTTCGTCCTTCGTCGCCGGGGCCTGTACCTTCATACCCTACCTCAGTATCTATCTGCAAGTATTGCCGCACACGGCGGCAGTTGTTAGCCCGCTCAAGAAAAGCGGCCACCGCCGCCACAACTGCTGGCGGACACGCTTCCGCCCGTCGAACCGCCGCTGGTGGCAAACGCCGACAGTTTCTTTTGGGCGTGTTTTTCGCCGCATTCCGGGCAATTGGGCGTGATATTCGATTCCGACAACCGCACCAGTTTCTCAAACTCGGTGTGACAATCGGGGCAATAGTACTCGTAAATCGGCATTCCAAACTCCCGTGATGGCGACGCCGCGCATCGCCGTATACTATAGGGGAGTATAGCATATTGTGAATCTTGCGTCAAGAGGCAAAACCGCCCCTCGATCCCATGACAGGTGTCATGATCGAGGGGCGGAATTTTCCACGCGTAAACTGTAGGGTGCAGATCAGCCAGACCCCTACGCCTTGATGAACGTCCCGTTGCGCAGTTCGTACAGTGCCTGCTGAATCTCCTGCATGGTATTCATCACGAAGGGGCCATACGGAGCGATCGGTTCGCGGAACGGCGCGCCCGCGATTAACATGAAGCGCACGCCGCTGTCCGTAGTGACGGCAACTTGATCGCCATCGTTGAATTTGATCAAACGCACGGCTTCGATCAGATCTTCGTCGGAACCAAAGCAACCCGCACCTTCGAAGACATACGCCAGCGCCGTGTGACCGTGCGGCACGGGATACGTGAACGACGCCCCGGCCTTCAACGTCACATCCATGTACACCGGCTGCGCGGCGATGTCGGTCACGGGGCCTTTCACACCATCGACCTCACCCGCCACCACGCGGATCGTCGCGCCAGGGCGCTGCACGGTCGGAATCGTCGCCGCGCTGACTTCTTGATAACGTGGCGTCGTCATCTTGAGTTTGGCGGGCAAGTTGACCCACAACTGAAAACCCGCAATCGCGCCGGTTGGACTACGCCGCGGCATTTCCTCGTGCATGATGCCGCGCCCGCTCGTCATCCACTGCACGTCGCCGGGACCAATCAAACCGGCGTTGCCCAGGCTGTCGCGATGATGCACTGAACCGTCGAGCATATACGTGACCGTCTCGATGCCGCGATGCGGATGCATCGGAAAACCGACGATCGGACCCTCGACCGGATCGTTAAAGGCAAAGTGATCGAGCAACAAAAATGGATCGTATTCGTTGGAACGTTGTGGACCAAAGGAACGGCGCAGCAAAACGCCCGCCCCCTCGATGACATACTGTGGCTCGATGATTCTCTCAATCGAACGTGACATACGGCCTCCCCAGGCTTCAAACTTCGATAATTGTACCTGACCCGTTCGGCCTTGTCAGCGTGGTCGTTATTTCACTTTCAGCGGCAGCCCGGCTACCATGAACAACACTTCGTCGGCCATGGCCGCCAAACGTTGATTCGCCCGGCCCAACGCATCGCGATAGACACGCCCCAATGGATACGGCGGCACGAGGCCCAACCCCACTTCATTCGACACGATGATCCATTCGGCCGCGCTCTGATGATACGTGCTTAATAGTCCCTCAATTTCCGCGTTCAACGCCGCCTCGGCTTCGTGCGCTGTTACCGATTCGGGCAATGGCACGATGACGTTGTTCGCCAACAAAGTCAGGCAATCGATCAAAATCACGTCAGCTTGCCCCACACCCGATCGGATCGCGGCGCCGACCGTACGCGGCGCTTCGAGCGTCTGCCAATGCGCAGGTCGCTCGGCACGATGCGCCGCAATCCGATCAGCCATCTCGCCGTCGCCTGCTTCCGCCGTCGCTACGTACACGATTGCGCTGCCGTGCTCGGCTGCCAATCGCTGCGCGTACGAACTCTTGCCGCTGCGCGCCCCGCCTAAAATCAACGTCAGGCGTTTGCCCATATCACCTCGCACTTTCCTCCAACACGGCCAGCGACGAATGAAAATCTTCTTCGCCAAAAATTTCCAGCGTCAACACGCCCGCGTATTTGGCGTGCAATAAAAACGCCAACACCGCATCGATCTTCTCGCGCGGCATGTGCGCCAGTGACTTGTGATCGCGTTCCGCCAGGCCATGCAGATGGATCACGCGCGTACGCGGCAGGGCCTCGCGCAAATACGGCACAGGATCGTGTCCGTCAAGCCATAGATGGCCGATGTCTACACAGCGACCTACCGGTAGTTGATTGATGACGGGCGCAATAAAATCCAGTGGATACGTTTCGAGGTTTTCTACCGCCAGCCGATCGAATCCGCCGGCCCATTCGGCCACCAACTCCAACGCCCGCCGCGTGTGAATTTGCCATTGGTGCAGCGCGTCCGGCGTCGGATTGTCTTTCACCTCGCGCCCATCGAGATGCAGCACATACGCCCACGGCTGAAGCGCGCGCGTACGCTCAATCACTTTGCGCGCCTTGACCAGCGACACGTGTCCCTCGTCGCCATCCGCGCCGAGCCGCAGATCAAGCGGCAAGTGAACGGTATACGTCAACGCGTGTTGATCTGCCAGTGTGATCAATTCGTTAATCACTTCAACTGAAGGCAAATTATTCGGTCCGTCATCGACTTCGAACAAGACGAGTTCAACATCTTGCACCTTGTCGGCCAGATAACGCACGTTGGGCAAAATATCGGCGGGAATGATATACGAAGTTGTTCCAAGACGAAACGGATACAGCATGCAGCGACCTTTCAGAAATGTGATAAGTGAGGTGTGACTAATGCACGGTGGCGGCAAAGACCAACAACACGATCAATTCACTAACTTCCACGGTCAACCCAAACACATCGCCTGTGACGCCGCCGAGGCGCGATCGGGTCAGGCGGATAATGCCCCAGGCCGCGACATGCACCAGCACTACGGCGTTGATCGCCCGCCAACCGCCCAGCCCGATCAAAACGATCGGAACGATGGCCGCGCCCACGTAGACCGTACGATTGAGTCCTTGCTTGAACGCTTCGCCCATCCCGCCCGGCCGCGCCGACGGCTGCGCCGCCACGATCAAGATCAGCCAGCGCGCGATCGATGGTGCGAGTAGAAACGCCACACTGGATGGCACGGGCAGCGAGGCAATCGCGAACGTTTTCAGCAGCAGTTGCAGGATCAACGCCGCACCGCCGAACGTGCCCAAGCGCGGATCGCGCATGATCTCCAAGCGGCGTTCCGGCGACACCGCCGCGAGCAAGCCATCGCCGCAGTCTGCCAGTCCGTCGAGATGTAAGCCGCCCGTCAGCAACGCCCACAGCGCTACGCTCAACGCCGCGCTCAGCAACGGCGAAAACACTTGATTCAAGGCGTAATGCGCGCCCGCCAGAATCGCGCCAAGGAGCAGACCCACGCTCGGAAACCACACGCCCGCGCGGCCCAGATCGCCGCGCTGCGGCGCTGGCGTACGAACGGGGATTGAAGTTAAGAAACCTAATGCAAAAAAGAGGTTATTCATTGCTTTTTATGCCGGGCGACATTGCAGACCAATTATTCAGAGTAACCTAAGTTGGTTTACCGATTGCTCGCAGCGGATTTGACAATCCGCTGCGTTTCCGCTGGATTTGGCAATCCAGCGGGAGCATGCCTGTTAATTGTTCTTAGTTACTCAGAGTAACAATGAAGAGTGGTTTGTTCATTGCTATTTGTTCATTCTTTGTTGCTCACACCCGCTTCCGCAAACGTCGCCATCTCGTTGAGAATGAGCACCGCCGCCTCGATGAGATTGAAGGCCAGGGCTGCGCCGGTACCTTCGCCTAACCGCAACCCTAAGTTCAACAGTGGCTTCAAGCCTAGGTGATTCAGAATCGCGCGATGGCCGATCTCGACCGATTGATGCGCGGCGATTAAGTACGGCTTTACATCAGGCACGAGCGTGGCCGCGATCAACGCCGCCGCGCCGGAGATAAAGCCATCGATCACTACCGGCACACGTTTAGCCGCCGCCCCGATGATCACGCCTGCCAATCCAGCGATCTCAAAACCACCGACACAACTCAACACATCCAACGCATCCTGCGGATTTGGATCGTGTAGTTGCAGCGCATGTTCGATCGTTGCGATCTTGCGCGCTAGGCCCGCATCATCGACGCCCGTACCGCGACCCGTGACTTCACTCACCGGCCGCTGCGTGATCGCCGCCACAATCGCCGACGACGGCGTGGTGTTGCCGATGCCCATATCGCCGGTCGCGACGAGATCAAGCCCCTTCGCGATCTCATCGTTCACCACGTCGATGCCCGTTGCGACGGCGTATTCGGCTTGCGCCCGCGTCATCGCGGGCAACACCGCCAGATTCTGCGTGCCGCGGGCGATCTTGCGATTGATCAGACCTGCCATGCTTGGCAAATCACCGGCCACGCCCATATCCACGACGACGACTCGCGCCTCAGCGTGACGCGCCAGCACATTGATGGCCGCGCCGCCGTGCAGAAAATTCAGCACCATCTGCGGCGTCACTTCAGGTGGATAGGCGCTGACGCCTTCGCGCGCCACGCCGTGATCGCCCGCCATGACGATGACAGCTTTATTCGCTAACGACGGCCGTAGTTGACCCGTAATCGCTGCCAGTTGAATCGAGAGATCTTCGAGTTGGCCCAAGCTGCCAGTCGGTTTGGTCAGCAGCGCTTGTCGTGCGCGGGCTTGGGCTTGAACAGTCGTAAACAACGGGGGAATCGAGGGCAGTACGAGCATAATGACCTTTCCTTACAAAATAAGCTCAATTCCCCCGCTCGATCAACGTCGCCGCTTGCACGCCAGTGTCGTGCGTTGCCAGAATGATCTGCGCCTCCTCCCGAGTGCAGCCCAGCAACAACTTGATCTCCGTATCGCGCTTGATAAGATCAACTGTGCACACGATGGCCGTCAGAGATCGATCGGGTTGCGAGCCAACCCATACGTCGATGCCGCCACCGTCAGCCGCTGTCGTCCCATCGAGATAGCCGTAATCCAGCGGATAGATGAAGTCTGGATAACGCGGATGCAGCGTACCACGCGGCCGATCGATCACCAGCCGCGAATCGGCCACCAACTGATCAAGCGCCTGCCAAAACCGATCGACGTTCACAGCCGCGAATTCCACAGCGGCTCCGCCACGCCGCGTTCCTTATTCTCATAGCGCGGCAACACGAACAACAAATCGGACAGGCGATTGAGATACGCAGCCACCCATGTCCCGATCGGTTCGCTATGCGACAACGTAGCGACGGCGCGCTCGGCACGGCGACAGATGGTGCGCGCCACGTGCAGCTGCGCTGCACCGATCGAGCCGCCCGGCAAAATGAAGTTCTGCAACGGCCCGACGATCTCGTTAAACTCATCGATCCATCGTTCCAACTGATCGACATGACGCTCTTCGATTTGCGGCAGTTGATACTTCTCTTTGTCTTCCTGGATAAACGCGAGGTCCGATCCTAAATGGAACAATTCATTTTGAATAACCGGCAGAATTTCAGTTAAGCGCGGTGACAAACCGTGCGCCAGCGCCAACCCGATCGCCGAGTTCAGCTCGTCGACGGTGCCATAAGCATTGACGCGCGCTGAATCTTTAGGCACGCGCTGCCCACCGCCGAGCGCGGTCGTGCCGTCATCACCTTTGCGCGTGTAAATCTTAGTCAACCTTGGCATAAGTTGTTCCCTTTTTGAAGAGTGACGAGTGATAAGTGATTTCACTCGTCACTCGTTATTTGCTATCCGCCATCACCCACGGCCCGCCATTGGCGGGATGCTCATAAACGCTGATATTTAGGCCATAAACAGGACTCAAGCGTTCGGACGTCAGCACATCCGGCGGCGTGCCGAGCGCGGCCACTGTGCCATTCGACAGCAGCGCAACTCGATCGGCATACAGCGCCGCTAAGTTCAGATCATGCAGCGCGATTAAAACCGCAAAGCCTTCGTTCTTCGCCAGATCGCGCACCAGCGACAGCACGCCCGCTTGATGCTTCAGATCGAGATGCGCGGTCGGTTCATCCAACAACAGCGTTTTAGCCGCTTGCGTCAAGGCGCGCGCGATCAACACCCGCTGCTGTTCGCCGCCCGACAGTTCGCCGATGCGGCGCGCGGCCAGTTCCGTCACACACGTGCGATCCATCGCGGCGCGGGCGATGTCTCGATCAGATTCAGTCTCGCGGCCCAACCAGCCCAGATAGGCGGTGCGCCCCATCAACACGGTCTCTTCAACCGTGAATGCTTCGGGCAAGCGTACTGCTTGCGGGACGACAGCGACCAATCGGGCGCGTTGCTCGATCGGGAGTTTAAGCAGATCGCGCTCGTCGGCCAGAACGCGGCCACTCACGATCGGCACGCTGCCGCTGATCGCGCGGATCAACGTCGATTTACCAACGCCGTTTGGGCCGATCAGCGCGACGACTTCGCCTGCTTGCACGTCGAGTGAGACATCGTGCAAAACAGCGCGTTGGTTGTAACGAATTGTGATCGATTGAAGTGAAAGCATAAGTAACGAGCGATGAGTGACGAGTAATTCGTAAGTTACTCGTTATGCTTTACCAAAACGCTTGTTGTTTCGCTTGTCGCAACAACCACACAAAAAACGGCGCGCCGATCAAGGCCGTGACCACCCCCACCGGCAATTCCTGCGGAGCCATCACCGTGCGCGCCAACAGATCGGCTAGCAGCAGACCTGCCGCACCGCCGATGATGGACAGCGGCACCAACCGCCGATAATCGCCGCCCCACATCAAGCGAATGAGATGCGGCACGGCGAGCCCCACAAAACCGATGATGCCGGAGAAGGCGACCGCCGACGCGGTAGTCAACGAAGCGGCGATGATCACGACGCGCTTTACGCGATCGACGTTGAGACCCAACTGCCGCGCTTGATCGTCGCCGAATTGCAGCACGTTCAGCGGACGGCTGACCAGGATCAAAACGCCTAAGCCGAGGATCACTTCCGGCAATACCGCCAACACGGGCGACCAACCGCCGAGCGCAAAGCCACCCAACATCCAGTTGATGGCGCGCCGCAATTCGCCTTGTGCGCGCAGCATGAGAAACGTACTCAGCGACGTCATAAACGCGCCGACTGCCACGCCCGCCAGAATCAGCGTTGAGATCGGCGTGGTGCGGCCGACTCGCGCCAGCGAATATACCAACAGCGCCGTCAGCACCGCACCCACAAACGCCGCAATCGGCACCGCGATGAAACTGATCACGCTCGACGGCCATTGAATCGCCATCGCAACGACTGCCCCCAACCCCGCGCCCGATGCAATGCCCAGCAAATACGGATCGGCCAGCGGATTGCGGAACAACCCTTGATAAGCCGCGCCGCTGCCCGACAGTGCCGCACCCGTCAACGCCACCAGCACGATGCGGGGCAAGCGAATGTCGAACAGGATGGTCGTGAACGAATCGGATACGTCCGCTGGAATCGGTAAAACGCGCGACAACAACAAGCGGGCCACATCCAACGGCGGAATCGACACCGCGCCGATCGCCGCGCTCACCAGAAAGGCCGCGATTAAGGCCGCGAAACACCACAGATACGGCGACAGGGAGACAGCGAAACGACGCGAGGGCGAGAATGCCTCTCGCTGTCCCACCGTCTCGCTATCTCCAGGTCTCTCAGTCATGACAGTCTCTACTTGAACAACTCAGGATGGAATAACTTGGCGAATGCTTCCAACCCGTCGATTAAACGCGGACTGGGCCGGCTGACGAGGTTATCGTCGAATGTATACACCGCGCCATTCTTCACCGCCGATAGTTTATCCCAGCCCGCCCGCTGCGCGACCGATTCTGGCGACACGCCGTACAACGAATCGCCCAGCACGATGATGTCAGGATTCACTTTGACCAATTCTTCAGAACTGATCTGCGCGAACTGATCTTTTAACTCCTGGCCGATGTTGTGACCACCCGCGAGATCGATCAATTTATCGATGAAGGTGCCGGGACCGGTCGTGTACGGCTTGGTCGGATCGGTCGCATCGATCTCATAAAACACCGTTGGTTTCTTCGATGAAGTCGCCACTTTCTCAATCACGGCGGTATACCGCGTCTCGATCGATTTGCTCAGCTGATCGGCTTCGTTAGTGTGACCCGTCAACGTGCCGACAATCTTGAGGTTCGCATACAGGCCATCAAAATCGGTGGGATTCGCCAGCCAATAGACGGTCAGCCCCAAATCTTCCAGCGTTTTCACTTGCTCCGGCGCATTGATCTCGGCCGCCAAAATCAGATCGGGCTTTAGGGCGACGATGGCTTCTGTGTTGAGCTTGCCGAACGCTGAGCCGATATTCTCGATCGATTTGGCTTCCGCTGGAAAATCCGATAGATCATCGCGGCCGATAAGTTGCGAGCCTGCCCCAATCGCAAACAGAATCTCGGTGTTTGACGGCGCGATCGAGATGATGCGCTGTGCGGGCCTAGTTAATTTCACTTCACGCTTCAAGCCATCGGTCAGCGAGATCGCTTGATCGGCGGGCTTGGTCGGCGCGGTAGTCGGCTGCGGAGCAACGGTCGGCATCGCTGTTGGTGCGGCAGTCGGTTCAACTTTGGCTGCGCTTGTTGGCGCAGGTGCCGCGGTCGGCGCTGCGCTCGTCGCGCAGGCGCTCAACAGCGCGGCGAGCGCGAGTAAAGTTACAGTGAATTTGCGAAACATCTTTTTCTCCTGAGATGAATAGAAACAAAAAACCCCTGTCTTGCGACGAGGGGTTCGATGACGATCTGACGATGTGTTGCAGTCAGTGTGCCACCCCCTTTCGGCGAGAAGTGTGGTCAACGCGTTACAGGCGGGCGACCTGGCTTTTCCAGCCACTAGCCGCGAGGGCTAGTCACTAGAATTACAGTTGCGCAACAGCGCCGGACTCCGTTCAAATTGAACGCCACCGGCTTCGCCGTTTCCGCTCCGTCCATCCGGGGACAAGAGCACCTGCACCGCTATTCAGTTGTCAAAGTACGCGCGCACTATACTCCCGCCTGCGCGGGCTGTCAAGCCACCAGCGGTTTGGTCTACTACTTCAACTCACTCGTGCAGTTGGGGCAGCGCGTCGCTTTGATCGAGATCTTCGAGAAGCAATACGGGCAATCTTTGGTCGTCGGATCAGCCGGGGCTGGCTTCTTCTTCATCGCGTTCATCGACTTCACCACCAGGAACATGGCAAAGGCCACGATCAAGAAGGTGATGATGGCGTTGAGAAAGACGCCGATGTTGATCGTCGCGACGCCCGCATCCTGCGCGGCCTTCAATGTGGCATACGTCCCGGCTTTCAGTGGAATGAACCAGTTGGAGAAATCGATGCCGCCCGTCAGCAGTGAGACGATGGGCATGATGATGTCCTTAACGAACGACGACACGATCGCGCCGAACGCGCCACCGATGATCACAGCCACGGCCAGATCGACGACGTTACCACGTGCGATGAAGTCTCGAAATTCTTTGAGCATCTTCACCCTCCTTGAGGAAATTGCCGCAAGCGGCGAGATGCCGTGATTCTAGCACAGCCTGTTTCAAGACAACATGGCAATAGCGTGAATGTTCTGTACGTAAATACAAACCTCCCCGAAAGTTGATGCTTTCAGGGAGGTACGCACTTCACGTTTTCGCAGTCACGCCAACGACGCCAACGCCCACGGAATCAAGCCCGGCCCGCATGCAATGCAATCCGGTTCCACGTAGTTCCACGGCTGACCGCGATGATTCAAGATTCGTCCGCCCGCTTCCTCGATGATAATCTGGCCTGCCGCGCCATCCCACGGCATCAACGCGCCATGATAGTAAACATCGATCCAGCCCGCGGCCAGATAGCACATACCCAGCGCCGCCGAACCGATGGCGCGGATGGTGCGGCTTTGCAAGCCCGTGCGCCGCAGCCACTCCAACTCGCGTGTGCGCGCTTCCTCGCCGCGCCCCCAATCCAGACCGATGACGGCATCGGTAATATCCGTCACTGTCGTAACGTGGATCGGCTGTTCGTTCAACGTCGCGCCCCGATCGGCTTCGGCGGCGAACAAGTCCTCGCGTAGTGGATCGTAGATCACACCCAACACGGGCCGCCCAGCCTGCACCAACGCGATCGAGACGCTGAAAACCGGAATGTGCCGGGAATAATTCGTCGTGCCATCCAACGGATCGATCACCCAGATCGACTTGGCATCGGCCGGCGGTTGGATGTTCTCTTCTGCCAGGATCGCGGCCTGCGGATCTCTAGCCCGAATCCGATCGACTATCGCGGCCTGCGCGGCCAGATCGGCGTCCGTGTAGAAATCCCGCCAGCCTTTGGCGTGAATCTCGCGCGGCTGAGTGTACTTGTCGCGCAAGATGCCGCCCGCTTCACGCGCCATGGCAACCGTAAAGTCCAACAAATCAGACATAGTGATCCAATTTCCAATGAACCATGCTCAATGCGCCAGTGTCATTGAGCAGCGTTCATTTTAAGAGCGCATCCGCAGCTTGTGCCGCTTCATTCAGCACTTGCGCCGGATCGTTGCCGTCCACGGCGGCATTGACCGCATGCACCAACAACTCGGCGATGCTGCCCCACTGCGGAATATCGGGCTGCGCTTGCGCCACTTCCAACAGATCGAACGCGACTTTGAAACCCGAGTTCAACGTGAAGAGGTTCGACAGGCCCAACGCCGCCGATTTGCGCAACGGCAGCAAGCCGGTCAGTTGCGACCAGCGTACCGTCTGCGGTGTTTCCGAGAACCACCGTACGAACAACCACGTGGCCAATTGCTTGGCCGGCGTACTGCGCAGCATGATCCACGCTGGACCGCTGATCGTCAAGGTCGGCGTGCGTCGGCCATAGGGCACCGGCGATACGCCCCACCGAAAACCACCCTGCGCCTCGACAGCGCTAAAAATACTGGGTAGCTGCGTGGTCAATGCAAAGATCATCGCCACCTTGCCGCGCGCAAAGTCCTTGATGGCATCCTCGGGCGCGCTGTGATAGACGCAGCCGCTGGCGGCCGCCTCCTGCAACGTCGTCAACGTCCGCACGCCTTCCTCGCCGCTAAAGGTCGTATGTGTGCCGTCGTCACTGATAATGGACCCACCGCGGCTATTCAACCATGCCGTGGCAAAATCGGCGCGCGGCGTGAAGCCAAAACCGTACACATCCACTTTGCCATCATTGGTCATGTCTTTGGTTGTGTTCTGGCAAATCTCTTTGAACAACGGCCAGGAATCAGGAGCGATGAAGTAGTTGTTGACGGCTAATCGATCGATGTTGTAAATCAAGACGACGCCTTCACCACCCAGCGGAAAGTCCACCAGCTCGTCGCTTTTTGGATCGCGCGTAGTATCCAGCATCGCCGGATAGATGTCGGCGAAGTCGCTGCTAGTCAGGCCGAAGCGTGTATCGCTGGTGTAGCGCTGCATGGGCATGACCGCGTTGCCGAGCGACCAAACTACCCCCGACGGTCGAATCGCCAACTCAGGCATAGTGCCGGCATCCGCGCTGGCCTTGAGTTTCTTGCCCAACTGATCGGCCGTGCCGTGATACTCCGGCACGATCACGATCTTCCAGGGGTTGGTCGCGTTGAACTCGTCAACCTGCGAGAGCAGCGCTTCGCGAGTGGCGCCTTCGTATGAATGCCACAGCACAACCTCTTGCCCGTCGGGCCGGACGACGTCACTGGATGGTGTTGCCGTCGGCGCACAGCTCGCCAGCACCGCGGCACCGATGACCAGCCGTATCACGCGATTGATAAGTTGTCTAACCATCTGTATCTGCCTGTTCCAAAGTGCGCTGAGTATAACCGAGCGGTTACACGGCGTCAAACAAGTCTGCCCATGGTCTGTGTTATACTTCGTCGCATGTGGCCAGTGTTGGTGCAATGGGGGGGATTGACTGTTGGCTCGTATGCCGCACTGTTGAGCCTGGGGTTGGCAACCGCGACGCTAATGGTCGCTGTTGAAGCGCGTCGCCGCCACATCCGATCGAAGGTGTGGCTCGACATCGTGCTCGCGGCGATCACCATCGGCGTAGTGGCTGCTCGACTTGGTTACGTCCTCATCAACTGGGCCTACTTCAAAGATCACCTCTGGGAAAGTCTGGCGATTTGGGAAGGCGGCCTGAGTTGGCACGCGGGTTTGATCGGCGGCGCACTGGGCGCGTGGCTCATCGCCCACCGATCGGTTGATCACCGCCCGATCGAGTTGCTTGATCTGCTCGCGATTGCGGCTCCGCTTGGTTTAGCGTTTGGCTGGCTCGGCTGTTATCTCTCCGCCGCCGCCTACGGCCAGGAGCTGTTTCCCCGTCAACCCTTCTTCTTTCTCGCGATCGACGCGCCTGATCTGTACGGCACGATCAATCCGCGCTGGCCCAGTCAATTGTTAGGCGCAGCCTGGAGCATTGTCGTGTTCGGACTGTTATGGCTAACTCGTCGGCGTACATGGCCCGCGGGGTTGCGTTGGGGGCTGTTTCTGGCCGCGTACAGCGTGGGCGCGTGGCTTATTGGCTTCACCCGTGGCGATGACATTCCGCATCTGGCAGGCTGGCGTCTCGATCAACTTTTCGACGTGTTGGTGGTCTTTTTCGGCTTGCTTCAACTAGGGCAGGCCGCTGGGAGCAAACGTCATGACCGATCTGCAACCTGACAAGCCACACCCCGATGCCCGTATCCCACGGTTCATCGAGGCCACCGAGCATCTCAAGCGCGGCGAATTCGATCTGGACGTGCCCACGACACCGCCCGATGATCTTGGCCGCCTCGGCGAAGCTCTGCGCGACTTGGCGCTCAGCCTGGAAGTCCGCTATCGCGAAGTTCAGAAGTTGGAGCGCATCACGACTCGTATCAATGCCGGCCTGCTGCTCGACGATGTGCTGGATAACATCTTCCAGGATTTTCGCGAAGTGCTGCCTTACGAACGGATCGGGTTGGCGCTGATCGAGGATGATGGGCGCGGGTCACTAGTGCGGGCGCGCTGGGCCAAAAGCGATCTGCCTACGATCAAGATCAACCGCAACTTTGCCCAACCATTGGCCGGCAGCAGTTTGGAAACCATCATGACCACCGGGCAACCGCGCATTTTGAACGATCTGGTGGCGTATCTGGACGCCAAGCCGCATTCTGAATCGACTCGCCTGATTGTGGCGGAAGGCTTGCGTTCGTCGCTGACCTGTCCGTTGATCGCTAACGGTGTGCCGATCGGGTTTATCTTTTTCTCCAGCGTCCGCGCGGATGCGTACGAAGCCGTCCACATCGATACGTTTCAGCGCATCGCGGAGCAGCTGTCCGTCATCGTCGAGAAAGGCCGGCTCGTATCCGAAATCGCGGAGCAGAAGACGATCCTGCAATTGCGCAGTGATGAGTTGCGCCGCTTGAATGAAACCCAGAACGCGTTCTTGGGCATCGCCGCTCACGACTTGCGCAGCCCCATCGCCCTGATTCGAATGGCGGCCGAATTGTTGACCGATCCGGGCGCAGCGTTATCACCTGTACAAGCTCTGAAGTTTCTGAAAGACATCAAACGCAATACCGATTATATGCTGACTATGCTGAACGATCTGCTGGACGTGACCCAGATCGAATCCGGCAATTTGAATCTGGAAGTGCAGTCGATCAAAACGACTGATTTTCTCGAGGAAGCCGTGCGCTGGCATGCCACTGTGGCCGCGCCTAAGGGTACGCAAGTTTTGCTCGAGCCACCAACAGGCGAACTCATCCAGGCCGATCCGTTACGCTTACGGCAGGTCATCGATAATTTGATTTCGAATGCCGTGAAGTATTCACCTCCAGGCAGCACAGTGCGCGTAAGGGCCACCCCCACCGATCGGCTGTGGCGGCTCACCGTGACCGATCAAGGTCCGGGGCTGACGCCTCAAGATCGACAACGGTTGTTTCAAGATTTCGCCCGTCTGTCGGCTCGACCCACCGGCGGCGAGAAAAGCACCGGCCTCGGTCTGGCCATCGTGCGACGGATCATGGAAGCGCATGGCGGGCAAGTCGGCGTTGAGTCCGAACCCGGTCACGGCGCAACTTTCTGGATCACCCTGCCGGTGGCTTGACAAGCCGCTCCGCGCGCGGTACACTATTTAGTGTAAGATTTACACGAAACCACACTTACCCAAGGTTCAACCATGAAAATCAACGTCGGTCTCGCGCAAATCAGCCCCAAGCTCGCCGATGTCCGCTCAAACTGCGAATTGCATATGCAGTTCATTGAGCGCGCCGCGCAGCAAAAAGTGGACCTGCTCATCTTTCCGGAACTCTCGATGACGGGGTATGCCGTGCAGGATGCGGTAGGCGAAGTCGCTCATCGCGCTGTGCCGACTGATCCGCTGATCAACACGATGTTGGAAGCCAGCCAGCGCATGGATCTCGTCGTCGGCTTTGCGGAAGTCGACGAACGCGCCCGCTACTACACATCAAGCGCCTACTTTTCCAAAGGGCAGCTGGTGCACGTGCATCGCAAAGTGTATTTGCCGACCTACGCGCTCTTCGACGAAGGCCGTTACTTCGATTTGGGCGACAGCGTGCGCGCCTTTGATACGCGCTTTGGCCGCGCCGCGATTTTGATCTGCGAAGATTTCTGGCATGCCAGTCCGCCGTACCTAGCTTGGCTGGACGGCGCCGATATGTTGATCCTCTGCTCGGCAAGCCCGGGTCGCGGTCTGGGCACCGATGATCGCCTGGGCTCCTCGCGCTTTGTCGAAACAGTTAACAAGTCATATGCCGCGTTGTTTGGCAGCTATGTTCTGCACTCAAATCGCGTTGGCTTTGAAGACGGCCTGAACTTCTGGGGCGGCTCAACAATCTTCGATCCCGATGGCGAGTTGGTGGTGCAAGCGCCCTACTTTGAAGAAGCGCTCACCGTCGCCACGCTTGATCTGGGTCAAGTGCAGCGCACGCGTAAGCGCATTCCGCTGCTGCGCGACGAACGCCCCGAATTGACGTTACGCGAGTTGAAGCGGATTACAACTTAGCGGTTGGACCTCAACGCTAAGTAGCGAACGCAGTGGAGATAAGCAGGCTTAAATCCAAAATCCAAAATCGGTAATCTAAAATCACTATGACCCATCCCGATTACTCCGCCAAGCTCAACATCAATACCGATCTGGCCCGTACCGTGTTAAAGACCTTTCTGCGCGATGAAATCCGCAAAGTGGGCGTAGAGCATGCCGTCATTGGTTTATCCGGCGGCATCGATTCTGCCTTGGCCTGCTATCTGGTGGCGCAGGCCATCGGCGCGCACAACGTGTATGCGGTGCGCATGCCGTATCGAACCTCATCGCCAGACAGCCTGGCGCACGCCCAGTTGATCATTGACGATCTGAAGATCAACAGCGAGACGGTCGAGATCACGGACATGGTCGACCCATTGATCGATCGGACACCGGGCATTACCGACAAACGCAAGGGCAATGTCATGGCGCGCGCGCGCATGATCGTGCTGTATGATCGATCGGCAGCGCACAATGCCCTCGTCATCGGCACCAGCAACAAAACCGAGTTGCTCTTAGGCTATGGCACGTTGTTCGGCGATATGGCCTCGGCGCTGAATCCCATCGGCGATCTATACAAGACCCAGATTCGCCAACTGTCTCGCGCCATTGGTGTACCGCAGCCGATTGTGGACAAACCCCCATCGGCCGATTTGTGGCTGGGGCAAACCGACGAAGCGGAAATGGGGCTGACCTATGCTGAAGTTGATCAACTCTTGTACTTGTTGATCGATGAGCGCTATTCGCCGGAAGAAGCGGTCGAAGCGGGCTTCGATCGGACGTATGTCGATCGGGTCTTGAAGTTAATCCGCACGATGCACTTCAAGCGGCGACCACCCCTCATCGCTAAACTCAGCAAACGCACCGTCGGCATCGACTTCAACTACCTGCGCGATTGGGGCTACTAAACCGAGTAGGCGACAGTTCAAAAACCCACCTCATTGGAAGGTGGGTTTTTTGTTTGTGGATTGTATCCGGAGAGACCCTGAGGCCTTTCCGCCTATTTAGTAGAAGATTGTTTTTTAATCAACCATGCTTAGGACTTACTTATTACATTTGTCATGGGCTTAAGACGACCTATCCCACTAATTTTATCTCCAGTAGTGCGTTACAACTAAATTCCCACACAGTGTGCAGGGGTTAAGCCGGTTGCTTTTCTTGCACTCTAGTCACTGCCTCACGTCAATGAACGAACAACTCGGCGCAATCGAAATGGTTGGAGTTGACTTAGCTCAGTCGATGCAGCTCTAAAAGGCTCAACCAAAACCATGACGTTGGCCTTGTTTGCGTTTGTCAGCTAAAAACGATCGAAGGAGGTGGCCCGCTACAAATACTGGTCGCGCAGTTCTAATGGCGAAAGATCAAGCCGGTCTTTTGTCCACTCGATCGGCCCCGGTGGCCGATCACAAATCCAACTGGAGAAGGAACATGTCTCGCAAATTGAATCAGGTGTTTGTTCTGGCTGTGGTGTTGAGCATGATGCTCAGCGTGACGCTTCCGGCGACCGCGCTGCCGACTGACAAATCGGCTTCGACCGCGCCCGCCAAGACGACGCAACCGGCCCAGCCAACTGCGCCCGTAGCGCAAGGTGATGCGCCGGCTGCCTTAACCGTACCGGAAGTATCCGAAGTCGCGGTTGATGCGGACGAGAAGCCCTTTGCAGCCGCTAAAGGCCCGATTGATGTCGTGATCGAATTGCAGGATGCACCCGCCGTGGTCACTTACGCGCAAGCGAATAAAGTGGACGCGGTTTCGGTCGCCAAACTGCAAATCGCCAAGATCGAAGCAGCGCAGCAAGCGCTGTTGGCGCCGTTGGCCAAATTAGACGCCAAGGTGATTTATCGGACACAGCGTGTGTACAACGGAATTGCGGTCCGCGTTGACGCAGCTGCGATCGACGCGATTAAGGCCCTGCCCGGTGTTAAGGCCGTGCATCCGCTGATGGCCAAGACGCTGGACAACTGGCACAGCGTGCCGTCGATTGGCGCCCCGCAATTGTGGGATACGCTGAATCAATGGGGCGGGCTGGACGGCACTGGGGTCAAAGTAGGTGTCATCGACTCCGGTATCGACTACATTCATGCCGATTTCGGCGGCCCGGCTGTTACCTCACTTTATGGAACTGTCGACACAACGGTTGTCACTAACACCTACAACGGCAAGCTATTGTATCCAACTGCCAAGGTGGTTGGTGGCTGGGACTTCGTCGGTGATGATTATGACGCGGCCGGTTCCGGCAGTGAGTTGATTCCGCACCCCGATGCGAACCCGGCTCCATGCTATTCCGGTGGTGACTCGGCTGATCACGGCACGCACGTTGCAGGCACCGTGGCTGGCTACGGCGTCAACGCTAACGGCACCACGTATACCGGCCCGTACAATGCCTCGATCAACTTCAGCAATTTCAAGGTTGGCCCCGGTGTTGCGCCCAAGGCGCAGCTCTATTCGCTGCGTGTGTTTGGCTGCAACGGCTCGACCAACGTCACCGACCAAGCGATCGAGTGGGCCGTTGACCCGAACATGGACGGCGACTTTGCCGATCACCTGGACGTGATCAATATGTCGCTCGGTTCGTCCTATGGCAGTGAGTACGATTCATCCGCGATCGCTGCCGACAATGCGGCACTGGCGCACGTGATCGTCGTGGCCTCGTCTGGCAACGCAGGTGATGTGCACTACGTCACTGGTTCACCTGCCGTGGCCGATCATGTGATCAGCGTCGCCGGTAACGACGATGGCGCCGCCATCCTTGACGGCTTCCGAGTTACCGCACCAGCGAGCATCGTCGGTGTGTACCCAGCGTCGGAATCAGTAGCGTATGACTGGCAAAGCCCCAACCTCCCAGTGACAGGCAAACTGGTCTATCCAGAAGTTGGTGCTACCCCCTCGCAAGATCAACGGACAGGCTGCTACACTTTCGACGCCGCTAATAAGCAAGTCATCAGCGGCAACATTGTGCTGCTCAACTGGACCGAACCGTCCTGCGGTGGTTCGGTGGCGCGCACGGGCAATGCCGTGGCAGCAGGCGCGAAGGGTGTGATTCTGGTCGACAACAGTGATGCTTTCGACCTGCTCATCACCGGCAGCGCAGTCGTCCCCGCGTACAGCGCACCCAAAGATATCGGTGATATGCTCAAAACGCAGATCGCCGCGAGCAACACGGTGACGGTGGTGCTGACCAATCAATATCAGGGCAGCGTCAAGCGCATGGAGCCGTTTGCCGAGAACACCATCTACTCGTCATCGTCGCGCGGCCCGCGCCGCATAGACTCGATGTTGAAGCCAGATATCACGGCACCGGCGGTGTCCGTCTTCTCGGCCTACAACGGCACCGGCACACAAGGCACCAGCTTCAGCGGTACCTCGATGGCTGCGCCGCATGTAGCGGGTGCGATGGCCCTGCTGCGCCAGCAACGTCCGGACTGGTCGGTGGAAGAACTGAAGTCGTTGGTTATGAACACCGCCACGACCGATATCACGACTAACGGTGTGAAGAATACGCCGGCCCGCGTTGGCGCTGGCCGCATTACGCTGCCCAACGCAGCGCAATCGCAGGTCATTGCTTACAATGCGACTGAGCCTTACCTGACCAGCGTATCGTTTGGCGCGCCCGAAGTCGCGGGCACCGCTCAGACGACGAAGCAAATCGAGATCGTCAACAAGAGCAGCCGCACCGTCAAGTTTAACGTTAGCTACGTGCCAATGGCAGATATGCCGGGCGTAAGCTATCAGGTAGTCTTCGGCGCAGGACTTAACAGTCCGAGCTCGTCTAACGCTCCCGCTGTTCTGATCCTGGGACCCTATCAATCGGCACTAGTCGATGTGATCATGACTGCCGATGCGACTCAAATGAAGCACAACGCTGATCCTACGCTTGTGCTTGATGGGTATCGCCAGTACCTGAGCGAGGAATCGGGCTATGTGGTCTTCACCCCGGTCCTCTATACGATTTATCTGCCGCTAGTTGCGAAGAATAGCACTGGGGCGACCACCATGGCCGCCGCGCCACAAGCCCTGCCGCCGTCATTGCCGGCCACGGTACGCGTGCCGGTCTATGCCGCGCCGCGCCCAGCGTCTGAGATGCATACGACGTCAACTGGTCTGGTTTTCAATACAATCACCGGCACGGCCACAATTCCGATGGCGGGTACCGGCATCAACAACGGCACGAATTATCCAGTGGATACGCTCTCGCTGGTATCGGCCTTCGAACTGGCTGAAGCCAAGGCCGATCCCGGGCTGGGTGTGATGAACAATGCGGCCCTGAAGTATGTTGGCGTCACGAATGACAATCGTGTCGCCGCGGGCGGTTTTGTGACAAACACCATCGTTTACTTCGGCATTTCGACCTGGGGCAATCACTCGACTCCGTATGCAGGTGATGCGGAGTTCGATATCTACATCGACTCCAACCGCGACGGCGTGTGGGATTACGCCGCCTGGAACGGGAACACTGGCACCAGCCAGAACCCCACGGACGTGCATGTAACCAAGATCATCAATCTGACGACCGGCGTGGTTACTGCTCGACGCTTTGTGAACGTTACGCCGGCGGTCGACACGGCGATCTTCAACAATAATGTGATGATCCTGCCGATCGACGCCAAGGACATTGGTCTGAGCAACAGCAATCCGCGCTTCGACTATCGAATCTACACGTACAGCCGCGAAGATCCAACGGAGAGCGGCGTGGATGCCAGCGCCAAACACACGTACAGCGCCGCGACGGCCGGCCTCGACTTCGCCAATGGCAGCCTCGTCGCCAACGTTTGGCCAGATCTGCCCAGCACTGTCATCACGACGACCTTCAACTTCACGCCGTATGTGGACAATCAGTCACAGGGTGTGTTGTTGTTCCACCATCACAATGTGGAAGGTGCGCGTGAAGAAGTCGTCTCGGTGACCAAGCCAGCCAATCTGGTGGCCGTGACCCTGATGCACACCAACGACTTCCACGGTAACCTGGAACTGTCGGGCAGCAATCCCGGCATGCCGCGCCTAGCGAATAAGATTAAGCAAGTGCGCAATGAAGTCAACCGCAGCAACACGCTGTTGCTGGATGCGGGCGACATCATGCAAAGTTCGCTGCTAAGCAACCTGAAGAAGGGCGAACCTACCATCGATCTGTACAACTACGTCGGCTATGATGTGGCGACGTATGGCAACCACGAATTCGACTGGGGTCAACAGGTGTTGATCAGCCGCACCACGCAGGCCAACTTCCCGTTCGTGGTGTCCAATCTGGTCGTCAATGACACCGGCAACTGCGCCACCGCTGGCTGGACGTCGCCGATTTCGTTCACTGTCAAACCGTGGATCACCAAGACAGTCGGTACGCCGGGCAACCAGGCTGTGATCGGCATCTTGGGCACGGCCTCGATCGAAACACCGTACATCACTATCGCGTCGGCCACGCAGGGTTTGTGCTTTAAGAACCCGGCGGAGTCGATCGCCCACTACTACAACGACGTCAAGGCTGCGGGCGCGGACGTCATCGTCGTACTCAGCCACAACGGTAACACGGATGGCGGTTACGGCTATGGCTTCACCGTCGAAGGCGATCAGACCCTGGCGCGCAAGCTAGTTCAGCAAGGCACACCCGCTAACCTGATCATCGGTGGCCACAGCCATACTGATCTGGCCGCAGCGCAAGTTGTCAGCGGCACCACCATCGTGCAAGCGCACTATGCAGGCCGCAAACTGGGCCGCGCCGACCTGATCATCAACACGGCCACTGATACCGCTTCGATCGCGTGGACGCGCATCGTGGTTGGCACCGGCGATCCAGAAGATGCCGCCACCAAGGCGCGCGTCAACGTCTGGGCGCAGGATCCCGCCTACCAGGCGCAGATCAATCAAGTCGTCGGCTTCAGCAATATCGATCTGGTCCGCAACTACAACGGCGATAACTTCGTCGGTGATCTAGTCAACGACTCGATCTACAACGACTTGAACACGGACACCAACCCAGCCAATGATGTGGATATGGTGTTCAACAATGCTGGCGGCCTTCGCTCCGATATCACTAGCACCACTAAGCCGTTTACGTTAACCTATGGCTTGATGTACAGCGAGCTGCCGTTCGGCAATGCCACGCTGGTGGGCGATATGAAGGGCTGGCAGATCATGGAACTGCTGAATCAGAGCGCCACGCTGTTCAAGGGCGCGATTCAGGTGTCCGGCATCCGTTATGCCTTCTATAACTACACTGACTCGTTGCCCGGTCCACAACCGTATGCGTGGGGCGCGTACAGCGTCACCGTGAAAGATCGTCTCACCAACGCGTGGGGGCCATTGGTCCTGACCAAGACCTACCGCATCGCCACCAATGAATTCCTGGCGCCGGCCGGTCAAGACGGCTACACCCCGTTCAAGTACGTCACCAACTACTCGTACTATGGCGACATGCTGGACGGTGTGAATCGCTGGGTCAGCAAGATGTACAGCACTACCGCCACCGCTTACAACGGCCCGAATGGTGACGGCCTGCTTGATGGCCGCATCCTGCAGGAAAGCACCATCATCCCCGTCACGGTGCTGCACCATAACGACTCGCACGGTCGCTTGTTGCAGAGTGGCAGCACGCCGGGTTACACCAATCTGGCCACCGCCATCAATCAGGAACGCGCCCACAATCCCGGCCGATCGATCTTGCTGTCGGCCGGCGACAACATCCAGGGCGACACCATGATGGCGTACTACAAGACGTCATACACGGGCAAAGCAGCGGATGGAACTACGCTGCCGGTGACGTTGACGGCGAACCCGCTGATCACGGCGTTCAACGCCATGACCTACACAGCGTACACGCTGGGCAATCACGAGTTCAACTTCGGCAACGCTATCTTCACCAACACGCTGAAGCAAGCCAACTATCCGATTCTGCAGGCCAACCTGTATGACACGGGCGCGTATGGCATTGATCAGGTGCCGGTGAAGTCCGACATCACCACTACATTGGCGGGTGGCATCAAGGTCGCAGTGTTGGGCATTGGCAACCACCGCGTGCCCAACTACGAAATGCCCAGCGACATTCTGGGGCTGACCTTCACTAACCCGATCACGGAAGCGCAGAATCGCGCGCCCGCGTTAAAGGCCGCCAATGACATCGTCGTCGCGTTGACCCACATCGGCTTCACTGAAGATCCGGCCAGCGTGGAAGTCGACGCCAACGTCGATACCAATCTCGCGGCAACGACCACCGGCATCGACACCATCATCGGCGGGCACAGCCACACACCGCCGTACATCGACACCAAGTTCGGCACCGGTGTGGCAGCCTTGGGCTCGTACAAGTACCTGCCAGCCATCGTCGGCAATCCCAACAACACCCCGGTGCTAATCAACCAGGCCAATCGCTACAACACCTTCCTGGGTGAGGTCATCATCGGCGTCCGGCCCAAGGCGGGCGGCGGTTACGAAGTCATGTCCCGCGCTGGCCGCGACATCGAACTGACCACGACTGGCTATCCGGAAGATGCGCGCGTCAAGGCCATCGTCAAGCCGTACGACGACTTCCTGACCACGTACAAGAACCAGATCTTCGGGCAGACACAAGCCCCGATTGACACGCTGCAAGCCTTCACGCAAGAGACCAACGGCGCCAACCTGCAGGTCGATGCCTCGCTGTGGAAGCTCGACAAAGAATTGTCGTCCACGCTCAGCATTGACTTCCATCTGTCTGGCGCAATGACCAACGCCAAGATCGCGGCCACGGCCACGCCGACCAACCCGTACACCATGACGGTCGGCGAGATGTTCACGCTGATGCCGTATGAAAACGCGCTGGTGGTCTTTGAACTGAACGGCGCGCAACTCAAGTCCATCCTGGAGCGCGGCTATCGCAACTACTGGTACTATAAGAACACGGCTAATGCCGGCGGGTACTCCAAGTACACGACCTGTATGTTGGATGTATCGGCGGGCGGCGTGATCACCTACCAGAACACGATCAGCTACACACCGGGCGTCGACTATGTGGTAGGTATGGCGGTCAACGGCACCCCGATCGACTTTACGGCAGCGACCACGTACACCGTCTCGACGGTCAACTACATCGCGGCCGGCTCGTGCAACTTCAACAACGCTGGCGTGACCATGTGGCCACCTAGCCAATTGAAGGCCAGCACGCAGTACTACGTGCGCGATGTTGTCATCGAGTACGTACCGACCCTGCCGCAGCCGATCAATCCGCAGATCGAAGGCCGACTGGTCTTCCTACCGTAGCGTCCGTCTTCACTCCGGTTGAGTGATTAACTCAAGACCCGATGGGGAGCAGCTAGCCCATCGGGTCTTGTTTTATGCGGTAGAATTGGCGCATGACACGACCACTTGAAATGAACTATTGCCCGTGTTGCGGTCACGCCTTGGAAGATCGATTCTTGTTTGGCCGCATGCGTCGCAAGTGCATTAACTGCGGCTTCGTCTTCTTCCGCGATCCCAAGGTGGCCGCAGGCGTCTTAGCCGAGAAGGACAATCGGGTGTTGTTGGTGCGCCGCCTGTACGAGCCGCATCCCGGCGAGTGGGCATTGCCCGCCGGCTTCGTCGAAATCGACGAAGGGCCTGTCACGGCCGCCCTGCGCGAACTGACTGAAGAAACCGGGCTGATCGGGAAAATTACCGGCGTCATCGACACTTATCACGTTGAGTCTGATCCCCGCGGCTCGATCGTGATGATCCTTTACCACGCGCACATCGTCGGTGGTGAACTGCGCGCTGGCGACGACGCACAAGACGTGCGTTTCTTTGCACCCGATGAGCTGCCATCGGACTTGGCGTTTGTGTCTACCCGCCGGGCGATTTTGCGCTGGCAGTCCGGTGCCCTCCATCGATCAAAAACGTCCGCCAGCGGTTAGTCCACTGGCGGACGTCAGTTTAGCTGGGGCTAGCCGAACGTTTATCAACCACTCACATCACGTCGCATCGCGTCGAACTCATCTTTGGTGATCTCGCCGCGCGCGTAGCGCTTCTGCAAAATATCCAGCGCCGAATCCGGCATGATCGGTTCCGGGCCGGTGTTTGATGGCCGATTGAACAACCCGCCGACACCCCACACGAACAGACCGATGATTAGCGCCCACATCGCGACCGACGCAACGCCCGACACAAGCCCACCCCAGCCGATCATCGGCAAGAAGCGCATCCGATCGGGATAGAAGTTGGCAGCGATCAAACTGCCTCGCCCCAACCAAAAGCCCGTCGATACCAGTACCGCCACAATCACCAATCCGCCTACGATTTTTAGGATCCTGCGCCCAGTTGTACTCATTTTCAACCTCGTTTCTACTACTCAATTTCTAACCAGTTTTATGCTGGAAGTATATCGCTGAAGTGTAAAAATCGCGCAATAAATTGATGAAATGCAGGTGAGAGTTTACGGGCAGACGTTGCCCACACCTCAGCCTGTCTGCCCCGGCGAAATCAGCCTTTCGACCGATGTCGACTTACCCGGCAGCCGCTACACTATCAGCAGCAAATGTACGCGGAGGCAAACATGCGCGATAAAGGCTCGTTAGTGATGGGAGTGGTGCTGGTCGGACTAGGTGCGCTGTTTTTACTGAACACCTGGCTGCACATCAACGTCTGGGGACTCTTTTGGCCGGGGTTGTTAATTCTGCTGGGCGTAGTGATTCTGGCGCGGTCACGCACGGTCACACCGGGCACGCGCAACGATTTTGTCCTGATCGGTGATGTGCACCGCTTTGGAGCCGGACCACTCACCAACGAAGACGTGTGGATCGGCATCGGCGACCTCGATTACGATCTGACGCAAGCCGATATTCCTACGGGCGAAACGGTCTTGCGCGTGCAAGGTCTCATCGGCGATGTGAAGTTGTTCATGCCTGCCAACGTCGGTTTGTCGATCAGCGCTAACGGCTTGATCACAGATGCCAAAGTGTTGGGCGAACAACACTCTTATTTCCTCAACCCTTATCGTTACACCAGCGAAGGTTACGCCGAAGCTGAGCGCAAGATCAAGTTGGAGACGGCGTTCTTCATCAACGATGTGAAGGTCAAGCGCGCGTAGCGCAGGTTGAATTTTCGAAATGAAAACGGGCGGATGCGCGGCTGCGCATTCGCCCGTTCAGTTTTGTCATCGGTCAGTACGCACCGAGTTCTCTCAGCCGCGCGTCGCTGATCCCGAAATGATGCGCCAGTTCATGGATCACCGTGTGGCGCACTTGTTGCCGCACCTCTTCAGGCGTGCGGCACAGCTGCTCGATCGGTTGTTGGAAAATCCGAATCGTATCTGGCGGCACCAGCTGATAGCCACTCGTGCGCGCCGTCAACGGAATGCCGACGTACAATCCGAGCAGCACCCCACCCGGGCGGCCACCAACCTGCCGATAGTCTTCAAGCGTCGGCGCGGTTTCCACGATGACTTCCACGTTGTTCATTTTGACGTGGAAATACGGCGGCAGATCATCCAGCGCCTGCGCAACCAAAGCCTCAAATTCACTGCGCGATAACGCCGTCACTCAGCCCTTCGCTTCCCACAACTTAAAGTCTTTCAGGCTGGAATTGCCGATAAATTCGCGAAGTAGACTATTCTCGGGAATAAACTCGATCGGCGCGGGCAGGAACCAATCGAGAAACGCCGACAACCGTTCGGCTTCCAAATATTCAGCCGTGCCCGGTCGAATTTGTCGCAGCAATGGCTCCACCAGCACCTTCAACGCCGCATGCTCATACACCAGCGCGGAATTGAACATGGCGTCGGCATTTTCCTGATACGGGAAAATGTTGCGGCTTTCGCCCTCGCGCACTTTTTCCCAACGGCTGATCGTGTCCCGCGCCGAATAACCGCGCTCGCGCGCATCACGCGCGATGCGACGCACCAGACGCGTATCGGTCGTGGCGATGCGGTTGTGCGAATCGATGTTGAGCTGCGTCAATGCTGACACGTAAACGCGATACACACGTTCTGGCGGCATGTCCGGCAACAGATTGGGATTCAGCGCGTGAATGCCTTCCGCCACGATGATGTGATCGCGCGAGATCTTGACAGACGCACCGGTTGTGCGATGGCCTGTCTTGAAATCATAGCGCGGCAATGTGACTTCGCGGCCATCCGTCAACTGCACCAGATGTTGATTGAACAACGCGTGATCGACGGCATCAAACGCTTCGAAATCGTAATCACCGTGCGCGTCGCGCGGCGTCAACTCGCGATCGACAAAGTAGTTGTCCATCTCAATCGCGATCGGCTTAAGGCCATAGGCCAGCAGCTGCACCGCCAGTCGCTTGGACAACGTCGTCTTGCCCGACGACGACGGGCCCGCGATCAACACCAGACGGATCGAGTCGCGGCGTTCCGAAATCTGGCGCGCAATCTCGGCGATGCGGCGTTCGTGCAGGGCTTCGGCCACCAGCATCACTTCGCGAATGCGTTTCGATTCGATGGCCTGATTCAGCGAGCCCACATCTTCGACTTCCATGGCGCGCATATACTCATTGTGGCGCGTGAACACGGCGGCTAGTTTGGAAGGCCGATCGGCTTTTTCCAGCTGATCGGGATTACTGCGGCGCGGGAATTGCAGGATAAAGCCGGGGGCGAGTGGCGTCAACGCGAACGTCTTCAGATAACCCGTCGATGGCAGCATGTAGCCGTAAAAATAATCGGTCAGGCCGCGCAGTGTGTAGACCGTCAGATAATCTTTAGTGCGATACTTCAACAGGCGCAGCTTATCTTGATAGTTCTGCCGCGTGAAGATGGCTTCCGCTTCGGCGATGGGCAGACGCGCCTTCATGATTGGCTCATCGGCGTTGACGATCTCGCGCATGCGCGTTTGCAGCGCCATCAACTCATCCGGCGTCAACGGTTCGCGCCCATGCACCTGACAGTAGAAACCGCCGAACGGTAGCGAGTGATCGACGTAGATGTTGGCGTTGGGGAACAGTTCATGCGCGGCGACGATCAACACAAAGACCAGCGACCGCCGATAGATCCGCATGCCGTCACGGTGTGATACGTCCAGCGGCGTCACAGTACAATCGGACGTAATCGGCACGAACAGTTCGCTGAGCTTGCCGTTGATCAACGCCCCGACGATCGACCACCAGCGATCGGGATACGCGCTCCGCACGTATTCGGACAGCAACGTGCCAACCGGCGCTTCGTACGCGCCTTTACCGTTATTGAAACGAACTTGCGCCGTCTCGCGCGGCGCAGCAGTTTTAGCCAGCATAAGTTCTCACTTCACACTGATCAATGCACAACGTTTAATTCACGGTTCAAAATGCGCGCAGATAATTGCGCGACTACCATACTATCTGGCTAACGCACTATCAGACTATTGAGCTTTCGGACTATCCAGCTCATCGCGCACCGTGCGATACAGCGACTCGGCTTTGAGTTCCTTCAGCGAATAGCACGGCGATTCCAGCGCATCGGCCAGTTTTTGCGCCAACCCCTGATCGAACGCGGGATGCTCCATGTTGATCACGACGAGGCGAATTTTGAGTTTGCAGATTTCCGCGCAAATCTTGTAGGATTCTTCTTGCGCGGGCAACCCGCTCTGCGAGACGTTACCCGCCCCATCGGTGAGAATGATCACCAGCGGCGCCACGTCGGGATGCAAGCGCATCTCCTGCTGCAACACGATGTGCGTTAACGTCAGGCCCGCCGAGAGCGGCGTCTTGCCGCCAACGGGAATATCGCGCAGTGCTTTTTGTGCAAGTTCGACGGAGTTGGTTGGCGGCAGGACCAAGCGTGCTTGATCTTTCTGAAAGACGATCAGGCCCACGCGATCGCGGCGCTGATAAGCATCCGTCAACAGTGACATGATCGCGCCCTTGGTCGCGGCCATGCGTTCGGCCACCGCCATCGACCATGAGGCATCAACGACGAACAAGATCAGGTTGGCCGATTTGCGAACGCGCACTTTCTTCTGGTAATCGTGGCGTTTGACGCGCAGTGCGGGACCATGCAGCTCTTCCTGCTTGCGCTGATTCTGAAACGGCGCGGCTGCGCGCAGCGTCGCATCAAAAGCGAGGTCTTTGGGGTTGCCGGGAGACGGTCGGGCCTGAATATAGCGCCCGCGTTTGCGATCGGTCTTGCTGGTGCTGCGCCGCCCCGCTGAACGCCGCATCATCTTATCGAGCGGCGTGTCGAGTTTGCGCACGTCAAACTGCTCACCGATGGGAACGTCGTCGCCGCCTTCCCACCAGTAAGCGTCTTGTGCGCCTTGCGTTTGCGTTTTGGTTTTTGCGTCAGTTTGCCCGAAGTCGGCAGTATCTTTAACTTCGCCTTCGGGGCTTACCGTTTTTTTTTGGTCGCGCCTTCTTCACCGGACTCGTCCATCTCCGCGTCTTCGCCGCCGGGGAATTCGCTTTCGGCGCGTTCGAGGCGTTCACTCAAATCCTGCGCGGAGATCGAACCGTCGTCCTGGAACGGTTGACGCTTGAGGCGATGCGGCAGCGCGAGTTCCGCCGCGAGCAAGATGTCGTCGTGGGTGATGTGATTGCGGCCATACAGCGCGGCGTGCGCGCGTGCGCCCTTGAGGATTACAATGTCGGCGCGGTGGCCGTCGATGCCTAAACCACCGACCATGCCCGCAATCGCGGCTAGATCGCTCTGGCGATATTTCACGTCGGGCAATAACTTCCGCGCCCGATCGATCTCCTGGCTCAACTGTTGCTCGTGCGGCTCCCACTCTTCGCGGAAACCTTCGGGATCGCTATCGAATTGCAGCGTGCGCTCAAGGATCGCCATGCGCGCCATCTGATCGTGAATGCCCTGAATATCGACGGCAAACGCAAACCGATCGAGCAGCTGGGGCCGCAGATCGCCTTCTTCGGGATTCATCGTGCCGACGAGGATGAAACGCGCCGGATGACTGAACGAGATACCTTCGCGCTCGACCACGTTCACGCCCATCGCCGCCGAGTCGAGCAGCAGATCGACGACGTGATCGTCGAGCAAGTTTACTTCATCGACATATAACAAGCCGCGATTCGCCGAGGCCAATACGCCCGGCTCGAAGCGGCGCACACCCTTTTGAATCGCCTGCTCAATATCGAGCGTGCCGACGACGCGGTCTTCCGTCGCGCTGACGGGCAGATCGACGAACTTAGTGCGACGCTTGCTGTGCGGCAGTTCTTTGCCGTTATTCGCCGCACGCTCGCGACACTCCGTACACCACGTCGCGGGTTGATCAGGATCGCAACCGAAGCGGCAATCCTGCACCACTTCGATTTCGGGCAGCAACGCCGCTAACGCGCGGGCCGCCGTGGACTTGGCCGTGCCGCGCTCGCCGCGGATCAACACGCCACCGATCTGCGGATAGATCGCATTCAAGATGAGCGCGCGCTTCATGCGCTCTTGACCGACAATCGCCGTAAAGGGAAAGATATTGGGCATGATTCGTTTTGAAAAACCTCGATGTTTCCTTAGACTGTAACGTGATGCGTAGGCCGCTGTTGGCGGATCACGCACCACGCTTCACGCTTGATTATACCGCACTTCATCTACCTGATCACTTGGGCAGCGTCGCCAGATCGAGCGGCGCGGTCATGTCCAGTTTCAGCGGCGTCACCGACACGACATGATCGACGCGTACGGCGTATACGTCTGAATCAGGCTCAACTTGCTCGAAGTCTGCCAGTGGTTCGTAGCCCATCGGGCCGGGATCAGTCGGGCGGCGGCGATGCGGCTTAATCGGCAAAAAGTAGCGCACCATGCTCAAGCGCGTCCAACGCCAACTCGTCTCGCGCGTGGCGTGCGCGGGCACGTCGACTTTGAGCACATCCGTGTGCGGCGGCAAACCATGCAGCAGCGTGCGTTTAGCGAACAGCCACAGAAAATAGGCCGCACTCGAGAAATCGATCTGGTCTGACAAACTCAGATAATGTTCTGGCCCTGTCTCCAGCGAAATGGCGATCGACGGAATCCTGAACGACGCCGCTTCCAGCGTCGCGCCGACCGTGCCCGACACCGTCACGCCTTCGCCCAGATTCTCGCCGTAGTTGATGCCGGACACCACCAGATCAACTTTGCGCTCGGCGATCTCGAACATGCCGTGCTGGACTACTTGCGCAGGTGTGCCCTCGACGCCGTATCCAGCGATCGAGCGGCCGTTAACCGTCAATTCCTGCCTGAAAATGCGGCCTTCCGAGGTCGGTGGCATGGCGCGGCCTGCGCCCGATTGCTGCTGCTGCGGCGCGACGATCAACAATTCGCCCAGCGGCTCCAGCGCTTCCGCGGCCGCGCGCAGGCCGGGCGATGTAATACCATCATCGTTCGTGATCAAAATCAGTGGATGTTGAATAGTCATAGTGCGGCGATAATACCAGTGAAGCAAAGTCGCGGCAAGTGATGTAGAATAGTCGCGGAGTCTGATAGTCAGTTGGTCCGATAGACGCCTGCGTCCATCAGCTTGCCGTCTGATTGTAAAGCGTCCCCAACATAATGTCTATCAACGACGTGACTATAAAACCACTCGACTATACAGCTACCAGACTATTTCACTACGAGACCTCATGACCAACTTCCCATTCATTGCCATCGAAGGTGTCATCGGCGTCGGTAAGACCACGTTAGCGCGGATGCTCGCGCCCGATTTCGGCGGCGAATCGCTGCTGGAAGTCTTTGAAGAGAATCCCTTCTTGGGCGACTTCTACGCCGATCGGGCGCGCTACGCATTTCAAACGCAGATTTTCTTTCTGCTCAGCCGCTATCGGCAGCAGCATCAGGCCGTGCCGACCGCTTTGCAGCACGGCCCGTTATTCAGCGATTACACGTTTGCCAAAGACTCGTTGTTTGCCCATCTCACGTTGAGCGCCGATGAGTTGACGGTGTACGAAAAGTTACACTCAGCGTTAGCGGAGAAGATTCCCACGCCCGATCTGCTGATCTACCTCCGCGCCGATCTCGACACGTTGATGGCCCGCATCGCCATGCGCGATCGGCCTTACGAGCGTGGCATGGATCGCAACTACATCGATAGTCTGCGGTTGGCCTACGAGGGCTTCTTTACAGCCTATACCGCCTCGCCGGTACTCGTCATCGATACCAATCATCTCAACATTGTGGCCGATCCAGAAGCCTACATGGATGTACGCGAACGCATTCGCGCGGCCTTGGGCGAAGGTACGTTCCAACAATCGTTGCCGCAGATGCCGTTGACCACGCCGCTCACACCGTTGAAGCCGATCGATGTGCCTGCTCCGCACGAAGCCGACGCCTTACGCGACTTCGCGTCACTGACGCATTCGATCGGCGCACTGGGCGCGATCCTGGCTGACGGCCACGATCGACCCGCGCTGGAAGACGCGCTTAAGATGTGCTCACATCGCTTAAGCCGACTGGCCGAAGCTCATCATCTCAAACTCGAAGCGTAACTTTACGCTGATTTTTCAGGTGTATTATGACCAAACACTTCATCGCCATCGCGGGCAACATCGGCGTCGGCAAATCCACGCTGGTCGGCTTGTTGGCCGATCGGCTGGGCTGGACGCCCTTCTACGAAGCCGTCGACGAAAATCCCTATTTGTCCGACTTCTATCAAGATATGCGTTCGTGGAGTTTCCACTCGCAGGTCTTCTTCCTGTCCAAACGGCTGCGGCATCATCGCGGCCTGCTCGATCATCCCAACAGCGTACTGCAAGATCGCAGCATCTATGAGGATGCCGAAATCTTCGCTAAAAACCTGTACCGGCAAGGCCAGATGTCCGATCGGGATTACGGCACTTACCGCGAACTCTATGAAGTTCTTACGTTATATCTCCCGCCGCCCGATCTCGTCGTGTATCTGCGCGCCAGCGTCGACACATTGATCAGCCGCATTCATCAGCGCGGTCGCGATTACGAGCGCGATATCTCGCCAGATTACTTGGCGCGGCTCAACTCGCTGTACGATGAGTGGATCGATAACTTCAAGTTGTGTCCGATCCTTACGATTCCGGCCGATCAATTGGACTACGTGCATCAAGACGGGCATCTGGATATTGTCACGTCCGTCATCCTCAAGCGACTGGAAGGCAAAGAAGTCGTGATGTTCGATTAACGTCACTGTATCGCCGAGAGCGCAGCGCATGCTGAAGGTTGGGGTGCGGCTGCGCTCTCGACGTCTCTGGAGCAAACCGTATGAATTACTTAAGCCAGCTCGAATGTTCGGAGTGTCACCAAACTTATACCGCGAATGAAGTGCACACTGTCTGTCCGGCCTGCCAGGCGCCGCTGTGGGCGCGTTACGATCTCGATCGGGCGCGGCAAGAACTCGATCGCGATCACTTCGCGGCGCGACCCGGTAGTTTGTGGGCGTGGCATGAACTGCTCCCGATCGATGATCTGTCCCAGCGCGTCGATCTGGGCGAAGGCGGCACACCCTTGCTACGGCTCAATCGACTGGGTACGCAGTTGGGCGCGCACGAATTGTGGCTCAAAGACGAAGGCCGCAATCCCACCGGCACGTTTAAGGCGCGCGGCATGGCGGTGGCCGTTTCGCGCGCGCTTGCGTTAGGCGTCAAAGAATTTGTTTTGCCTACGGCTGGCAACGCAGGTGGCGCAGCGGCCGCGTATGGCGCGCGCGCGGGCGTGCCCGTGCACGTCTTCATGCCCAAAGATGCGCCCGCCTCCAACATCGACGAGTGCCGCGCGGCCGGCGCAGATTTGCACCTTGTCGATGGGCTGATCAACGATGCGGGTCGCCTGGCTGCGACCGAGGCAAAAGCGCATGGCTGGTTCGATCTGGCGACGCTGAAAGAACCGTATCGCGTTGAAGGCAAGAAAACGATGGGCTATGAAATCGCGCGCGATTTCAACTGGCAGTTGCCCGACGTGATCGTCTATCCCACCGGTGGCGGTACCGGCTTGATCGGCATCTGGAAAGCTTTCGACGAAATGCAGGCGCTGGGGTGGATCGGATCGAAGCGGCCGCGCATGGTGGCGGTTCAAGCTGAAGGCTGCCGTCCGATCGTCACGGCTTTTAAGACGGATGACCTCGCCAGCGAACTGCATCAACATGCGCAGACAGTCGCAGCGGGCTTACGCGTGCCCAAACCGCTGGGCGATCGCGCGATTCTGCGGGCACTGCGCGAAAGTAACGGCACAGCCCTGGCCGTCAGTGATGACAGGCTCGTCGCGATGACCGATCGGCTGTTGAAGACCGAAGGCATTTCGGCGGCATTTGAAGGCGCGGCCACGCTAGTCGCCGTGGTTGAACTGCTTCAATCGGGCTGGCTGAAAGCCGACGAAACGATCGTGTGCCTAAACACGGGCGCGGGCTGGAAGAATCCTGGCGGCTGAAAAATCCTTCAAGTATCAAACAGTGAAAATTCGGTGAAAATCCAAGGCAGGTATTGATCTATCCGGGGATTTGCAGTAACATTCCATGCGCAGCAATTCCAATTGCGGCATACCCGTCAGTGTGAGAGCACGGCGCGTATGCCGTTAATATTTCCAGACTAAACTGCACGGAGGTTGAATGAACAAGGTTCCCACTCACTATCTTTCGCCCAAGCTTGAGGTCAGGCCCGATCCAGACAAAGGCGGATTTGGCGTGTTCGCGCGCGAAGCGGCGCAGGTTGGTGAAGTGCTCGTCGTGTGGGGCGGTAACATCGTGACGGAAGACCTGCTGGCCGAACTGCCGGACGTCACGCAGCATCACGCCGTCCAAATCGACGAGGAGTTGTACTTAGCGACCGTCGGCGACCTGGAGCCCGCCGACTATGTGAATCACTCGTGCGAGCCGAATTTAGGGTTGCGCGGGCAGATCACGCTGGTGGCGCTGCGCGACATCCAGCCCGACGAGGAAGTGTGCTTCGATTACGCGATGACCGACAGCACGCCCTACGACGAGTTTGAATGCCACTGCGGCCTGCCCACCTGCCGCAAGATCGTCACCGGCAACGACTGGAAACTGCCCGAATTGTGGGCCAAGTATCAGGGCTACTTCTCGCCCTATCTGCAACGCCGGATCGAACAAGCGGCGATGGAACAAGGCTTGCTGATCCGTCCGCTGGGCATTACCAATCAGGCCTGGCACTTCCAACCACAAGAACCGGTGACCCTCAACTCACGCAGTTGATCGACAACTGAATAACGCGCGGTTTTCGCTCACCCCGATCGGTTTGTAGGCCGATCGGGGTGGGTGCGTTTTAGCGGCAGCGTTCCGCTTTACGAATTCGGCGTTTGACGATATACTTAGATTTTGAAACTATTAGAAAGTGAAACCTTATGCCCACCTCGCCCGACACGTGCGCGCAAGAAATGTTGGAAGTTGTGCCATCCATTATGCGAACCATTCGCACCGAAATGCGCCGCCATCGCGCCGCGGATCTATCGGTGCCGCAGTTCCGCACGCTGGCCTTCATCGACCGGGGCGACCAACCGTCGCTATCGGATGTCGCCGAGCATATCGGCTTGACGCTGCCGTCGATGTCGAAGATCGTCGATGGCCTGGTCGCCCGTAAGTTGATTACGCGCCAGACGCACCCGACCGATCGGCGGCGGCTGGTATTGGCGCTGACCCGCAGCGGACAAACGGCGCTGGAGACATCGCGCAAAGCGACCCGCGCCTGCCTGGCCGAAGATCTAGCGACATTATCCGACGCCGACCGCGCTAATATCGTGCGAGCGTTGGAGACGCTGCGTCCCTTGTTTGCAGCCAAGAAAGAAGCAACACCTAAACCCTAAAGAGGACTTTATTGTGGAAGAAACGAGTCTAGTTGAAAGACGACAAGTTGGCGAAGCGGAGGTGCGACCGCGCGTCTCAAAGACGTTCCGCGCGATGCAGCACCGCAATTTCCGACTGTATTTTATCGGCCAGTTGATCTCGGTCGCGGGTACCTGGATGCAAACCGTGGCACAGGCTTTGCTGGTGTATCAGTTGAGCCGTTCGGAGTTGATGCTGGGCGTGGTGGGCTTTGCGTCGGCCATTCCGTCGCTGTTGATCTCACCGTGGGGGGGCGTGATCGTCGATCGGGCGAACAAGCGCAACTTGCTGGTCATCACCCAATCGGCGGCGATGGTGTTGGCCTTTATTTTGGCCGTGCTGGCCTTTACGGGCATGGTTCAAGTCTGGCACATCGTGGCGTTAGCTGCATTGCTGGGCGTGGTCAACGCCTTTGACGGGCCGGGCCGCCAAGCCTTTGTGGTGGAAATGGTTGGCCGCGAGGATTTGCCGAATGCCATTGCCGTCAATTCGATGATGTTCAACGGCGCGCGCGTTATCGGGCCGGCGATTGGCGGTGTGCTGTATGTGGCGCTCGGTGCGGCGGGCTGCTTCTTCCTGAACGGGCTGTCCTTTGTGGCCGTCATTGTGTGCCTGCTGTTGATGCGGCTGGCGCCGCGCGAACGCGTGGTTAAGGGCGAGTCGCCGTGGCGCGATCTGCTGCACGGCATGCGCTACGTCTTTGCCCATCGCGAAATCATGGCGTTGTTGATGCTGGCGCTGATCTTCAGCGTGTTTGGCATTTCCTATTTTGCAATTTTGCCCGCGTTTGCCGATCAGATTTTGCACATCGACGAGGCGGGGTACGGTGCGCTCAATTCGATGCTGGGCATCGGCGCGTTGGGCACAGCCTTCTTCATCGCGCGGCACGGTGAACGCGGCCAGCGCGGCCGTTGGCTGATCATAGCCAATCTGGCCTTTCCGATCGGCCTGCTGATCTTTGCGAACAACACCTCACCTACCATCGCGATGGGGCTGGCGCTGCTGTTGGGCGTGGGTTTCATGTTTGAGTTTACGTTGATCAACACGCTGCTGCAGACCAGCGTGCCCGATGAGATGCGCGGCCGCGTGATGGGCTTGTATACGCTGACGTTTTTTGGCTTTGCGCCGTTCGGCAATCTGGCTTTGGGCCAGTGGTCCGAAATTTTCGGCATGCCGCCGATGATTTCGATCTGCGCCGGGCTAACCTTTGTGCTGGCGCTGGTGGTGATTGGGTTGGTGCCTCATTTACGGCGGTTGCGCTAAGTGAGATGAATCTATGAACCATGTTCGCAAATTAGTGGTGTACGTTAAACCTTACTGGAAACGCTCGGTTGCCGCGTTGATGCTGCTGACCACGCTGGTGTTCCTCGATCTGTCGATTCCGCGCTTGATTCAGCACATCATCGATCAGGGTATTTTGCAGCACAATCAGACCGTGGTCGTGCAGACCGCGCTGTTGATGATCGGCCTCTCGGTGGTAAGCACGGTGATCGCGATCGGCAACAATAACCTATCGGTGCAGGTGGGCGAGAGCGTGGCGCGTGACATTCGCGAAGCGTTGTTCCTGAAGATTCAAACGTTCTCGTACGGCAATCTCGATCGGCAGCAGACGGGCCAGTTGATGGTGCGGCTGACCAGCGATACCAGCGCGTTTCAACGACTGGTGCAGGTCTCGCTGCGCATCGGCACGCGCGCACCACTTCTTATGCTGGGCAGTTTGATCCTGATGTTCAACACCAGTCCGCAGTTAGCCATGACGCTCTTGCCGTTGCTGCTGATCACCACGGTACTCATCGTGTTCTTCATCGTCAAGATGGAGCCGCTCTTCCGAACGGTGCAGCAGAAACTCGATCGATTGAACACGGTGCTGCAAGAAAACATCGCGGGCGTGCGTGTGGTGAAATCGTTCGTGCGCGCCGAGTACGAAGGCGAGCGTTTTGAAGGCGCGAACGAAGCTTACACCGCACATTCGGAGCGAGTGATGCGGTTCATGTCCACGATGTCGCCGGTGCTGACCGTCTGCGTGAACATTGGCCTGGTCATGGTCGTGTGGATCGGCGGACAAGAGTCGATTCAGGGCGATCTGTCGGTGGGCCAAATTGTGGCTTTCACCAACTATCTGTTGACGACAATGACGCCGCTGATCATGATGACGCTGCTGTCGAATGTGTGGGCCAACGGCATAGCGTCGGCCAAGCGCATCAACGAAGTATTGGACACCGTGCCGGAAGTGCAGGATGCGCCGCAGGCCAAATCTTTGCCGGAAACTACGCAGGGGCAGATCACTTTCGAAAATGTGGCGTTTCACTACAACGGTCACAGTGCCGAAGAAGTGCTGGAAGGCGTGATGCTAAAGGTCGAAGCCGGTAAGACGCTGGCGATTCTGGGCGCGACCGGCGCGGGCAAAACATCGTTGATTAACCTAGTGCCGCGGTTCTATGATGTGAAGGACGGCCGGATTTTGATCGACGGCGTGGACATCCGCGAGGTGCAGCAGGATTCGCTGCTGGCGCACATCGCCATTGTGCCGCAGGAAACGGTGTTGTTTTCAGGCACCGTGCGCGACAACATCCGCTACGGTTGCCCCGACGCGAATGACGACGAAGTGATCGCCGCGGCCAAGGCCGCGCAGGCGCACGACTTCATTATGGCGCTGCCGCAGGGCTATGACAGCCGGATCGAAGAACGGGGCACCAACCTATCGGGCGGGCAGAAGCAGCGCGTGGCTATCGCCCGCGCGCTGTTGATGAAGCCCCGCATCCTCATCCTCGACGACAGCACCAGTTCGGTGGATGTCGAAACCGAAACGAAGATTCAGGACGCGCTCGCCGCACAGCATAATCGGCATACCACGCTCGTCGTGGCGCAGCGCATCAGCACGGTGCTGAAAGCCGATAAGATCGTCGTCATCGACGAAGGCCGCATCGCCGCCGAAGGCACCCACGCCGAGTTGATGCAGTCCAGCCCGATTTATCAGGAGATTTACGAATCGCAATTGGGCAACGGCTTCAAGCCCAGCGCGGCCGAGTTGGGTGAAGTCTGGAATATGGCAGCGGCCAGCGCGGAGGTGAGCGCATGAGCCAGTCTCCGACGAGTCATGACACACGCGATGTCCGCGCCAGCATGATGCCGCGCCGCCCGGCCGCGATCGGTCGGATCGAGAAGGCGCGCGATCCGCGCCACGCGTTGATTCGCTTACTGCCGTACCTGAGTCCCTTCAAAGCCGCGTTGATCGGCGTGCTGGTGATGGTCATCATCTATACGATCCTTGGTTTGATCGGGCCGTATCTGATGGGCGTGGCGATCGATCGCTTTATCGCGACGAAACAGGTGGCTGGCCTGGCCCCGATCGCGCTGGCGATGCTGGGCGTGTATGTCCTCAACAACGTGTTTCAGGCTATTTCCGGCTGGATTATGGCTTCGGTGTCGCAGCGCGCGTTGAAGGGTCTGCGCCGCGAACTCTTTGCGCATTTGCAGACGCTAACGCTGCGCTTCTTCGATCGGAATACGGCGGGCGAACTGATGAGCCGCCTGACCAATGACATCGACGCGATCAATCAGACGGTCTCGCAGAACGTCACGACGCTATTGGCGAGCGTGTTGTCGCTGGTCGGCATCTTGATTGCGATGTTCGTGCTGAACGCGTGGCTGGCGCTATCGGCGGTGCTGGTCGTGCCGATCATGTTGTGGTTCACTAATTTCGTCGCCAAATATACGCGCCGCGGCTTCCGCGATTTGCAGAAGCAGCTGGGCGAGATGAACGGCGTGATGGAAGAAGCCATCAGCGGCGAGAAAGTGGTCAAGGCGTTTCGCCGCAACGATGCGGTGATCGCCGCGTTCCGCGAGCGCAACGCGGCGGTATTCCGCGCGGGCGTGTACGCCAACAGTTACGCGCTGCTGTTGATGCCGCTGTCCAACGTGTTAGGCAACTTCTTCATCATCGTATTGGCGGGGCTGGGCGGCTGGCTGGCGCTGCAAGGACTGGTGAGCGTGGGCATCATCGCGACGTTCATCAATTACGGGCGAAACTTTACCGGGCCGCTGCAACAACTCGCCAATATGTACAACTCGATTCAGGCGGCACTGGCTGGAGCCGAGCGGGTTTTTGAGATTATCGATACACCGTCAGAGATCGATCAGGCGGACTTGGTCTCGACCGAGAGGACGCGGTCGAGGAGCGAGGGGGATTCGGTCTCGGCCACGAGGGCCGATCGAACCGCAGCGCCGATCGGGGCCACGGCGATGCCGCGCGGCAATGTGAAGTTCGATCACGTGAAGTTCAGTTATGAAGCGGGGACACCCATCATCAAAGACATGACGTTGGAGGCGCAAGCGGGGCAGATCGTGGCGTTAGTCGGGCCGACGGGCGCGGGTAAGACCACGATCGTGAATCTGCTCAATCGGTTCTATGAGATCGACGACGGCTGCATTTCCATCGATGGGGCGGATATTCGCGATCTGCCCAAGGCCGATCTGCGGCGCGAGTTAGGACTGGTGCTGCAAGATACGTTTTTGTTTGCCGACACCGTCATGGAGAACATTCGCTATGGCCGTTTGGACGCGACCGACGCCGAGGTGATGGAGGCGGCGAAGTTGGCCGACGCCGATCACTTTATCCGCCAGTTGCCGAACGGTTATCAAACGGTCCTATCGGAACGGGCCAGCAATCTGAGTCAAGGTCAGCGGCAGTTGTTGTCGATCGCGCGGGCGGTGCTGGCTAATCCCAGCATTTTGATCCTGGACGAGGCGACGAGCAGCGTGGATACGCGCACCGAGGCGCGGATTCAGAAATCGCTGCTGCGCTTGATGCAGGGGCGCACCAGTTTTGTCATCGCGCACCGCCTCAGTACGATTCGTGATGCCGATCAGGTGGTGGTCATCGATCACGGCGAGATCGTCGAGCGCGGTACGCATCAAACGCTGCTGGATAAGCGCGGGTTCTATCATCATCTGTATCTGAGTCAGTTCAAGGGGCAGGCGATTTAAGACCTCTACCCGGCGTCGCTAGAAGCATGCGACATCTTCGACCAGGGAGGGGCTGATTCCATTCGCCGCCAATCGATCGTCCGTCTTCAAGCCCGCGGCTTCGCGGGCGTTACGTCCACATGCCCGCCCGCGGGGACGCGGTCGGGGAGCAAAGGTGAGATGCCTGTCTTCAAGCCCGCGGCTTCGCGGACATTACGTCCACATGCCCGCCCGCGGGGACGCGGTTATGGAGCAAAAGAGGCGCGGACGGATGGTTATGCGTCGATTTTGGGCCGTTGTCGAGGATTTTTTCGTGTAAGTTGCAGCATTTTGAGCCTTTTCGGCGCGCGGAGAGGCAGTTTTGACCACTGCAAAGGCATTTTTTACCGCTGCAGAGGTCTTCCCCGCGTCGGCAGAGGTCTTTCCCATGTCTGCAGAGGTCTTTCCCGCACCTGCAGAGGTCTTCCCCGCGTCTGCAGAGGTCTTTCCCGCGCCTGCAGAGGTCTTCCCCATGCCTGCAGAGGTCTTTCCCGCGCCCGCAGAGGTCTTCCCCGCGTCTGCAGAGGCATTTCCAGCACCTGCCGACCTATTTCCAGTGTGTGCAGAGGTATTTCCAGATAGTGCAGGGGGATTTCTCAGCGGTGCAGACCGATTTCTGGTAGTTGCGTCTGCGCTTCTTGGCGATTGGGCAGTAAAATGTCTGGACACCCGCTGGCGCGGGTGTGACACCACTGAAAGTCGTGGCCGTGGCTCAGCGTCCGCGTCCCCGCGGACGGTCAATCGCAGTCCTAACGGGTGATGTGCGAAGACGTGGTTGGACGACTTAAGCGCGCACGGTCACTCACCGAGTTTGTGAGTCATCGGTCAGGTTGACAGGCGGGCTTTCAAACACAAACCGACCGCGCGGACGCGGTCGGGGAGCAAGAGCGTTGGATTTGGCAATCCAGCGGGAGCATGCGTGTCAACTATGCTTAGTTACTCCGAGTAATAAGGATTTTGATCGTACCCGCAATCAACCACAGCGCCCGCCGGAAGTCTCATCACTCCCAGCGGGCGCATTCACTTTTCACCTGTCACTCGTCACTCAGTGCTTCTTCGACACGCGTTACTTTCGCGACACGCACGCAAAGCCCACCGCCCCCGGCCCAATGTGCGTGCCGATCACGGGCGTGATGTCCAGCGACCAAATATCATTCTCCGGCAGCATCGGCTCGACGAGTTGGCGAATCTCCTCGGCGGGCGTAAAGGCGTGCGTGTGGACCATTGCCACGCGCTCCAAGGGCGAACACTGACTGAGCAGATTCACCAACTGCCCAATCGCGCGGCTGCGCGTCCGCACCCGATCGGAACCGGCTTGCCCGTTGTACATCTTGAGGATGGGCTTCATCTGCAGCAGGCCGCCCAACCCGGCCATCAGGCCGCTGACGCGTCCGCTGCGCTTGAGGAATTCCAGCGTATCGAGCGCGGCAAAGACGTGAATGCGCGGGATCAATTCCTCCAACTGCGCGATGATCTCCGTCAGCGATTGGCCTGCCTGCGCTGCCCGGGCTGCCGCCTCGACGACAAAGCCCGTGCCCAGACTCAACTGCCGCGAATCGAACGCGGTGACGCGCGCACTGCGCGTCTCCTGCGCGGCGACCTGCGCCACATTGATCGTCGCGCTGAGGCTCTCCGCAATATGAATCGATAGAACCTCGGTCGCGCCCTGATCCGCCAGGCGATCGTACGCCTGCTTAAAGACTTCATGGCCCGGCGCGGCCGTTGTCGGCAGCGGCTCGCTCGTAGGGAGGCGCGCATAAAAATCGGCGCGAGACAGATCGACGCCGTCGCGATAGCCTTTGTCGCCGAAATTGATAAACAGCGGAATTACCGTGATACCAAGTTCGTCGATGATCGACTGCGGCAGATCACAGGTGCTGTCCGTAACGATTCTGATGCTCATGCGAATTTCCTAACCGCCGCTCACTGTCCGCGTCCCCGCAAACGGCGTTATTTACTACTGAAACATGACCGGCTGCGGATTCAACCGCGCACCTGCCTTCTCGCGCAAATGAATGCCCGCCAGATGATGCTCGTCCGAGTGTTTGACAAACGACTCGATGATCTCGCCCTGCCCATCGGTGATGCGCACCACTTTGCCGTCCTGCATCTGAATGACGCGATCGACGTACTGCGTCAAGCGCAAGTCGTGTGTGACCATGATGCCCGCGCGCTGCTGCTCGTGGATGAGGTTCGCAAACGTCTCCACGACTTGGAAAGCACGCTCGGTATCCAGCGAGGCCGTCGGCTCGTCGGCCAACACCACACTCGGATTGTGGATCAGCGCCCGCGCAATCGCCACGCGCTGCTGCTGACCGCCCGACAGTTGCGACGGCAGGTTCTTCAAACGCTCACCCAGACCTAGCCGCGCCAGCAGTTCGCGCGCCCGATCGCGCCCGGCGCGATCGAGTTTGTTGTTGAAGCGCAGCATCAGTTCCACATTTTCCTGCGCCGTCAGATACGGCACCAGATTGTTGGCCTGAAACGTAAAGCCGATCCGCTGGCGGCGGAACTTGGCGCGCTCGCCTTCACTCATCTTACTCAGATTTTGCCCGTCGATCAAGATTTCGCCGCTAGTGGGTCGCAGCAGCGCGGCCAGCATCGCCAGCATCGTCGTCTTGCCGGACCCGCTCGGCCCGACCAACGCCACAAACTCACCGGCTTTCACTTGCAGTGACACATCGTTCACCGCATAGATCGTGCCACTGTCTACTTTGTAAGTCTTCACCACATTCTTGGTCTCAAGCGCAATCGTCATGGCTCTTGTCCCTATTTCCTTATCTATGGTCTGCCAAGTACTTCCACGAAAGTCTTGCCAAATAACCGTAACTCAACCATCAAGCCCAAATGCTCGCTTCGCGTTGGGTATTCACTGTGTCGATTAGCATTAGGCGCTAACTGGCGCAGTGGATTCCCGCTAGAAGCGCGCGGGAATTACTTAACTCCTTTACCCACCCAGGCCCAACGCTCGCAGCGGCTCGATGCGCAGCGAATATCGCACGGACACCAGACCACCGATCGGGCCGATGAGCAGCAGCGATGCAATCGCAATCGCCGTCGAGTTGGCCTTAAACACAATCGGCACAGTCACCGGGAAGTTGGCGGCCAACATCAACGTGAAGGCCGCGCCGATGAACACGCCGATGACGGTCACCACCGTAACCTGAAAGATCGACGCAATCGCCACGGTGCGGCTCGGCGCGCCGATCGCTTTGAGCATGCCGATCTGCGGTACTTTTTGCAGCGTTTGAATCTGGAAGAAGCCGCCGATGACGAGCACGCCGATGATCAGCGTGAAGATGCGCTGCGTATCCAAGGTCGCTTGCTGCTCCTGATAGCCCGGCGTCTTCTTGTACGTCGTCACGATGTCGGCAGTCTCAACGCGCTCCACTTGCTGCGGAATCGCGGCCAGCATGTCCTTCACGCGCGACGGATCGGTCAGCTGCACGGCGATGACGTTATACGACAGTTCGCCAGTGGGTTCGCCGCCCTTGGTGCGAATCTTGTCCCACGTGATGTCCGGCGCAAAGATCGACGGCCGCAAAAAGTATTGGCGTCCATCGGTGATGCCGACGACCGTCAACGTGTACAACTTTTCATCGGTGCCTTGCACGGTTTTCAACGTGATGGCATCGCCGACTTGCAACTTGGTGCGGGCCGCCGTGTTCAGATCGATCACGACTTCATTGGCGCGGCGGCTTTCGAACGTGCGACCTTGAGTCACGGGCACATCGCCGGGCAGCCCCGGCTCCACGCCCAACAGTGACACGTCGAGCGGCTTCGCATTGTTCGGCAAGATCACCTGCGCGTTGCTCACGCCGATCGGCCCGGCGGCTTTCACACCGGCCAGGCGCGCCACGTCGTTCAGTTTCGAGCGATCGATGCGGCTGGCGCTGACCGACTGCTGCGAGTTTTCCTGAAACACGACGAGGTCGGCGTTGAGTTTCGACAAATATTCGATGTTACCCGCACCCAGCCCTTCGGCCAGACCCGCCACGAACAACACCAGCAAGGTAATCAGCGCGATGACCAGGCTGATCAACAAGAAGCGTCCCCGCAACCGCCAGATTTCTTTGAGAGAGAGATAAACGGCCATGAATCTCCTTGATGAGTGACGAGTGATGAGTGAAGATTAGCGCCTCACTCGTCACTCGTCACTTTTCAAATCTCACGCTAACGCCTTAGCTTGACTAATCCGATAATGTCGCAACGCGCGATCACGCGCGAAGTGATGATCGATAATGGGGGCGGCATAATCCCGCCCGATGATGCAACCGGCGGCTTGCTGTTCCAGCGGCGTCATCTTCCACGGTTCGTGCACCAACTCGACCGGCACGCGCGCCAATTCCGGCAGCCACTGTTTGACAAACACGCCGTCCGGATCAAAGCGCTGACCCTGTAAGGTCGGATTGAATACGCGGAAGAACGGCTGCGCATCCGCGCCCACGCCCGCCGCCCACTGCCAACCACCCACGTTCGACGCTGAATCGCCGTCGATCAACTGCTGCATAAAATAGCGTTCGCCCTCACGCCAATCGATCAACAGATCTTTGGTGAGAAACGACGCGACGATCATCCGCGCCCGATTGTGCATCCAACCCGTCGCGGTCAAACACCGCATCGCCGCATCGACGACGGGATAACCGGTGCGGCCTGCGCACCACGCCTCAAACGCCGCGGCATCATCCAGCCATTCGAAATCGCGATACTGATCGCGCAGCGATTGATCGATGGTGTGCGGAAAGTGATACAACAGCGCCATATAGAATTCGCGCCAGATCAATTCGTTCAGCCAACTCTCCGCGCCGGCTTTCGCCGCGGCATCTTCAGCCAGATCGATCGCCGCCTGCGCGCCCCAATACGCCTGTCGAATACTCAACACGCCGAAGCGCAGATACGGCGATAGGAACGACGTCGCGGCCCGATCGAGTTGATTGCGCCCTTCGGCATAACCGTAGACCGTCTCTTCTAAGAACGCATCGAGGCGCGCCAACGCCGCACCCTCACCCGCTTCGGGCAATGGGCCGGGATCGTCGGCAAAATCGATCGGGAGTGAAGACAGCTCGGCAACCGGCAGCGGCATTTGATCAGGCACTGATCGAATGTCTTGGAGTGACGGCTTGGGCAACGTCAGCCATGCCTTCTTGAAGGCCGTAAATACTTGATACGGGCGGCCCGTCATCGTCACCACATCTTCGGGATGATGCAGCGTGATGTCGTCAAACGCCTCGACCGACAGGCCGCTCTTTTCCAGTTCCAACGCCACGCGGCGATCACGCGCCCGCGCATACGGCGTGATGTCCAGATTGAAGAAGACGCGGTTCGCCTGCGTCTCCTGCGCCAGTTGCTTCAACGTGGCGGCCGGTTCGCCGCGCCGCACGATGAGTTGTGAACCGCGTTCGCGCAGTGATCGATCGAGCGCGCGCAGATTCGCCACCAACCACGCCACGCGCTTCGTCCCCACCCGATCGGAATTCAACAGTTTCGGATCGATCACAAACACGGGGAGCACGTCGCCGCGTTCGAGCCCGGCCGTCAAAGCCGCGTTATCCGTTAAGCGTAAATCTCGTCGAAACCAAATAATCGAGCGTGCCATTCTTGTTTCCTATCTAATCCGCATCTTGAGCTTCTCACTCATCACTCGTCACTCGTCACTTCTTAACTCTTCACCGCTAACTCATTCACCACTGCTTTCAACTTCGCCATTTCTGGATGATCATATTGATTGTGGTTGTAGTGCACGAATCTCAGCGCGCCGCGGTTGTCGATGATGAAGGTCGCACCGAGTTGCAAGCCATCCATGCCGGTGGCTACCGTCGGCTTGTAATTGCCCTTCAACATCACCCGCGCCCCGTTCAAGGCCAGCCCCGGATCGAAGAATTCTTTCGCGCCCATCCGCCCGATCTGATAGGTTTGGTACGCCGACTGATCGGGATTCGATAGACAGACGATGTCGGGATTGCGCTGCGCGCAAAACATCTTCGCTTCGTACGGCTTGCCCATCGTGACGGCGGCCACGCGCACACCCTGCTCCGTAAACCATTCCGTGTTCTGGGCCAACTGGTCCAGCATTTCCTGGCAGAACGGTCAACCAAAGTGCCGCAGGAACGTCAGCACCACCGGCTTCTGCGCCCAGATCGACGACAGGTTGATTGTCTCGCCGTCGGCATTAACGACCTGAATGTCCGGGGCAATTCCGCCCACTTTCAATTTCGATTTTGCAGCCATGTTATCCTCCGAGTTGCGTACCGCGTGAAACTCAATTGTTACTCGTTACTCTTCACATATGCTTCCGCATACGCCGGCTGATTAGACACGGGCACCGATCGACCGCGCAGTTGCAGCGCCAGCACCAGCGGAATCGCCAGCAGCGCCGCGCCCAACAGTGATGGCAGCGCGTTGCTATACGCCAACAGCGCATTGCCCACAATCGGCGCGACGATGCGGCTCAGGCTGTCCACCGAGGTCGAAATGCCTAGCATGCCACCAACCTCTGCGCGATCGACTGACTTCGTGATCAGGCTCGTCAGCACGGGCGTCGTCGCGCCGCCGCCAAACGACAGGATCGGCATGACGAGGATCAAGCCCAGCGGCGTCTGCACCATCGACATCAACAGCAAGCCCAGCGCCAGCGCCGCGATGCTGATCACCAGCGACTGCCGCTCGCCAATCTTCTTCACCACGCGGCTCACGATCGCGGCCTGCATGATCACACTCAAGAAACCGACGTACGCCAGCACGAAGCCGGTTTGTTGTTCAGTAAAACCAAACCGTGATGCCGCGAACAGCGCGAACGATGTTTGGAACATCGTGAAGGCCACGCCGAACGTGAACGAAATCGCCAGCAGGCCGTTCACCGCCCGATTGCCCAACGCTCGCTTCAACGCCACCATCGAGAAAGCGCGGCGCGCATTCGAACCTTTGCGTTCCGGTTCGGGCAGCATGAAGAACGTTAACACCATCGTCAACGCCGACAGACCGGCGGCCACAAACGCCGGCACCTGGAAACCATAGGTGCTGAGCCATCCGCCCGTTGCCGGACCGAGAATAAAGCCCAAGCCAAACGCCGCGCCGATCAAACCGAAACTCTTAGCGCGATTCTTCTCGTCAGTCACGTCGGCGATATAGGCCTGCGCGGTGGACAGGTTCGCGCCGCTAATGCCGTCGATAATGCGACTGACGAACAACAGCGCCAGCGTGTTGGCCACACCCAAAATGATGAAGCCGACGAAAGTGCCGAACTGGCTGAGCAGTAGCACCGGTCGGCGGCCCCACTTGTCCGACAAGCGACCCAAAATCGGCGCGCCGATGAACTGCATCAGCGAATACGACGCGATCAGCAAGCCGACAACGGCCTCCGATGCGCCAAACGACTGAGCGTAAAACGGCAGCAACGGCAAAATCAGGCCGAAGCCGAGCAGGTCGATGAACACAATCAAGAAGATGGGCAACAGTGGTGACTTTTTCATGTCTCTAAGCCTCATATTTCGATAGTCTATTTCGCTGAAAAGAACTATACCACTTTGGACACTTCTTGTCAAGTATTTGTACAGTTTTATTTTAGTTTCAGGATTGATCACACGCCGTTAAATTGGGCTATCTCCGCTTCCGATCGGCTTTCCCAGCCTTGACGGCTCACTTCGTCGGCCACGCGCAGCGCCCCCAGTGAGACCGCTGCGGTGGACTGCCCCGGAAAGATGCTGTCGCCGACGAGCCACAGCCTCCGATCGATCCGCGGCGACCAGGCAGTGAACAAATTGTGCTGCGGGAAACCACCCACCATCCCGTCGACGCGCCGCGTGAATCGCTCGAAGGTAAGCGGCGTGCCCGGCAGGA